>CAKOWW010000008.1 GCA_934129785.1 uncultured Clostridia bacterium
CAGACTTTGTTTCTTCTCTTCCGAAATAGTTTTTTAAAAACATAATCTATTTTTACATCTAAAATGTTTTCTATTCTCATCACCTTTCCTTCATGTAATTCTTAAAAATTGCTTTTCTTCTGTTTTATAATCTTTTTTGGAAATTTGGCTGAATTGCCATTCGAAAAAATAAAGTGTCTAAATAACACTTTTAAATATTAACATAATTTTAATTATTTTTCAACTGTTTTTTCAAATTTTTTCAAGGAATTTTGCAGGAATTTTTTACAGATTTTTACAAACATTGCTGAATAATGGTTTTAATAAAATTTTCAAGGATTTTTTTGTATTAATTTAAAATAAATCATTAATCAATAATAAAAAATAATATATACTTTTTATACTTATATATAGCAAAAACATCCAAAGTTGTTAAAATAATTACCTTTACAATTTTGAATGTTTTATTTTTTGTTTCACTTTGAGTTATGAAACTTAAAGTTTCTTATAAATTCCTATTATAGAATGTGTAAAAAATTTTGTGTAAAATGAAAATACCTTTTATGATATAATAAAAATATATCAATAATAATGTACATTATATATTGTTATTCCTTGTTGCAAACCTACAATAAAAAATCATTTTAAAAATAATGTAGAGCGAAATCCAAAACCAGAATAAGAAAAATAGCAAGGAGCATCAACACGAGCCCCTGCTGGTGTAACATTATCCATTCCATGTCCTCCACGCAATATTATAGTATTATCAGTGCCTGGTTTCAATTCTGTCGTAAATTCCATTACATTCCCACCCATATCATATATATTTGCATAACTTGTTGTTAATCCAGTATTTAATTTAGCTCCGTTAGATGCTTTTTTTATTATATTTCCTTTTTTATCTTTTACTTCGCAATCATACCAATTACCATTAAAATTTAGTATTGATGTAGCATAATTTGTTGCTATACTATGTGTTTGTATAAAATTTATTGCTGTATCCCAAGCATAGCTTGAACATAAATATGATTTTGCATTATTACCTACATCAATTGCTTTTGCTTCTTTATATGCATCACTCCATATTAAAAGTGTATATGGTGTTTGATTTGCTTTTACTACTGCTTTATTGCTTTCTTTTCCTACTTCATATCTTCCAATATAATATCCACCATTATTTTTTATGCTTTCAATTTCATTTTTTACTTGTTGTACTATTTCATTAAGTATTACTTCTGTTATACCATTATCTATTTCCTCTTTTGTTGGTGTTATTCCTGTTAATGTCAATTCATCTTTTATAGCCCTAATTCCATTATTCTCTTTCACTTTCCAATTTTCTGTTTCTCTTTTATATGTCCCTTCTGTACAAGGAATCCAAACATACTCATTTCCATTTTCTCCAATTATAACTAACCCTTTGCTTACTAAATTTTCGCCTTCTATATTTGAAACTGCAAATCCTGATGGTATTTTTACTGTATTTCCTTCTTTGTCTGTATATTCATAGCTATCTAAATGCATACTAGCTTCCATTTGAGCTAATTTAACTTTCTCTATTATACCTGCTTCTTCTGTTCTTTCTTTCGCATTTTGTGCTTGAGTTAATATTCCATTATTCCCTATTAGCATTGCCATTGAAACACCTGCTAAAATTAATAACACTATTATTGTAATCACTAATGCTATTAATGTAATGCCTGCTTGCCCTTGCTTTAGTTCTTTTGTATTTTTCATTTTTTAACTCCTTCTCTCATTTTCTATATTTTATTTTTTAAATTTAATAACAATTTATTTGCTTATATTATGTACAAAATAATCTTAAAGTATTAAACTTTAAGATTATTTGATGTTTTTAGGAATAGCCCTCTCTTAGGTATTTTCAAAATATTTAGTATTTGATATTTACATATAATGCATTCTATATTCTTTTTTTACTATAAAACTTTTTTATTTATTTTTTATTGATTTATTCAATATTTATTGCTATAATATTTTTGAATTTAACTTCTTAAAGTTTAATACTTTAGGATTTCACTGCACAAAAAGCACCTTATTTTTTTGTAAAACTAAGGTGTTTTTTATTTTTAGAACATTACATTGTTTCCAAATCTTTCTTTTAATTTGTTTTTGGAATCTTGAGTCAAATTTATATTTCCTGTTAAATCAATTTTTGTACTTGTTTTCAGTTCTAGTAATGATGTTGCATCTATTATTGAATTATTTCTTAAGTTTAATGTCAAATTATCTATATTTTTTAATGACTTAAGTTTTTCTAAGTCTTCTGACCAAATATAGTCTGAATTCAAATCTAATGTTTGAATTCTTGTCAATTTAGAAAAATCAAATAATTTTCCATGTAAATCCACTTGAGTTAGATTTAATGTTTTTAGTGATGAAAGTTTAGAAATACCATCTATGTTCTTAATTGCATTATTCATTATTACTAATTTTTCTAGTTTAGTGAATTTTGATAAATCTGGTATTTGTGTCACTTCAGATTTGTCTATATGCAATGATGTTATTTTATTTGCATCACAATTGGTTAGCGTCATTAAAGTGTCCTCTGAGACAATAAAGCTATTTAGATTTGATATAACATCTTCAATTTGTTTTAAGTCAATACTGTTTTTATAAATGTTAAGTATCTTTAAATTTTTCAAACTATTTATCACTGTTGCATCTAATATTCCATTGTCTCCTATGTTTAGTTCTTTCAAGTTTTGCATTTTATTTAGTATTTGTTTTGATTTTTCATCTTTTAATGTTATTTTATTTTTACTTATATTTAATCTTTCCAATCCTGTAATATTTTCTAAGCTTGAAAGTGTCTCTAATCCCGCATTACTTAAGTCTAATACTTTATAATTTGTAAATAATCCCAATTTGTCGTTATCTAAATTTATTATTCCATCTCTATCCAAAATTTCTCCAATTTTGTTTAATGCCACTATTCCTTCTGATGTATACGTACTTCTATCTGCATTCAATTTTGTATTTTTCTTTAAATTTAAATACATTAATTTAGTATTTGCTTTTAACGGAGTTATATCTACTATATTATTTGATGCTAGATGTAAACTTTGCAAATTTATTAAACTTGTTAATTTTCTAACATCTGTTAGTTTGTTAAAATTCAAATTTAAGGTTGTTATTCCTGAAAATTTTTCTATTCCTTCTATTTTTTCTATCTCATTTATAGACAAATCAAGTTCTTTTAAATTCTTTAGCTTTGAAATTGATTTCATATTATTTATTTTCATATTTCTAAAATTTGCCACTTCAAGATAATCACAATTTTCTAATGCTGCTACTATATTTTCAAAATCTTCTTGTCCTCCTGCGCTACCAAACACCCCAAACCTTTTTAGGTTAATTAATTTACTTAATGCAGAATAATCTTTTTTTGGTCCATATATTATATTTAATTCATTCAATTTTTGGCAATTTTCAATTCCATCCATTGATGTTATTTGTGGTATATTACTTCCATATTCTCCTATTTGTAACCAAGTTAAATTTGGAAAAAATACTAAATCTTGTAAAGAATCTACTGATTTGTCATTAATTATTAAACTAGTTTGATTCTTCATCCATTTAAATTTCATATTTTCTTCAGTTACTCCTGATATTTTAGATACATATTCGCTAAATGCCTTACTTGAAAATCTTATTTGTGTTTCATCTTCTAAAATCTTATCTTCTATGTTGTCTCCATATTCTTTTCCATTATTATCTATATATTTTATATTTAAATTATCATCTATTAAAAATACATCTCTTAAATCTGTAAGATTTCCTTTTCCATATTCTTGCATACTTTCGTATGCTCCTTGTTTCAAAACGTAATACATATGATATTTTTCATCTTCTCCTTGATGTATTATTCTTCTGACCTTTCTATCTACTAGTAATATTTCCGGAGTTAATTCATTGTTATTCATATATGCACTTTGTTTTTCTAATTGTATTGTTTCCCTTACTCCTGCTAAAACTGTCTGTATTTTTGCTTCATTTGCTTGTGTTATTATCCCATTATTTCCCGTTAACATTGCAATTGAAACACCTGCTAAAATTAAAAGTACAACTATAGTTATTACTAATGCAATTAATGTAATTCCATTTGATTTAGTTGTACTTTTTATTTGTATATATTTCAGTTCATTTTTCATAATATTCTCTTCATCTCACTTTTCATTAGTTTTTCTACTTTCAAAAAAATTATATCATAACCGGTGGTATGTTGCAACATTTTGTTTTTACTTTTTTGATATCATAAAATAAAAATGGAGATTATAATGGAAAAAGATATATATTATTTAGTTGGTCAAAATATAAAAAAACAAAGAAAATTAAAAGGTTTAACTCAATTACAATTAGCTAGTAAAACTTTTTATAGTTATGAGTTTATTAGAAAAATAGAGTCTAAAAGTGCATGTAGAAATACTTTTTCTTTAGCTACATTATATAAAATAGCCCTTGCTTTAGATGTAGATATAAGAGTTCTTTTTACTCCATTAGATGATGATGATAATAAAACTGCATAAAAAACCTTGAATTTGATTTAAATTCAAGGTTTTTTATATTTTTAATTATTTTAATTGATTCATTACTTCTTCTGCGAAGTTTTCTTCTTTTTTCTCAATTCCTTCACCTTTTTCAAATCTAGCAAAAGCTACTACTTCACTATCTGTTTCAGCTAATAATTGAGATACTTTTTTGTTTGGATCTTTAACAAATGCTTGGTCTACTAAGCATATTTCGCTATAGAATTTTCCAATTCTTCCTAATACTATTTTTTCAGCGATTGCTTCTGGTTTTCCTTCATTCATTGTTTGAGCTTTTAATATTTCTTTTTCTTTTTCAACTCTTTCAGCTGGCACTGCTGCTTCGTTTAAGTATTCAGGTCTTGCAGCTGCAATTTGCATACAAATATCTTTTGCAACTTCTTTATTTCCTTTTTTCATGTTAACTAAAACTGCTATTTTTCCATCTCCGTGGATATATTTTTCTACTAATCCTTCTGATTCAAATCTTTCGAATCTTCTAATGTTCATGTTTTCACCAATTGTTGCTATTTTGTCTATTAATACTTCGTTTACTGTTTTTCCTGGTACTTCAATTGAGTCTTGTGCTAATAGTTCTTCTACATCTTTTGGATTTTTTTCAACTACTTGTTTTGCTACGTTCATTACGAAGTTTTTAAATTCTTCATTTTTTGCAACAAAGTCTGTTTCTGAGTTTACTTCTACTATTGCTCCTGTTTTTCCATCTTCTGAAACATATGCTTCTACTAATCCTTCTGCAGCAACTCTTCCTGATTTTTTAGCTGCTTTTGCAATTCCTCTTTCACGTAATAATTCAATTGCTTTTTCCATGTCTCCATCTGTTTCTGTTAAAACTTTTTTGCAGTCCATCATTCCTGCACCTGTTTTTTCTCTTAAGTCTTTTACTTGACTAGCTGTTACCATTTTTGTTTCCTCCCTTTATTTATATTTTCTAATTTGAAAATTAGTTTTTAATTTTTAATAATTTAATTTTTTTATTTTGAAACTTTCATTAATATTTTTTTACTCAAACAATTTGTTAATTCAAGATTGTTTGATATAAAAAAATGAAGAATAGAGCAGAAAAGCTCCACTCTTCTTTATGTTTGTTTATTATTCTTCGTTTGCTACAACTTCTTCGATGCTTTCTTCTTCAGCTTCTGCTGTTTGTTCTTCAGCTTCGAAACTTTCACCTTGTTTTCCTTCGATAACTGCATTTGCTATAACATCAGCTATTAATTTAACAGCTCTTATAGCATCATCATTTCCTGGAATTGGGTAATCTAATTCTTCTGGATTGCAGTTTGTATCTACTAGTCCTACAACTGGAATTCCTAATTTTTTAGCTTCTAATATTGCTATTCTTTCTTTTTTAGGATCTACTAAGAATATAACTCCTGGTAATTCGTTCATGTCTTTGATTCCACCTAAGTTTCTTTCTAGTTTTTCCATTTCTTTTTTAAGTAATATTACTTCTTTTTTAGGTAATACTTCAAATGTTCCATCTTCTGCCATTGTTTCTAAGTCTTTTAATCTTTGGATTCTTTTTTGAATTGTTCCAAAGTTTGTTAACATTCCACCTAACCATCTTTGGTCAACATAGAACATTCCACATTTTAATGCTGCTTCTTTCATGCATTCTTGTGCTTGTTTTTTTGTTCCTACAAATAGAACTGTTTTTCCTTCTTCTGCTTGTTCTTTAACAAAGCTATATGCTTCGTCTAATTTTTTTGATGTTTTTTGTAAATCGATTATATGGATTCCGTTTCTAGCTTGGAATATGTATTCAGCCATTTTAGGATCCCATCTTCTTGTTTGATGTCCAAAGTGAACACCTGCTTCAAGTAATTGTTTCATTGCAACTACTGCCATTTTAAATTCCTCCCTTTTTGTTTTTCTTCCACAAAGTTCTCCATTTTTTTGGACCTGTTTTTACAGGCACTTCCTTAAAAACTCTCTTTGTGTGATTAATACATATGCTATTATACCAAATTTTTTTGGCATTTGCAAGCATTTTTGAAATATTTTATATTAATGTCGCACCAATAATTCCTGCATCATTTGCAAGTTCTGCAACTTTTATGTTTATATTTTCTCTTTTATTAAACAAAACATTTGGCTCTAACAATTTGTTTTTCAATTTTTCTAGCAATATATCTTCAAAGAAAACAAAACTTCCACCTATTCCTATCAATTCTGGTTCAAAAATATTTATCAAATTTGCCAATCCTATACTTAAGTTTTCAATATATTCGTCAACTACTTTATCCATTTTCAAATTCAATTCATCTGACAAATTTCTATTTTTTAGTAATTCAGCAAGCATTTTTCCAGTTTGATATTCAGGAAAGTTTAATTCTTTTCTTAAATTTTCTTTAAATGCTTTCATTGAACCATACTTTTCAAAACACCCTCTTTTTCCGCAATTACATGGCAAACCATTTTTTTCTATTACCATATGGCCAACTTCCACTCCGTGGTAAAGCGCCTGTATCTAACAGTTTGTTGTTTATTATAACAGCTGCACCTATTCCTGTTCCCAATGTTAAGAATAGTGCTCTATTTGTTTCTTTTAAGCATCCATATATATTTTCTGCAAGAGCTGCACATTTAGCATCATTTGCAAGCAATATTGGTAATTTCAATTTTTCTTTTATTATTTGTGAAATTTCGTAATCTTCTATTCCTATATTTGCTGCCCTTATTATCTTTTTACTATCTACAGTTCCTGGCACTGCAATTCCTATGCTGGTAATCTCATATTCTTGTCTTAGTTTTTCACAATTTTCTATTATATATTTTTCTATTACATCTTTTTTCTCTTCTATTGGAAGTCCACTAATTTTTGTTTCTACTTTTTTTACTATTTTTCCGTCACCATCTACTACTCCAATTGCAATGTGACTTCCACCTAAATCTATACCTATTTTCATAATTCCTTCTTTCAAAAATATGTATGCAACTATTTATTTAGTTGCATACATATTCTTTATATTACTATTTATTTTGTTTAAGTTTATACACCATATGCTGAGAATAAGAAATTTCCCATATAAACTTGGATACATGGTACTAATACAACTAACACGAAGAAAATTAATACTGCACCAACTATTGCATATACAACTTGTGGTAACGCTTTCATAATTTTTCCCATTATGTTATCTATATCTATTTCCATATATTCAACTAATTTTTCCATCATTTCTGTTAAGTCAGTTTGCATACCGATTTTTAACATTTCTGTTGTCATTGATTTAGAAAGCCCAGATTTTTCAAATGGCTCTATCCATGACGAACCTATTAAAATATTGTTTATTGATGTTTCTATTATTGAAAGCATTACATAGTTTTGAACTACATTTTTACTTACTTCTAATGCTTCCTGTATTCTCATTCCATTTTTTAAGTTTAAAAGCATAGCTTTCATTAATCTTGAAAAATCTAATGCATATATAAGTTCTCCAAATATTGGCATTTTATATTTAAAGTAATGAAAATTGTATTTTCCTTTTGGTGTATTTATATAAAATAATATTCCTGCAACAATTGCTGCTATAATCATGGTTGGCAGATACCAATATTTAATTACTTTATTTATAAAATCTGCAAACCATAAGGTTACAGCTGGCAATGTTTCATCTGTTCCTAATTCATCAAATATTCCTTGTATTGCTGGTATAGCAACCACTGTTCCAACTATTAACATTACTAGTAATAATACAAATTGAACAATATTTGGTATTAATATTGATTTTATTTTTTTAGTTAGTGCTGTGCTATCATCCAAATATTTTACAGCTTGTTCTAATGAGTTTGTAAGTGACCCAGATAATTCTCCTACTTTTATCATATTTATATATATATATGGAAATACATTTGAATAATATTCCATTGTTGTATACATATTTTCTCCGGCTTCTACACCTGCTAAAATATCCTCTAATATACCTTTAAATGATACATTTTCCGTACTGTCAATTATTGTATTTAATGCATGAATATTATTGAAGTTTGCCTTTTTTAATAAGTAAAAGTTTTGGGTAAATACAACTATATCTCTTGGGGTTATTTTTTCAGTTTTTGCAAAATATAAATTTATCTTTTCTTTTGTCGATAATGTTCTTTCTTTGTTTTTACCAATTTGTGTTGTATTTACATTTTTCATTATTTCTTGAATATCTGTTACATTTTTCTTTTTCTTTTTTACTACATTTTTTGAACGATAAGCTATTTGTTCTATTGAAATTGGTAATAGGTTATTATTTTTTAGTGTTTTTATTAATTGTTGCTTACTGTTTGATTCTACTTTATTTCTTACTACTACACCCGTTTTTGTCATTGCCCTATACATGTAGGTAGGCATTTAATTTTCCCCCTTTCTCTTATTGTCTGCCAATTTTTAATTGCATAATTGTTCTGTTTAATACTTCTATATTTTTTTCTTCTATTTGTGCTTTTGCTTGGTCTAATGTTATTTTGTCTTCTACAAATAATTTTGCTAAAGAATTTATTAGTCCTATACTTCCTTTTTCTAGATTACTTTGAATTGCATCTTCAATTTCAGATACACTTAATTTTTCTTTTCTTATTATACCAGCAACTATATTATCTACAACCATTACTTCTGGAACTAATACAAGTTTTCCATCTCTTCCTGGTAATAATCTTTGTGATACAACTAGTTTTAATAATGCTGACAACAAGTATTTTATTTGTTCTTGATCTCTTACTTCATAGAAGTTTATCATTCTGTCTATTGTTTCTGCACATGATTTTGTATGAAGTGTTCCTATTACTAAATGCCCAGATTCTGCCATTTCTATTGCAGCTTCCATTGTTACTTTATCACGAATTTCTCCTATTACTAAGATATCGCAGTCTTCTCTTAGTGAGTTTTTAACACCATCACTAAATGTTAAGCTGTCTCTTCCTCTTCCTACTTCTTTTTGTACTATTAAGGATTTTTTAGAATGATGTTTATATTCTACTGGGTTTTCTAGTGTTAATATTTTTTTATTTTGATTTTCGTTTATATGATTTATTAAGGCATTTAGTGTTGTACTTTTACCAGAGTTTGTTTTTCCTGTAACTAATATTAAGCCTTGTGGTTGGTATGTCATTCTTCTTACTATATCTGGTACCCCTAGAGACTCATATGGTGGTAATGTATTTTTTATAAGTCTTAGTGTACATAGTGGTATATCATCTGATAATGATATATTTACTCTTAAACGAATATCTCTATATTCATATGATGTATCTAATTTTCTTGTTGTATTAAAAACTTCATCTTTATCAACATTCCCTTTTACTAAATAATCATATATTTCACTCATGTCATCTGGAGTTAAAACTTCACTTCCTTCTACAGGAATTAGTTGTCTTGCTATTCTTAGCATTGGCTTGTTATCACATATTAAGTGAACATCTGAAGCATCTAATCTTATGGCTTCGTCTAATATTCTATCTAAATTCATTTTCTTTTCCTCCTTCGTATTCTAGAAAAATAGCAATTTGTTATTTAATTCTGTTAAACTTGTATACCCTTGTATTACTTTGTTTATACCATCTACAACTAAAGGTCTATATCCATTTTTTAATGCTTCTTTTCTTATTTCTATACTTGATTTACCCTCCATTATTAGTTGTTTTATTTCATCTGTTACATTTAATATTTCAAAAACACCAATTCTACTGTAATATCCTGTATTGTTGCAGTGTTTACAACCAATTGCATCATATGTTACACCATTTAGGTCAAACTTAGTTCCATATTTTTCACCAATTGAATTCATTATTCTTTTTTCTTCTTCTGTATATGGTCTTTCTTTTTTACATTCTGGGCATAATCTTCTTACCAATCTTTGTGATATAGCTGTTGCTAATGTACTTGCTATATCATAGTCTGATAAGCCCATTTTTCTTAATCTTGTTATTACCTCTATGCTGTCTATTGTATGGATTGTTGACAATACATAATGTCCTGTTTGTCCAGCTTGTATAGCTATTTCTCCAGTTTCTCTATCTCTTATTTCTCCTACTAGAATAATATCTGGATCTTGTCTTAGCACTGTTCTTAATGAACCAGAAAATGATGATTTATTATCTATTTCTATTTGGTTTAATCCAGGTATACGAATTTCTACCGGATCCTCAATTGTTGTTATGTTTATTTCTGGTCTATTTAAATAATCAATAATACTGTATAAACTTGTTGTTTTACCTTCACCTGTAGGAGCTGCCATTATTGTTATACTGTTTTTCTTATGGACACTTTTTCTAAATTCATCTTCTGTTCCTGGATATCCTAATTCGAATATATTTCTAATATTAGCATCTTTTTTTAGTAATCTTAAAACAAATTTTTCTCCATATACATTTGGTTGTGAAGATACACGGATATTATAATCTTCATACAACAAAATTCTACCATCTTGTGATTCTTGTTTTTCTTGATGCATATTTGAAATTGCTTTTAACCTACCAATTATCTGACTTTGTTTGTCTTTATCTATAGTTGCTGCTGTAAATAATTCTCCATCAATTCTATATCTTACTCTAACTTTGTCTTGCATTGGTTCAATGTGAATATCACTTGCGCGTCTTTCCATTCCTGTTTTTATTATACTATCCACTAGTCCTGTTACTGTTTCACTTCTTCCAGCTGTATTCAAATTTGATGTTGCTGTTCCTTCTAATGATTTTAAAATTCTATCTATATCACTATCAAATGTTATATAGCATTCCATTACTAGCCCTTTATTTAAAAGTAATAGTCTTACTATATCCATTTCATTTTTTGTTGCAGTACTTGCAAAGCATACTTTTATTTTTCCAGATGATACTTCAAATGGAATTGCTTTATTTTGTTTGGCTACATCAAGTGATATGTAATCTGTTAGTTTTACTTTTAATGTTCTAGCATTTAATATAATTCCTTTTGTTCCTACTATTTCTCCTATTGCATTTATTAATTTATTTGGCTCACATGCTTCTAAAGTATATAAAATATCTCCAAGTTTTTTTTCTTGATGGTCTCTTTGATATTGTAATGCTGTTTCTATATCGCCCTCTGTTACTATCCCTTTTTTAACTAATTCAACACCTATTGGTTGTTTTCTTCTCATTTCCATAAGGTTTTCTTCCTTTCTTTTGTATTACATACAATTATACAATATTTTTGTTGATTTTTGTTAGCTATTTTAAAATTACATATATTTACTATTTTTTAAATGTATATGTTATATTTTTTTTGCTTTGTCCTTGTGCTTTAAATACCACTCTTATTACATCATTTTCGCCTTCTCTTCCTGTTTCAAAAGAGCAATTTTCTATTCCTCTACATATCTTTACTTTATTTCTGTATATTCCTTTGTTTGCTGGTATAAATGTATATTGAACTCCATTGCTAAACACTATATAGTTATCTTTGCATTCAACAACATTTATGTCTGAATGGTTTATTTCGTCTGTTATAAATGTATTAAATGTTATATATTCTGTTATTGGATCTATGTCTTTTATATCAATTGTGTTTTTGTAAAAAAATGTTGTTATTATCGCTAATACTCCTACAACTAAAGCCATTACAATTATATAAACTGTTAATGAAATTAGTGTAACACCTTTTTCATTTTTCATTTTAGTTCTCCTTTGAAATTATCGTTGAAAGTGCAACTGATTGCTTTTTTCCTTTAAACATATATTCTATTTTTACTGTTACTCTTTTTGCTATATTGAATACTTTAGTTTCATTTCCAGGAATTTCAGTATAGTCTGTTATTGTTGTTGTTTTATAGAATCCTTCTTTTCCTGTTTCTTGATTTACTAATTGATTTCCACTTTTATCTTGTGTACTACTTGAGTTTAGCCCATCATATGCTTTAAATCCATTTGCTTTTACGGCTTCTATTTCATCTACTGCTATTTCTGTTGCTATAGATTTATACTCAATTTCTTTTGCTTTACTATTTGATGCATATATTAAGTTTGCAATTATTGATACAAATATAAATATAACAATTATTGCTATTGTTGCATCCACACCTGTATAACCATTTTCACTTTTTAATATTTTCATGCAATTCTCCTTTATAAAATGTAATTATTGTATAGCAATGCCATTATAAATAATAAAACATTTGAAAAACCTATATAAAATCCAAAGCTTATATTGTCTGTAATTTGTTTGTCAGTTTTTTTATTTTTGTTTGTAATATTTTTAATTTTATGAATTAGAACATAAATGGTTATTGCAAGTAATGCAACAACTATTGATAGCCCTGTTATATACTCACTTGTGAATATTATCATTGTTATTACTGATAATAGTATTCCACTTGTATATGTACTTTTTGCTTTTTTCTTTAATGTTATTGTGTCAAAAATTAATATTGCTATATATAGTATTAAATATATACCATATCTATATATATTAGCTTTTTCTACTATGCATAGATATACCATATATATTATAGATATTGTAATTCCATAGATATTTACTGCTTTGTCCATATTTCTGTTTTCTTTGTCTATTCCTGATATTAATATAACAAATGTTAAATATAATACTATAAAACAAAATTCCATTATTGCTATTTTGTTTAAGTTAAATATACTTAACTTTAATGCATATGCCATTATTACAAATAATGCTCCTGATAATATTTCTAATATTAAATATCTTGGTCTGATTTTTTGTTTACAATATCTGCATTTTCCACCTAATAATATATAACTAAATATTGGGAACAAGTCTAATAAACCTAATTTGTGGTTACAATTAGGACAGTATGAGTGTGTATGAACTATGTCTTGTCTTTTTGGGATTCTATATACTGCTAGTGTATAAAAACTTCCAAATAGAGTTCCTATTATAAATATTATTAGATAAAAAAATATTTCCATTTTGCATTTTCTCCTTGTTATAAGTTAAGCCATACACACTTAGTGTGCGTATGGCTTGTTATTTGTTATTTTTATAAATTATTTAACTGCTGCTCCTGTTATTTCTCCACCTGTTGTTCCAACAACATCTGATAAATCAATGCTTCCTTCTACTGTAACACCAGTTGAAGTATTTGTATAAGTTATTTTTACTATTTTGCTTGAATCTGTTGTTGGTGTTACAACATATCCTTCTTGTCCACTTGTAATTCCTGTAACTGATGAAGCTAATAAACCAGTATTAACTGTTTTAGCTGCAGTAACAGCATTATAAGTTGTATCTGAAGCTAAGTTAGAAGAAACTTCAGTTTTTATTGATTGTAATGCTACATTTATTTTTTCGATAGCATTTTCTCTATCTGTGTTTTTTTGTGCTGTTGAAGCTTGTGTTAATATACCATTGTTTCCTGTTAACATAGCTATTGATACACCTGCTAATATTAATAATACTATAATTGTAATTACTAATGCGATAAGTGTTATACCTTTATTATTCATTATTTTTTCCTCCTAGAATATTATTGAGCTTTTGTTATTTCTCCACCATTTGCTCCTGATAAATCAATACTTCCAGATACATTAGTTCCAGTTGAAGTATTTGTATATGTTATTGTAATTGTCGAACCAGTTGGAGTTACTGTATATCCAGTATCTGTAGTGCTAATACCTGTAACATCTGCTGCTGTTAAAGCAGTTAGATTAGCAGTTGGTTGATAAGCTGTATTTGCTGTTTTTTCTGCAACAACTTGTGTTTTTATTGCTTGTAGTGCTACATTTATTTTTTCGATAGCATTTTGTTTATCTGTATTTTTTTGAGCTGTTGAAGCTTGTGTTAATATACCATTGTTTCCTGTTAACATAGCTATTGATACACCTGCTAATATTAATAATACTATAATTGTAATTACTAATGCGATTAATGTAATACCTTTGTTATTTTTCATTTGTTTTCCCCCCTTTGTCATTTGAATTTTATTTGTTTTATATCTTTATATTAGATATAACGTTAATAACTAAATTATTTTGTTCCAGTGTCTTGGAAGAACTTGCCTCCTGAAGTCGTTGTGTTTTCTGAGCTTGAACTTTCACTAGCATTAGAACTGCTACTATTTCCAGTTGTAGTGTTAGCACTTGAACCTGAATTTGAACTTCCAGAGCCTGTACTTCCATTACTTCCATTTTCTGTTGTATTTGTTCCAGATGTAGATTGTTCATATGATGAAAATGGATTTGCTTTTCCTGGTTTATATTTTTGAACTTTTTTGTAATTATTTAAGTCTGCCGAATTTACTTCATAAGTCATAACAACTTGGCTTTCATCTACTTCACTAGCTTCTGCTAATTCTTCTTTTGCCTCTTGTGGTGTAGTGTACGAAACTTGATTTGGAATTGTCTTTGCCATTGGAACATATTCATATAATAATATTCCAAGTATAATTATTATGGTCAGACATAACAATAATACAATAATTAATTCTTTAATAATTGATTTTGCCATAATCTTCTCCTTTTTTATCTTGCTGTGTTTGAGCTTGTTGCATTAGTTGAATTTGTTGCATTTGCATTATTTGTTGTACCATTTGTTGTATTTGCAGTACTGTTTGTATCTGTACTATTTGTGTTATTTGGATTTGTTCCATTAGTTGTTCCATCTGTTGGCATGTTACTGTCTGTTGTAGTTGTTGTAGATTGTGATACATCTTTAATTGTTATGTCTTTACATACAAATGTTGCTTGCAAATCCGAACCTGAACTGCTTGGTACTAATTTAAATTCTTCTATTTTAAATCCTAAAGAACTATCATTTTCTATTGCTGATATAAAATCTGTTATAGAAATATAACTTCCTGTTGCTGTAAATTGTAAATCATAAACATCTTGGGCACTACCTTTTTTTACATCCATTTTCATTACAACTCCTTGAGTTGTTGCATGGTTTCCTAATTTTACCCATAATGTTTCAATTTCATATTTTTCAATTTGACTTGCTGCTTGTATATCTCCTTCTTCACTTATTTGAGTCATATCTTCATAGTTCTTTTTTTCTTCTTGTAATTTTTTTGTATTTGTTTTTACATCATTTAGAGCTTGTTGGTAATCTTTTTCTGCCAATTTTCCAGCTTGTTGGATTTTTTCATCTAATTGGCTACTTTTTGATTGTATTCCTTTTACTCCAAGTATTTCTAAACTTCCTATGTTTACTCCTTGTATAACAATGAAAATAGAAAGTATTACTAATAATGTAATTAGAATTAATATTAATAATTTTTTCATGGTAAATCTCCTTCTATTTTTACTGTAACTACATTGTTGTCTTTTTGTCCTGCTGTTGATATTACATTTGTTAATATAACATCTGATTTTATTTTTGCTTTTAAATATCCTAATTGTTCATATTTATTAGATTGTGCATTTATTACTATATGTGTTCCTGTTGTATTTTCTATTGATGTTATTTGAACACTTTCAGGCACTATTGACATTATTTGATTCAATAAATTAGGTATTGAATTTTTTGTTTTGTTTCTATCTGTTATCTTGTCATTTGCCTCTTCAAGATTTTTTATCATTGTTGTATATTCATTTGTTTTTGACTTTATTTTTTCTGTGTCGTTGTTTGCAAGTGCAATTTGACTTTGAGTTTGCGCTATTGATTCATCTGCTTCTTGATCCTTTTTTATAATTTGTTTATTTAAAAGAATTGTAAATGCACTATATATAACAATTAATAATAATAATCCAAATGCTATTCTTACTAAACTTTTTTCTGTTTTATCTAGCTTTTGATTTAAATCCCATGTAAACCAACCGCCAATATTTTTTTGTTCTTTTTTTGTTTTATCTGGATTAACTTCTATTTTTAGCCAGCTTGGAATTTTATCTCCAAAAGATTGTTTTTTGAAGTTCATTCCTTCTATTCCTTCATTTAGTCCCATTAGAGCCAAAGAAATAGCTGAGTTTACTTCAATGTAATCTTTTATACTAACATCTTTAGTTTCTGAAATAAAGTAAGGTTTTAGTATTTCACATGCTGTTTGTGTTAAATATTCTTGAAAATATAAATCTACATTATTTATTAAAGCTCCTGTTCCTGTTAAATATACCTTATCGATCTTTTCAGTTGATGTTGATACTATTTTTTGTACTTTTCCAGCTATTGAATATAATGTTGGCATTATATCTTCTAAATAACTTGTTTCCTCTACCTGAAGGTCTTTTCCCTCAGAAGTGTATATTGTAGTATTTTTACATATTTCATATGCTTTTGAATATGAATTTTCTTTTAAGTTTATCTTACCTAATATTTCTTGGCTTCCTTCTTCATATATGTCAACATTAAAAATTTTGCTTTTCATTATTGTTGTTACTGTTGTTTTGTCTTCTATATTTACAATTATGCAATTTTCATTACTGTCTATTCCTGCCAAGTTTGGTATTGACATTGATATTGGAGATATGTTTGTTAATTTATAGTCACTTAGTTCTTGTATTCTTTTGTTTAGTTCTATCTTATTTTCTGCAATATGAATTACTTTTATTTTTTCTTTGTCTAATTGATTATCTACAATTGCATATCTAACTTCAAATACATTTGGATTATAGGCTTTTTCTGTACAATATGATTCAAATTCTGTTTGTATTGCTTTTTGCAAATCATTTTTTGTAAGCAATGCAAACATGTCATAATAGTTGTACATTTCTTCTGATAGATTTACACTTATTGGTGTCTTTTGGCTATATGTTTCTTCTATAACTTGTGGAATTGCTTCACTTAATTTGTCATAGAATTTTATTCCAAATGATTCTACTTTTAAGTTGTCATGATCTTTTGAAACTTTTGCATATTTAATTAGATGTTCTTCTATATATAGTCCTAGGCAACTTGACATTTTTTTCTCCTTTAATTTCTATTCATTCTTTAGTTTTTGCAAAATTTATTAAATAATACTTAGTATTTTTTACATATTCCATTATTTTCTTACATAATAACAAAATCTACTTATATTTTATATTTATTTAGCAAAAAGTCAATATATTTAATATAACTGTAATAAAGTTGTAATACAAATGTAATATTTATTTTTTTGACAATTTACATATAAAAAAACCATCTGTCTTTTTATTTTGGTATACCTGTAAGAATTGGTCATTTTTTAGGTATTTTTTAAAAAATTCTTCTTCAAAATTTTTTATTTTTTCTAACTTAAATTCTTTGTTTTTTTGTAGAAATTTTTCAATTAAATTTTCATTTTCTTCTTTTAATATACTACAAGTTGAATATACAAGCTCTCCATTTTGTTTTAAATATTTTGAGCAATTTTCTAATATTTTATATTGAATTTCTGAAATTTCTTTGACATCTTCTTTTTTCTTTTGCCATTTTATATCTGGCTTTCTTTTAAGCACTCCTATTCCCAAACATGGAACATCTAACAAAATCTTATCAAATTTATTTACATATTTTTCTTCAAATTTGCTTGCATCTTGTACTTTGGTTTCAATTATATTTACTCCTAATCTTTTTGCATTTTGCTCTACTAATCTTGTTCTATGTTCATGGATATCAAATGCAATTATTTGTCCCTCATTTTCCACAAGTTGTGCTATATATGTGGTTTTTCCACCTGGGCTACTACATGCATCTAATATATTTTCTCCTTTTTTAGGATTTAATATTAGTGCTGTTAATCCTGCTGCTTCATCTTGAACTGTAAATAAGCCATTTTTAAATGATTCTAATTTTTCTATATTTTTTGCTTTATCTAAAACTAGAAAATCTTTCAATAATCCATCTGTTGCTTTAATATTTTCATTTTCTAAAATCTGTTTTAATTCTTCTTTATTTGTTTTTAATGTGTTTATTCTTATTGACACTTTTGGTCTTATATTAGAAGAAATGCATATTTCCTCTATTTTTTCTAACTCAAGCCTTTCTTCCATCAATTCCTCTATAATCCATAAAGGCATAGAATATTGTTTTGATAATCTTTCTTTTTCATCTTTTATATTTTTAAAATCTTCGTAATCTTGTTTTTCAACTTTTCTTAATATTGCATTTGCAAAACCTGAGCTACTTCTATGTCCATATCTTTTAGCCAGATTTACACCTTCATTTACTGCTGCTGATTTTGGAATTTTATCTAAAAATACAATTTGATATATTGATAATCTTAAAATATCTAATATCCATGGTGATATCTTTTTTAGCCTAATTTTAGAATATTTTTTTATAATTTCGTCAATTGTTAATTTCCATGTTATAACTCCATAAACAATTTCCGAAATTAGCCCAATATCTTTTGCATTTAATTTTTGAGCATTTTTGCTTATTTCTTCATCTAATGCAATATTTGAATATGCTCCTTCATTATTTATTCTATATAAAGTTTTTAAAGCCACTTCTCTTGCTTTATCTATCATTGCTACATCTCTCCTATCTTTTTTGCTTTTTTATTATATAATTTTTTTATTTTATTTTCTACTATTTTAGTATATTTTTCTAAATTAAGGCAAAGCTATTATTATTAATTTTTAAATATGTTCAAATTGGAGGTATATTATGGATATTAAAAAACATTTATTTATAACTGGAAATTCAAATATTTCTTGGAAAGATGCTATTGTAAAGGCAATTGCAGAAACTTCTAAAAATATTGATTATTTATCAGATGTGAAAATTTTAGAACAAAGAGCCACTATTGATGGCGATAGAATTTCCGAATATTTTGTCGACTTAGATATAAGTTTCGTTATTGATTTAAATAGAAAAAATAGTTAGAATTTAATTTTTATACAAGGAGGTTTTTTAATGAGTAATCCATTAGAAAGTAAACAATCTTACCAAGAATATGTAAATAAAAAATCACCTAATTCACCAATTGTAAAAAATTGTTTTAATGCATTCTGGGTTGGTGGATTTATTTGCAGTATTGGTCAAATTATATTTAATATTTGCAAAGAAAGAGGTTTTAGTACAGACACTTGCGGAACTATTGTTTCAATTTTGTTAATTGGTATTTCGGCTTTTCTAACTGGTCTTAATCTATTTAATAAAATTGGAAAATTTGCTGGTGCTGGGTCTTTAATACCAATTACAGGTTTTGCTAATTCTATAGTTTCTCCTGCAATGGAATATAAATCTGAAGGATATATTATGGGAGTTGGAGGAAAAATGTTTACAGTTGCAGGTCCCGTACTTGTTTTCGGTATTTCTGCTTCAATTTTAGTTGGAATTATATTTTTAATTTTCAATACTCAAAATATTACTTTAGTTTAAAAATTTATTAAAATAGGAGATGATTTTTTGGAGAAAATAGGAAAACAAACTATAAAATTTGATAATCCACCAACCATTTTAGAATGTGCGAGTATTGTTGGACCTAAAGAAGCACAAGGACCTTTGGCTAAATATTTTGACCAAACTTTAGAAGATGAATTTTGGGGAGAAAAAACTTGGGAAAAAGCTGAAAGCAAAATAATAAAAGAAACTGTAAATACTGTTATTACTAAATCCGGTATTTCTGCAAATGAAATTGATTGTATGTTTGCAGGAGATTTGCTTAATCAATGCATTTCTTCTAGCTTTGGTCTAAGAGATGTTGGCATTCCCTTCTTTGGTGTATTTGGAGCTTGTTCTACATTTGTAGAATCTATGTGTCTTGGTGCAATAGCAATTGAAAGTTTTGCAAAAAATGTGCTTTGCGCTACATCTAGTCACTTTTGTAGTGCTGAAAAACAATTTAGGTTTCCATTAGAATTAGGAAATCAACGACCACCTACTAGTCAATGGACTGTTACAGGTAGTGGTGCTACTATTCTTACAAAAGATGGCACTGGACCTTATATAACACATATTACTCCTGGTAAAATAGTAGATATGGGCATAAAAGACGCTAATAACATGGGATCTGCTATGGCCCCGGCATTTTGCAATACTCTTATAACTCATTTTTTAGATACTGGTAGAAGTCCTAATTATTATGATGTGATTTTAAGTGGGGATTTAGGACATATTGGAAAAGACCTTGCAATTGATATTGCTAAATCTCAAGGATATAATATTAAATCTAATTATAATGACTGTGGAGTTTTAATATTTGACAAAAATACTCAAGATACACATTCTGGTGGTAGTGGTTGTGCCTGTTGTGGTACAGTTTTTTCTGGCTACTTTTTTAAGCAATTAAAAGCACGAAAAATAAAAAAAGTTTTATTAATTGCCACAGGTGCTTTAATGAATTCCACAAGTTCTCAACAAGGTGAAAGTATTCCTGGAATTGCCCACGCAATTAGCATAGAACTTTAATTAAAGATATTATTTATAATTCAAATTGTATTTTATATACTTTTAAAGGTTTATAGGTATCCTTGTAAAAACCTAAATATACTATTTTAACTAAGGTGATTTTTTTATGGATATTAACTGGTCACAAGTCTTTGACTGGAACATTCTTATTAGATGTTTTATAACAGGTGGTGTTATTTGCATTATTGGTCAGATTTTAATAGACAAAACCAAATTAACTCCTGCAAGAATTTTAGTAGCATTTGTTACAACTGGAGCTATTCTTCGGCGGTTTAGGAATTTACAAATATCTAGTTGATTTTGCAGGTTGCGGAGCTACTGTTCCTCTTACTGGTTTTGGTTATAACCTCGCAAAAGGTGCTATAGAGAGTGTTAAAGAATCTGGTCTTGTTGGAGCTTTCACAGGAGGTGTAAAAGCTTCTGCTGGTGGAATTTCAGCTGCTGTATTTTTTGGATATTTAGCTTCTTTAATTTCTAAACCTAAAATGAAGAAACAATAAAGTAAAAAGCCTAAAAATGAGATGAATATTTTAATTCACTTCATTTTTAAGCTTTTATTATTTATTACATATTTCCTATGCTTTTTTTGATATTTCAGCGATTTCTGCAAATGCTTTTGCATCATTTACTGCTAAGTCTGCTAACATTTTTCTGTTTATTGTAACATTAGCTTTTTTTAGTCCAGCAATCATTTTACTGTAAGTTGTTCCATTCATTCTTGCAGCTGCATTGATTCTTGCTATCCATAATTTTCTGAAATTACTTTTTTTATCTTTTCTTCCTACATAAGCATATGATAAAGATTTCATAACTGCTTGGTTTGCATTTCTAAATCTATAGCTTTTTGCTCCGTAGTAACCTTTAGCTTGTTTTAATATTTTTTTATGTCTTGCTCTTGTTGTTCTTGCTGTTTTTACTCTTGCCATTTATTTTCACCTTCCCTATTTTTATTCTTATTCTTAGTTACCATATGGTAATAATTTTTTAATTGTGTTTTCACAAGTTTTATCAGCATATCCGTTTTGGATTTTTCCTGATTTTTTTTGTCTTTTTGTTTTATTTGCTAATAAGTGTCTTCTGTTTGATTTTGTTCTTTTTACTTTACCTGTAGCTGTTAATGAATATCTTTTTTTAGCAGCTTTATTTGTTTTTAATTTTGGCATAACATATACTCCTTTCGCTTTTATTGCTTTATATTTTTAGCAGATTATTTTTCTGCTTTTTTAGCTAAAATTGTAAACATATTTCTACCTTCTAATTTAGGTTTCTTTTCAACAGTTGCTACATCTTCTAAATTCTCAATAAATTTATCTAGTACCGCTTCTCCTGCTTTTGCATTGTTTACTTCTCTTCCCCTAAATCTAACAGTAATTTTTACTTTGTTTCCTGCAATTAAAAATTTTCTTGCATTTTTTGATTTAAAATCAAAGTCATGTTCTTCAATGTTTGGAGTAACTCTTAGTTCTTTCACTTCTAATGTTTTTTGTTTTTTCTTAGCTTCTTTTTCTTTTTTAGCTTGCTCGAATTTGTATTTTCCATAGTTCATTATTTTACAAACTACTGGATTTGCATTTGGCGCAACTAAAACTAAATCTAAGTTTTTTTCTTCTGCTTTTTCTAAAGCATCGTTTAGTGATAAAACTCCTAGTTTTTCTCCTGTTTCTCCGATTAGTTGAACTTCTTTAGCTCTGATTTGTCTGTTAATTGGTAATTCTTGTTTTATAAAAAACACCTCCAATAATAAAAAAATTTGACTTTTGTTACAAGTCAAATTCAAAAATAAATTTAGCATTTACAGCTTATATCTATTTAATTTCTAACCTTTTTCTTTATTTAGATAAGGTGAGAAGTTTTGACTTCTTCTTGTAACGAGTATTATTATACTATAGTTTTTCACAGTTTGTCAAGCCTTTTTCAGTTTTTTATATGCTGATTTTACTATTTCATATCTAGTTTTTATAATTTCTTTATAAAAATCTTTTCTAATGTCACTTATATAGCTGATATTTTATATAAAATTTTTATTATAATTCTAATCAAATGAGATTATAAAAAGGAGTCATCGACTCCTTCTTAGCGTATTACTATAAAAATATTTCTTCTATTTTTGGCATAATATCTTTTCCTCTAGACAAAATACCTTTATGCTCTGTTATAGTTACATTTTCTAATGTTATCCTATATTCTATTGTTTTGTTAGTTTTCATTTCAAATATGATAAAAACTTTCATTCTAGCATTAGATATTTTAATACTATCCTTTAAATAGCTTATCCAACTATTTATAGTATTTTCATCTGGCATTCCATATACTTGTACATATGCAGATTCAACTTCTATTCCTGCGTAGTTATAATGTTTCTTTCCATTTTCAACAATATCTTTTATCTCCATATTTTTAATTGGAGTTAACCAAAAACAATATTTTAGTAACTTTTCATAGTCTAAGGAATATTCAAGAGCTATTTTTTTAGCTTCTTTCACCTCTTCTTGGATTGTTTTTGTACTTCTAAAAGCTATTGTGTCAACCATCATTGCAACTATTACCATTTTAGCATCTTCTTTAGTTAATTGGTAACCTTCTTGTTTCATAGTCTCATAAATTAAATAAGCACTTGCACAAGAGTTTCTTCTATATTGATATTCATAATTAAGTTTTTTGGTAGTAGGATGATGATCTATACACCCCACTGTTTTTCCTAAATGAATTGTTTCAAAATGGTCTTCTAAAAACAAGTATCTATCTTCGTTTTCTGAAATTTTTTCCCATTTTTTTATATCAATATTAAAAAGTTCTTTTACAATTTTGTATGTTTCATTTTCCTTAATTTTTTCTAAAATAACAAATTCATTGTCAATTTTTAAAAAATCTAAAAGTTTTGATAATAAAACACCTGATAAAAATGCATCAACATCAATGTTATCATGCCCTAAAATTGTAATTTTTTGTTTTGGAAGACTATTCTTTATTCTCGGAATTTGCATGTTATTTCTCCTTAGCTTCAATCAACTCTAGTGCTTTTTCAATAGCATTTTGTGTTCCTGTTACTTTGTAGTATTTGGCATTGTTTTGTTGCAAATACGCTTCTAACTTTTCGCCAAATTTTTTGCTTTCCTTTTCACTTTCAATTCTTCCGTTTTCATCGTATTCTACCTCTTGGTCTCTTTCAATGAAAATTGTAATTTGTTCTGTTTTTTCTCTTAAATACCATGCTAATCTTTCAACAACTTTACTTTCTTGTGATGCATGAAGTGCTGATATTTCAATTCCCGCATCTGTTACAATATAATCTACTTGACCTACTAAATCATAAATCTTTTTATATTGTTCTGCAATAATATAAGATTGATTCGGTATATATTTTTCTAATAGATTATTGTATGTTAAATCTTTAGCAAATTCTTGAACATATTCTGCATTTTTAGCTTTTTTCTTTAATTCATAAGATAGTCCAAGTGCAGCTGTACTTTTTCCAGCTCCAGGTGCTCCAATAAATGAAATGACAATTGAATTTTTATTTTCAGCTTTTGCTTCATTTGAACTTGAAATTTGTCTTATCAAATCAGGATATGCCTCAAACATAGTAAGTGCTTTTTTCAACATATCTTTGTGTTGATATGCCAGTGGTTCTGAAAATGCTGTAGAAATGTCATAAAAAGCTACATTTTCTAAATCATTTCCTGCTTTTAAATATTCTTCATATTTAAAAATTTCATCTTCAATAAAAATTCCAAAACATTGAGAAGAGCCTCCTCTTGTTCCTGCAAATTTTTCATCTTCTGAGCTATATAATCCAATATAACGCATTTGTTCCAAATTTGTATTCGGAACATTTCCTAATTTAATGATAGCAGGTTCTAATGAGTTATCAAGCATTTGTACTTCTAATCCCGCACATTCCTTTAATCCTCTAATTGCTGCTTTAATCGGTGATTCAAAATCTTTTTGCTTTATTGCCGTTCCCATTAAAGAAAAATATCCTGGAAAGTCAACTTTTTTGTCTGAACGCTTTCCTAGCAAGACATAAACTTTTCCATCCAATGTGTTTCTTATAAGAAATACAACATCAACGGTTTGTCTACCTGGTACAAACTTAATTCCTTTGTTTCTACTACAAGCAATGATTTCTTTAAATGTGTTGTGGAAAATTAGTTGTTTCGTTTCATTTGGAATCATTGTTTCAAGCTTTTTGTAGTTACCTTCAAGAATAAGTTTTCTTATTTCTGTTGCGTGATAACTTACATCGCTTTGAAGTTCTGGATTAATTATTTCAAATCCCAAATCCTCATCTTTGCCTTCTAAAACATTCAAAATATCTTCTTTATTTCCTGTACAAAAATGTGTAATTTTGTGTTTTTTGAATGCTTTTAGAATGTTGTCCATCCATTCTTCAAATGTTTCTGTGTCTGGGACATGAATAATTTCATATTTCTCTTCTGGAATTTTTTCAGCCTTAAATATCGCTTCCAACATTTTTTCTCTTTCCACCGCTGGTATGCAATATCTTTGCATTCCATTTTCGTAGCAAGACCCAATCATAACTAATAATTTTTCTACTTGCTCATCTTTAGCAAACCGTATTAGAAACTTCTTGTGTCCTTCATGAATAGGCATCCAACGCCCAATTGCTGCAACTCTTTTTTTAGTAATACTTTTTTGATTTATTCCATTTGTCATAATATCAATTTCCTTTCTGCATTTTTATGTTGCCTAAACATTATACTCTATTATCCCATTTTTTTCAATACTTAGAGCTTAATTAAGGCATTTCCATATTTTATACTAGACTATAAATCAAAATTCCTATTGCCTGAATAACGAACAAATTCATTATATTTGAAGTAAACAAATTATTTGTAGCTTCAACAACACCTAACAGGTCATTACTTTCGTTCTTCTTATAATGTCTTTGAGATTCAAAAAAAGTAATAAGTTCTGGTATACTTGTAATAAATCCCAATAATATTCCAATTATTGTTTGAGAAATTCCAAATATATTGCATAAATTTTCCAAAGTATTTCCTAATGAATCTCCCACAACAAAAAGTAAAATTCCTGTTATAGCTAATAATAAAATATACAATACTAATCTATTTCTATTTTTAAGTTCAATTTGTTCTTCTTTTTCTATTTCATCTTCTATTTTCTCATCTTCCTTTTTTAAATATTTTTCATGTACTCTATTATTAATAATCAGAAACACTATATATAAAATCACAAAAATCGGCACTAGTATTATAGTCATTTCAATATTTCCTAGCACTAAAATTAATGGTATTAAAATTGTTATAATTACTAATATTATATCTGCAATAATTGCCTTGTTTTTTAGTGATTTTTGATTTTTATTTAGCAATATTGCCATTGAATACTGTACTACATTTATTACATTTGAACTAAGCACATTTATTATGCTTGTAGTTATAAGTCCATTAAAGCTTGAAAATACAATTGTTAATAATTCCGGCATTGATGTTGCAATCCCTGCAATATTACCTACAGTCTTTGGCTTTAAACTTAGTGCTTCTGCTAATTTTCTCAATGTTACTACTAATATATATTTTGATATTAAAACTATTGCTGCCGAATATATTATAAATTTAAAAAATTCAATTATCATTTTACTCTCCCAAAATTTCAATTCTTACAATCATTTTCCCCTATTTTATTGATATTTATTAGAAAATACGATATAATGTTAAAAAATTTCAAAGGAGCAAAAATAATGAAAGAAGTCAAAACAAATGCCGTATATAGACATTTCAAAGGAAACTATTATTATGTTCAAGATATTGCATACAACTCGGAAACTCAGGAAAGAATGGTAGTATATAAACCATTATATAAAAGAGATGATGGTCGTTCCACTTGGGTAAGACCAGAAAAAATGTTTTTAGAAGAAATTGATACAAAAAGACCTGACAATATAACAGGTCAAAAAATTCGTTTCGAGCTTCAAGAAAACATAAAGAAAAGTTATATAAAATAGTCGCAAATAGCGAAATAGGGGGTAAATTATGATAGATATTAAATTTTTAAGAGAAAATCCTGATATAGTAAAGGAAAACATAAAGAAAAAATTTCAAGACGAAAAACTTGTTTTAGTTGATGAAGTTATTGAATTAGATGTAAAAAATAGAAAAGCTCAATTAGATGGTGATAATTTAAGAGCAAGTAGAAAAAATTTAAGTAGCCAAATTGGGACTCTTATGAAAGATGGAAAAAAAGATGAAGCTCAAAAAATAAAAGAAGAAGTTTCAAAAATAAATGAGCAATTAGCAGAAAATGAAAAACTAGAAGCTGAATATTCAGAAGCTATAAAAATTAGAATGATGAAAATTCCTAACATTATGCATGAATCTGTTCCAATCGGTAAAGATGACAGTGAAAATGTTGAAATCCAAAAATTCGGTGAACCAGTTATTCCTGATTATGAAATCCCATATCATGGAGAAATTATGGAAGCTCTTGGTGGACTTGATTTAGATAGTGCTAGACGCGTTAGTGGTAATGGTTTTTACTATTTAATGGGTGATGTTGCAAGACTTCATTCAGCTGTTTTAACATATGCAAGAGACTTCATGATTAATAAAGGATTTACTTATTGCATTCCACCTTTCATGATTAGAAGTGATGTTGTAACAGGTGTTATGAGTTTTGATGAAATGGATGCTATGATGTACAAAATAGAAGGTGAAGATTTATATTTAATTGGTACTTCTGAACATTCTATGATTGGTAAATTTAAAGGTCAAATTTTGAAAAAAGAAGATATGCCATATACTATGACATCATATTCTCCATGTTTTAGAAAAGAAAAAGGTGCACATGGTATTGAAGAACGAGGTGTTTATAGAATTCACCAATTCGAAAAGCAAGAAATGATTGTAGTTTGTGAACCAGAACAATCTTGGGAATGGTATGATAAAATGTGGTCATATACAGTTGAATTTTTTAGAAGTATGGGTATTCCAGTTAGAACTTTAGAATGTTGTTCAGGCGATTTAGCTGATTTAAAAGCCAAATCATGTGATGTTGAAGCTTGGTCTCCTCGTCAAAAGAAATATTTTGAAGTTGGTAGTTGTTCAAATTTAACAGATGCTCAAGCTAGAAGATTAGGAATTAGAATTAAAGGTGAAAAAGGAAACTATTATGCACATACTTTAAACAACACAGTTGTTGCCCCACCTAGAATGCTTATTTCTATTATGGAAAATAATTATAGACCTGATGGTAGTGTTATTATCCCAGAAGTTTTAAGACCATATATGGGTGGACTAGAAAAAATTCAAATAAAAAAATAAAAGGAGTTTATATTTATGTTAGTAAAAAATCCCAAATTTGAGATTTCTGCTGTTAGTCCAAAACAGTATCCTAAAAATGGATTACCTGAAATTGTTCTTGTAGGTAAATCTAATGTAGGTAAATCTAGTTTTGTTAATACTATGATAAATAGAAAAAAATTGGCTCGTACTAGTAGCGAGCCTGGTAAAACTAGACAAATAAATTTTTATAATATTGATGAAACTTTCTATTTTGTTGATTTACCTGGTTATGGTTATAGCAAAATGTCAAAAAAAGAGCAAGAACAAGTTGGCAAGTTTATTGAAGAATATCTTTTTCATAGGAAGGAAATTTCTTTGATTGTATTTTTAGTTGATATCCGTCACACACCTACTGCCAATGATAAACTTATGTATAATTATGTAATTTCATCTGGTTTGCCTTTTATAATTTTGGCGAATAAGGCAGATAAAATTGCAGTAACTAAAGTTTCTGATGCTGTTTTAACTTTGCAAAAATCTCTTAATCCAATTGGAGATATTACAACTCTCCCTTTCTCTTCTGAAAGAAAGATTTATAAAGATGAAGTTTGGAATATTATTGATGGATTTATATAAAATAAAACGGTTAAAGCCTATAAAAACTTTCTTGTTTTTATAGGCTTTTATTTAATTAAATAAATTTCTTATATTATTGCCAACTTAATATTGGATAACCATTGTTTATATTATTGTCATCTGACTTCCAACTATTACTAGTTTTATTTAATAAATCTAAAAAACTACTTTCTTTCATTTCTTTTTCCGTTTTAGCCATTTCTGCTAAGTCTTCTCCTATTCCTATCCCTGTTATACCATTTTCATTTTTTAAATAATATACATAATTTATAGTTGCATTTGAATTGAATTTTTTCCCTATACATCTACCTATATTTAACTCGCTAGTCACACTTCCTTCAACACTTCCTATATCATAGCAACCTGCACTAGTTCCAAATTGATATCCAAGAATCCCTCCAATTCTTAAAACTTGTGCATTTCCTACAATTTTTCCTCTATTATAACAATTTTGAATTACTGTATTTGAATAGTCATTGCCAACAATTCCACCTAAATACATATACCCATTTTCATTTTTTCCTGTGACATCTCCCCAATTGTAACAACTATCCAATTTTGCATTTCCTCCAACACTAGAGCAAATTCCTCCAATACATGTTGCCTGAACTGTAGATATTCTATTACCTACAATACTAGCAATATTTCCGCATTTTTCTATTTTTCCACTACAATATGAGGTTATTCCTCCCATCCCCCCTGTATCTGAATCATTTCTTATATTTCCTGAAACAATACAATTTTTTATACTTCCAGTATTAGAATTTTGTCCACTTATACCACTTAAAGCTCCATTTTTTGATTTTAAATATAAATTCACATTCAATAAATTAAGATTATATATATTTCCACTATTATTAGTAAAAAGACCAACTTTTAGTCCTGAATCATCAGTTGATATTTTATTTATATATAAATTATATATTGTGTTACCATTTCCATCAAATGTACCATAAAAATTTTGATTATCACTATCATATAATGAACCTATAGGCATAAATCCTTCTCCTGATGTTAACAAGGTTTTTAATTCTCCATCATATCCATATTCTGCATATGCTGTTCTAAATGGATCCATATATGATTTTGTTGAGTTAAAATCTAAACTTAATCCTAGTTTTACATTTTTTCCATCATAATTATTTCCATTTCTAACATCATACGCAAAATATACTAAATCCTCTATGCTATTTATAATATAAGGATTTTCCTCTGTTCCCACTCCTTCTAAAGTTCCTGGATTTGCATCATTTACTTGTTCTACTACTATATTTGTTTGTGATTCATTTATTATATCTTCTGTTTTTGCTAAATCATATTTTTCACTTTGACTAGCTTCTTTTGTTTGCTTTTTTGCCTCAGTAGTTTTACTTAAAATTCCATTTTGTCCAGTTAACATTGATATACTAACCCCTGCCAATATTAGTAAAACAATAATAGTAATAACAAGAGCAATAAGAGTTATTCCATTTTCTTTACTTTTTGATTTTTTATTTGTTTTTTTCATTTTAATCAATCCTCTTTCATTTTTCTTTGGTTTTCCCCTTTTCATATTATCATATCCACAATATTTTTGCAAGCTAAAATAGGTGCATAATTATTGTAGTTTTTAATATAAAATAACTTGCAAAGGAGGCACTAAAAATGAACAAATTAAGAATACCAAAAAATCATAGCGGAATTAGTAAAACACTTAGGTTGCCAGAAAATATTGTAGATGATATTCAAAACCTTGCAAATATCAAAAATTTATCTTTTAATAAAATTGTAATTTCTTTATTAGATTTTAGTCTAAATAATTTAGATGATCACGATAAAAAAGAAATAGAAAAGTTAAGCAGATAATAAAAATGAGATTCAAGCTAATTATAGCCTAAATCTCATTTTTGTATTTTATTAACAACAGCATTTGTGATTGTGCTTTTTATCTTTTTTTCTATTACATAACAATAGTATTCCTGCTATTATAAACAATATTCCAAAAACTATTGCTAAAACTATCATTGCTCCAATATTCTCTAAAAATGTGCTTGCAAGTGCTGCTCCTATTATTAGCCCAATTGTTACTGCAAATGCAGTTAAAAGTAATATTGTAACTATTCCTAGACATTTTACTTTTGGGCATTTTTCTTGTTTTATATTTTCATAACATACATAGTTTTCTTGTGGCTCCATAAAAGTCACCTCCAATATAATACTTTGTTTAGTATTATACTATATATTATGTCGTATTTTGTATTTGGTTACTATATTATGGATCATTAGAACCATGATTATAACTTTTTCTTTTCAATTTTTGTAATAGCCTTTTTAGCTTTTTCTCGTGGTAATACAATTACATGCTCACAACCTTGGCATTTTAATTTAAAATCCACACCAACTCTTATTATTTCCCATAATTTACTTCCACAAGGGTGTGACTTTTTTGTTCTCACAATATCACCTACATTATATTCCATAATTTATACTCCTTAAAATTTCACAGTATTAAATCTTTTTGCCATTCTTTCTTTTCCTAAAATTTTCATTATTTCATACATATCTGGTGTATTTGTTCTTGCTGTTAAAGCTACTCTTAAAGCTGTGCTTACATCTCCAACATGAGCTTTATATGCTTCTGGATTTGCTTTAAATTCTTTTACTTCTTTTGCATATTCCATTTCTCCAGCTACTTCTTTTATTTTGTTGAACCATGTTTGTTTATCATCATTTTCATCATAATATTTTTCAATATATAATTTTAAAATTTTCTCTATATCTTCTTTTTCATTTATTACTTGGAATGGATATTCATGTTCTGTACCATAAAAAACATCATCATACATATAGCTTATATTTTCTTTTACATCAGACCATTTTGATATATCTTTTCTTGGCTTTTTATTACCTCTTTCTATTCCTAGTACTTGTAGTGAATATTCTTTATCTTCTAACATTTTTGCTAGTTCTTCATCATGTTTTTTTGCCCATTTTAATGATTCTTCATATACTTTTTCAGCTGTAAATTTTGATATTACTGTTTTTCCTACATCTAGTAATTTTACCATATCAAATAAAGCTCCACTAACACTCATTTTATTTAAGCTTAATTCAAATTCTTCCATTGCTTTATCTGGGTTTGCTCTTCTCCAATTTTCAAATGTTGAATTTGCAATATTTAATAAATATTCTTTTACAGCTTCTTCTGGTATTCCTTCTTCTTCATAATAGCTAACTGCTGCTTCTGCATCTTTTCTTTTACTTAGTTTTCTTTTATTTCCATTGTCATTTTTCATAATTGGTGCAATATGTGCATATTTTGGTGCTTTAAATCCTAGTTCATGGAATAATTGTAAGTGTAATGGTACTGAAGATAGCCATTCATCCCCACGAATTACATGTGTTGTTCCCATTAAGTGATCATCAACAGCATGTGCAAAGTGATATGTTGGTAGTCCATCAGCTTTTATTATTACTACATCTTGATCATTTTCTGGAAATTCTACATTTCCTTTTATTACATCTTTATGTTTGATTTTTCTATCTTCTCTTCCTGGTGATTTAAAACGTATAATAAATTTTTCTCCTGCTTTTATTTTTTCTACCATTTCTTCAACTGTATTGTTTCTGCATTTTGCCCAAACTCCATAGTATCCTGGTCTTATTTTAGCTGCTTCTTGTTTTTTTCTTATTTCATCTACTTCTTCAGGTGTACAGAAACATGGATATGCTTTTCCTTGTTCTATTAAGTATTTTGCATATGATTGATAAATTTCTTTTCTTAGAGATTGTTTATATGGTCCATAGTTTCCTTTTTCTTCAGTTTCAGAAGTCATTCCTTCATCTGGTTCAATTCCAAATTCTGCTAATGCTGAAACTATTCCTTTTACTCCATTTTCTACTTCTCTTTTTTGATCTGTATCTTCAATTCTTAAGAAAAATACACCTTCTGTTTGGTTTGCTAGTTTTTTTGCAATTAAACTTTGATATAATCCACCAATATGTACAAACCCTGTTGGGCTTGGTGCAAATCTTGTTACTATTGCTCCTTCTTTTAAATTTCTTCTTGGATATTTTTCTTCATAGTAGCTTATTTCTTTTGCTTCTGGAAATATTAAATTTGCTAAATCTTTATAATCCATTTTTATTTCTCCTTTATGAATTTTTTATGTTTTTTAATTTTATTATACTTCCATTATAATTGGAATTATCATTGGATTTCTTTTTGTTTTCGCAAAAATATAATCTCTTAGGTTTTCTCTTACTGTTGATTTAATTGTAGACCAATCTCTAATGCCTTTTTCTTCACATTTTCTAATTTCATGTCTTACAACATTTTTTACATCATCCATCAAATTTTCTGATTCTCTTACATAAACAAATCCTCTAGATATAACATCTGGCCCTGCAACAACTTCTCCAGTTTGAGAATCCATTGTTAATACTATTACTATTAACCCATCTTGAGATAAATGTTGTCTATCTCTTAATACTATGTTTCCAACATCTCCAACACCTAGTCCATCTACTAAAACTCTTCCACTTGGTACTGTTCCTGTAAAGTCTGCACCATTTTCGCCAATTTCTAACACTCTACCATTTGTAAGCATTATTATATTATCTTTATCTATTCCCATGCTTTGTGCTGTTTCACTATGTGCTATTAATTGTCTGTATTCACCATGAACTGGTATGAAATATTTTGGTTTTGTTAATGCTAATATTAATTTTTGTTCTTCTTGGCATGCATGTCCTGAAACATGTATGTCTTCTAATGAACTATATACAACTTCTGCTCCTATTTGCATTAAATCATCAATTACTTTTGATACATATTTTTCATTTCCTGGTATTGGTGTTGCTGATATTATTATTAAGTCATTTGGTGTTATTTTTACTTTTCTATGATCTCCAGCTGCCATTCTTGTTAGCGCTGACATAGGTTCTCCTTGGCTTCCTGTTGTTATTATTACTAATTGTTCATCAGTGTAATTTTTTATCATATCTATATCAATAAATATGTTTTCTGGGCATTCTATATACCCCAATTCTCTTGCTGTTGTTATCATATTTATCATGCTTCTACCACATACAGCTATTTTTCTATTATATTTTACTGCTGAATTTACTATTTGTTGTACTCTGTGCACATTTGAAGCAAATGTTGCTACAACTATTCTTTTAGTACAGTGTAAGAATAATTTATCGAAAACTTCTCCAACTGAGCTTTCTGACATTGTAAATCCTTTTCTTTCAGCATTTGTGCTGTCTGCCATTAATGCTAATATTCCTTGGTTTCCAAGTTCTGCTATTCTTCCAAAGTCCATTAATTTTCCATCTATTGGAGTGTAATCTACTTTGAAGTCACCTGTATGTAATACAGTTCCTGCAGGTGTTGTTATTGCAAGCATTACTGAATCTGGAATACTGTGTGAACTTCTTATAAATTCTACTTTAAAGTTTTTTCCTAATTTTATAGTTTCACCTTGCATTACTTCTATTAGTTTTGTACTTCTTAATAATTTGTGTTCTTCTAACTTGTTTCTAATTAGCCCTGCTGCTAATTTTGTTGCATAAATTGGTATGTTTATTTTCTTTAATAAATATGGTACTGAACCTATATGGTCTTCGTGTCCATGTGTTATTACTAACCCTTTTATTTTTTTTACGTTTTTTTCTAGATATGTTATATCTGGTATTACTAAGTCTACTCCTAACATGTCGTCTTCTGGGAATGATAAACCACAGTCTACTACTATTATCTCGTTTTCATATTCAAATACTGTGATATTTTTTCCTATTTCATGTAATCCACCTAGTGGAATAATTTTTAATCTTGGCTCTTTGAAGATTTTTCCACTTTTTTTTGTGTTTTCTACTTTTTTGTTCTTTCTGTTATATGGTCTTTTAGTTGTTTTTTTCTCTCCTTCTTTTGAATTGTTTGTTACAACTTTTTTCTCTTTTATTTCATTTTTCTTGTTTTCTAATTTTTCTTTATTTGCTGTAACTCTTCTTGTTCTAGAAACTTTTGTATTTGTTTTTCTTACTTTTGTTTCTTTTTTGTTCTCATTTTTTTCATTTTGTGTTTTTTTCTCTGTCATAAATTCTCCTTCCCTTTTTCTTTATTTAATTCTATTAATAATCATTTAAAATAACTAGTTTATTTTTCATTTTTCTCTCTTTTACTAGTTTTAAACCTATTTTTAGTACGTTAATAAAAAGTTTATATTATATACTTTTTGTATAGAATGATATAAACTATAATTATATTTAATTTTCCGTTCTCTTTTTTGTTACGTTTAATCCCTTTTATAGGTTTTAAATTATAAATAAAATCTCATTTTTTAGCTCTTTAGCTAATCACTGTTTTGTATTATACTATATTTCCCACCAAAAGTCAAATAGCGCTATTTCAAGTTTCCTTAAAATAGCGTTATTTATTTTTATTATTTATTTTCTCCTCTTCCTTCTGGAAGCGCATCTGAATAATCTAATACTATTCTTATTCTTGTAATAGCTTTAACTGCTCTTACTATTTTGCTGTTTTTAATTCTTTGCCATAAACTTGGTTTTGCTTCAAATGTAGTTTCATTAGCATATTGTTGTTCTGTAGCCATAACTTGTTCTGCTTGTGGTTCTTCTACTATTTGTTCTTCTACAACAGCTTCTTCTACTGGTGTTGGAATTGATTTTAATGCATCTGCTATTTCAATTCCTATATAACTTAGAGCTTTTGATCTGTCTTCTATTCTTTCCATGTCTATTTCTATATGTAAGTTTGATTCTAAATTATTTACTCTTGCTTTTAATAGTTTCATTGCATCTTGATAATTTTGTGTTTTATCGCTTTTTGCTTTTCCTACTATTGTTAATGTTTCAATTATATCTTCAGAAAAATTCCCTTCTGCTTTTTTTACTTGGTCTTTCCAATCTTTTTCTTTATTTGTAACTGTTTCTATTAATTCTTTTAAATCTCCTGCTAGTGCTATGTTTTGTTCTCTTTGTCTTATTAGTTCTTCAATTTTTTTAGTGTTTTCTTCAAATTGATTTGTAGCATATTCAACTAGCCCATAAGAAGCTTTGTATACACTTGCTGGGAAGCTTTTCTTTTTTGGATATTCAATTAAATATGTTTTTATTGATTCTACTAAATCTTTAAAGTAAGTATCATCTTCTAATTGAACTATTTGTTTTTTACTTTTTGGATTTATTAATTTTTGAATTTTATCTATATTGGATAATATTTTTTCTTCTGTGATAACCATTCTCACATTTACTATGCCTGATTTTGACACTGTAAATTACCTCCTTTATCTTACGCGTGCTTGCTTTTTGCTGTTTTCTTTTTTTATTATACATTAACTAACAAAAAACTACAAGATTATCCTTCTATTTTTTTATTAAGTTTTAGTTACAGAAATATTACAAAAATATTACATTTGTTTTTTTGTAACATATGAATTCATTATTTTCTAAATTAAAAATAGAATGTTACAATATGCTTCTTATATTGTATCACTCTATATTTTTCTTATTTTATTACTGTTTTTATTTCTTCAAATCTTTTTATTTTTTGTGTTGTAGTTTTTATTAGTGGTTTTTGTGTAATTGTTATTTCCCTAATATATTTGTATGCTGGCATTGTCTTGTTTACTTTTTTTACCTCTTGCCATAATAATTCTTTTAATTTTTCTTCATCAGAAGTATTATATACTTTTTCTGCAACATCTTTATCATATACTATTTTACAGCAAATTTTATAGTCGCCATCATCTTCTGGTTTTCCATACACAAATGATTCTGTAACTCCTTCTATATTGTTTACTAATATTTCAAGTTCTTCTGGATATATATTTTTTCCATTTTTTAGTACTATTACAAATTTCTTTCTTCCTGAAATAAATATATAACCATCTTTGTCTATTTTAGCTAAATCTCCTGTATGTAACCAACCATCTTCTGTTAGTGTTTCTTTTGTTGCTTCTTCATTGTTATAATATCCAAGCATTATTGATGGTCCTTTTGCTAGTAATTCACCAATTCCATCTTCATTAGGATTTTCAATTTTTACATCTATACTTGGAAAAGCCTTTCCTATTGAGCCTAATCTTTGATATTTATCATCTTCTGCTGCAATAACTGGTGAACTTTCTGTTAAACCATACCCTTGTAGCATTTTAACTCCTAATTCATTAAATCCTTTTTCTGCTTCTGGAGCTAATGCTGCGCCACCTGCAACAAATAATCTTGCTTTTCCGCCTAAATTGTCTAGTATTTCTTTAAATAATTTTCTTCTTATATCAATACCAAATTTTAATAAGAAGTTGCTTATTTTTATACCTTTTTTTACTGTTTCTAATTTTCCCTTTTTTTCTATTCCTTTTATTATTTTTTTATACATTGTTTCATATAATATTGGAACAGATATCATTGCCGTTACTTGATATTCTTTTGCATTTTCTGCAATATGTCTTATTCCCTCACAAAATGCTATTGAACATCCTTTAGAAATTGGATATAAAAATCCAACTGTGCATTCAAAAGTGTGATGTAATGGTAAAAATGATAACATTCTGTCCTCTGGTACTAATTTTATTACAGATGCTATGTCCATTAAATTGCTACAAATATTTTTATGTGATAACATTACTGCTTTTGACATTGCAGTTGTTCCTGATGTGAACAACATTATTCCCATTTTTTCATTATCAATTTTTGCATCTAAAAATTCTCTATTACCGTTTTCTATTAATTTTTTTCCATCTTCAATTAATTCTTTTTGAGAATATATTTCATTTTCTTTTTTATTTAAATCCATTGAAATAAAATATTTTATTTTATTTTTTTCTTGAGATTTTACTTCATTCATGACCTTGTCATATTTATTTGAGTAAAATATTGCTTCTACTTCTGAACGTTCTATTAAACTTTTTATTTCGTTTTCTGGAAGAGCTTTATCTAGTGGAACTATGACTCCTGTTCCAGCTGCTACTGCTAAATATGCTAAGCCCCATTCATATCTATTATCAGATATTACGGCTATTCTTTTATCTTTTAGTCCCATTTCTATTAATTTTGTTCCTAAAGCATCAATATCATCTCTAAATTCTTTATGAGTAATTTGTTTAAATTCACCTGGCTTATCTGTTTTAAATACATATGCAGGTCTATTTCCATACATTTCACCTGATTTTTTTAGCATGTCTTTTAAATCTGTAAATTCCATATATTTATGAATCGGTTTTCTCATTTATACTCCCCTTTTCTATTTTACTCTTAATCCTTCTATAACTGTGTTGTCAAATTCTTTATATAATTTTGTTACATCTATTTCTTCTTGATTTCTTGCTTTATATACTAAACTTGAACATATTAATCCATATATTTCTGAAGCTATTGCTTTAGGATTTCCTTCTTTTATTTCTCCTTTTTCAATTCCTTCTTTTACAATTGTTTCTATTTTATTTACATATGCCAATATATTTTCTTTGCACATTTTATTTCTTGCTTCATTTCCCCAAAATTGACTAAGTAATATTGTTATTAAATCTTCATATTTTACTACTATTTTTATTTGAATTAATACAATTGCTTTTAATTTATCTATATAATTGGGAAATTTTGCTGTTTTTATATCTACACTATTTTGTAGTAATTTTATTCCTTCTTCTACTAAAAAATTAAATATTTCTTCTTTACTAGAGAAATGGTAATATAGTGTTCCTTTTGCGACTCCTACTGTTGCAGTTATTTCTTCTATGCTTGTTGCATCATAGCCTTTTTCTGCAAACAATTTCATAGATGTTTCAAATATTTTTCTTTTTGTTTTATTCATATTTTACACCCTTTCATCTAGCATAATTTATCCATATTATATATATTTTTATTAAATTTTGCAATAGATTTATTATCTTTTTGACCCATTCGTCCAAATTTTTGTTATAATCCACAAATTTATTAAATTTTTAATTATGTCCTTATATGAATATTCTAAAAACGTTTGACATATACTAAAAAAGGTAGTATACTATATTTAACTTAAGTTAATCATAAGATGTCAGATTAATGACCAAACTAGGTGTAATTGCGAACACCTAGTTTTTTTGCATATAAAAACAAGAGTGCAATTGCGAATACACTCTTGTCAAGATTATTTCTAATCTTCTTTTTGCATTTGTTCTTTTGACTTCATTTCTTTTTCATTTAAAAGTTGTTCTATCAAAAGCCAAATTAAATCATAAGATGTCATTTTTCTGACCTCCTTTCTAAAAGATTTTCCTTTTGAAAGGATTATTATATTATAACCTAAAATTTTTTTCAAAACAATATTATTATCAAATTTTATTTTCTATTTTTGAAATATTGCTTTACTTTTTTTGTTAAGTAATATAAAATAGCCTTAAATCGGATATACTAAGAAAAATTTTATTGGAGGAAACAAATGAAAAATAAAAATGAATTAAGTTTTAAAGATTTAAAAATGACATGTAATCCTGACATTTTCAATTTTGAAACAACCGCAGATTTAAAATCAATACAAGACGGAATTGGACAAGACCGTGGAATAAAAGCTTTGGAATTTGGATTACAAGTAAATGTAAAAGGATATAACCTTTATCTTGAAGGGCCTAGCGGAGTTGGTAAAACTATGTACACAAAAAATTACTTAAACCAAATCGCAGTTAAGAAAAAAGTACCTTCTGATTGGTGTTATATCTATAATTTTGATAATCCTAATGAACCTATTGCAGTTGAACTTTCTGCAGGACAAGGTAAAGAATTTAAAGATTCTATGGATGGCTTTATAAAAGAAATTAGAAAAGATATTAGAAACACATTTAATAATGATGATTTTGAAAAAGAAAAAGCTTTAATAAAACAAGAATTTGAAGCTAAACGTTCAGCATTATTAGATAAATTAAATGTTGATGCTTCAAAATATAATTTTCAAGTAAAAACTGCTCAAAATGGTATTTATATGATGCCTATAGTAGATGGAAAAGCTATTGAGGAAGAAGAATTTGAAAAATTAGATGATTCAATAAAAGCACAATATGAAGAAAAATCTGTTTTAGTACAAGAACAAATAATGACAGTAATAGGTCAAATAAAAGAAATTGAAAGACAATCAGATAAAAAAATTTCTGAATGGCAATCTAATGTTGCTTTACTTACTGTAAATGTTCACATTAATTATTTAAAATCAAAATATAAAAGAAATAAAAAAATTAATAAATTTTTAAATGATGTAAAGCAAGATGTATTAAAAAATATACCAACATTTTTAGAAGACCCTAATAAACAAAATCCTAATCAACCAGTCCCATCACCTATGCAAAAGAAACCGGATCCTTGTTTAAATTATAGAGTTAACTTATTTGTTGATAACTCTAACCGTGAAGGTGCTCCTGTTATAATGGATTCCAACTATTCTTACAACAATATCTTTGGTTGCCTAGAATATGAAAACTATTATGGAGCTTTAAAAACTGACCATACAATGCTAAAATCTGGTTTACTTCAACAAGCAAATGGTGGATATATAATTTTTCAAGCAAAAGATTTACTAGCAAATCCTGCTTGTTATGAGGCTTTAAAAAAGGCTTTAAGAATAAAAGAAGTTGGTATTGAAAATGCTGCTGAGCAACGCTCTTCTATGGTTTTAATATCTTTAAAACCTGAGCCAATACCTCTTAACCTAAAAGTTATTTTAATTGGTAATAGCAATATTTATCAAACACTTTTAGCTATGGATTCAGATTTTAGAAAATTATTTAAAGTAAAAGTTGAATTTGAGGAGTCTGCTAAAATTACTCCAGAAAACTTAAATAAATTATCACAAATTATTCATGGCTTCTGTGAACATGAAAGCTTACCTCCTTTAGATAAAGAAGCTATGGCAAGATTAATAGAATATTCTTCAAAATTAGCTGGAAGTCATAGTAAAGTTTCAACTAGATTTGATGCTTTAATACAAGTTGTAGCTGAAGCTGCCACATGGGCAAGACTTTCTAGGTCAAAAATTATAACACCAAAATTTATTGATAAAGCTTTAGAAGAAAGAATTGAAAGAGTTAAAAAATATGATGAAAAATATTTAGAAATGATAAAAGAAAATACTCTTTTAATTAATACATCTGGATATGAAGTAGGTCAAATAAATGGTTTAACAGTTATGACTATTGGTGATTATACATTTGGAAAGCCAGCAAAAATAACAGTTAACACATATACAGGAAAAAATGGTATTGTTAATATTGAAAGAGAAGTTGAAATTTCTGGACCTTCTCATTCAAAAGGTGTACTAATTTTAACTGGTTATTTAGGTGAAATGTTTGCACAAGATATTCCTTTATGCTTAACTGCAAGTATTTGTTTTGAACAGTTATATAATGGTGTTGATGGTGACAGTGCTTCTAGTACTGAGCTATATGGATTACTTTCTAGTTTATCTGGAATACCAATTAATCAATCAATTGCCGTTACAGGTTCTGTAAATCAAAAGGGACAAATTCAACCAATTGGTGGAGTAAACGAAAAAATAGAAGGCTATTTCCAAGTTTGCAAAGTTCGTGGTTTGGATGGTTCTCATGGTGTTATGATTCCTGTTCAAAATGTTGATAATTTACAATTGTCTGATGAAATTATAGAAGCTGTTAAAGAGAAGAAGTTTCATATTTATGCTATTTCTACTATTGAAGAAGGTATTGAGGTTTTAACTGGAGTTCCTGCTGGTAGAAAAGATAAAGATGGTCACTTCCCTGCTGGTACTGTAAATTATTTAGTTTATGAGAAATTGAAAAAATATGCAAAAGTTTCTCAAGACTAAAGAATAATTGTATTGAATAAAAAAATTAAATATATATTCTCAAAATATTTTCAGGTTCATTGCATAACTTAAGAAATTCTAAATCAATTTTTTGGCACCCTTTCATTTAGTCCGAAGACTTTGTCTTCGACATGAACATTTTCCAAAAAATTGATACAAGAATTTCTAATGTTATTTCAATCACATTCAAATATTTTTTGAATATATATTTTAATTTTTTATATTTAAAAGATGATTTTTTATATATATTTAATTTTTTGCTATAATTTTATCTTTTATATTAGAAGATATTTTCTAAGCTAAATGAATACTTATCTTCAATATGTTTTAACACAAATATTGCTTTTTCAATTTCTGATATTGCCTCACCATATTCTTTAGTTTCTAAACAGCTATTTATCCCCGTTAAATATGTTTCTACTTTTTCTAGTTCATCATGTTCAATATAATATGCTAATTTATCATGTCTTTTGTGCCAATTATCATTCGTCTTACCCATTTTTTCTTTTATCTCATTTTCAATTTGAGTTTTAGTTTCATCTTCATCTAATTTTAATGCAAGTTCTTTTACTTCTCCAATTTCTTCTGTCAAAGTTTCAACAGAATTTACAGTGTAATTTTGTGTAATTATATTAGCCACAACTATTACACTAATAATAACTACACATACAATTGTTTCTTTCCACATCTATTTTGCCTCCTTTTCTTTTTTTTGGCAAAATATTTGGCCTTTTCCATCTATTGTAACTACTAGTGCTTCTTCTGGCTTTATTCCAAATTTTTCTACTTGTTTTTTTAGCCAATTATAATTTTTTCCAACTAGTCTTAAATTTTTATTCATTACTTTTCCATCTACAACTAAATCATATGGTATTCCTTCATATTCTGGCATTATATTAAAATCCTCAGGAATCGTATTTCTTTTTTCCGGTTTTTGAATTACTGTCACTTGTCCACTTGTTTCTAATATTGCATATTCAACATCACCTAAGTTTACTACATTATTTCCTCTTAATCTTTCTTCTAGTTCGTTTATTGTAAATCTTTCTTTTTTTAATGCTTTTTCATCTATTTTTCCACGATATATTAATATACTTGGTTTTCCACATATTATTTCTCTAGCCTTTAGGCTCTTTAGGTTTATTACAGATATTATTAAGTGCATTACTAAAAGTCCTAATATTGGGATTATTCCATTAAATATTGGTATTCCTATTTCCGTCATTGGAATTGATGCTAGATCTGCTATCATTATTGAAATTGCAAGTTCAAATGGTTGAAGTTGACCTATTTCTCTCTTTCCCATTAATCTCATTACAATTAAAACTATTATATATAAAACTATTGATCTAAAAAAAGTTATTAGCATTATCCTTTCACCTACACTTGTTTTTTATTATTTTTAACAAATTTTAACTTTAATATACTTATTTTTTATGTATAAATAATTTTTTTTAGTCAATAATAATTTTAGAACCTTTAAATACTTTGCATTATAAATTCAAAACAAAAAGGGAGGTTAAAGTTATGCAAGATGCTGGAGAAAATCAGGCAAAAGGCTCTGCTTCTACTGCATGGCAAATAATTTGTAGATTAGTTGCTGCAGCAGTTGTACTTGCTATTACTGCATTTTTTACACCAGGCTTTACAATAAGCAATATTTGGACATTAGCAATATCAGCTATCGTTTTAACTGTAATTGATTATATGGTTATCAAATTCACTGGCTTACATGCTAGTCCATTTGGTAAAGGATTTGTTGGATTTGCATTAGCTGCTATTATTTTATATGTAACACAATTCTTTGTTACAGGCTATTCTATTTCATGGATGGCTGCAATTATAGGTGCTCTAATTTATGGTGTAGTTGATTACTTTATACCTGGAAATCAATCAATGTAGTAAAAAGCGTACTTAATTAATTTTTTAGCATTAATTAAGCACGCTTTATTTTTATCTTTTTTCTACTATCTCATTTCTGTTTTTGTATATGCTGTTTTTTGGAACAACTCCTCTTACTGATGACAATGGATATATATTTGTGTTACTTCCAATTACTGTTCCTGGATTTAAAACACTTCCACAACCTACTTCTACATTATCTCCAAGCATTGCTCCAAATTTTTTTAATCCTGTTTCAATAGTTTCTTTTCCATTTTTCACAATTACTAACTTTTTGTCTGATTTCACATTTGATGTTATTGAGCCAGCTCCCATATGTGATTTGTATCCTAGTATTGAGTCTCCAACATAATTGTAATGTGGCACTTGAACTTTATTAAATAATATTACATTTTTTAGTTCTGTTGAATTTCCTACAACTGCACCTTCTCCTACAATTGCTTTTCCACGGATAAACGCACAATGTCTTATTTCTGCATTTTCTCCTATTATTGCAGGGCCATTTATATATGCTGTTGGCGCAATTTTTGCACTTTTAGCAATCCAAATATTTTCGCCTTTTTTTTCATATTTTTTCTTGTCTAGTTTTTCACCAATTTTCAAAATAAATTCTTCTATTTTTGGTAATGCTTCCCAAGGGTATGTAACACTTTCTAATAATTCTTTTGCAATTGTTTCTTCTAAATTATATAAATTTTTTATTTTGCATTCTTCCATTTTACTACTTTACCTTATTTTTATATTTAGGTTTTTATTGGATTTACCCATAAACCAGCTTTACTAGTTTCTTTTTTGTCTTTCCCAATATTTTTCATATAATTCTTTTGCTGTTTTAGGACTATCAACACCTTCTCTATTTTTTACTGGTGCAAAATCGTCCTCTCTTTTTCCTCTTAATATTGCTATATCATCAAAAAATTCAAATGCATCAAATATAAAAGATTCAAATTTATATGAATTTGGTCCTTCTGGTATTATTTCTTTTCCATTTTCATCTATATATGAATTTTTCTTAAATGCACTATGGTACATTAAAGGTTCTTGACTTATTTTTTCAATTGCCTCTATTGAATATAGATTGCACATTATATGTGATTCTCCATATTTTAGTTCTCCATTGTCATCTATTTCTTCTGCCATTTTTTCTGGTAATTCAGTATATTCTATAACTTTTGGATGTCCGTTCATTTTGCAAAATACTCCAACTCTTTCGTGTGGGTTTGCTTTTACTACTGACTTAGAAGCTATTTGCACATTTTTATAAATTGCCATTCCAAGTAATGTTTCATCAGCCATTTTTAAAAGTGCATTATCCACACTTCCTATAAATACCCATTTTATGCCTCTTTCCTTCATGTCTGCTAATGCCCCACTTGCTCTTAATGAAGAATATGTTCCACCATTTCCGTCTGATGCCTCTTTTATTTTTAATTCTTTGCTTATTAAAAATTTTCCTTCTGTATCAACCAAAGGTAACTCACTTTGTGTAAATATTGTTACATAATTTTTATTATATCCAAAGTAATTATTTTTTTCTAAAAATTCTGTTGTTTGTGCATTATTTTCTTTACTTGTCATTATGTACCATGGAATTGTTACTCCATATTTATTATTTGCTTCTTTTAGATTTTCTATTAATATTTCAAATAGATATTTTCCTTTACCATATACATCTAATTTAAATGTTCCTTTTGGACCTGTGTGGCCAAGTCTTGTTCCTTGCCCACCTGCCATTGTTACTACTGCATATTGTCCCTTTTTTAATATTTCTTCTCCTAATTTATTAAATTCTGATGTTTGTTCATCTGTTAATTTGGCCTTATCCAAGTAAGGAATAGCTTCTATTTTATTTTCTTTTATTTCTATTTCTTTTTTTGTATTTTCATATAATTCCATCATTTGATGAAAATCAATGTGATTTATTTGTTCTACTAATGCTTGTTTCTTTTCTTCATCTAATTTTTCTAATAGTCTTACAATATGTTCTTGACCATATTGTTTTAATGTTTCTATAGTTTCATTAATTTTATCCATTTTTCCATCCCTTCAATCTTTTATAACATTATTATATATTATGCTACAATTTTCGATATTGTCATTTTATCATATACCTTTTTGTTTATCAAGTATATTTTCTTATACTTGTCATATTTTTAAAAATTCTCCAATATATATTAACTAAAGTAATTCGTACAAACATTTTGATTTTGATTATTAAGGAGGTATATAGATGGAAAATACAAGATTGTATCAAGACATCGCAAAAAGAACAGATGGTGATATTTATATAGGAGTTGTTGGCCCTGTTAGAACTGGAAAATCCACATTTATAAAGAAATTTATGGATTTACTGGTAATTCCTAATATTGATAATGAATACAAAAAAGAAAGAGCAAAAGATGAACTGCCACAAAGTGCCGGTGGCAAGACAATTATGACTACTGAGCCAAAATTTGTTCCAAATGAGGCTATTGAAATTACTTTAGATAATAACCTAAAATTTAAAACTAGGTTAGTGGATTGTGTTGGTTACTTAGTAGATAATGCTATTGGCTATTTAGAAGATGACATGCCAAGAATGGTAAAAACTCCTTGGTCAAACGAAGAAATACCTTTTGAAATAGCTGCTGAAATAGGAACTAAAAAAGTTATTGAAGAACATTCTACAATTGGAATTTTAGTTACTACAGATGGTTCTATTACAGACATCCCACGAGATGATTATATAAAAGCTGAAGAAAGAGTTGTTTCAGAATTAAAAGCCTTAAATAAACCTTTTGTTATAATTTTAAATTCAGCTGAGCCTACTTCTAGCTACACAACAGAGCTTGCTAAAACATTAAGTGATAAATATAAGACAGCAGTTATTCCTACTAATTGTGAATACTTAAATTTAGAAGATATAAACAATATGTTCTCTAAAGTTCTATATGAATTTCCTGTTGACCAAATTAGAATTAAATTTCCTAGATGGATAGATGGCTTAAGCTTTTCACATCCTTTAAAAGCTGAATTATACAATGAAATTAAAAATGCTTTTTCTGATGTTAAAGTTCTAAAAGATGTCAAAACCTGTGTTTCTACAATAAGTCAAACTGAAATTATTCAAAGCACCAATGTAACAGATATTAAGCTTGGAACAGGCAAAGTTAATGTTGAAATAACATTAAAAGATGAACTATTTTATAATGTTTTAACTGAGATTACTGGTGTTACTGTTTCAAATGAAGGTGATCTATTTAGTATAATTTCTACTTTATCTGCTACTAAGAAAAAATATGATAAAATTGCATATGCCTTAGATGAAGTTAATCGTAAAGGTTATGGAATTGTTACACCTTCAATTGATGAACTTGTTTTAGAAGAACCTGAAATGGTTAAACAAGGTTCTCGATTTGGTGTAAAATTAAAGGCAACTGCACCATCTTTGCACCTTATTAGAACAAATGTAACTACTGAAGTTTCACCTATTGTAGGTTCTGAAAAACAATCTGAAGAACTTGTAAATTATTTATTATCTGAATTTGAAAATGACCCTAAGAAAATTTGGGAATCTAATATTTTTGGAAAGAGCTTACATGAGCTTGTAAATGAAGGTTTACAAACTAAACTTGCTAAAATGCCTGAAGATGCTCAAGTTAAATTACAAGAAACTTTAGAAAGAATTGTAAATGAAGGCAGTGGCGGATTAATTTGTATCATATTATAAAAAGTTGTAAAAGAGACTAAATATCATGAAATTTAGTCTCTTTTAATCATATTTTTATTTATCTTGCATATTTAACTGTGGATAAGAAAATGTTTTTCCATTTGGCGTAAAATTTCCACTTGGTACATGGTCTTTGTTAATTGTATTACTTCCTTTTAAGAAATATTTATATTTTGACCTTTGACTTGCTTTGCCACCACCTTCAACAACTGGATCATCCCATGTTGTATCAATTGCATACCAAACACCATTTAAACTAACATAGTTCCATGCATGATTTTCTGTTTCTCCCTTTGAATTTGTTCCTTTTCCGATTACTAGAACACAAGGAATCCCCATATTATCCATAATATACTTAAAACTTCTTGCATAACCTTCGCATACAGCCACATGGTTTACAAGTGCTCCATATACATTATATATGTGTGGTTTTGATATAGTTGTATCATATTCTATATTTTCTGTTAAATAATCATGTACTAATTTTATATCATTATATGTATTCCCCGTTTTTTTGCTTACTAGCTGATTTTTAACTGATTCCATTTGATTAATTGCACTTTCAACTTCTTGTTTTGATGAAAATTCATCTATTAAATAATTACTTTTATTTCCACTATCTATATATACATAATATGTAGTTTTTCCTAGTTTTGTAGTTGTGTTAATATTTAAATACATTTTGTTTGGACTTAAGTAAAAAACATCTGGATTATCATATGTATATGCTTCAATTGCAGATTGATAATATTCTCCAAGTTTATCTTGTCCATTTTCTGTACTTAATAATTTGGAAAAACTATCCCCTAATTCTACTTTATATGTTCCTGACTTCATATTTTCCTTGTTACTTTCAAATGCTTTATATATTATTTTTGCTTCATCTTCTAATTGGTTGTAAAAGTACTTATCAACATTTACATTGCTATAATCCACATTTTGAGTTACATTTGGATTATCTTTTATATCTTCTAGCGCACTTGTTTTTATGTTTGGTGTTTCTATTTCTTGAGTTGTATTAGCATTTTCTGATACAGTTGTTTTAAAATTTTCTGGTTCTGTTGTTACTTGCATTGCTTTTATTTCTTCCCACATTATCATTCCAAATATGCCAAACGCCACTAATATTAAGATAATTATTATACTCATTATTATTGTTCCTATTTTATCTTTCATACAAAAACTCCTTAATCAAAGCTATTTTTATTATAACATTTTTTTATTTTTTTAACTAGTATATTTTAAATTTTTTTAGTCATAATAATATAAAAGGAGAATTATGGATTTAATAACTTTATTTAAAAATACATTTAAATATAATAAAAAAAATGAATATTCTTTTAGACTGTCAGATAACTACACAAATAGTAGCAATGTTAAAAAATCGCCACAAAAAATAGACTCTGTTTTTCCTAGTCTTGAAGTAAATTTAGAATATATGAAAACAAAATACAATCTTCTAATAAATAGTGATGTAATCTTAAGGCAATTTACAATAAATGCTCGTGGCAAGCAATACAACTCATTTATTGTATATATAGATGGAATGGTAGATTCAGAAATTATGGACAACTTTATTTTAAAACCATTAATGTTAAGAAATCAAAATAATTTATATGATGGTTCACAAACTAAAATTATTTCTGAAGCTGTAACAAACAACATTACAGTAAGAAAGGTAAAAAAATTTGATTTGCCTAACTATTTAATGGGCTGTTTACTTCCCCAAAATGCTGTAAAAGAAGTTACTGATTTTAGTGATGTAACAAATGGAATTAATGCGGGAAACTGTGTACTTTTTGTTGATACTCTAAATGTAGCCTTTGACATTGAAGTAAAAGGCTTTAAGCAAAGAAGTATTGATACTCCAAACAATGAAATTGTAATAAAAGGTCCACATGAAGCCTTTGTTGAAAATATAAGAACAAATACTTCGCTAATTAGAAGAATTGCAAATAATGAAGATTTAATTATTGAAAATATTGAAGTCGGAAAAATAACAAAAACAAAATGTGCTCTTTGTTACATGCAAAATATTACAAATGCTGATTTGATTGCTGAAGTAAAATATCGATTAAATAATTTGGAAATTGACTCTTTGTTATCTGCTGGCGAACTAGAACAGTTAATATCAGATTCTAATATTTTAGGTATTCCTGAAATTTTATCAACAGAAAGACCAGATAAAGCAACTAAATATTTACTTCGTGGCAGAGTTATTGTAATTGTAAATGGCACGCCTTATGCTCTTATTATGCCTGCTGTTTTAGTAGATTTTCTTACATCTCCTGAAGACACTAATTTGAAAGTTAATTTTGCAAACTTTTTAAGAAGACTTAGATTTTTAGCCGCTTTAATTACTTTACTACTTCCTGGTATTTATATGGCTATAACAAACTTTCATCAGGAAATTCTTCCAACAAGTTTGCTTTACTCTATCTTAGCATCTAGAGAAAATGTACCTTTTCCTGTTATTGTTGAAATTTTGTTAATGGAAATATCTTTTGAACTAATACGTGAAGCTGGCTTACGCGTTCCCTCTCCTATTGGTCCTACAATTGGAATTGTTGGCGCATTAGTTTTAGGACAAGCCGCCGTTAGTGCCGGAATTGTTAGCCCTATTTTAATTATTATTGTTGCAATTACAGGTATTGCATCTTTTGCAATTCCAGACTTTTCATTTGGTTTTCACTTAAGATATTTTAGGTTTGCTTTTATTTTATTTGGATTTATGGCTGGATTTTTAGGAATTAGTTTGGGATTGTTTATATATATTTCACTTCTTTGTAGCATTAAATCATTTGGAGTTTCATTTATGTCTCCATTTGCACCTGCTAGCAACTCAAAAGGAAATGGATATTTACTAGAACCTATTTGGAAAAGAGAATTTAGGGCACCATATATGGCACCAAAAAGTCCAAAAGATCAAGAAAAAATTTCTATGAAATGGAAATATAATAATAAAACAAATTAACTGAAAGGAGAATTTTTATGCTAAAATCAAAAATTGGAACAGTTGAAGCAATTATGCTTGTTTTAACAATTATTATTGTTCATACTATTCTTTCATTGCCAAGAGATATTGTTTCAGCTCAAAAATCTGCTAGTTTATTAAACTTGTTTTATGTAAGCATTATTAGCATTATTATAACTCTAATTGTTTATAAACTATTTAAAAATTTTCCTGGACTTGATATTTTAGATATATCTGAAATTGTTGGAGGAAAAATATTTAGAAACATTGTTGGTATAATATTTATAACCTATTTTATATTTACTGCCAGTTTACTTTTGCGTAATTTTTGTGATAGTATAAAAGTTATTTATTATCCTATGACAAATATTTTTTTTATAATTTTGCTTTTTATAATTGCTTTATGTGTTGCCAACAGATTAGATTTTAGTGCAACATTAAAAACAAATTTGCTTATAATACCTTTAGTTTTAGGAAGTATTTTATTCCTATTCTTTTCAAATATGCAAAATTTTGTACCTCAAAGAATATTTCCTATTTTTGGTGAAGGTATATTTAATACTTTTGTTTTAGGATTAACTAACTTAGCCTCTTTTGGTGGAATTGCATTTTTATACTTTTTGCCACCACTTTTAAAAGAGCCTGAAAAATTTAAGAAAATTTCCTTAATTTCAACATTAGTTTCTGCTATTTATTTACTTTTGTGTGTTGCTACATTACTTTTCATATTTCCTTTTTTTATGAAAACTAATGAAATTACACCTTTATATAATGCTACTAGATATATTGAATTTGGAAGATTTTTTCAAAGACTGGATTCCATATTTCTACTTATTTGGATTTTAGTTTTTGCATGTTATTTAAGTATTGTTAGCAAATTTGCAATGAATATGTTAAAAAAAATACTAAATATAAGTACTAAAAAGCCACTTATCGATATTTTTGCTCTTCTTATTTTAGCACTAGCGTTACTACCTAAAAACTTGGCTATATCACAAAACTTCGAATCAAATATCTATCCATATCTGGTAATTAGTATTGTATTTTGTTTAGGATTAGGAATTTTAATTTTTGCAAATCTTGCCAAAAGAAGGGAGCAAAAAATAAATGGTTAAATTATTAAAAACTCTATTTGTATTAGTTATTATTGTTATATTTGTACAAGCTTTTTCTAACTCTTATAATGCTCTTAGTATAGAAAACTTAGCATATGTTCTTGCTATTGGAATTGATACTTCATCTGATAATAAATTAAAAGTAAGTTTTCAATTTTCCACCGCTTCTCTTGCTTCTGAATCCGGCTCATCTGAAAAAGCTTCAACTTTTATAAATACTGTTACAGCTTCTTCCTTAAGTAATGCAATAAACTTAGTTAATGGATATTTAGGAAAACAAATAAATCTTTCACATTGCAAAGTTATAATTTTTTCTGAAAAATTTGCATTACAAGGCATTTCAGATGAAATATATACTTTAATAAATGATACACAAATAAGGCCATCTGCTAATATTGTAATTAGTAAATGTGATGCAAACTACTATATTGAACAAACAAAACCTGAATTAGAAAATCTCATTTCCAAATATTACGAAGTATTTACAAGCTCTAGCAAATACACTGGATATGTGCCTGACACAACAATTGGAAAATTCTTTGACAGTTTAATTTGTACTAATTGCGAACCTTACGCAATTTTAGGTGGTGTAAATAAGGGAAAAACTAATGATGAGAAAATTGTGGGTTTTCAAAAAGATTACGAAATTAAAGCCAATCAATCTTCTATATCTGGTGAAAATGGTGCAGAAAATATAGGTGTAGCTGTTTTTAAGGAGGATAAATTAGTTGGAGAATTAAATGCTTTAGAAACAATATGTCTTTTAAATGTTACAAACAATTTAGAACGATTTCTAATCTCTGTTCCAGACCCCGAAAACAATAATCATTATATAGATATTTATCTTACTCCACTTTCAAATGCAGATATAAAAGTTAATACTAACTCTGGCTCTCCATATATAAAAGTTAAATGCAGATTTTATGGTAGAATTTATTCTATGTCAAAAAACTCTAAATATCTTTCACCTGAGTCATTAGATGCTATTTCAAATTCTTGCAATAGTTATTTAAAAGCTATATTTACAGACTACTTATATAAAACCTCAAAAGACCTGCAATCTGACATTTCTGGGTTTGGTAAATATTCTTTAAAAAATTTCTTTACAACTAAAGAGTTATCTAATTACAATTGGAAAAATAGTTATAAAGATGCCTTTTTTGATGTAAAAATTGATACATCTATAAAATCTGGCATGCTTATTACTCAAACTTAATAATATTTAGAAAGGATTTTCATATGACCACTATTGCTTATGATTTAATATTTTTCTTTACAAGTTTATTTATTTTACTTAAAGTTATTGGTTTTGCAATATATGAAATAAAGGAAATGAATAACAAAGTTTCTGGCATTGTTATTATTTCCTTTTCAATACTTGTTGTTATATTTGCAAATATTATGATAATTATTAATTAACTATCTCAAAATCTACTTGTCTTAAGAGTTTGCTAGCTTTAGCAACTCTTATTTTTACTTTATCTCCAATTTTATAAGTTGTATTTGTTTTTTCTCCTATTAGTCTCTTTCTTTCTTCATCATAAATAAAATATTCATCACCTAAGTTTTCAAATCTTATTAAACCTTCTACTGTGTTTTCTAATTCCACAAACATTCCAAAAGATGTTATTGAAGATATTATTCCATCATATTCATTTCCTATTTTATCTTCCATGTATTCTGCCTTTTTAATATCTTCCGCTTCTCTTTCTACTGTTGTTGCTACTTTTTCTCTATCTGATGATTGCTTAGCTCTTTCTTTTGCTTGCTCTTTATATTTCTCGATAAATTTTTCATCTACATCATAACTATTTTCAAGATATTTTGATATTATTCTATGTATGAACAAATCTGGATATCTTCTTATTGGTGACGTGAAATGACAATAATATTTTCCTGCTATTCCAAAATGACCTTTGTTTTCTTCTTCATATCTTGCAACTTTTAATGTTCTTAATATTAGGTTTGAAATTACCTTTTCTTCTTCTTTACCTTTAATTTCATCTAAAACTTTTGCAAATTCTTTTGGATAAATGTGGTCTTTATTTGCTTTTATTTTTAAACCAAAGTTAAACAAAAATTTATTTAATTCTTGTACTTTTTCTAAATCCGGTTCTTCATGGACACGATAAATAAATGGAGCATCTAACCAATAAAATTTTTCAGCTATTGTTTCATTTGCACTTAACATGAATTGTTCTATTATTTCGTTTGCAAATGATGTTTCATATTTTGATATGTTTGTTACTTTTCCATTTTTATCTAAATCTATTTTACTTTCTGGAATGTCTAAATTCAAATAACCTTCTTCTATTCTTCTAGCTTTTAATATTTTTGCAAGTTCTTCCATATTTTTAAAGTTTTGAATATATGGTTTATATTTTTTCAATACTTTTTTATCTGTGCCATCTATTATTTTTTGAACATCATGATAATTCATTCTTTCTGTTACATTTATTATTCCTTTATAAACTTCAGAACTCACAACTTTTCCTTTTGGATTTATTTCCATTGAACATGATAATGTAAATCTATCTTCACCAGCATTTAAGCTACAAATCCCATTAGATAATTCTCTTGGTAACATTGGAATTACTTTACCTAGCATATAAATACTAGTTCCTCTAATTAATGCTTCTTTATCTAATAAACTATTTTCTCTTACATAATAGCTTACATCTGCTATATGTACATCTAATTTGTAATTTCCATTATCTAATTTTATAACTCTTACTGCATCATCTAAATCTTTTGCATCTTCACCATCTATGGTAAAAATTATTTCATTTCTCTTATCTACTCTGTTTGGTATATCTTTTTTATCTACTTTATTTCCACATCTTCTAGCTTCTTCTAATACAGGTTCTGGAAATTCGTCTGGTAAATTATGTTCTTTTATTAAAGATAACATATCCACTCCAGCTTCATCTATTTTTCCTAATACTTCTACTATTTTGCCTTCTGCATTTTTTCCCTTTTTAGGATATTTTGTTATTTTTACTAAAACCTTTTGATTATTTCTTGCTTTTCCAAAGTTTTTCTTTGATATAAATATATCTGTTCCAAAGTTTTTATCGTCTGGCACAACAAAACCAAAGCTTCTACTATATTGAAATATTCCAACTATTGTGTCTTTTTCTCTTTCTAATACTTTTATTATTCTTCCTTCTGCTTTTTTTGAATTTGTTTTTTCTTCTATTATCTTAATTAAAACTTTATCTCCATTTAGTGCATTTATTGAGTTTTTCTTAGCTATATAGATTTCGTCTTCTCTTTCTTCTATTTTTACAAATCCGAACCCTTTTTGATTTTTTCTGTATATTCCTTCTAGCTTCTTTTCTTCCATTAATCTTTCCTTTCTTTTTTACAAATCATGTTATAACCTCTATTGGACATAAAACATAAAAAGGGCTAGTTTTTAAAAAACCGCCCATTTATGTTTCTATGCCATATATACTATTCCTAATGCAATTGTTAATATTGCAAATACTACTGCTAATATTACTGTCCATCTTTTTTGTTTTCCTTCTTTTGTTCTACCTTTATTTTTTTCGTAGAAGTTGTTTGTTGATGAACCTGTTATTGTTGATGATAGCCCTGCATCTTCTTTTGTTTGGATTAATGTTAATATTATTAATGCTAGTGCTACTACCACATAAATTGCTATTAATATTGTTTTTGCTATTTCCATTTATTTGTTCCTCCTAACGGTTTTCTCCTTATGATACTTTGCTATTGTAACATATTTTTTTCTAAATTGCAACTTTTTTTTATTTTAAAATGCACCATGTACCAATTGGTTCTGGATAATCCTTAAAAGTCATTTCTTCCTTAGTTACAGGATGAACAATTGTAAGTTCATATGCCCAAAGTGCTATTTGTTTGCCTTTTCCTCTTGTTCCGTATTTTTGGTCACCAAATATGCTATGACCAAAATTAGAAAGTTGCACTCTTATTTGATGATGTCTTCCTGTATGTAAGTTGACTTCTACCAAGCTTAAATCTTTTACTGGATTATATTTTAAAACCTTATAATCTAATTTAGCTAGTTTTGCATTTTTCTTTTCTTTTTTTACAACTTTACTCATATTATGTCTTTCATCTTTGTATAAATAATCTTCTAATGTTCCTTGATTTTTTTCAAATTTTCCATCTACAACAGCTAAATATTTTTTCTTAAATATTTTTTCTCTTACTTGATTACTAAGCCTTGAAGCAGATTTTGATGTTCTTGCAAAAATCATTATTCCCCCAACAGGTCTGTCTAGTCTGTGTACTAATCCTATGTATACATTTCCTGGCTTGTTATATTTTTCTTTTATATAATTTTTCACAAGTGTTAGCATATCAATATCACCTGTTTTATCTGATTGTGATGGAATATTGGGCTTTTTTTCTACTACAATTATATGATTATCCTCATATAAAATTTTTAATTTTTCCATATTTTATTTCTCCCATCTGCCATAAATTCCACATGGTAAAATTAAATCTGATTTTTCCATTGGTATTCCTATTTCTCCACAATCTATTTTTCCTTTATGCTCTTTTCCTACAGTTAAATGTAATATATTTTTTAATACTGTACTTGATATTCCTGTTGTATATGAATTTATTAAGAAAAATAATGGATCATCTGATAAAACCTTTGTACATAATTCTATTAAATCATATATGTTTTCTTCAAACCTCCACACTTCTCCTTTTGCTCCTCTTCCATATGATGGTGGGTCCATTATTATTGCATCATATTTATTTCCTCGTCTAATTTCTCTATTTACAAATTTTACAACATCATCTACTATAAATCTAACGGGTCTTTCTTGTAATCCTGAAGATTCTACATTTTCCTTTGCCCATGTTGTCATTCCTTTTGAACTATCTACATGGCATACTGACGCACCTGCTGATAAACATGCAACTGTTGCTCCACCTGTATATGCAAATAAATTTAACACTTTTATTTCTCTTTTTTCCAATTTTATTTTGTTCATCATCCAATCCCAATTAACAGCTTGTTCTGGGAATAGCCCTGTGTGTTTAAATCCCATTGGTTTTATATTAAATGTTAAGTTTTTATAATGAATTTGCCATCTACTTGGTATTTTTTTGTTAAACTCCCATGAGCCACCACCTGTTTTGCTTCTATGGTATGTTGCATTTATTTCTTTCCATTTGTTTGGAAAACTTTTGTCTTTCCAAATTATTTGTGGGTCTGGTCTGGATAAAACGACATTTCCCCATCTTTCTAATTTTTGGCCATCTGCCATGTCTAATATTTTATATTCTTTCCATTCATTTGCTAATCTCATTTTTTATGTAGTAATATTAAAAATATTACTATCCTCCTTCTTCTTAGAATAGTAATATTTTACCATATTTTTATATATTTTGCAAAATTTTCATGAAATTGTATATCATTATAAAATTTAATAATGAAAATAGTATAAAACTACTTACTGTTGTTGTTAAAAGCTTATGTTTTTGTATAGTTTTCCATATGTTATCTCTTTTCCCTTTTATTTTGTTTTCTTTTATTTTTAATGTCATGTTATCTGCTTTGTCCATATAAGACCTCCTTCTCTTTTGTTATTCTTTTTATATTATATTCAACCTTTTTTATTTTATTACTTATTTTCAAATTTTAATTTTTTGACAAATTTACATAAAAGGTGTATAATAAAGATAATATTGAAAGAAAAATCTTTCATTTATTATATTACCAATTTTACAAACGGAGGACATTTCAAAATGAAAAAAGGTAGTTATCAGATTTTAGTAATTCTTTGCTTTATTGCAATTTCACTTATATTTGGAATTGTATACTTAGTAGTAATTAATTTCAGCTCACTTGTGGGTGTAATTAAGAAAATACCCCTAGCATATGTAGTAAGTTATGGATTGGGCTGTATATCCACAACAATCTCTACTAAGCTAGGTATGAAAGCAATAAGAAAGGCAAGTGTTAAATAACACTTGCTTTTCTTATATATTTTTTAATTTAATTGCTATTTCCTTAGTAATGCCCTTAACTTTCATAAGCTCATCTATCTTAGCTTCTTTTATATTTTTCACACTTCCAAATTCTTTAAGTAGTGCTTTTTTCTTAACCTCTCCTATTCCATCTATTTCATCTAACTGTGATTTTGTTATTTGCTTATCTCTTAATTTTCTATGATATGTTATAGCTGTATCATGGACCGTATCTTGGAATCTCGTTATTAAATTCATCAAATTTTGAGATATTTCTAATTCATTTCTATTTTCGTCCATCAAGGCTCTTGTTTGATGCTTATCATTTTTTACCATTCCAAATACAGGAATGTCTAAATTATATTTAGCAATTGCATTTTTTGTAGCTCTTATTTGTGTTATTCCTCCATCTGCAAAAATAGCATCTGGTAATTTTCCAAATCCACCTTTTGGGTTTTCTATTGAGTGTTTTAGTCTTCTTGTTATAACTTCTTCCATACATTTAGGATCATCTTGACCTACTACTGTTTTTATTTTAAACCTTCTTGATAAATTTTTCTTTATTACTCCATCTTGCATTACACACATTCCTGCAACTACATATTCACCTGAAATATTTGATATATCATATGTTTCTATTTTTCTAGGTAATTTTTCTAAATTTAAAACTTCTTTTAGTTCTAACAAAGTTTCACTTTTGTCTTTTTCTTTATTCTCTAATGTTACTTTGCTGTTCAATTCTGCCATCTCTACAAAGCGTAGTTTTTCGCCTTTTTTAGGACTTTTTATTTCCACTTTTTTGCCTAACATTGTGGATAACCAATTTTCTACCGCTTCTTTATCATCTATTTCTTCTCTTACCATTATTTTATTAGGAATATTAGGATTGTTTAAATAATATTGTTTTATAAATCCTGATGTTATTTCCTTATCATCCATATCTTCTAAGTCTGTATAAAAGTAATGTTCTCTTCCAATCATTTTACTACCACGTACAAAAAATATTTCTATGCAAACTTGCAATTCTGATTTAGCAATTCCTATTACATCTATATTGTTTTCAGATATGTTAGATACTTTTTGTTTTGCTGATACTCTTTCTATTGCTTGAATCCTATCTCTTATGCTTGCTGCCTCCTCATAATTCATTTTACTTGCATATTCTCCGCATTTTTATTTTTAATTCTTTTATTATTTTGTCTGTTTTTCCTTCTAGTAAATCTATTATTTCATCTATTTGTTTTCTATATTCTTCTTTAGTTACATATCCCATGCATGGTGCTAAACATCTATTTATATGGTAATTTAAACATGGTCTTTCCCTTTTTTTCAATGTTCTACATTGTCTTATTTTATATTTTTGTTTTATAAAATCTACCATTTCTTTAGCACTTCCTGGATTCGCATATGGTCCAAAATATTTTGAGCCATCATTTACTAGTCTTCTTGTTATAAATACTCTCGGATAATCTGATTTTAAATCTATTTTTATGTATGGATATGTTTTATCATCTTTTAAAAGCACATTGAATTTAGGTCTGTTTTTCTTTATTAAATTACATTCTAATATAAGTGCTTCTGCTTCATTATCAACAACAATATATTCAAAGTGGTCAATTAAACTTACCATTTTCTTTATTCTTTCTGTTTTGTCAGTTTTTCTAAAATATTGCCTTACTCTATTTTTTAATGATACTGCTTTGCCGACATATATAATTGTATCATTTTTATCTCTCATTACATAAACTCCTGGTTTTCCAGGTAATTTTTTTAGTTCTTCTTCTATATTAAACATATTTTTCACCTTTTTTATTATAGCATGTTTAACTCTCTTTTTCTACTGGCTTTTTCATTAATTTAATTCATATGCTATTAGATAATGTTTTTGATAAAATTTGTACAATAAAAGAAGCTATTTCTAGCTTCTTTTCTATGAATTCATATATTTATATATTTATACAAAACTCTTATTTTTTGTTTACTAAATCTTTTAATGCTTTACCAGCTTTGAAAACTGGAGCTTTTGATGCAGGTATTTTGATTTCTTCTTTAGTTTGTGGGTTTCTACCTTTTCTAGCTGCTCTTTTTCTTACTTCAAAAGATCCAAATCCAACTAATTGAACTTTTTCTCCTTTTTTTAGTGAGTCTGTTACAACTTCTACAAAAGCGTTAACTGATGCTTCTGCTGCTTTTTTTGTTTCTCCTGTTTTTGCAGACATTGCTGCGATTAATTCAGCTTTGTTCATTTAAATTACCTCCTATAAGACTTTTAAGTATATGTAGTACTATTGCCTGAACTTAGCAATAAATGTCCTACTAATTAATTAAATTCGCCAAAAATCCCTAAAATCCTTCTTTTTTTTGATAAATTTTCTTTATTTTTAGTATATTTTTAGCTTTTCTAATACTCTTGCAATTTTATCTCCTGCTGGTAACATTAGTAGTTCTTCTTTTTTAAATATTTTTAATACTATTAATGCTAAAGCATAGATTATAACTGCTACTACTAATGCTACTAGTGTAGCCAATTTTCCACTTATTATTCCTAAAATGTTTGTATATACAAAATATGAGCAAATTCCCATTATTGCTGTTGCGATTGCTGGTTTTATAACAAATTTCATAGCTCCTAAATCTAATTTTATATTTTTTCTTAATGATGTTATTGCTATAGTAAATGCTACCATATGACAAGCAACAGACGCCCAAGCTGCACCATTAACTCCTATTGATGGAATTGGTACCAATATTAAATTTAATATTAATTTAACAAGCACTCCGACACCCTAATGATATTGCTGGTATTTTTAATTTTCCATATCCTTGCAGAGCACCATTTATAGTTTGGTCTAATATTGTAAATAATATTGTTAATGCACTTATTTGTAATATTACTGTTCCATCACTTGCATTTGGAAATAATAAATTCAATATTGGTCCTGCAAATATGCACATTCCAACTGTACATGGTAATCCTATTAACATAGAAATTAATAATGAAAATGAAGTTTTTTTAGTTATTGTTTCTTTATCTTTTTTAGCTTTTGCTGCTGATATTGCAGGTACTAAAGCTGTAGAAAATGCTACATTTATTGATAATGGTAAACTTGTTAGTGTGTCAACTTTTCCACCTAAAATTCCATATTGTGATACTGCCATATCTTCTGGCATAAAGTTCTTCAAACTTCTTACTACTGTAAATGAATCTATGTTTTTGTTTAATGATGACATTATTGCTGTTAATGCTATTGGTATTGACACCAATAAAATCTTTTTAACAATTGTTCTTACTCTTTCATATTTATAATTTACTGTTGATTTTATTTCTAGTGCTATTTCTTTTTTTCTTGTTTCATAATATAGATATAAATATCCAAAACCTGCCATTGTTGCAAGTGTTGTTGCAAGTGTTGCTCCTCCTGCCATCCATTGAGTTGAAGTATTTGATATTATTGCAACAATTTCTACTAGTATAATTGTTAATGCTGTTTTAAATATTTGTTCTATTGTTTGTGACCTTGCTGTTGCTTTTATGTTTTGTCTTCCATTAAAATATCCTCTCATTACAGATGCTATTGCAACAAAAAATATTGCTGGTGACAATGCTACTAATGTCATTTCTGCGTCTGGAATCTGTAACCAATATACAGATATTACTCTTGCCCCTAAAAATAAGAGTAATGAACCTACTAATCCTATTACAGAAAATGTTGCAAAAGCTATTTTAAATATTCTGTGTGCTCCCTTATGGTCTCCTATTGCTACTCTTTCTGATACTAATTTTGATATTGCATTTGGAACTCCTATTGATGATATTGTAAGTAGCATTGCATATATTTGATATCCTGCTGCTACTATTCCATTTCCTCTGTCTCCAAATCCTTGTCTATTTGTTAAATATAGTGTATATACAAGTCCTAATAATTTTATTAATACTTGTGAAAATATTAATGTAATTACTCCTTGCATAAATGTTTCTTTTTTTGGTATTTTTTCTTTTCTTACTTCCTTTACCGCTTCTTTTGCCATAAAATTATTCACTCCTAAATTAGATTAATAATGGAAAAAGATTGTTAGCATAATTTTTTTCTTCATGCACAATCTTCTTTCCCTTTTATATCATATGTTTTATATATAATTTATATGTTTTTATCAATATTAGGTAGTAATTGTTTTTTTCTAGATACAACACCTTCTAAGAAAGCTTTATTGTTTTCTAACTTTTTGTCAAATGCTTTTTCTACAACCTCTACTTTGTCTCCTAATGCAATTATTTCTGAATTACTGTTTAAAATATCTGTTATTGCTAGTACAAATATGTTTAACCCTTTTTCTTTGATTTCTTCTTTTATTGCGTTTTCTAATTCTTCTTGTCTTTTTAATACATCCTCTATACTTACAGTATTTACTTGTGCTATAACAAATTTAACACCGTTTTTTTCTAAGCTTTTTGCATCTAGGTTTACTAATTCTTTAGCTGTAAAATCGTCTAAATCTGTACCTGCTTTTAGCATTTCTAGTCCATATTCTTTTATATCAATTCCTGCAATTTTTTCTAGTTCTTCTAATGCTTTAATATCATGTTCTGTTGTTGTTGGTGATTTTAGTAATAATGTATCTGATATTATAGCACTTGCCATTAATATAGCTTCTGTTTTTTCGATTTCATGTCCTAATTGTTTGAATTCTTCAAATAATATTGTTGATGTACATCCATATGGTTTTGCTGTATAATATAATGGTTCTGATGTTTCAAAGTTTGCTATTCTGTGGTGGTCCGTTACACCTAATATTTTAGCTTTTTCTATTCCTTCTACACTTTGATTAAATTCATTATGGTCTACTAATAATACTTCTTGACCTTCTTCTACTTTTTCTATTAACTCTGGTGCTTCTAATCCTAAATAATTTAATACATATTGTGTTTCTTTATTTACATTTCCTAATCTTACGGCTTTTGTATTCCATCCATTTTTTCTATTTAATATCTCCTCTGCCATTGCTGAACAGATTGTGTCTGTGTCTGGGTTTTTGTGTCCAAATATTAATACTTTATTTTCCATTTTTTATCTTCTCCTTTTTATTGACTTTTATTAATATTATGATATAATATATTTAGTTATAAGAAAAAGAGCATCCACAAAAGTGGTTTGCCGAAGTATTGATATAAAAACACATCATTACCGTCAAGTTTCAGATGTGTTTTTTTCAACCGGCAAACCACATCTGTTTTTCTCTTTTTCCTACGTTTCTTACTATATAACATTTTTTCAAAAAAAACAAGCGAACATCTTAGTTTTTTTCTAATATTTCTTCTAATTCTTCCTTAGAAAATTCATATTTTTTATTACAAAAATGACAAACGACCTCTGCTTTTCCATCTTCTTCAATAATTTCTTTTATAGTATTTTTATCCAATGTTGCTAAGCCTTCTAGCATTCTTTCTTTTGAGCAATCACATTCATATACAGGTGTTTTTATATCTTCAATTACTTTAACATTTTTATCTCCTGTTACTTTTTTTGCAATTTCTAGTAAGCTTAATCCTTCATCAAGCATTCTTGATATTGCTCCAGCTTCAAATATTGATTTTTCTACATTTGCTATTTCTTCGTCTGTTGCATCTGGCATAGGATTTATGATATATCCACCTGCTCTTTTTACACCATCTTTGTTTACTAAAACTCCTAAAGCTACAGCTGTTCTAGTTTGCTCTGAATTAACAAAATAATTTGTAAAATCATCTGCAATTTCTCCTGATGTTAATGGAGATACCCCTACATATGGTTCTTTTAAGCCTATGTCTTTAATTACATTTATATATCCATCTATTCCAACTGCTCCACCAACATCTAATTTTCCAAATTCATTTATTGGAAGGTCTACATATGGGTTTGCAACATATCCTTTTACTTTTGGGCTATTATTTGCTGTTGTTAGCATTGTCCCTATTGGTCCATTTCCCTGTATTTGTATTGTTAATTTATCTTCCTTGTTTTTCATTTCTTGTCCCATTAAGGCTGTTATTGTTAATAATCTTCCAAATGCTGCTGTCGCAACTGGGCTTAAGTCATGTATCTTGCGTGCTTTTTCTACTAAATTTGTTGTGTTTATACATACAATTGATATTTTTTCATTATATGCTAAAAATTTTGTTATTTTGTCTTCCATTTTCTTTCCTTTCTTTCAAAAAAGCCACAGAAAATGTGGCTAATTATCGTTTTATTTTTAATTATGTATTTGAAACATATCTTTTCCTTCTCCACATACTGGACATACCCAATTTTCTGGTAATTCTTCAAATGGTGTTCCAGGTTTTATTCCTGCCTTTTCATTTCCGAACTTAGGATTATATATATATTTACATTCTACACATTCATATTTTTTGTTTTCAGATTTTTCTTCTTGGAAATTTTTATATCCTAATCCAATTGCTACTATTACCATTAGAAGGAATGATAATGCTTTCCATATTCCACTATCTAATAATATAACTGCAAATATTCCAAATGTTGCACTTAGTCCATATAATATTAGAACTGCTTGTTTTTGGCTAAACCCTTTAGCTACTATTCTGTGATGCAAATGTCCTTTATCTGCTTTAAATATTGCTTTTATTGATTTTCCTTTTATTAATCTTCTTATTATTGCCCATATTGTATCAAATATTGGTAATCCAAGCACAATAAGTGGTAATACTATAACTGCCATTGTATAAGTTTTGGCCATACCTAGTATAGATATTATTGACAATGAATATCCTAAAAAATTTGATCCAGTATCTCCTATAAATGTTTTTGCTGGGGCAAAATTAAATGGTAGAAATCCAACTAATGCTCCTGCTAATGCTGTTATTAATATTATTGATACTAGTGGTGAACCATTTAAAACAAATATTACTAATAGTGATATTGCTGATATTACCGATATTCCTGATGATAACCCATCAAGTCCATCTATTAAGTTTATTGCATTTGTTACTCCTACGATCCATAAAACTGTTAAAACTGCTGAAAATACTTCACCTAATTCTGATGTACTAAAAAATGCTATGTCTATATCTCCTATTCTTATTCCAAACGCTACTGCTATAATTGCTGCAACTAATTGTCCTGAAAGTTTTGTTATAGGTTTTATTGTCTTTATATCATCAATTACACAGGTTATTGTTATTACACATATTCCTAAAAACATTCCTATTAGTTTCATTCCATATTGTTCATTTCCTGCCAAATTTATTGTATTTTCCATTCCCATTACAATTAATAAATATATTGTTGAAACTAGAAAACCTAGTATTACTGCTGGTCCTCCAAATTTAGGCATCGCTTTTTTATGCATTCTTCTTTCATCTTTTGGTACATCTACTGCTCCTATTTTATGTGCCAATTTTATTGTATAAGGCGTTGCCATAAATGACACAATAAATGCTAGTAAAAATGCTATTGCTACGTCTCCCCACATTTACTTTGCCTCCTATTTCATATTTTTGTCTTCTATTTCTTCTATCAGCTTTATTCTTTCTTCATGTCTTCCACCTTCAAATTCTGTTGCTATCCACATTCTTAATATGCATATAGCTTCATTGATGTCTACATCGTCTGCACCCATTGCTAAAATATTACTATTATTATGTAATCTTGAATATTTAGCTGTATATTCATTATGGCATAATGCACATCTTATTCCTTTAAATTTGTTTGCTACTATACTCATTCCTATTCCAGAACGACATATTAATATTCCTTGATTTTCTTTATTTTTTTGAACTTCTTGTGATACTTTGCTTGCTATATCTGGATAATCTACGCTTTCTTCTTTATATGTTCCCAAATCTTTATATTTAATTTCTTTTTCCTCTAAATATTTTTTTATTTCTTCTTTTAATTTATATCCCCCATGGTCACTACCAATTATTATCATATGTATCACTCCTTATAATTATTATGGTTTCAATATACCATAAATTCAGCATTTTTACAATGTTTTTTCGAAGATTTTGCTATTTTGCTTGCAAATTACTGAAAAATATGGTAGAATAACAAATGTTATATAATGTATTAAGACTAAGAGGAGGTGCTAAATAAGATGCCAAATATTAAATCAGCTAAAAAAAGAGTTAAAGTAATTGAGAAAAAAACTTTAAGAAATAATATGATAAAATCAGGATATAAATCAGCTGTTAAAAAATTCGAAGAAGCTATAGCTAACGGAAATGTTGAAGAAGCTAAAGTTTTATTAGTAGATGCTACAAAGAAAATAGACCAAGCTTGCAGTAAAGGTGTTATTGTTAAAAACACAGCAGCTAGAAAAAAATCTAGTTTATCAAAAAAATTAAATGCAGCTATGGCTTAAGGCTAAATAAAGATTATGCATAGTTTTTATTTAAAAAAGAATATTCTAATTTTGAATATTCTTTTTTTTTGCTCTCTTTTTGCCATATATTAAATTCATGCATTGATATTCTTATTAATAAATTCTATAACATAATTTATATAAGTTTCAAAAATTTCCATTGTATTTCTTCTTAATTGATGATACTATTTATATAGTTATTATAAGATAGAAGGTGTTTAAAATGTTTAAAAAAATATTTGAAAACTTTAATAATTTTGAACAAATAACATATAAAATATTAAAACACGGATTAATATTTTGTTTAATATTGTGCATGATTTCTACATCAATATTACTTACCTACAATTTACTTATCTTATCTCCTTTCATATATTACATAGGAATTGGGCTATTCAGATTGAGCCTTATATTTGCAATTGAATTTGTTGTTTGTAGTTTTGTTGCAGATAGTATAAAAAAACAATTAATATAAAAAAAGTTTCAAATATACTTAAAAATAATTATTTATAGTATATTTGAAACTTTTTTAATTTATTTTTTTAATTTATTTTTTTAATTCTTCTAAAAACATTTCATTTAACATTTTAGGGTTTGCTTTTCCTTTTGTTGCCTTCATTGCTTGGCCTACTAAAAATCCTAATGCTCTATCTTTGCCAGCTTTATAATCTGCTATTGATTGTGGGTTTGCTTCTAATATTTCTAAAACTATTTTTTTAATTTCTCCCTCATCTGAAATTTGAATCCAACCTTTTTCTTTTATTATTTCTTCTGGATCTCTAGGATTCTCAAATAGCTCTTCTAGGACTTTTTTACCAATACTTGTACTAATTACACCTTTATCAATTAAAATCACTAATTTTCCAAGCTGATTGCAATCAAAAGGTATATGCATTGGCTCTGTTTCTGTTTCATTCAATATTCTTGATATGTCAGATATAATCCAGTTATTTACTGCTTTTGGATTATTACATACTTTAATTGCTCCTTCAAATAAGTCTGATAGATATTTTGATGATGTTAATATTTTCGCATCTTTTTGAGATAATTTATATTGTTCTAAATATCTTTCTTTTCTACTTTCTGGTAATTCTGGTAAATTGTTTTTTATGTTTTCTATGTATTCCTCAGAAAGTTTTATTGCAACCAAATCAGGATCTGGGAAATAACGATAATCTTGTGCATTTTCTTTATCTCTCATTGAGAATGTTTTTCCAGATACTTCATCCCATCTTAATGTTTCTTGTTCTATTTTTCCACCATTTTCTATTACTTCTATTTGTCTTTCCATTTCGTATTCTATAGCTCTTGTTATACTTCTAAATGAGTTCATGTTTTTCATTTCTGTACGTGTTCCAAATTTTTCTTCACCTTTTTTTCTAACAGAAACATTAACATCCGCTCTTAATGAACCTTCTTCCATTTTACAGTCTGAAACTTCTATATACTCTAATATTGATTTTAATTTCTTTAGGTATAGTTCAACTTCTTCTGTTGTTCTTAAATCTGGTTCTGATACTATTTCTATTAAAGGAACTCCAGCTCTGTTTAAATCAACTAAACTTCCTCCACCAAATTCATCATGGTTTAATTTTCCAGCATCTTCTTCTATATGGATTCTTGTAATTCCTATTGTTTTTTCTCCTTGTGATGTTTCTATTTCTATTTTTCCATGTTCACAAAGTGGTTTGTCAAATTGTGATATTTGATAAGATTTTGGTAAGTCTGGATAAAAATAATTTTTTCTATCATTTTTGCTATCTCTTGCAATTTCACAATCTGTTGCAAGCCCTGCTTTTACAGCATATTCTACTACTTTTTCATTTAAAACTGGTAAAGTTCCTGGCATTGCCATACATATAGGACATGTTTGAGTGTTTGGCTCTGCTCCAAACGCTGTTGGGCAAGAACAGAATATTTTTGTTTTTGTTGAAAGTTCAGCATGAACTTCTAGTCCTACTACTAATTCATAATCTTCTTTAGACATTTATTTCCCTCCTATTTTGTAAATTGTGGTTTATAATTTTCTCTAAATTTAGTTTTTTGTTCAAATGTATAAGCTGCATTTAATATTGTTTCTTCACAGAATTTATTTCCTATTAATTGCATACCTATTGGCATTCCTGCTGAATCCACCCCACATGGAATTGAAATTCCTGGTAATCCTGCTATATTTACAGAAACTGTGCATATATCTGATAAATACATTTCTAATGGATTTGTTGTTTTTGAGCCTATATCAAATGCTACTGTTGGAGATGTTGGGGTTAATATAACATCATATTTTTCAAAAGCTTTATTAAATTCGTTTGTTACTAAAGTACGAACTTGTTGTGCTTTTTTGTAATATGCATCATAATATCCAGATGATAATACATATGTTCCTAATATTATTCTTCTTTTTACTTCAGGTCCAAAACCTTCGCTTCTTGATTTTACAAATAATTCTCTTATATTTTTAAAGTCTTTTGCTCTATGTCCATAACGGATTCCATCAAATCTACCCAAGTTTGAACTTGCTTCAGCACAAGCAATAATGTAATATGTAGCTAATGAATATTGGGCTACATCTAAAGAAATTTCTTCAACTATTGCTCCCATTTCCTTGTATATTTGCATAGCCTTTTCTAAGCTTTCTTTTACTTCTTGATTTATACCTTCTCCGAAAAATTCCTTTGGTACTCCAATTTTTAGGCCTTTAACACTATTTTTCAAACATTTTGTATAGTCTATTTTTTCTCTATCTTCTGATGTTGTGTCTTTTTTATCATGTCCAGCTATTAGGTTTAATAACATTGCACTATCTTTTACATCTTTTGTTATTGGTCCTATTTGATCTAATGAAGATGCAAATGCTACTAACCCATATCTTGAAACTAACCCATATGTTGGCTTTAGTCCTACAACTCCACAAAAACTTGATGGCTGTCTTATAGAACCTCCTGTGTCTGATCCAAGAGCCCAAGGCACCATTCCAGCTGCAACTGCTGCAGCAGAACCACCTGAAGAACCTCCAGGTACTTTGTTTAAATTCCATGGATTTCTTGTTTTCTTAAAATAAGAATACTCTGTTGAACCACCCATAGCAAATTCGTCCATATTAAGCTTTCCTAAATTAATTATATTTTCATCTTTTAATTTTTCTACAACTGTTGCATCATAAGGTGCAATGAAATTTTCTAACATTCTAGAACTACATGTTGTTTTTACACCTTTTGTGCACATATTATCTTTTATTCCTATTGGAATTCCTGCAAATTCGCCTAATTCTTCACCATTATCAATTTTTTCTTGAATTTCTTGAGCTTGTTTTTTTGCTTCACCATTTAATGTTGTAACAAATGCTTGTACGTCATTTTCTCTTTTTTCTATATTTTCTGTATATGCATCTACAATTTGTGTTACTGTTAACTCTTTATTTTTTAATTTTTCTTGTAATTCATGTACAGTAAGTTCTGTAATATTCATTAAGATTCCTCCTATATATTTATTTTTACTAATCGTATTTTATCTAACAATTTTAGTTTAATACCTTCGGAATTTTAAACATATTTTGTTCTTTTTCTTCAGCATTTTGTAGTAAGCTTTGTGTATCTTTAAATATTTCTATTTCATCTTTTCTGAACCTATTTTTAGCTTCATTTGCTCCAATAGTTATATCTAATCCGTTTACTGGGGCCTGATTTACTATATTAGCAAAATTTAATATTTCTTCTAAGTTTTTTAAATAGTTGTCTAATTCATTTTCTTCTATTTCTAAGCATGCTAAATTAGCTATGTGTAAAAGCTCTTCTTTACTTACTTGCATCTAATCATCTCCTAATTCAATTTGCTTTTTATTATATACTTTTTTGCATAAAAAAACAAGCCCTAAATGGCTTGTTTTCGCTTTTTTATAATCATTAGTTTGAAACTATTTTAATTCAACAACAGCTCCAACTTCAGCAAATTTAGCTTTTAATTCTTCAGCTTCTTCTTTGCTAGCTCCTTCTTTAATTGTTTTAGGTGCTCCGTCTACTAATTCTTTAGCTTCTTTTAATCCTAATCCTGTAGCATCTCTTACTACTTTGATAACTTTGATTTTTTGATCTCCAGCTTCAGCTAAAACAACATCAAAAGATGTTTTTTCTTCTGCTGCTCCTGCTGCAGCTCCTGCTGCTGGTGCAGCTGCTGCTACTGCAGATACTCCATATTTTTCTTCTATTGCTTTTACTAAGTCGTTTAATTCAACAACTGTTAAGCTATCGATTTCTTCGATTAATTTTTCTATTTTTTCCATTTTAAAATCCTCCTTCATATTTTAATTTAAGCTTTACTTAAATTATATTTAGTGATATTAAGTTCACAACTCTTATTTATATTTATTATTCAGCATCAGCTGGTTTAGCTTCTGCTTCTTCTTTAGCTGGTTCTTCAGCTGTAACATTAACAGCTACTTTTTCTCCAGCTTCTTCTTTTTGTTTTTTAACTTCATTTAATGCAACTGCAACTTTTGAAATATTTGCAAGTAATGCACCAGCAAGCATAGATAATAAGTCTTCTCTTGATGGTAATTTTGCTAATGTAATGATTTCTTCTGCTGTCATTACTTTTCCATCTATAACTCCACCTTTGATTTTGTAAAATTCATTATCTTTGCTGAATTTGTAAACTACTTTTGAAGCTTCTAAGTAGTCTTCTTCGCTCATTATAACAGCTGTTGGTCCTACTAATTTATCTTCTAATCCTGTAATTCCACATTCTTCTAATGCTCTTTTTGTTATGTTATTTTTTATAACTGAACATGTAGCGTTTGCATTTCTTAAGTCTTTTCTTAAAGCTGTATCATCTGTAACATTGATACCTCTGTAATCTGTTAAAAGTATTAGTTTAGAATTTTTCATTTTTCCTGCTAATTCTTTTACTTCTTCTTTTTTTCTGTTTAGTATTTTTTCACTTGCCATTTATTTTTTCACCTCCTAAAAAACTTTATGTTTTTATATTAGGGAACTTAAATTTCCTTTAATATAAATAAATAACACTCTTATAGTCACAACCTAGGTATACTATAAGAGTGTTTCTCTTAAATTGTTACCTAGGTAGGACTTACATTAATTGCCTACTGTCTTTGGCTTATATATTCTATTCTTATTTTTGGTTAATAAAAATACTTGGTCCCATTGTTTTAGCTATTGCAACACTTCTAATGTATTGACCTTTAGCTGCTGCAGGTTTTGCTTTTATTATAGCGTTGATTATTACTTCATAGTTTTCTAATAATTTTTCGCTTCCAAATGAAACTTTACCAAATCCTAAGTGAATAATATTATTTTTGTCTAATCTGTATTCAACTTTACCTGATTTGATTTCGTTTATAGCTTTTGTTACATCCATTGTAACTGTTCCTGATTTAGGGTTTGGCATTAAACCTTTTGGTCCTAATACTTTACCTAATCTTCCTACTACACCCATCATATCTGGTGTTGCAACTACAACATCATAGTCGAACCAACCATCATTTTGGATTTTTGGAATTAATTCTTCTGCTCCAACAAAGTCTGCTCCAGCTTTTTCTGCTTCTTCAGCTTTTGGTCCTTTAGCAAATACTAATACTTTTTGTGTTTTACCTGTACCATTTGGAAGTACTACTGTACCTCTAACTTGTTGGTCAGCATGTTTTGCATCAACACCTAATTTTACATGTAATTCTAATGTTTCATCAAATTTTGTTTTTGGCATTTTTTCGATAATTTCTATAGCTTCTTTTGCGTCATATTCTTTAGTTTTATCTACTAATTTTGCGCTTTCTGCATATCTTTTAGATATTTTCATTTAAATTTCCTCCTTTGGTTTTAGCGAGTTTTACTCTCCCAATTTTTTATTTTATAAATATTTAATATTTATCTTAAAATTATTCTGTTACTACTATACCCATTGATCTAGCAGTTCCTTCTACCATGCTCATTGCTGTTTCAATAGATGCAGCATTTAAGTCTGGCATTTTTTGTTCAGCTATTTCTTTTACTTGTGCTTTTGTTATTTTAGCAACTTTTTCAGTATTTGGTCTACCTGAACCTTTTTCGATTTTTATTGCTTTTTTGATTAAAACTGCAACTGGTGGTACTTTTGTTATAAAAGTAAATGATTTATCTTTATATACTGTTATAACTACTGGTATTATCATTCCAGGTTGATTTGCAGTTCTATCGTTAAATTCTTTAACGAATTGCATGATGTTTACACCACTTGAACCTAAAGCTGGTCCTACTGGTGGAGCTGGTGATGCTTTTCCTGCTTCTATTTGTAATTTGATAATGTTTGAAATTTCTTTTTCTGCCATTTTAATGGCACCTCCCTTTTTTTATTTAACTTTTTGAACTTGTGAAAATTCTAGTTCTACTGGTGTTTCTCTTCCAAACATAGATACTAAAACTTTTACTTTATGTTTTTCTGTATTTATTTCTTGTACTGTACCTACAAAGCCTTCAAATGCTCCATTCATTATTTGAACTTGATCATTTACTTCATAGTCTACATTTATAGAAACATCTTCAAATCCCATATTTCTTATTTCTTCATCTGTTAAAGGAATAGGGTCTGTTCCAGAGCCTACAAATCCAGTAACTCCTCTTGTATTTCTTACTATATACCATGATTCTTCTGTTACAATCATTTTTATTAATACATAACCAGGAAATACTTTTTTTAAATTTGTTTTTCTTTTACCATCTTTGATTTCTATTTGTTCTTCCATTGGTACTATGATATCAAAGAAGTAATCTTCTAGTTCTCTATTTTTTATTGTATTTTCCAAGTCTTTTTTTACTTTGTTTTCATAACCAGAATATGTATGTACAACATACCATCTAGCTACCATATCATAATCTTTTTGAGACATGTTTTGTAGCCTCCTTATATTTAAAATTAAAGCAATCTATTTGGCATTATTTTCAGTATTTTCAGTGCTATCTGCATTTTCTGTGTTTGATGTGTTTTCTGTTTCTGAAGATGAAGCTTCTTCTCCAGAATTGTTAGTTTCATTTGTTGTGTTTTCTTGAGTTGTTGAGTTATTTGTTGATATAACCTCTTTAACTTTATTAACACCATGCTTGTTTAAGCTTTCAAATGCAACATCTAATACAAAAACTATTGCAGCTGTTACTAATACGATTGTTACTACCGCTATTGTATTATTTAGTAATTGTTTTGGTGTTGGCCATATTACTTTTTTTAATTCAGCTTTAAAGTCTTTTGTAAAACTTTTTTTGTTTTTGCTGACTTCTTTTTTATTTGCTTTTGAATCTTTTTTAGCCATTTTATATCCTCCTTAAAATAGCTCTAACTATTTAGTTTCTTTATGTGTTGTACGTTTTTTACAGAATTTGCAATATTTTACTATTTCTAATCTATCTGTATTATTTCTCTTGTTTTTTGAAGTCATGTAATTTCTTCTTTTACATTCCGTACATTCTAATGTTATATTTTCTCTTGGTCCTTTTGCTGCCATATTAATAACACCTCCGTATTTTTTTAACCTTTTATTTTTAAACGATGTGAGCATATGCTATTTACATACGCTTAAATATTTTACCATTTTTTTCTTGGCCTGTCAATGAATTTTCAGGAATTTCTCCTTATTTCTTTAACTTTTTTCTCTTTTTTTGTACTGAAAAACCAAATTTCCCAATTTTCTTGCCTAATGTATAATAATGTCCATTAGAATATGCTATTAAGTCACACTTTGATATATCAAAAGCTCCTTTTTCATTAATATATTTTTCATCTGCATTTATTGCTAAAACCTCAGCAACAAACATATGGTGTGACCCTAATTCTCTTATTTCTTTTACTTTACACTCAACAGAAACAGGGCTTTCTTTTATCATAGGACATTTCACGAAATTTGCTTTTTCTTTATGTAAGTTCATCTCTTTAAATTTATCTACTTTAGCACCAGTTTTTACTCCACACCAATCTGTTGCTTTTGCTAAATCTCTGGTTGTTAAATTTATTACAAATTCGCCTTGTTCTTTTATTAAGTTATATGAATACCTTGATGGTCTAACTGATATGTATACCATTGCTGGATCTGTATTTAAAATTCCTGTCCATGCAACTGTTATTATATTTGATTTTTCCATAGTACCACAGCTTACCATTACTGCAGGTATTGGATATAAAAATGTTCCTGGTTTCCACATTGCTTTACTCATATTTAATCATCCTTTCTTTTTTATTATAAATCATATAAAATAATCTTTTTATTATATTCATTGTTTTAAGAATTATACCAATCTTTAAGAATTATGCAATTTTTTGAAATAAGTATAATTCCTCAAAAATTATACCATTAAAAAAAGCACAAATCAAGTTAATATCCTTTATCCTGATTTCTGCTTTTTATTTTTTATCTAAGGTAAATATATTTTATAAAATAAAAAAAATCTAGCAACAACCTATCTTCCCAGTAGGGTAACCCACAAGTATTTTCGGCACATTTAGGCTTGACTTCTGTGTTCGGAATGGGAACAGGTATTACCCCAAATGTCATAGTCACTAGAAAATTATAGTGTTAAGCACACTCAAAAATACATAGATGAATTTTAGGTTAGTTTTATGATTTCTTTCGATTTTTTAATTGTGGTTAAGCCC
>CAKOWW010000009.1 GCA_934129785.1 uncultured Clostridia bacterium
AAAGGAGGATTTTTTTCACTCATAGCTAGAAGCTTTTAGAACCCCATGTATAACATGGGGTTTTCATTAGCCAAAAAGACTGTTAAACAAAATATATTGTTTAACAGTCCGAATAGTATCTGTTATTTAACAGGTTCCATTTTGTTGAACTCACTTAAGTGTCCAACATCCTGGATAAGATTGATATAGATGAAACCTCTATATCTATTGGTAACATTGTCAATTATTATTGGCGAATCCACTCCCCTACATTTAACAGTTATGTCAGCAATCTTCATGCCTTTCGGCATTTTAACCTCTTGCAAAGTTTCCGCTCCATAAACAAGAATCAGCTTTTCCTGTCTTGAGAAACCATTGTTTTTCCCAACTTTTACAAGTTCAAATGTAATTTTAGGTTTTTCTCTCTTATCCTTATCCCTTCTATTGGCTTTTTTCAGTGCTTCAACAATATCTAATACATTCTTACTAACAATCATCTTGTCTTTTTTCCTCCTCTGTCATCTAGTAAGTAATATAAGCTTTTTAGCTTATACTTTTGTATTATACCATATATTACTTCAAAAAGCAAGCTTTATGTAAAGTTTGCTTTTTGTTTTTATTATTTATCCTTTTTATCTTCTTTTTTTACTTTTTTATCTGATTTGTTTGCATCACTAGGTAATATACTTTTTGTTATTATTCCTAGACCTAAAATTGAAATTATAAATCTAACAATACTTCCAACATAAGGAATTATGCATATTAACCATAACACTGCACTAGAAACAATTAACATACCGAAAATACCAATGTTTTTCTCTATTTTTAATTTGTTACAAACTATATTGTTTATGGCAATAACAAATACACTAGAACTAATAGATATTAAAACCGCTAATAGCATTAATTCGATAATAGCTATTTTAGAAGTAATACCAAGAATAGCTAGAATTACAAATGCAACAACTGCTAAAATTGGAACTAATATTCCATAACCAATTAAAGCTGGCACTTTCTTTGTAAGTAATGTATTTGTTTTGTTTAAGAATTTAGGCGCTAACCATAAGCATAATAACCAAATTATTATAGCTGTTGCAATTTCTGTTCCTAATGATAACATATAAGTTTTAACTCCGTTAGATTTTTTTTCATTAATTGGAGTATATTTTGTTTCACCTGCTACTGCACCTTCTGGAATAGAAATTTCTTTACTTGCTCCATATTCAAGATTTCCATTAACTATTCCTGCACTTGAAATAGTTCCTTTTTCTTGACCTTCTTGTGCTGTTGCAAATGTTATATTATTAGATTGAACATAAGCATTTCTACCTATTGTTCCTTTTATATCTAGAGAATTTGAAGCAACTCTTATATCTCTATAGATATATCCGTTTATTTGAACATCTTGTGCCATTGCATATAAATCATATACAACACCAGAAACATTAACAGTTTTAGCACAAGTAAACAAGTTACTAAAAACATATCCTTGTTCACCTACATTTACAGTTTCTGCAAACGCAAAAACATCTCCACCTATTTGTGAATTTATTGTAACAGATTTTGCAAAAACATAAAGATTTCCATCTACTATGTAATCAACTGTTACATCATCTCCAGAAAGGTACACATCTCCCTTTTTCATATTTGTACTTGTATCTTCAACTGCATTCTCTTCTTCATTTTCACTTATTGCGACAGCTTCATCTTGTGTTCCAGAAGTTTCATCAGTTGATGTCTCGTTTTCTGCTCTTACAACAGGAATTGTAAAAGATACGATCATTACAATCATTAGTGCAATGACTTTTAATTTGTTTTTCAACATTGAAATCCCTCCTAAAATATTTATATGTAAAAATATATATCTTAAATTAATATTTGTCAATCTATTTTTTTAATTCGTCTATTATTGTTTTAAAGTTATTTGCCATTAAAATTGCACTTCCAGAAACCAAAATATTAGCACCTGCTTCTTTTACTTCTGGTGCAGTTTTTAAATTAATTCCACCATCTACTTCTATATCTATTTCTATATTTTTTTCTGTTATATATTTTTTTAGTTTTCTAACCTTTTCAACAGTGCTGGCTATTAATTTTTGTCCACCTTTGCCTGGCTCTACTGTCATAATTAAACACATATGAACATATGGCAAAAATTCATATATATCTTCTATTTTAGTATCTGGCTTTATTGCAATTCCAACTTTGCAATTATTGTTTTTTATGTATTTAATCATTTTATGTACTTCTTCTTTGTTTTTACATACCTCGTAGTGAAATGTAATTATATTTGGTTCTACTGCTAGAAAGTCATCTACTGCTGTTCTTACATCATTTACCATTAAATGTATATCTTGTGGTAAGTTTGATATTCTTTTAATATATTCTGAATATCCAAGCATTTTAGCATATGTGTTTTTTTCTACAAAATTTCCATCCATTACATCTATATGGAAATAGTCCGTTTTTGATGCCTCCAATTCAAAAAAAGTTGCTGATTCTTCTCCTTTTTTTACTGAAAGTATTGATGTTGAAACTTCTACCATTTTTTTCTCTCCTTTATTTGTTTTAATTCTTCATAGATTTTGCAAAATCTATCATATCTATCTTGTGAAATTTTGCCTTCCTGTATTGCTGTTTTTATCCCACATTTTTCTTCTTTTATATGTGTACAACCAACAAATTCACAATTTTTTATGTGCTCTCTAAATTCTTTGTAATATTTTTCTAGTTCATTGTATTCTATTTCTGAAATATCAAATGTGGAAAATCCTGGTGTATCTGCAATATATGTATTTTGTTCTATCTCATATAATTTTATTGAAGTTGTTGTGTTTTTTCCGCGTTTATTTCTTTTGCTTATTTCTCCTTCTTTAGTAATTTCTCTATCAAATATTCCATTTATAAGTGTGGATTTCCCTACTCCAGAATTGCCAGAAAAAGCGTTTATATTGTTTTTTAATATTTGTATTAATGCATCTATTCCTTTTTTCTCTTTTGCTGTTGTTTCTATTACTGGATAACCTATTTTCTCATATATTGCTTTTATTTTTTTAAATTCTTCTTTTTGATCTAAATCTATTTTGTTTAGTACTATTACTGATTTTATTCCTAAAAATTCAGCAAATGCTAATTGTTTATCAAGCATTAGTAAGTCTGGTTTTGGATGTTTGCTTGATAGTACAAATACTATTTGGGTTATATTTGCTAGTTTCGGTCTTTTTATATATACTTCTCTTGGTATTATTTTTTCTATTACTGCAATGTGTTTTTCTTTGTCTGTTATATCTATTTCTACATTATCTCCTACTACTGGTGTTTGATTTTCATTCTTGAATTTTCCTCTTGCTGTTGCTTCATATATTTCTCTGTTTACTTCTACTTTGTATAGATTTGATATGTTTTCTATTATTTTTCCTATCATTCTTCCTCCAAGTTACTATTGTTATATAGTTCATCAGGGCAAATATCTGCACCGTTTTCCCATTCGATTGATAATCCTGCTATTTTCACTTTTTCGAATTCTGATTTATCTTTTAATTCTTGAAAAAGTGGATTTTTTAAATATGGCTCTACATCAAATATTCTTTTTTCGTTATTATCAAATATTATTTCTAATTTGTAATTTTCTAAAGCTTTTACATCTATAGCTTTTGGGCTCATAAGCATCACTCCAAACCTTTTATTTTTATAATTTCTCCATCATTATTTAAAGCATACCATGCTACATTTAATTGTGATATTACCGGCATATTACCTCCCTTATTATAGCATTAATATTTATTTTTTTCAATTACCTAATTTTGGAATTATTAGAATAAAATCTTGATTATAATTTTTCTGAATAAAAACCTATAAAGCTATAGATGTGTTTATATTTTATAATGTTCTCATTATAAAGTCAAGAAAAACTTAAATCTGATGTAATTCAAATTTAAGTTTTTCTCTCATTATGATCTAATTAAATGAAACTGAATCTTGTGAACCAAATGTTATTGTTTTACTTGAAGAATATATTGGATCTGTAGATGTTGGGTCTGTTATTACAACCTTTACAACTGTACTTTCTCCCTCTTTACCTGATAAAGTTACAGAATAGTTTGAATTGTTTTTATCTATGCCTGTTCTTGTTTCATCATTAACTTTTATATTAACTTTTGTGCTTGCTGTATCTGATTCATCTGAATTTGTTGTATAACCACCTGTTATTCCTTTTACATTAATATTTACACTTAATGTTTTTGTTTCAGCAACTTTATTTACTGTTAATGTTATTGTTGTTCCTTCATCTACCACTTTATTTGCATCTATACTTTGTTTTGCAACTTTTCCATTGTCTGATGTACTACTAGAATATGTTACATTTACTTTTAGTCCTAAATCAGTTAATGTTTTTTTAGCTGTTTCTTCATCTTGACCTATAACACTTACTACTGTTACTTGTTTTATTCCTGTTCCTTTACTTACATGAATTTTTACTGTATCACCTGCAAAAGCTTCTGTATTTGCATCTGTTTCTTGGCTAATTACATAGCCTTCTTCTACTTTTTTGCTTGTTTCTTCTACTACTTCTACTTTTAAGTTAGCATCTTCTAAAGCTTTTTCTGCTTCATCTTGTTTCATTCCAACTACTTTTGGAACTGTAGTTTTTTCTTGTCCTTTGCTTATTACTACTTTTACTGTACTTCCTTGTTTTAATTTATTATATCCTTCTACATATGATGGATTTTGTGATATTACAAATCCTTCTGGAACATCTTTGTTATATTCTTCTTTTTCAATTTCAAATTTTAGTTTTGCATTTTCTATTTCTTTTTGTGCTTCATCTTTTGATGCCCCTACTACATTTGGCATTTCAACTTCTGGAGGATTTGTTATATTTAATGCAAGCATTGTTCCACCTAAGCTTAACATGAATAATATTATTAGTCCTATAACTATGCTTAACTTTTTATGATTTTTTATAAATCCTTTTAATCCACCTTGTTTTTTGTTGTTTTGAGCTCTTGCTTCTCTTTTAGCATTTTCATAGTCGTTTGTGTTAATTACTTGTGTTCTTGCTGTTGGGTCATATTCTGAGTCATCTACAAAGTCTCCATCAGGGTCTTTTAATGATCTTCTTAAGTCTGCTAACATTTCTGTTGCTGATTGATATCTAAGTGTTGTATCTTTTTGAAGTGCTCTCATTATTATTTTATTTACTGCCATTGGTATATTAGGGTTTACTTCTATTGGTTCTTCTGGTTCTTCTTGCATATGTTTTAGTGCCACAGAAACTGGTGTGTCTGCATCAAATGGTACTTTTCCTGTTACCATTTCATACATTACCACTCCTAATGAATATAAGTCGGATTTTGCATCTGTAAAGCCTCCTCTTGCATGCTCTGGTGAAAAGTAATGTACTGATCCAATTGTTGTTCCAAATGCAGTTATTGTTGAATTTGAAACAGCTTTTGCTATTCCAAAGTCTGTTACTTTTGCTATTCCATCTTCTGTTATTATTATATTGTGTGGTTTAATATCTCTGTGAATTATGTTGTTTTTATGTGCCATTTCTAGTGCTGAAGCTATTTGTATTGCTACATTTATTGACCATTTCCAAGGTAATGGTCCTCTTTCTTTTATTATTATTTCTTTTAATGTTTTTCCTTGTATTAGTTCCATTACTATGTAATATAAATTTTCATCTACACCAACATCAAATATTGATACAATATTTGGGTGTGTTAGTCTTGCGGCTGATTGTGCTTCAACTTCAAATCTTTTTATAAATTCTTCGTCTGTTGTAAATTCATCTCTTAATATTTTTACTGCAACATATCTTTTTAGCACTTTGTCTGTTGCTTTATATACAGTAGCCATTCCGCCATTTCCAATTTTTTCGATTATTTCATATCGATTTCCTAATAGCTTACCTTCTAAATTCATACTTATCTCTCCTTAATTTGTTTTTGATGTAGACTGTTATATGTTTTTTATTACTATTACTGTTATATTGTCATATCCACCATTTTCATTTGCTATTCTAACTAGCTCTTTTGGTGCTTGTTCTATATCTTTTTTTGCTTCTCTGAATATTTCTTCTTGTGATACTAAATTTGTTAGTCCATCTGAATTTATTATTAATATATCATCTTTTAAGAAGCCTTTTACCATTACATCTGGCTCTACAAAAGCATTACATCCTAATGCTTTCATTAGCATGTTTTTTTGTGGATGGTGTTGCGCTTCTTCTTTTGTTATTGTTCCATCTTTTACTAATTTTTGTACATAGCTATGGTCTTGTGTTAATTTTCTTGTAAATTCTTTTCTTATTCTATATACTCTACTATCTCCAACATGTCCTATGTATACTTTATTATTATATATTAAGCAAACTTCTAATGTAGTACCCATTCCTTCTAATTCTTTGCTTTCTTTTGATTTTTCATATACTATCATGTTTGCATATTCTATACTACTTCCTACTAATTGTATTATGCTATCTCTATCTTTTTCTATTTCTTTAAAGTTATTTTCTATATAATTTTTGGCTGATTGTATGGCTAAACTACTTGCTATTTCTCCGCCTTTGTATCCACCCATTCCATCTGCCAACATGTATAGTTGTACTTGTGATAATGAATCTGATATATAATATGAGTCTTGGTTTTTTTCTCTTACTTTACCAATGTCTGATTTTGCATATGCTTTTATCATTGGTTCACCCCATTTCCTTTATTTTGTTCTCTTTTTACACTGTTTATTTTATATCACATCTTTTTGTTTTTTGCAATTGTTTTAGCATTTGTCTAATATGATTTTTTATTTTTTCAGTATCAGCTTTTAATTTCTCAGTTTCTTTTTCATATAATTCTACTATTTTTTCAACATCTTCATCTGGTATATCATCTTCATCAATTTCACCATTATCATATTGTTGTTTTAATTTGCATAATCTCAACTTTTCTTTGTCTTTTTTTATTTGAATGCTTTCAATAAAACTATCCCTTGTATCATTACTTATATTTTCGTTTTTGCTTTGTAATATCTTTTTTCTTGAAAAGAGTTTTTTAAAAAACTCAGCAATTTTTATAAATATATTGTTTTTATAAATTATTAATTTGTTGTTTTTCATCACTTACACCTTCTTTTAATAGTTGCTCACTTAGTATTTTTTCTGCCTGTTCTTCTTGTTTTTTTGCTTTATCTCTTTTTTCTTTTGCTTTATTTCTTTCTTCTTTTGCATCTTTTAATTTAGCTTTTTTTGAATTATACTCATTATCTAGCCTTCTAATTATCTCCACAATTTTTCTGTCTTCTTCGTCTTCTATGCTTGAAAGTTCTTTTCCGTCATATTTTTTTATTGTTGTTCTTATAACTTTTAATTTTTTTGCAAGGGTTCTTTCCTCTTCGTCTTTTTCTTTACCATTACTTGGTAAATTTCTTTCCCCTCTTGGCTTTCCTTCATTCTTTCTTTCACACCAATCTTTTATTTTATACGCATCTTTTAAAGGTGTCTTTAAGCCATATTCTCTGTCTAGGTTTGCAATTATCTCAACAATTTTTCTGTCTTCTTCGTCTTCTATGCTTGAAAGTTCTTTTCCGTCATATTTTTTTATTATATTGGTTCTTATACGATTTAATTTCATTGCAAGGGCTCTTTCCTCTTCGTCTTCTGCATTTCGATTTGGCAAATTTCTTTCCCATCTTGGCTTTCCTTCATTCTTTCTTTCACACCAATCTTTTATTTCTAACGCATTTTTTAAAGATATTTTTAAGCCATATTCTCTGTCTAGCTTTGCAATTATCTCAACAATTTTTCTATCTTCTTCGTCTTCTATGCTTGAAAGTTCTCTTCCATCATATTTTCTTATTATTCCGCTTCTTATATTATTTAATTTTTTTGCAAGGGCTCTTTCCTCTTCGTCTTCTGCATATCGACTTGGCAAATTTCTTTCCCATGTTGGCTTTCCTTCATTATTTCTTTCACACCAATCTTTTATTTTATACGCATCTTTTAAAGGTGTCTTTAAGCCATATTCTCTGTCTAGGTTTGCAATTATCTCCACAATTTTTCTATCTTCTTCATCTTCTATACTTGAAAGTTCCTTTCCATCATATTTTCTTATTGTTTTTCTTATATTATTTAATTTTATTGCAAGGACTCTTTCCTCTTCGTCTTCTGCATTTCGATTTGGCAAACTTCTTTCCCATTTTGGCTTTCCTTCATTCTTTCTTTCACACCAATCTTTTATTTCTAACGCATTTTTAAAAAGTATTTTTAAGCCATATTCTCTGTCTAGCTTTGCAATTATCTCAACAATTTTTCTGTCTTCTTCATCTTCTATGCTTGAAAGTTCTTTTCCTTCATATTTTTTTATTATTTTAGTTCTTATAGTGGCTAATTTTATTGCAAGGGCTCTTTCCTCTTCGTCTTCTGCTGTTTGCTTTGGCAAATTTTTTTCCCATATTGGCTTTCCTTCATTCTTTCTTACGCACCACTTTTCTATTTTTAATGCATTTCTTAAATAAGTACTTCTTGTAATATTACTATCAACACTATCTTCTAGTTCAACAAAATCCTTTAATAGTCCTTCTACCATAAATAAATCAAATTCTTCTTTACTTCCATTTGATTTCGAAATTGGTGGCAAATTCATATTCCATAAATCTATTTCACTTGCCAAATTAATAATCTCTGTAATTTCGCTTTTTTGTTCATCTTCCAAGTCATTAAATTTATCAAATCCTTCTAAGTATTTACTATATTTATTTTGTATTCTTCTTAAAATGGCATAATAATGCTGTTCTTGCTTATTTGTGCTTTCTCTACTAGGAATCATTTCATCATGTTCATTTATCCATTCTACTACAATTGTTAAGGCTTCTAAATCATCTAATGGTTCTGCCTTTTTAAATTCTTTTTCCATTTTAACAGATAAAGTATTATTAGCTAAATCTATTACAACAGGCCTTTTATCATCTGGTAAAGGATTATCTTCATCTAATGCATATATTGCACGACCTAATTGTTGCAAATATAATATTTTAGAGTTTTCATCTAACGCTCTAAACCATATAATTCCATCTACTCCATCAATATGTAATCCTTCATTTGCTTTATTCATTACTATCATAAATTTTGTTTCTTCAGAATTATCTGATTCAAACATCTCTAATTCTTTTTGGTTTTTTTCTTTGCTATAACTTCCAAGTAGTGAATGCATTTGTGGAACGATGTCTGTTTCTTTAAAAGCATTATTTAGATACTCTTGATATGCTTGTATCCTTTCATATCCTGTTTTTTCGTCAATTGTATTTTCTTCTTCTTCTATATCCCCTTGATTTGTTACAGGTATAAATATAATATATTTTCCACCTTTTTTTACATTTTGTCTTAATATTTCTTCTTTTCCAATTCCATTGTCAATATTTTTTCGTGAATCTTCTTCTAATTTTTTTCTTGCCTTTTCTCCAATTTCAGCATCTATTTCATTATTTAATTTATTTTTTAGTTCATTATACTTTTTTAATTCTTCTTTTCTTTTTGTTTCATCTTCAATATCATCAATTTTTTCTCTTAAATCATTCATCTTACTTGAAGATATCAAATCATATTTGCAATAAACAACTTTTGGATTTACTACATATCCCATTCTTATTGCATTTTCTAATGTCATATCTGATGCCAAATGTTTTCGCTTTTTTATTTCTTCTTCAGTATATCCTAATTTTCTAGCAGTTTCTTCTGCCATATCTCTTCCATCAACATCTCTTGTTGGTGTTGCAGTTATGCCAAGTATTTTTACCTTTTCTGATTGATTTTTTAGTAATTTATCTATCTTGCCTTCCCACATTTTTGCGCCTGTTCTATGTAATTCGTCTAACACAATCATTCCATATTGCTCATTTATTGTTTCTTTTCCTCTTTTTGCAAGCAATCCTGGGTAGGTTTCAAATGTTATATTTGGAAATACTTCTGCTATTATTTCATCTTCTGTTTTTCCAACAGTTTCTTGTTTTCCATGCACATGTTTCACAATATAACTTTTTATTTGGTTTAATATTTCGTCTTGTGGAGCTAAATATAACATTTTCTCATTTTTGTGCTCTTGTACATATTTTTGCATTTGTGCTAAAGCTACAAAACTTTTCCCTGCTCCTGTAGGCAAAATTATTTGGGTAAATTTATGATTCTCTAATATTTTATTTGCATTATTAAAAGCTTTTTGTTGGTAGTTTTTTAATCGTATTCCTGTGTTTTCTACATCATAATATCCTAAAAATTTTTCAACTATTTCTATGTTAATATTATTTTGCAAAATATCTTGTCTTGTATTTATTAATTGTTCTAAATTTCCTTTTTGGTATTCTTCATAAAATCCTTGTCTTGTTGCAATATTTAATAAAATTTTTGGTATTTGTTTTTCTTCAATTCCAGCATTTTTTAGTTTTTCATATATATCAATGCAATTTCTATCTTGTAATCTCTTAATTAATTCGTTTTTTTCTGAAATTTTAAATTCTTCTATTCCAATTTCCTGCCAATTATATTGTGCTATTATTGCTTCTGCATAATATTTTGATTTATCTATTTTTGCATTTCTTTTTGTATCTCCATATACTTTGCTTACAATATTCTGTACATTTGTAAATCCGCCATTTTGTAAAACATTTTCAATCTCACCAGATGATAATTTTTTGATTTCATCTGCTAATATTTGTTCATTTTCTGTTAAATCTAAATTAACAGATTCGCTTATTTTTACTCCTTTGCCACTTCTTCTTGATATTATTTCAGGTTCAACTCTAAATCCATTTTCTCTTATATATTGAATTGTATCTTGAAATCTTGAATCGTTTTCAAGTATTTCATTCAACACATTTGAAAGTTCTATTGCATTTTTTCTTGCTTTACTTAAATAGAACATATTTTTCACAATAGAATTTGCCTTGCTATATTCAACTTTTCCATCTGTTAATGAGTACATTTCTTCTATTGATATATCATCTTTTAAATTGTTTTCTATTTCTGGTATTTTAGGAATTTCTTTTCCATTTTGCACAGCAATTAATAACTCTTTTTTTATTTCTTCTACTTTATTTTTATCTATCCCATTTATTTGTTGTATTAATGAAAATAAATCAACAATTTCTTTCGGTACTTCGATAATTTCATTTTTGTTTATTTCTCCATAATGAATTACTTCAGTAGATGAAAATGCATTTCCTATTGTTTCTCTTAATTTAGAATTTGAAGAATGTGGAATTACATGTTCTAAAATATTTTCATTTTCCAGCACTGCAAGTTTTGCATATATTTTATTTACCTCTAGTAATTGTGCTTCATTTAATGATTGATAACTACTAATTCTTGATTTAGGTGCACTATATTTAATGCCTTTTCTTGGATGTGCATTTTTAGGATTTACTTCTTCATTTGGTGCAGTATATCGTTTTGTAATTATTTCTTGTAACTCCTTTTTTTCGTTTGCATTATCTATATTCGAAAATACCTCTAAAATTTCATATTTCAAGTCTCTTGGCAATTCATCTATAGATTTTTCTATTTTAGAATACAATTCTTGCAACATATATTGCCCTGCTTCAACTGTTTCCTCTCCAAATTCTTTTTTAGGCACTTTTATCATTACATATTTATCTGTATATGAGCCTCTACCATAGTTTATGGCAATATTAGCGTTTGAAGTTAAAGATATACAGTTAGTATCTCTTCTATAATGCATTTTTATATGGTCATATATTTCTTCAAGAGATATTGTTGAATCTTCTTTATATTTTGCTGTTCCATCATATCTTTCCCTATCTGTTCTTATTTTTTCTATTTTACCATTTGATGAAGTTGTTATTTTCTTCTCAATGTCATTATTATCTGCCATATTCAATGCTCTAAAGAAATAATAATTTTCTTCATCACTAACTATATTAAATTTATCTATTTTTAAAATTTCTTTGTTCACTTATTTATCTCCACATTATAATAGTTTTTTAGGATTTTTGCGATCCCATCTAAATTATTAATTTTATCAATTTCATTATTACATATCTTCCATTATTAATATACCATATGCTAAATTTATTTTCAACAACCTTCAACAACCTTCAACAACCGCCAGTATAAATTTTTTCTAGGCAGTGCCAGCATAAAATTTTTCCAAGAAATTGACATAATCTTTGAAAAGTTGTATAATATTCACATAGTCAATTTGACTATGATGCAGTTTTTAGGCTTTTATAAAAGCCTAACCATACTAAAGAAAAGAGGACGAAAAATGAAAGATTACAAAAAAATTAAAAGAGCATGCTTAGCTAAATATCATTCTAATTCTGATTATGAGTTAGACTTTACAGTTCCTACACATGACATTTATATTCTAACGTCAAAAAATAATATACTCAATAGAATAAATGAACAATGGTATGCTGATTTTTTTCAAGACTTATTAAAAGAAAGTTTTGAAAATATTCAAAAGAATATATTAAATTTTGAAAGAAAATACGGAGAAAATAGTATTCTAAAAGAATATTTTTCGAATCCAGAACTATTTTCCGCCTATGTAGATGAGGCAATTATAACTGGAATATTTTTTAAAATGCTTAGCGATTTAATTGCTAATAAAGATTCTTTTTATGATGAAAAAATTTGCAAAATTTTTGAAGATAAAAAATTCTTACAAAATTGTGTAAAAGAAACCGAACGCGATCTGATTGAAGATTTATATACTGCAGCATCACAACATGGTTCAGAAGACAAATAGTTTTGGTAGATGCAAAGTCTGATTCAATTTAACTAAAAAGCTCCTAATTGGAGCTTTTTTAGTTTATTATTTAAGTTCTACCACAGTAACACCCATTTCGCCTTCACCATAAGTACCTAGTCTAAAAGACTTCACATGTACATTAGACTTTAAAAATCTATGGATTCCATCGCGTAATTTTCCGTGTTCCTTTTCCATGGACAATTCTAACAGTTTTTAACTTAGCCAAAGCTGAATCATCTAAAAATTTATCAACCACAAAAATTGCATCTTCGACAGTTAATCCAATAACATTAATTTCAGATTTTGCTGTTCTTGATTTTGAAATACTTGTATATCCAGAAGTGTTTTTTGAAGTTTCAATTTTAGCGGATTTGTCTGAGTGTACTTTTTCTAGGTCTGAAATAGAAACATTCAATTTCATAAAACCAACCTGAACTTGAACTTCATTTGATTTTGAAATATTTGAAATTATAGTTCCATTTTTTCCTAGGCTCTTAACAAAAACTTCCATATTTTTGTTAATGTCTTTTGGATTTAAACTTGGGTTTGAAGCTTTCGTTTCAAATTCTGAATTTTCAGAATTGCTGACATTTTTTATTTTACTATTTAATTGGTTTCTTAAGTTATTGGCATCTTTAGAGCTATTATGAATGTTATTTAGTTCTTTTATAATTTCATTTGCATCTTCTTTTGCTTCTAGCAAAATATCTCTTGCTTTATTTTTAGCTTTTATTATTATTTCTTGTTCTTTTTCTTTTAATTCATTTTTGTCAGAAATTAACGATTTCTCTAATTTATCAATGTTTTTTAGTTTTATATCAATTTCTTCTTTTTCCTTTTCAATTTTTGATTTATTATCATAAATATTTTTCAAAAGTTCTTCAAAGTTTGTTTGTTCAGAAGACATCATGCTTTTAGCCTTTTCTATAATAGACATGTCTAATCCTAAATTTTTGCTAATTTCAAATGCATTACTTTTCCCCGGGATTCCAACTAGTAATCTATATGTTGGAGTCATTGTTTTTACATTAAATTCAACAGATGCATTTTCAAATCCTTCTGTTATTAAAGCGTATTGTTTTAATTCCTGATAGTGAGTTGTTGCTATTGTTAAACATGTTTTTTGCTTGAAATAATCTAAAATACTAATTGCAAGATTAGCCCCTTCTATTGGGTCTGTTCCAGATCCCAACTCGTCAACTAAAATTAAAGAATTTGAAGTTGCCTTTTTTATAATTTCAACAATATTAACAATATGTGAAGAAAAAGTACTAAGTGAGTCACTAATACTTTGGTCATCTCCTATGTCTGCAAAAATGTTGTCAAAAACATATATGCTAGAACCGTTTTCACAAGGTATTGCAAGCCCTGAACATGCCATACATGAAAGAAGTCCAATGGTTTTTAATGTAACAGTTTTTCCTCCTGTGTTTGGACCTGTTATTAATAAAGTTGAAAAATCATGTCCTAGATTAACACTAATAGGAACAACTTTATTTGCATAAATTAATGGATGTTTTGCATTTATAAAATTTAATTCTTTATTTTCATTGATTTTTGGTATAATACCATTTATTTTTTTTGCATATTTTGCTTTGGCAAAAATGTAGTCTAGATTACCAATAATCTCAATGTCTAAGCTTAATTGTTCTGAATATGGTATAAATAAAGATGAAAGTTTTTGCAAAACTCTTTCTATTTCTAGCTCTTCTTCCATTTTTAGTTTGTTAAGTTCATTGTTCATTTCAAAAACAGCAATAGGCTCAATAAAAACAGTTGAACCTGCATTTGATATGTCATGTACAAAACCTTTTACTGATGCGCGATATTCTTCTTTTACTGGAATAACAAATCTATCATTTCTAACAGTAATTATGCTTTCTTGAACATATTTTGAATGTAACATGCTATTCAGTTTTGAGCGAATGTCTTGTTCTAATTTTCTTTGTTTTCTTCTAATGTCAGATAACACACTTGATGCCGAGTCAGATATTGTATGTTCATCTAAAATAGAAGCATTAACGACATCTATAATGCTTTTATTTGAATATAAATTATTAAACAAGTTAGACAAAATTGGATAGTCTTCAGTGTTTAAAAAGTCTTTGTTAAAATATTCTTTTAAATTGTGTGAAAGCTTAAAAATAAGGCACAAATTCAATATTGATTTACATGAAAGTGTAGCTCCATTTTCTAAGTTTTTTAGTGTAATATCAATAGGTTCAATATTAGAAAATGCAGGTGTTGAGTTTCTATAAATTAAATTTATGGCTTCATCAGTTTCTGCTAGTAATTGTGATACTTCTTTTCTTGTGCTTTTTGGTAATAAAGAATATGCCATGTCTTTTCCCATATTTGTAAGACAATAGCTTTGAAGAATATCTAATATTTTGTTAAATTCAAGTTTCTTTAAATTTATGTTCATAATAAAATCTCCTAATTGTATGATATTAGTATTATACTGACAAAAAAAGCATAAGTCAATTAGCTATGCTTTTCTTTTTTATTAAATATATTTTTCAATAAGTATTACAGTTCTTCCACTTCTGGTAGTACCAACAAAATCTTTTATTACAAATCTACCTTTTCCGCGTATTGTAATAATGTCATTTTGTTTTATTTGTTTTGATGGCTTAGTTTCATTTTGTCCATTCACAAAAACTCTTTCACTTGCCAAAATTTGGCTTGCTTTATTTCTTGATGTTTTTGCTAGATCTGATACGATATTATCTAATCTTAAAGATGGAACTATAATTTTAATTTCTTCAATTTTTATTTCTTTTTTCTTTAATTCATTTAAAGTTTTTTCTTCAAATGTGCTATTTTCAAACCTTGTAAGTGAAGGCAATTCATTTTTTAGAATATCAATAAATTCTTTTTTAGCTATAATATCAGCTCCATCATTTGAAACTAATATATCTCCTACTTTTTCTCTTTTTAATCCTAGTTTTACTATTCCACCTAAATAATTTCTATGTACAAGTTTACCTTGTTCTTCATCTGGAAGTTGGATTCTTAATATGCTTATCATTTTGTTATAGTTTTTTGCAAGCATTTCTTCATTGTATTTTTCTGGATAAACAATTAATATTTTTCTTTCCGCTTCTTCATATCCACCATATAATTTGTAATTTTGAAAGTTATTTTTTCTTAAAAAAGTTTCTACTAATGCTGTTTGGTACATATCTAAAAAGTCTGTATATTCTATTTTATTTCTATTTGCTGAGCTTTCTATTTTATCTAGTACTTGTGATAAACACATTTTGTCTTCTGGCTTTTTATAATCTCTTAACATTTCTTGTTTGTTCATTTTATTTTTCCTTTCGCTTTTCTAATATGTATTCATATATGCTTTTTGCATCCTGACTGTATATTTTTTCTAATTCCTCAACACTTCCATGTTTTATAAATTCATCTGGATATGCATATGATTTAATTTTTATATTTTCCATGTTTTCATTTATTATAAGTTCTTTTGTTGCTGTTCCTAGCCCATTAATTATTGTGCCATCTTCAATTGTTATTACATTTTTTGTTTTTTCAATTGATTTTTTTATTGCTTCAATATCTAATGGTTTTAAGAATCTTGCATTTATAACTTCTGCTTCTATTTTTTCATTTTCTAACATTTTTGCAACTTCTATTGCTCTTGATACTGTTTTTCCTATTGCAATTATTGAAATATCTTTTCCTTGTTTTAATATTTCTGCTTTTCCTTCTCTAATTTCTTCGTGTTTTTCAAATTTTTCGTTTGATTCTCCGCCTCTTGGATATCTTATTACTACTGGCTTTTTAAGATTTACAGCATATTCTAGCATGTCTTCTAATTCTTTAAAATCTTTTGGTGCCATTATTGTTAAATTTGGTACTAGTCTAAAAAACGCCATATCTAGAGTCCCTTGGTGTGTTTCTCCGTCTGCTCCTACTATTCCTGCTCTGTCTACACACATTATTACAGGTAAATTTTGAAGTGCTATGTCATGTATTACTTGATCATATGCTCTTTGGTAAAATGATGAATATATTGGAACTACTGGTATTATGCCTTGACTTGCCATTCCGGCAGCTAAACATAATGCGTGTTGTTCTGCTATTCCTACATCAAAAAATCTTTTCGGAAATTTATTTGCAAATTCTTTTAGTCCTGTTCCATCTTTCATTGCAGCTGTTATTGCTACAATTTTTTCATTTTTACTTGCTAATTCTATTAATTTATCTCCAAATACTTTTGAATAATCTTTGCCTTTTTTAGTTTTTGTTTTCCCTGTTTTTATATCAAATGGTGCAGTTGCATGAAATTTATCAGGATTTTTTTCTGCTATTTCATATCCTTTTCCTTTTTTAGTTAATACATGGATTAACACTGGTCCTTCTAGTTGTTTACTGATTGTTAACATTCTTTCTAATTCTTCTAGGTTGTGTCCATCTACTGGTCCTAAATATCTAAATCCAATATCTTCAAAATACATTTTGGGAATTATTAATTGTTTTATGCTTCTTTTTAATCTTTGTACTGTTTTTACAAATGGCTTTCCTACTACTGGTATTTTGTTTATTATGTTTTTCATAGATACATTTGATTTTGTGTAACTTCTTTTTGTTCTTAATTTACTAAGTAACATATTTATTCCACCAATATTTTTGGATATACTCATTTCATTGTCATTTAATATTACTGTTAGTCTAGTTTGACTACAACCAGCATCATTTAATGCTTCTAGAGCCATTCCTCCTGTTAATGCTCCATCTCCTATTACTGCAACTACATTGTTGCTTTTTCCTTCTATGTCTCTTGCTCTTGCCATACCTAATGCTGCTGAAATTGATGTACTACTGTGTCCAGTATTAAAACAGTCTGCACTTGATTCGTTTGTTTTAGGAAATCCTGCTAGTCCATCTAATTTTCTTATATTTTTTAATTGTTCTTTTCTACCTGTCAAAATTTTGTGGATATAAGTTTGATGTCCCACGTCCCATACAATTTTATCTTCTGGTAAATTAAATACAGAGTGTAGAGCTATTGTTAGCTCTACAACTCCTAAGTTTGATGCTAAATGCCCACCATTATTAGATACTATTTCAAGTATATATTTTCTTATTTCTTCAGCTAGCATTTTTTGTTCATCTATATTTAATTTTTTTATATCTCCTGTTTTGTTTATTTTTTCTAACATTGCTACCACCTATTTTTTTGTTTTTGCTAGCATATTATATCACAAAACTACTATTTTTTCATCTTTTACGCCTATTTTTGTTAATTTATTTTTTTGTAAGTTACCATCTAGTATTTCTTCTGCTAATCTATCTTCTAATACTGATTGAATTGTTCTTCTAAGTGGTCTTGCACCAAAGTTTTTATCTATACCTTTGCTGGCAATTAGTTTCTTTACTTCTGGCATTATTTCTATTTTTATTTTTTGAGCTTTTAGTCTTGCTTCTACTTCTTTTAGCATTATATCTATAATTTTGTCTATTTCTTTATCTGTTAATTTATGGAATACTATTATCTCATCTATACGATTTATGAATTCTGGTCTTAGTTCTCTTTTTAATGCTTCCATAACTTCTTTTTTTGTATTTTCATAATCGCTTTTAGCTTTTTTGTCTTCTTCATTTTTAGCAAATCCTAATGCTTTTTTGTCTGTTATTAGTCTTGCTCCTATATTAGATGTCATTATTATTACTGTGTTTTTAAAGTTTACTGTTCTTCCGTTAGAATCTGTTAGTCTACCATCTTCTAGAATTTGTAATAACATATTCATTACATCTGGATGGGCTTTTTCTATTTCATCAAATAATACTACTGAATATGGTTTTCTTCTTATTTTTTCGGTTAATTGACCACCTTCATCAAATCCCACATATCCTGGAGGTGAACCAATTAATTTTGCTACTGAATGTGGTTCCATATATTCTGACATGTCTATTCTTATCATAGCGTTTTCATCACCAAAAAGACTTTGTGCTAATGCTTTTGATAATTCTGTTTTACCTACACCAGTTGGTCCTAAGAATAAGAATGAACCTATTGGTCTTTTAGGATCTTTTAATCCTACTCTGCCTCTTCTAATTGCTTTTGCAACAGCTTCTACTGCTTCATCTTGTCCTATTACTCTTTCATGTAATGTTTTTTCTAGCTCTTTTAATTTTTTGTTTTCATCTTCTGTTATCTTATTTGCTGGTATTCCTGTCCAACTTGATATTACTTCTGCTATATTTTCTTCTGTTATATTTATAATTTCTTTATTGCTTTTATTTTTCCATTTTTTAGATTCTTTTTCATATTTATCTTTCAGAGCTTTTTGCTCATCTCTCAATTCTGCTGCTTTTTCAAATTTTTGTGTTCTTATTGCTTCTTCTTTGTTTTTTTCTATTTCTTCTATTTGTTCTTCTAATTTTTTTATGTTTTCTGGCTCTGTATATGTTTTTAGTTTTGCTCTTGATGATGCTTCATCTATTAAGTCTATTGCTTTATCTGGTAAAAATCTGTCATTTATATATCTTACAGACATTTTTACTGCTGATTCTATTGCTTCATCTGTTATTTTTACACCATGATGCGCTTCATATTTGTCTCTTATTCCTTTTAAAATTTTGATTGTGTCATTTTGACTAGGTTCTCCCAATATTACGGGGCTAAATCTTCTTTCAAGTGCCGCATCTTTTTCTATATATTTTCTGTATTCATTTAATGTTGTTGCACCAATTAATTGTATTTCGCCTCTTGCAAGCATTGGTTTTAAAATATTAGCTGCATCTATTGCTCCTTCTGCTGCGCCAGCTCCTACTATTGTATGAATTTCATCTATAAATAGAATTATGTTTCCTGCTTTTTTTACTTCTTCTAAGGCTTTTTTTAGTCTTTCTTCAAAGTCTCCTCTGTATTTACTGCCAGCTACCATTCCTGAAATATCCATTGTTACTACTCTTTTATCTTTTAGTATTTCTGGAACGTCTCCTGATACAATTTTTTGAGCTAATCCTTCTACTGCTGCTGTTTTACCAACACCTGGCTCTCCTATTAAACATGGATTATTTTTTGTTCTTCTTGATAGTATTTGAATGATTCTTTCTATCTCTTTTTTTCTTCCTATTATCGGATCTAGTTTTCCAGCTTCTGCTTTTTCTATTAGGTCTTCCCCGAATTGTTTTAGTGTTGGTCCTAATTTACTATTTGCATTTCTTTTTTCTGTTTTATTGTTACTGTTTTGCACATAGTCTTCGCCTTCATTTATTACTTTTATTATTTCATTATATAGTTTAGGAATGTTTACATCTAAATCTAATAATATTCTTGCTGCAATATTGTCTGCTTCTCTTAAAATTCCTATTAATAGGTGTTCTGTTCCTATGTAACTATATCCTAGTTTTCTTGATTCTATAAAAGCATTTTCTATTACTCTTTTTGTTCTTGGTGTAAATCCTAATGTTGCTTCAATTGGTGTTTCATGCCCTACTAACAAATCTATTTCATCAATTATATTTTCTGGTTTTACTCCTTGGTTTTCTAAAACCTTAGCTGCTACTCCGTTTTCTTCTTTGGCTAATCCATATAGAATATGTTCTGTTCCTATATAGTTGTGTCCTAATTCCAATGCTAATGCATTTGCAAGTTCTATTGCTTTTTTTGCTATATTAGTAAATTTATAAGTCATATTATCACTCTCCTATCTTATATTAATATTTTTTATTTTATTTGGTATTCTTTGCATTAATTTAATTTAGCAATTTCATCTCTTATCTTTGCTGCATCTTCATACCTTTCTTCCTTTATTGCTTTTTCTAGTTTTTCTTGCAATATTTCTTTTTGCGTTTTTTCTTCGTTCTCTTTTTGTGTATTTCTATTGTTTATTTTTTCGTCAATAGTTTTGCCTATTTTTTCTTTGTTTCTTATATTTTCTGCATTTCTTCTTGCTATTTTTCTTGTTGGCATAATTCTTGTTTCATCAAAATCTCCTATCATTGGTATTAATTCTGGCATTCTAAATTCTTCCATAAAATCATCAAAAAATCCTGTAAAATCAAATGGCATACTAAAGTCAATTTGATCTATTCCTAACTCCTTGCTACATTCTTCACATAAGTTTAGTTTTCTTGTTTTTCCATTTATTGTTTCAGTATATTTTACGTTTGCTTCTCTTTTTCCACAATTGTTACATAACATATTAATCTCCTCCTTTATTCTATGTTTAATAACATGTTTTTAAATATTCTTGCTCTTGTTTCATCTTTGAGCTCTTTTGGCAATCTTAAAACATTGTCACTTGTCGCAACTTTTAATAGTTTTGCTTCTTTGGCTGTTATTATGTTGTAAGATAGAAAGTCACTTATTAATATATCTGTTTCGTTTGCTGTTAGTGAATTTCCTATGTTTTTTATTATATGTAATAAATAATCTTCTTTGTCACTTTTTACTTTTTTTATTGTTATATGGCCTCCGCCACCTCTTTTACTTTCTACATAATATCCTTGTTGTGGCTTGAATCTTGTTGATATTACATAATTTATTTGTGATGGTACACACTTAAATTGTTCTGCTAATTCATTTCTTTGTATTTCTATTGCTTCATTTTGTTCATCAAATAAATCTTTGATAAATTCTTCTATCATATCTGAAATTCCCATTTTCTTCATCTCCTATTTTGCTTTTGTTTTGTCTTTGACTTTCTTTGACCTATAATATATTATACTCTGCTTTCGTTTTTTTGCAAAGTTCTTTTTGACTTTCTTTGACCTTTTGACTTTTATTTTTCTTTTAGTTTCTTTTATTATCTCATTTTTTCTAATTTTTTCTGTTCTTTTCTTTGTTTTTTGTCATTTTTTCTAATTCTTCTACTCTTTCTTTTTGCATTGGTAATGATATCCATGCAAAATATGAACTTACAAATTCTCCATATTTTGTTGTGTCTTCTCCTACTTCTGCTAAACTCTCTTGTTTAAATTTTTCTTGTTTTTCTTTTTTATCCATATTGCACACCTTCTTTTTAATTTTGTATTTATATTATGTGCAAATTTATTTGTTTTATTCTTTTAAAATTAAAAATACCTTTTTTGATATTTTTCATATCTTAAAAGGTATTTTTATTAATTATTTTTCTAATTCTGGACATCTAACAAATGTGCTTGTTCCTTCACTATTTCCTGTTCCTAATTGTCCATAATCATTTCTTCCTATTCCATATACTTCACCAGATTTGCTTACAAATAGTGCAAATCCATCTCCTAAAGTTACTGATTTTATATTGTTAGGCAAATTCATTTTTACTGGTGTATTATATATTGCACCTATTTCGTAGCCATCTCCTAATATTCCATAGGTATTATATCCCCAACCATATATTTCACCATTACTTAGAACTGCAATTGATAACCCTGCTGCTGTTTCTATATTTGTAACTGTTGTTCCTTCTTTTATTGTTAATTTTTCAAAATCTTTCGTTTTTCTATTATTTCCTGACATATTAACATTATTTGATATTGTATACAATTCTCCGTTTTCTGTTAATATCAATGTATTACTTCCTTGTATGCCTCCGTGTATTTGACATATCAAATTTTATATCTTTTATTTTATCTTTTATTTTATTTAGTGTTTCACTTGTTACTTCCTTTGGATATTTAGTTATATTTCCCATTCCTATATACACTATATCTCCTGATATATTAGGTAATTTTATAAATTCATCTGATCCTGCCCAATATATTTTATTATCATTTGTAGTTATTATTGATGCAAATCCTTTTTGTGATACATATATTTCTTTAATGTTCTCCAACTCTTCTTTTTCATTTTTCATAATTGCTGTATAATTTTCTCTATAAGCCACCTCTCCCCATGTTCCAGCACAACTAGTTCCTTTCGCATAACCTTTATTCCCGTTTGTTATTATATATTTATTGCTTGGTGGTGATGCCATAATTTTCTTAACATTTGTTATTTCTGAATTTATTTTCAAATTTTCATATATTTCACCTTTTTTATTTACAATATTTATATTTCCTTTGTTTCCTTGCATAAATATTGCGTCTTGAAATATTGTTTGTAAAGTAGTATATTCTCTTGATTTTGGATTACTAATATTTATAGCAGCGATATATACTTTTCCATTAGTTTCAAAAGCTAAATTCCCATGCACATTTTCTACTGGTTTTATATTTGAAAAATTTAATAATTTTGTACCATTAAAATCACATAAACTTCCATTAATTATTATATTCTCATTATATAATAATTGTGTAGCTGATGTAGTATTCACTTTTTTACTAACACTATTTGTAATTTTATATACATTTCCATTTTCATCTATATATGAATATCTGTTGGCATATAATTTTACATCTTTTACATTTTCGGCTACTTTCTCAAATTTCGTTCTATCTACTGTATCTCCTGTTCCTAATGAACCATTATAGTTATATCCACACATATATAATTCACCATTTTCTTTAAGCATTGCTGCATTTTCTCCAAATGGTTCTATCTTTTTTACATTACTTATATTTTCATCATATTGGCTTATATTTATGTATGTTGTTTGATATTCATCCTTTTTTCCTATTCCCAATGTTCCATAATAATTTGTACCTGCTGCATATATTGTACCATCATTATATTTAACAAAAACATTAGTACTTTGATTGCCTAAACTTAACCATGCTTCTTGAATTTTGTTTCCTTCTAATCCATTTACTTTTACGTAATTACTGTATGTGCTTGTATTTCCTTGTCCTAATTGACCACTTGCATTATTACCACACATCCAAACATTTCCGTCTTCATCTATAACAAATGTATTTAGTACTCCTGCCCATACATTTTTTGCTTTTACACCTTCTGCACCTTCTGTTCTTCCTTCTAATATTTTGGTTGGTTCTGTAACTAGGTAAGAATTTCCTTGACCTAATTTATTATATGAGTTATCTCCCCATGCCCATAATTCATTATCTTGGTCTATTACATATATAGTTCCACTTGATATATATATTTTTTTTGCAGGCAAATTCATTTTATTTCCTGTTGTTTCGTTTATTTTTTCCAAATTTAATTCTTGTGCTTCATTAAATTTTTTATATTCTTCATTAGATATACCTGACATAGCATTTTTTTGTCCTATTACTTTTACTGTTCCATTTCCATAAAGTTTATACACATTTTCTGATGTTGCTACATATTTAGGATCTTCCTCATTGTTTAATGGTATTATTATATTTATTTTACTATTTTCATAATTTATTCCATCTATATGTATTACTTTGTAATTGTCCCCTTTAATAAATATTACAAGTTTGTCTTTATATTCTTTTGTACTTTGAATTATATTTGTGTCTAGTTTGTAAAATTTTGTATAGTCTAAGTTATCTATACTAGGAATTGTATTACCAAAATTTTCTGATTGCATACTTAACATTTGATATTTTAATTCTTCTGGTAATTTTAGTAATTCCTCTTTTGTTAACATATCTTTTATTGTTATCTTTTGCCCTTCTTCTGTTTTTGCTATTGGATATGCTTCTTCTCCTTCTTTTCCATTTAAGTATTCCCCTGTTTTATATAATTCTATTTCTTCTTTTATTTGTGATATTGTGCTTTTGACTTTTGCTTCATTTGCTTGGTTTATTATGCCATTACTTCCAGTTAGTGTTGCTATTGACACTCCTGCTAAAATTAATAAGACTATTATTGTTATTATTAATGCTATTAATGTAATTCCTGTGTTTTCTTCTGTTTTGTTCATTTTTTCTCCATTCTTTCCTAAAGTATTTAACTTAAAGAAAATAATTCTTCCTTAAGTTCTTTAATATTAGACTTTTCTTACTTTTTTCTTTATTATTTGTTATATAAAAAAATAGCAAAATCTATATTTGATTTCTGCTATTTTTTCTTGATTTTTGTATTCTTTATTGTTATAATAACTTTAAGTTTAAATTCGTAAAGTTAAATACTTTAGGATTTTTTATTAAGTCTCTTTTATATTTTAGTAATGGTCAAATGTTACTGAAACATTTCTAAATTTCATAATTTGATTTTTATAGTCATCTCTACCATCATATGCTTGCAATAATACACGATTGTTTTGATTAGCTCTAATTTCTACTTGTTTATTTACTTTTATCCATTTTTCTTTTTCCAAGTTTTCTAATATTTTTGTATATTCTTTTTCTCTATTAAAATTAAATATTCCATAATTAACTCTATTTTCACTTGTTGAGTTTGGAATGTACACTTCAAAACTTAGATTATATGTGCCAGTTGGCATATATTCTGGTAATCCATTATCCCAATATGTTGCCCAGCCATAGCTTCCCATGACTGAAACTAGCATATTATCTTCAATGTAACCGTATGCTCTTCCAGACACTTGATTCGTATTACGACACTCATTAACTTTACTAATTTCAAAAAAATTATAATCTAAATCTTCGATTTTGATTTTTCCATCCAAGCCTATTTGATACAGATTTTTCCCGAAAAAAAAATATGAATTATTATTTTTGAAGAAATTTTCGTTTTCTTTTATTTCAAATCCACTATTTGATAGCTCTTTTTTTAAGTTTGTTTCATTTAAAGATTTATTAATTAGAAGACCTTCTACTGCTATTTGTATTTTTTCTAATTCACTTTTCTCACCAATTTCTTTTTTGGCATTTTGTGCTTGTATTAAAATCCCGTTATTTCCTGTTAACATTGCTATTGAAACACCTGATAAAATTAATAATATGATAATAGTAATTACTAATGCTATTAATGTAATTCCTTTGGTATTTTCCCTTTGATTCATCATATGTTTTTCTCCTTTTCTCTCTAAGCATATTTTATAGTTTTGCAATTGGTTTGTACACGAACTTTTTTCCACATATTTGCTTTTTTCTTCTGTTATTATTTTACACTAATCTATAATTTCTATTCCTTTTATACTATTCTCCTAACAGTAAAAAGCAAGCCTTCTATGACTTGCTTAAACTTTTATAATTATTCTTTTTTCTTTTTATCAGATTTATCTGTCATTACTTCTTTCATTGCTCCTAATGAGCTTAATGCACTAGTTGCTTCAAATGGTATAAATATTTTATTTGCTTCACCTTTTGCAACTTCTTCTAATGCTTCTAATGATTTTAATTGAACTAGTTTATCATTAGGGTCTGCTTGTTTCATTGCATCATAAATCATTTGAATTTCTTGTGCTTTTGCTTCTGCAACTTCTCTTATAGCTTGTGCTTCACCGGCTGCTCTTCTTGCTTTTGCTTCACTGTCTGCTTCTGCTTCTAATATTGCAGCTTGTTTTTTACCTTCTGCAATTGTTATTGCTGATTGTCTTTGTGCTTCTGATTCTAGAATCATTGCTCTTTTATTTCTTTCTGCATTCATTTCTTTTTCCATTGCATCTCTGATGTCTGCTGGTGGGTTAATATCTTTTATTTCAACTCTGTCTATTTTACATCCCCATCTGTCTGTAGCTTCATCTAATACTATTCTTAATTGATTGTTTATTCCATCTCTAGAACTGAATGTTTCATCTAAATTCATTTTTCCTATGATGTCACGAATTGTTGTTATTGCTAAGTATTCAATACCTTTCTTTAAACTTTGAATTTCATAAACTGCTTTTGCTGGATCTGTTATTTGATAGAACACTACTGTGTCTATTGTTATTGTAACATTGTCTTTTGTAATAACGCCTTGAGGTGGTACGTCCATTGTTTGTTGTTTTAAGCTTACAACACTTCTTACATGGTCTAGAAAAGGTATTATTATTGTAAGTCCTGCATCTGCTACTTTATAAAATTTTCCTAATCTTTCTATAATATATACCTCAGATTGTTTAACGATTTTTATTGACATTGCGGCTACCACTAATATAGCTACAAATACTATTAATAAAAATAACATATTAAAATCCTCCTTTATTTTGTTCCTTTATTTGCCAACTGTTATTATTATACCATAGTATTTTAGAAAAAGAAAGTAGTTAACGTAAAAAATATTTTCTGTCTTATATTGTAATATTTTGGAAATTTTATTGTTTTTTTGTATTTTATATTATATAATGTTTAATATTATTGTCTTAATAGTTAGGAGAGAATATTATGGAAAATAATAATGAAGAAAATTATAAAATAGTAAATAATAAAAATGAAGCGATTTCTGAGTTAAATAGATATTTAGATACTTGTCTTTTAGGTGATAAAAAACATATTAAAAAGGCCAATTTATTTTCTTATTGGTTAAAAGATTATATTCACTATATAGAACAAGAAGAAAACTTTAATTCAGCTTCTTTAAAAAGTTATTCCCGTGGTGATGTTATCAAGGTAAATTTAGGATTTAATGTAGGAAATGAAGAAGGTGGATTGCATTATTGTATAGTACTTGATAAGAAAAATGCTAGGTCTTTTTCAACATTAACAGTAATTCCTTTATCTTCTGTAAAACCATCTACAAAGATCCGTAAAACTTCCGTGTTATTAGGTGATGATATTTATAATTGTCTTGCTAGAAAAAATAATGAAATAATAAAAATAGTAGAAACTCGTATTAGCCATTGCAAGGAAGAATTGGAAAAATTCTTATTTTTACCTGAAAATACCGAAGAAGAACGCATAATAAAAAATTATAAACTACAACAAATACGAAGCATTTTAAAAGACAACTCTGAAAAATTAGAATTGTCTAAAAAAATAGAACAAGAGTTACAACAAATGAAAAGTGGTAGTGTTGCATTAATTAATCAAATTACAACTATAAGTAAACAAAGAATATATAATCCCAAAAAAGATTTTGATATATTATCTGGTGTAAAAATTTCAAATGAAAAAATGCAATTAATTGATGAAAAGATTAAAAAATTCTTTCTAAATTAGTAATATTTTTCTTGACTCTGTGTATAATATTTAGTATAATGTATTAAGAACACGTTGCTGTGTAATACTTGTTATTATGTACAGCATTTTAAAGAATACGTTAAAAATCCTGTAGCAATACAGGATTTTTATTTATTATGTGGTTAAAAAAATTTACGTGGACAAAACCATATTTTGGTATTTATCCACGTTTCTTTTTAATATCATATAAAATTACTGTAATCCAGTATTTTCAATCATTTCATAGTTTCTTCTACTGCTAGTTCTCAAAGCTATACTGTATATATTACTAATACTGGTAAAAAGTATCATAGAAGTGGCTGTTCTTATTTGAAAAAGAGTCAATCTGCTATTAATGTAAGTTCTGCTAAAGCTCAAGGATATACTCCTTGTTCAAGATGCAATCCATAATTAGTTATATAAAAAACTTCCAACTTATTACAGTTAGAAGTTTTTTGTTTCAACAATTGTTTTTAGTCTTTCTAGTCTATTTCGTATCTGCTTAAATCTTTTAACATTTGAAGTAAATATTCTCCTTCATTTTTATTTCTTTCATCTTTTTCTAAATTTCTTTTTCCGAAACATACAAATCCATTATTTTGATAGAATTCTTCTAATTTCGCTTTATCTTCACATTCCAAAAAGACAAATCTTCCGCCCATTAGTTCTTGCGCCTCTTTAATTTTATCGCAAGCCATTTTTAATAATATATCTCCACTTATCAAATCATTATATCCATTATCATAATTTTTCCCTAATTGGCCTATCAGTGGTAACGAAATATTATAGCTTTTACTTTCTTTATCATATATTGCAAATTTTAATAATTTTTTTCTTTTTGTTTCACTTAATTTTACCTTTTTTATATTAGTAACTTTGTTCGTTATAGCAAAATACCCTACTATTACTTCTTGTTCTCTATATTGACTTGTAACAATATAAGTTCTTGCTATATCTTGTTTTGAAAAAACTATTGCTTTTTCTTTTAAAAAATATTCTACATCTCGATTTAAATCACATTTGTATCTACTTAATATTTCTTTTGTCTCTTGTTCCCCAAGTTCACTGTAAATGTCTTTTAGATTTATTATCTTATATCCCATATTTTACTTTTTGAATATCTTCCTTATTGTTTCACCATCTGTTATATTTTCAACCATTTTATTTATCTTTATAACTTTAGATTTTTTATTTTCTGCATTTTCTAAAGCATTAATAAATTTATTAGCTGATTTTCTATTTTTTATGGTTATTTCTTTAAAAAAACTCTTTGTTGCCATCTTATCATCTCCTACTATATTATATGTGACATTTACAATATTATAACATTCTTTTATGTGAATTTCAATTTATATGTATCAAAATATTTTTTCTATATTCACACTGTATTTTAGCATGCTAATAAGTTTTGTCAATATATTTTTACTGCATATTTAACCCATGTGTAAAAAATAATTTAGTTATGGAAAAACGTGGACAAAACCGTATTTTGGTATTTATCCACGTTTCTTTTTAATATCATATAAAATTACTATAATCCAGTATTATCATTTATTTCATAGCTTCTTCTACTGCAACAGCTACAGCTACTGATGCACCAACCATAGGGTTATTTCCCATACCGATTAATCCCATCATTTCAACGTGTGCTGGAACTGATGAACTTCCTGCAAATTGTGCATCTGAATGCATTCTTCCCATTGTATCTGTCATACCATATGAAGCTGGTCCTGCTGCCATATTGTCTGGGTGTAATGTTCTTCCTGTTCCACCACCTGAAGCAACTGAGAAGTATTTTTTACCTGCTTCAATTCTTTCTTTTTTGTATGTTCCTGCTACTGGATGTTGGAATCTTGTTGGGTTTGTTGAGTTTCCTGTAATTGATACATCAACATCTTCTAACCACATAATTGCAACACCTTCTCTTACATCATTTGCTCCATAGCATCTAACTTGTGCTCTTTCACCATCTGAGTAAGGTATTTCTTCTACAACTTTTACTTTTCCTGTAAAGAAGTCGAAGTCAGTTTTTACATATGTAAATCCGTTTATTCTAGATATTACTTGTGCAGCATCTTTTCCAAGTCCATTTAAGATAACTCTTAGTGGTTCTTTTCTTACTTTGTTTGCTGATTTTGCTATACCAATAGCTCCCTCAGCTGCTGCAAAGCTTTCATGTCCTGCTAAGAATGCAAAACATTTTGTTTCTTCTGATAATAGCATTGAAGCTAGGTTTCCATGTCCTAATCCAACTTTTCTATCATCTGCAACTGAACCAGGGATACAAAATGCTTGTAAACCTTCTCCTATTGCTTTTGCTGCGTCAGCTGCTTTTGTGCATCCTTTTTTGATTGCAATTGCTGCACCTAAAGTATATGCCCAAGCTGCGTTTTCAAAACATATTGGTTGTACTCCTTTTACTATTTCATATGGATTAAATCCTTTGTCTGTACATATTTTTAATGCATCTTCAAAATCTTTTATTCCGTATTTTTCCATTACTGGTTTTATTTGGTCTATTCTTCTTTCATAACTTTCAAATGTTACTGCCATTTCTATTCCTCCTTATAAAATTATGGTTTCTCTTTATTTTGTTTTATTTTTATTTTCCTAAAATTAATTTAAATTAGTAAGATGTGCATTTTTATAAAAATAGGCAAGCTGAAGGTGTACTTTTGTACATCGAAGTTTGAATATTTATATAAAAATGTGCAGATTGCTGATTTTAATTAATTTTATGCTTCTCTAGGGTCTATCTTCTTAACTGCATCATTGAATCTTCCATATGTACCAGAAGCTTTTTCTATAGCTTCTTTAGGATCAATTCCTGCTTTTATGTTGTCCATCATTTTTCCTAAATGAACATATTTATAACCTATTATTTGGTCATCTTTGTCTAATCCTAATTCTACTATATAACCTTCTGCTAAGTTTAAGTATCTTGGTCCTTTTAGTGAACTTGAATAAATTGTTCCTACTTGTGATGTATGTCCTTTTCCTAAGTCTTCAAGCCCTGCTCCTACTGGAAGTCCTCCTTCTGAGAAAGCTGTTTGTGTTCTACCATATACTATTTGTAAGAATAATTCTCTCATAGCAGTATTTATAGCATCACATACTAAGTCTGTATTTAATGCTTCTAATATTGTTTTTCCTGTTAATATTTCTCCTGCCATTGCTGCTGAATGTGTCATTCCTGAACATCCTATTGTTTCTATTAAAGCTTCTTGTATTATTCCATCTTTAACATTTAATGTTAGTTTACAAGCTCCTTGTTGTGGTGCACACCAACCTATACCATGTGTTAAACCTGAAATGTCTTTTATTTCTTTTGCTTTTACCCATTTTCCTTCTTCTGGAATTGGTGCTGGTCCATGGTTAACTCCTTTTGCTACTGTACACATTCCTTCTAATTCTTTTGAATAAATCATTTTTATTAGCTCCTTTCAATTTTTGATTTTGTTCCGCGTTTATTTATATGTTTAGGATTTATCCTAAAATTAATAACATATTTTGTAGGCAATTTTTTAATCTCCACCTTGATTTTTCATTTTTCTAACTTCTTCTTCTGATAATAAAATTTGATTTCTTCTTTTTTTAGGCTCTTGTGATTCTTTAGGTTTTTCTATTTCTTCTGTATTATAGCCTATTTGATTTCCAACATCTTTTATATAAATTCCAGATTCATAAACGTCTTTTTTTACTGGTTCTTTTGCTCCTTTGAAATATCTTTCTAATATTTCTCTATCTTTTTTGCTTACTTGTTCATGACCAATACCTAAATATTCATATCTCCAAATTATGTGTCTTTCATAATTATCAAAATAGCTATTTAACAAATCTTCATAGTTATATTCTACTTTGAATTTCAAGTTTTGAATTGTTATTGTTATGTTTGACCATAACTCTCCTGTTATTTCGGATTTTCTAAATTCTTCTCTTACTTGTTTTATTCCTTCATATAAATATTTTACTAATGCTAAATATTCATTTTCATCTAGATTGAATTTATTTGGTATTTCATAAACATTTACTGGTTTTTTCTTTAATATTCCTTTTGGAATATAGTAAAAATATAGTTCCCCCGTTTTTTTCCCATCTGGCATGTCTATTATGGAACTATATAAATACAGTTTATCCCATTTTTCTGGTATCATATAAAATAGTTCTTTTTGTATGTTTTCATAGATTTGTTTTATCTTTTTAGTATGATTTAACATATCCCTTTTATTCCTTATCTAATAAACTTGTTCCTGTCATTTCTTCTGGTTTTTCAAGATTCATTAAATCAAGCATTGTTGGTGCTAAATCTGCTAATTTTCCACCTGATTTTAATTTTAGTTTTTCATTTGCTGTTACCAAAATTAATGGTACAGGATTTGTTGTATGTGCTGTGTGTGGTTCTCCTGTTTTGTAGTCTATCATTTGTTCTGCATTTCCATGGTCTGCAGTTATTAGTAAATTTCCTTGTTTTTCTTCTACTAATTTTACTACTTTTCCTACACATTCATCTACTGCTTCTACTGCTTTTATTGCAGCTGGTAAGCTTCCTGTGTGTCCTACCATGTCTGTATTTGCATAGTTTAAAATTATTGAATCATATTTGTCTTGTGATATTGCTTCTAATACTTTGTCTGTTACTTCATATGCACTCATTTCTGGTTTCATGTCATATGTTTCTACTTTTGGTGATGGTACTAATATTCTGTCTTCTCCTTCATATTGTTTTTCTTCTCCACCATTAAAGAAGAATGTAACATGTGCATATTTTTCTGTTTCTGCTATTCTTAGTTGTGTATATCCTTTATTACTTATATATTCTCCAAATGTATTTTTTAGTGGTTCTTTTTTGAATGCAATGTGTACATTTGGCATTGTTTCATCATAACTTGTGAAACATACGAAATATGTGTTTAAGTCTTTTTTTGTTTCAAATCCATCAAAGTTAGGATCTACAATTGCTCTTGTTATTTCTCTTGCTCTGTCTGGTCTGAAGTTGAAGAATATTACTGAATCATTTTTTCCTATTGTTGCTACTGGTTCTTCTCCATTACATATTACTGTTGGTTCTACAAATTCATCAAATACTTCTTTTTGGTATGAGTCTTCAATTGCTTTTATGCTACTATTAGCTTTGTTTCCTTTTCCGTTTACTAGTGCATCATAACATTTTTGAACTCTTTGCCATCTTTTATCTCTATCCATTGCATAGAATCTTCCAGATAAACTAGCTATTTTTCCAACACCTTTTTCATTCATTTTGTCTTGTAATTTTAGTATATAACTTTCTGCTGATGCTGGTGGTGTATCTCTACCATCTAAGAAACAATGTACATATACATCTTCAAAGTCTCTTCTTTTTGCCATTTCTAGAAGTCCATATAAATGTCTATTGTGGCTATGAACTCCACCGTCTGATACAAGTCCTAATATGTGTAATTTTGAATTGTTTTTCTTGCAGTTTTCAATTGCTGATATAAATTCTGGATTTGAGAAAAAGTCTCCATCTTCTATTGATTTTGTTATTCTTGTTAATTCTTGATATACAATTCTTCCTGCTCCAATGTTTGTGTGTCCTACTTCTGAATTTCCCATTTGTCCTTCTGGTAGTCCAACTGCTAGCCCACTTGTTCCTATGTCTACATTAGAGTATTTTTTCATTAGTCTATCAATATTAGGTGTTTTTGCCATTTTTATTGCATTTCCATCTTTATTTGGATTGTCTCCAAAACCATCTAATATCATTAACATTGTTAATTTATCTTTCATTTCTACATTTACCGTCCTTTTTAGTAATTTACTATTTTACTGAATTCTTCTGCTTTTAAGCTGGCTCCTCCAACTAGTCCTCCATCTATGTCTGACATTTCAAATAGTTCTTTTGCATTTGTGCTTTTTACACTTCCGCCATATTGTATTATAACTCTTGAAGCTGTATCTTGTCCATAGATTTCAGCAATTTTGTTTCTTATTTCTTTTATTGAATTATTTGCATCTTCACTTGTTGCTGTTTTTCCTGTTCCAATTGCCCATATTGGTTCATATGCTATTATTGTGTTTTCAACTTGCTCATTTGTTAGTCCTTCTAATGCAAGTTTTGTTTGATTTGTTATGATTTCAGCTGTTTTTCCAGCTTCTTTTTCTTCTAATGTTTCTCCAACACATACTATTGGTTTTAATCCATATTTAAATGCTGATTTTATTTTTTTGTTTACAGTTTCATCTGTTTCAGCAAAATATTGTCTTCTTTCTGAATGTCCTATTATTACATATTCTACATTTATTGATTTTAACATTTCTCCTGAAACTTCTCCAGTATATGCTCCTTTTTCCTCAAAGTGCATATTTTGAGCTCCTATTTTTATGTTTGTTCCTTGTACTGTTAATAGTGCATAAAATAAGTCTGTATATGGTACACATAATATTACTTCATTTTTTGTGTCTTTTACTAATGGTGCTAAATCTTCTATAAATTTCATTGCTTCATTTGGAAGCATGTTCATTTTCCAGTTTCCTGCAATTACTTTTTTTCTCATATTTTTCATTCCTCTCTCAATTTATTTGTCTTGTAAACATTCTATTCCTGGTAATTTTTTACCTTCTAAAAATTCTAGTGATGCTCCACCACCTGTTGAGATGTGTGTCATTTTATCTTGTAATCCTGCTTTTTTTACAGCTGCTGCTGAATCTCCACCACCTATAATTGTTGTTGCATCAATTTCTGATAGTGTTTTTGCTATTGCGTTTGTTCCAATTGCAAATTGGTCAAATTCAAATAGTCCTACTGGTCCATTCCATACTACTGTTTTTGCTTTTTTAATTTCTTCTGTGAACATTTCTATTGATTTTGCTCCAATGTCAAATCCTTCCCAACCTTCTGGTATTTCTGTCCATGCAACTGTTTTGCTTTCTGTATCTGGTTTGAATTCTTTTCCTATTTTTGTGTCTACTGGAAGCATTAGTTTTACGCCTTTTTCTTTTGCTTTGGCCATTGCTTCTTTTGCTAAATCTAATTTGTCTAATTCGCAAATAGAATTTCCAACTTCATATCCTTGTGCTTTAAAGAATGTATATGCCATTCCTCCACCAATTATTAATGTATCTACTTTTTCTAGTAAACTGTCTATTACTCCTATTTTGTCAGATACTTTTGCTCCTCCTAGTATTGCTACAAATGGTCTTTCTGGATTGTTTAGTGCATTTCCTAAGAATTTTAGTTCTTTTTCTATTAAAAATCCTGATACTGCTTGTAAGTATTGTGCTACTCCTGCTGTTGAAGCATGTGCTCTATGTGCAGCTCCAAATGCATCATTTACATATATTTCTGCCATGTCTGCTAATTTTTTAGCAAACTCTGGATCATTATCTGTTTCTTCTCTATGATATCTTACATTTTCTAATAACATTACTTGTCCTGCTTGTAGTTCTTTTGCTTTTTTATTTGCGTCTTCTCCTACAACATCTTTTGCCATTATTACTTCTTTATCTAATAATTTTGATAGTTCTTTTGCAACTGGTGCTAATGAAAATTCTGGTTTAAATTCTCCCTTTGGTCTTCCTAAATGTGAGCATAAAATAACAGCACAATTATTTTCTAGTAGGTATTTTATTGTTGGTAATGCAGCTACTATTCTTGTGTTGTCTGTTATGTTTTTATTTTCGTCCATTGGTACATTAAAATCACATCTTACTAAGACTTTTTTTCCTTTTAAATCAATATCTTTAATTGTTTTTTTATTCATTTATTTTTCCTCCCTTGTTTTTAGCTTTTTTAGCTTTTTTTATTTTATCCATTTTTTTGCTTTTTTATTTGCATACATATTTTATCGCAAAAAAGAACATTTTTCAAGTATTTGCAAGTATTTTTTGTCACTGCATAATGTTTTTGCTAAAATTTTCAAAAGAAATCCTTAAAATATCAGCTTTGAATGAGGTGATGAGTGTTCATGGCATATTTTAAAGATTTCTTTGTATTACTTTTAAATAAGCCATAAAAACTATTTACATTATTATTTTGCAATGATATACTACCTTCAAAGGGGGAATTCAAATGAAAAAAGAAAAAGTTTTTAAGGTTTTAGGGATAATTATTTTAATAGTATTAGCAATTTTTGTTTTAAATGCAATTAGGAATTATGTTATTATTACAAAGGTTCGGAAATAATATTAAAAAATATGAAACAAGTACAAATTATCATATGACAATGTCTTCTACATCAAGTGATGGTACTGTAATATCTGCTAACTACTATGAAAAAAATGGTAAACAAGCAATGATATTAACTAGAGTTCAAAATAATGAACCAGTAACAATGTCAATGTATAAGAATGGTGACAAAGTAAATACATACTGGGTTACTCCTACTGAAAATAAAGCTAAACTTAATGGTCAAACTGATATATTTGCTGAAATATACAATGTCCTTAGTGTAGATAATGAGTGGCAAAAAATTGTTGCAAGTTTTACTTCATTTATAGGCTCAACAAAATATGATGGTAAAGATTGCTATGTTACAAATAATTTCTTAACTCCATCTATTTTAAATAATGATGAAAAAAATGAATACTATATAGAAAAAGATACTGGATTATTTATTTTTTCAAATATAGGTGACATTGTTTCTAAAAAGATTTATGAATTTGATAATGTATCTGATGATATATTTGTTGAACCTGATATTTCATCTTTTACAGTTTCTGAATAGCAAAAAACAACCAATTTCATCTTTGATTTTGGTTGTTTTTTTATTTTACATTATATACATAACTAAACGAACTGTAACACTTGCATTAGCGTTTCCCATTGATACACAGCATATACTTGCACAATTATAATCCTCAGAATTTGAATACATTCCTCCTCGTGTATTCCATGGAAATCTTGTAGTATTTTTTTCAGCAACAAATTCCCATGCATTTCCTTCCAAATCATATATGTTCTGTACTTTATCTGTTAAATTGTTTCCTGATATTTCAATTATTCCTCTGTGTCTATTTTCATTATATTTTCTTACATCATATACATTGCCTGTTCCATCTTTTTCTTTGTTCACAAATTTCATTACCATATCCCACTGTATTCCTGAACACATAGCACTTCTTACATTTGGATTAGTATCTCCATACATTGTTTTAGCAATTGTCTTAAACTCTGTTTGACTTTTATTTGTATATAAAGCTTTGTTCTTTTTACTAACTATCTTTGAACTTTCATATCCTGCTTCATATCTTGCCACATAGAACCCATTATATTTTGCAACTGCTTGTTTTTCTGCTATTACATTATTTGTAGTATTATCTACTTGAGGCTTTATTCCTGTAGGTAAATACTCCGTATCATTCAAAGCCATCTCTTTTGATGTTGTTTCACTAACAAGACTTGAATCATAACTAGGATATGTATAATCTCTTTGATAATCACCTTCTCTTTCAACTGGTATCCATACAAATTGATTATATTTTGTGCTTGCTGTTTCCCAATTTACACTTGCTAATTCGCTTTCTGGTATATCATAAATAACTAATCCTTTTGAAATTATTTGTTCATTCTCTAATCCTGATACTGTAAAGCCAGCAGGAATAGTTGCATAATCACCATTTGAATCTCTATAATTATTTTTTTCTGTCTTTGTAACTACTTTACTTGTTTCAATCCCGTTTTCCCAACCTGATATTTCGCTGTATTCTATTGTGTATTCTCCATCTTTTGTAACAAAACTATCTTCACCTAAATCTCCATTGTTATAGCCTTTATTTTTTATTAACTCTTTCAATTCAGCTTTAGTTGGTGTTTTCCCTGTTTTAGCCTTCTCTTGATACAAATCTGCTTCAATCTTTTCTATTACACTTTCTTTTGTAAGATGATCTCCGGTTTCACTTGCTTGTTTTAATATTGATTTTTTATCTTTTATTGTTCCTATTGTTATTCCAGAGATGATTAACAATACAATTATTGTAACTACTAAAGCTATTAGTGTTATTCCTTTTTCTCTTTTTGGCATTTTCTTTATCCCCCTAGTCTTTTGTTTAAACCTTTTATACAGCATATTATATAAAAAAAAGAATACTTATGCAAGCATTCTTTTTCTTTTTTATATTTATTTTTCTATTTTGGTTAGAAAATATTTTTTATGATCTTGAAGCTATATAGCAAGCTAAATCAACTAATTTGTTTGAATATCCCCATTCGTTATCATACCATGCTACTAATTTAACAAATGTATCTGTTAATTGAATTCCAGCTGTTGCATCAAATATTGATGTATGTTTGTCATTTATGAAGTCTGAAGATACTACTGCTTCATCTGTGTATTCAATTATTCCTTTCATTTCGTTTTCTGCTGCATGTTTCATAACTTTGCAGATTTCTTCCATTGTTGTTGGTTTTTCTAAGTTACATGTTAAGTCAACTACAGAAACATCAACTGTTGGTACTCTAAATGACATACCTGTTAATTTTCCATTTAATGATGGTATTACTTTTCCAACTGCTTTTGCAGCTCCTGTTGATGATGGTATTATATTAGCAGCTGCTGCTCTACCACCTCTCCAATCTTTTTTAGAAGCTCCATCAACTGTTTTTTGTGTTGCTGTTGTTGAGTGAACTGTTGTCATTAATCCATCTTTAATTCCAAAGTTATCATTTATAACTTTAGCTAGTGGTGCTAAACAGTTTGTTGTGCATGATGCGTTTGATACAATGTTCATGCTTGGGTCATATGTTTCGTTGTTTACACCCATAACAAACATTGGAGCATCTTTTGATGGTGCACTGATTATTACTTTTTTAGCTCCTGCATCTATATGAGCTTGTGCTTTGTCCATTGTTGTGAATACTCCTGAGCATTCTAATACATAGTCAACACCAATTTTTCCCCATGGGATATTGTGTGGATCCATTTCATTATATACTTTTATTTCTTTTCCATTTACTACTAAAACTCCATCTTTTGATTCTACTGTTCCGTTAAATCTTCCATGTACAGTGTCAAATTTTGTCATGTAAGCCATGTATTCTGCATTTATAAATGGATCGTTTATTGCTACTACTTCTACCCCTTCCTTTGCAAGTGCTGCTTGAAATGATAAGTTTCCGATTCTTCCGAATCCATTAATTCCTATTTTTACTGACATAAAAATTTCCTCCTTATTTTTGTTTTTTTGTCTATCTTTATAGACCTTTATTATTTTATACCAAAAAAGAGGAGTTTTCAACCCCCTTTTTATAAATTTATTAATTTTAGGTTACCATATAATGGTTTTGATAAAATTTTTCAAAGAAATCCTTGATATATAATCTTTTCATTACATTCCTCGGCTTATTACAAAATTTAAGAAATTCTAAATTGTTTTATGGGTCCTTTCCACTAAAAGTGAACTCTTACCATAAAACTGCATAGAATTTCTAAAATTTTTCCATGCACATTCGTCATTTCATTCAAAGCTTATATATCAAGGATTTCTTTGTACTAATAATAACCCATTAACCAGTAACAATTTTAGTCTATTTATATAATTGTTCTAAAACAATAACAAACATTGCATGAGACCAGCCAAGGCCAATAACCCAATTAGGTTTCAAAGTTTGATTATCAACTTGTTCACCAAGGAAATAATGTTTTCCAGCTGTTTTTATAACAAAATCAAAAGTTTCTTTTGCTTTTCGTTTTTCGCCTGTTTTTAGATAATAAAGTGTCATCCACAAATTTGATATCACCCATGGATTACCATTCATATATCCATCTTGTTCAAATCTTTGGTAACCACCTGTATATGTTCTTAATGTCATGTTTATACACTCTATTGTATTACTTACTTTAGTTTCTTTTGGCTTAAATACATTAAATGGTGTAACTGCTCCAATTAAACTTATGTCCATTTTTCTATCTTCTGTATTTCTTACATATGATTTCTTTTGTTCATCATATAAATTTTCGTTTATATATTTTTTTAATTCTACTTGTAAATTTTCTAGTTCTCTTTGCGTTTTTTTAACCTTTTCTTCTTTTAATCTATTATTTTCAAAGTTTGATATGTTTTTACCCAATTCCTTATAAATCTTTAACATACAATCAAATGCTGAATAAATACTTGCAATTGAATATAAATGTATTCCTTCACACATTTCCCATAAGTCATAACTTATATGGTATTTATGTTCTTTTCCTGTTCTTTTTTTAGTATCTTCTTCTATTTCTTCTTTTACGACATCTTTTTGTAGTTCGTCTATTCCATCAATTCCTAACCAATCTTTTATATATTTCTTTAAAAAGTCTACTGCTTTTTCACACATTTTCAAATTGTCTTTTAAGAATTTTTCTGATTTAACATATTTGTAATGTTCATATACTCCATATACAACACTTGCTGTTTCATCAACTTGATATCCCCAGCATGGTGCTAGTTTTCCATCTGTGAAAAATCGTTGCTCCCACATTCCATTTTTGCTTTGTGTTTTTTTGCAGAAATTTCTATAGAATTTATCTGTTTCTTTTTCCATTTTCACAATATCCATTGCTTTTGTCATAAATACTGCATCTCTTGGCCAACAATATGCATATCTGCCACATTTTGAAAAATTTTCATCAATTTCTGGTGATGCAATTATTCCACCAGTTTCTTCGTTTGTTAATAATGGGAATAGCAATATACTTCTTTTGTATATCTCAAATATTCTTTCTTCATAACTGTTTTCAGGTTCTTTTAGATTTAAACCATTGTGCAATTTCACATATTTTCTCCAATATGATTTTGTTTGAATATATTCTTTATTTAAATCTATTTTTGTTATTCTGTCTATTTCATCTTCCATTTCTGATACATTTCTATTTTCATCAACAAAAATACATATTTCAAGTTCTTTCTTTTCTTGTGGTTTTATTATTCCTATGTCATAGCATATACTTGCATCTTTTGACATTCCAATATAATCTTTATCATGTATTTCACATCTTTTTATGGTTTCTTTGCTTCCATTTATTTGATGTTTTACTATTTTTTCGCCTTTTGCAAATGTTGACACTGCAAAATCATGTGCATATTGCATCATTCCATTATCTATAATTTTACACCCTACAAAATTATTTTGGTCTGATAATAATTCGGAATGAATATAAAATTTAGTATTTAAGTCTATTTTTCCTTCATTTAGAAATATATATTTTTTTACTAATACATTTTCTTTTAACATTACAAAATCTGTTTGAACCATTTTTAAATTGAAATATGTGTTAGTTACTTCTGTATTTAATACATTTGTATCTGTGTCATAATATTGCATGTATCTATTATTTATGTCATCATGTAAATATATTAAATCTGAGTCATTTATTTGCACTCCTGTATGAAAATAATTTATATATTGTCTGTTATCCTTACTTGGAAAATACATTCTTTGTAATTCACCATTTGATGTAAATGTTGCAATCATATTTTTATTTCCAATTATAGCTTCATTTAAATATTTGTTTTCCATTTTATCTAGTTCCCTTCTAAATAGCACAAACTCTAACTATAAGTTTTTCTTTAGTGTACTATCCTTCTATTACATTTAATATTTGTTTTTCTAGGTCTTTTACTTTTTCGTTTATTCTGAATATGTCTCTATCTGTTAAATTTTTATTTTCTACATCTTGTTTTATAGAGTTTTCCATGTCTGTCATTTCAGCTTTTAATTTTTGTAGTCTTTCTAATATTTCTGCTCTTGATGGTGTTCCTGTTTTTCTTTTTATTTTGTTCGTCATTGTAATTTGTTCATTAATATCATATGTTTCACCAAATTCTGGTACTATTACTGGTATATTTGTTTCTGTTTCTAATTTTTCTTTTAATACTTCTTGTGATTCTGGTTCTCCATGTACTAGGAAAATATTTTTTGGTTTTTCTATAAATGAATATACAAAGTTCATTAATCCTTGTTGGTCAGCATGACCAGAGTATCCTTCTATATATTCTACTCTTGCATTTACTGCAATTTCTTCTCCAAATATTTTTACTTTCTTAGCTCCATTTACTATGTTATACCCTAATGTTCCAGGTGCTTGATATCCAACAAATAATATTGTTGATTTTGGATTCCATAGGTTATGTTTTAAGTGATGTTTTATTCTTCCAACATCACACATTCCACTTGCTGAAATTATTATGCTTGGTCTTGGATCATCATTTAATGCTTTTGATTCATCTGCTGTTCTTGTAAATTCAAGTCCTGGAAATTCTAGTGGATTAACACCTTGCATTATCTCTTCTTTTACTTCATCATCAAATAGATATGTGTTTTCTCTAAATACTTCTGTTGCAGATATTGCAAGTGGACTGTCTACATATACTGATGCTTGCATTAATGTTTTATATTTTCTTTTAAATTCTTCATCTTTTATAACATCTTTTAATTTGTTTATTTCGTATAATATCTCTTGTGTTCTTCCTACTGCAAATGATGGTATTACTACTGTTCCACCATTATCTAATGTTTGTGATACTATATCTAAGAACATTGTTGCTTTTTCATCATTTCTTATGTGCAATCTACTTCCATATGTTGATTCCATTACTAATGTGTCTGCAGTTTCTATCATTGTTGGTTCACCTAATAATGGAATATCATTATTTCCTAAGTCACCTGTAAATACTGTTTTTGTTGTTTTTCCATCTTCTGTCACCCATAATTCTATTATGCTTGAGCCTAACATGTGTCCTGCATCATTAAATCTTACTTGTATGTCTTTTGTTATTTCTATTATTTCGTCATATTGTACTTCTTGGAATATTTCCAAACATTTCGCTGCTTCTTCTGCTGTGTATAGTGGTAATAGTTCTTTTTCTCCTTTTCTTATTCTTTTTCTGTTTTTCCATTCATTTTCCATTTCTTGAATATGTCCACTATCTGGTAACATTAATGCACATAGGTCACATGTTGCTTTATGAGCATATATTGGGCCTTTAAATCCTTCATTATATAATTTTGGTATTCTTCCTGAATGGTCTATATGTGCGTGGGTTAATAACATAAAGTCTATTTGAGCTGGGTCATAATTAAAATCTTCCCTGTTTTGTTCTTCAAGCTCTGCTTTTCCTTGCCACATTCCACAATCCACTAAGAATTTTTTTCCTGCAGCTTCTACTAAATAGTTTGAGCCTGTTACTGTTTTTGTAGCACCTAAAAATGTTATTTTCATATTTGATATCTTCCTTTCTTGCCCTAGTTTCTTATAAGGCTTTACTTTTTAATAAAAAGCTTTCACTTTTTTTCCTAGCCTTATCTCTAGTTGTTTCTTATTTAATTCTTCTTGCATTTCTAATTTTACTTTTTCTTCATAACTATTTTCGTCATATATGTGTATAAAATATCCATCTTTTTCTTTTGTTAATTTTATATATATTTCTTCTAAGTTTATTGCTCTTGTTGTAAATATATTTTTCATTAATACATAATCTGCTTCTTCTTGTTTTGAAAATTTTTGTATTACTTTTGTTTTATGTGCTTTTTCTAATATTGTTTTTGTTAAATCTTCCTGTTCTTTTTTTAACTCCTCAATTTCGTAAATACTTTTTCCTTCTTTGTTGTATGGAATCATTAAATAGTATCTATACTCATATACTAATTTTTGTACTTCTTGCTTTGTTTGTGCCTTTTCAATTTTAGATTTTAAACATTGCATAAATGTTTTTTGCATTTCTAATTTTAAGTTTTCTATATTTTCTTCCACATCTTGTGTATCTAATGTTTTTAAATATTTTTGCTTTTGCTCTAATTCTATTTTATATTTAACAAAGTTTTGTGGAGTTAATAATTTATTTAAGTATTCTATTTTATTTATTTTTTCTTCTCTTTCCTTTGTCATAAGTTGAGATAATATTCTCATACTAAATATTTTCTTCTCTAGCGGTAAGTTTTCATTTTTCTTAATATATTCTTTCTGTAAAAGTTCTTTGTTATTTATTGTTTCATCTATTTGCTTTATTTGTTTGGTTAACTCTATTTTTTCTTTAGTTATTTTTTCTACAAATTTCGCATTATCTTCTAGTTCCTCTAATGCTTTTTTATTTTCTTGTTTTAATTTTAAAAATTCCTCTTTTTTCTTTTGATTAAATTTCATTTCTAATAATATCGATATTTCTTTTAGTTCTTCTATATATTTTATTCCATTTTCATCACAATTTTCTTTGATTTTATTTTCAAATATTTCTAGATAGTCCATCAGTACTTCTCTATTTTTTATCCATTTTTTCATAAATTCTATTCCTACTAGTAAAATCAAGTTTTGGTATATTAAATTATGTTCTATGCTTTCTATTTCTTTTGGTATTGTTGTCCATGAATATCCATTAAAATCCCTTAATGGCTCTACTTCATTTATGTTGTCCCCAACATTTATTAGATTTCCTAATGTATCTTTTAGTATAAAATATTTTTCATTTATTATATTTTCATTTTTTCCTATTTTAGATAAACAGTACAGCAATTTTCTTTCTATATTGTAACAATATATTTTTCCATAATTTTTTTCTACTAAAAATGTTTTATTTCCTATTAAAGAGCTTTCTTCTGAATTTGGATTTATTAATTTTATTTCTTGGCATTCATTTTGTATTATTTCTATTATTTCTTCTATTATATCTTCTTTTGCTTCTACATTTTGTTTTACTTGCTTGTAATCTTTGTATGATGTTTCTATTTTGTACAATATATTAAGGAGAATACTTTTTGTATCTTCTGCAAAAGCTTTTTTTTCTAGTATTTTCTCTAATTTGTCATTGTAATCTTTTTTTACTATCTTTTCGAAAAATTTTTCTTCTCTTTTTTGCAAGTTTTTTCTCCTTCCTTAATTTTTTTCTTCTGTTTGCATATCACCACTCATTTTTAATTCATTTAGTCTTTCTAAACTCATCAATACTTCTCTTGGCTTGCTTCCTTGGTAACCTGATATTACTCCTCTTTCTTCCATTTGGTCTATAATTCTTCCTGCTCTTGCATATCCTACTTTAAATCTTCTTTGTATAAATGATGTTGATGCTTGTCCTGTTTCAACTACTGTTTGTATTGCATCCATTAAAAATGGATCTGCATCATCATCTTGTGCTTGTTCTTGAGCTAGTTCTTTGTCTGTTTTATTACTGTTTTCTATTGATTCTAGTATATCTTCACTATATGTTGCTGTTCCATTTGATTTTATGAAATCTACTATTTTTTCTACTTCATCATCTGATACAAATGCTCCTTGAACTCTGTATGGTTTTGGTGCTCCTGATGGGAAATATAGCATATCTCCTTTTCCTAGTAATTTTTCTGCACCAACACTATCTAGTATTGTTCTTGAGTCAACTTGTGATGATACTGCAAATGCTATTCTAGATGGTATGTTTGCTTTTATTAATCCTGTGATAACATCTACTGATGGTCTTTGTGTTGCAATTACTAAGTGCATTCCTGCTGCTCTGGCTTTTTGTGCTAAACGACAAATTGCATCTTCAACATCATTTTTTGCTACCATCATTAAGTCTGCAAGCTCATCTATTATTATTACTATTTGTGGTAATTTTCCTGCTTCATTTTCTTTTTCTATTGCTTTATTATATCCTTTTAAGTCACGTACTCCCTTGCTTGCAAATTTACTATATCTGTCTTCCATTTCTTGTACTGCCCATGCAAGTGCACCAGCCGCTTTTCTTGGATCTGTTACTACTGGAATTAGTAAGTGTGGTATTCCATTATAAACTGATAATTCAACAACTTTTGGGTCTACCATTACGAATTTTACTTCACTTGGTTTTGCATGATAAATGATACTTGTTATTATTGTGTTTATACATACACTCTTTCCAGAACCTGTTGAACCAGCTATCATAACATGTGGCATTTTTGCAATGTCTGCTAGCTGTATGTTTCCTGCAACATCTTTTCCAAGTGCTATTGCTAATTTTGATTTATTTTCTTTAAAATCATCACTATCTAGAACTTCTCTTAAGTGTACTGCTTCTTTTTCTTTGTTTGGTACTTCTATTCCAACTGCTTGTTTTCCTGGTATTGGTGCTTCAATTCTTATTGTTTCTGCTGCTAAATTTAGTGCTATGTCATCTGCAAGGTTTGCTATTTTGCTAACTCTAACTCCTTCAGCTGGTTTTAGTTCATATCTTGTTATTGCAGGTCCTACTGAAACATTTTCAACTTTTGCTGAAACTCCAAAGCTATATAATGTTTTTTGTAGTCTTGTTGCTGTTTCTGTTAATGCTTTTGCTCCACCTTTTATAGTTCTTTTGGATGGTTTACTAAGTATTTCTACTGGTGGATATTCATAATGTTCGTCTTCAACTATTTGAGCATGTTCTAATTGTAAAACTGCTTTTTTCTTTTCTTCTTTTTGTTCTTCAACATCCTTAAATAAATTGCTTTCTATAACATCTGGTTCACTTTCTTGCATTGCCATTTGTCTTTTTTTCATTTTACTTTGTTTTGTTAATGGTTCCAAATCTTCGCCTGAGTGGTCATATTTTTTTAATCCCATTTTTTCGTCTGCGCCTTCTACTATTCTTCCACCAAAATTAATTTTTATTTGTTCTTCCATTGGATCTTTATCTCTTAAATGTTCTTTCATCGCCTGTTGTTGTTTTTGTCTTCTTTCTTCTCTTTGTCTTTTTCTTCTTTGTGCTGGTGTTTCTTCATATTCTTCTGGTTCATGTTTTTTTGTTTTTTCCTTTTGACGCTCTTTTTCAAGTTCTTCTTTTCTTTCAAATCTTTCTTCTCTTTTTTCTTCCACTCTATCTAAAAACATATTTATTATTTCTGATAGATTTACCCCAAATGTGAATACTAATAGTATTATTGCTATTCCTATACATAATATTACTGCGCCAACATCTCCTAACAATTTTGCAAGTGGTACTGCAGCAACTGCTCCAATTGCTCCACCACCTTTGCTTTGTGAGCCCAGATAATAGCTATCTTTTACAAGTTCTGATAATTCTTTAGATGATTGTAATTCCCCACTTGATATTTGGAATACACTAAATACAATAGATAAACTTATAATGGCTATTCCATATTGTACTAATTTTGGTGTTAAATCTTCTGTTCCATCACATGCTATTTTTATAGCTACTATAAACATTCCAATTGGTAATACATATTGCATTACACCAAACATTCCACCTAATATTTCATTTAATTTTATTCCTACAACTCCTGATTTTGTATATATTAAAACAGCCAAAAGAACACTAAGTACTATTAGTGTAATTATTGCTATGTCTAAATTAGAAGCTGATTTTTTCTTTTTCTTATATCTTCTTTTCTTTGCCATTTTTATTCATTCCCTTCTTAATCTATAAGTTTGGTTATTAGATTTTCTACTCTACATTTGTTAAAAGCCAGATTTCAAAAGTCTTGTTTTGTGGACTTCTGACATCTGACTTTTGTCTTATTTTAATTCTTTTCTACTATTTTGTATTGTTTTTATTGTATCTTCTAATGAAATTTGCATTAAGTTTAAAGCTTCTGTCATATTAGTTCCTAGCTTATTTAATGTTTCATTTAATACATCTTCTGTGTTTGCCAATAAACTGTCAGCATATTCTTTTGTTCCTTTTGATATTTCTCTTGACATTTCATTTGCTGTTTCAATGATTTCTGTTTTTTGGTCATATGCTTTTCTTGTTATTTCATGTTCATCTATCATTGCAATTATTCTGTTTTCAGCTTCTTTAACTATTCCATCTGCTTCTTTTTGGGCTTCAACCAATATACGTTGCCTTTCTTCTTTTACCCATTTTGCTTGTTTTAACTCATCTGGAAGTTTTATTCTTATTTCCTTTATTAAGTCTAGCATTTCTTCTTTGTCAACAATTCCTTTATCTGTAAATGGTAGACTTCTGCTATTTTCTAGTAAATCTTCTAATGTTTCTAATAATGTGAATATTTCCATGGTTTTACCCCTTTCTAATTTCCTTATTTAGGTTTAACAAAAATAAGGTTTGCACGACCATATTTTCTTTGGTCTGTTATTTCTATATCTAACTTTTCAATTTGGCTTATTATTCGTTCTTTTTCATCTGTTTCTATTATTATCATTGTGTCTTCATTTGCTATGTTTTCTTCTAACATTATTTTTATTGCATCATAAACATAGTTTGTTTTGTATGGTGGGTCTATATAACAAATATCTATATTTTCATGAATTTTCGTTGTTAAGAGTTTTTCAAATGTTTCGTTATATAGTTCTGTTTCATTTCGAAAGTGTGTTTTTTCTATATTCCTTTTTATTATTTGAATTGCGCTTTTTTCTTTATCACATAATATTGTTTTCTTTGCACCTCTGCTCACTGCTTCTAAACCAATTGCTCCACTTCCTGCAAATAGGTCTAAAAATACGCTCCCAGGTATTTCATTTTGTATTATGTTGAATAATGATTCTTTTACTCTATCTAGTGTAGGTCTTGTATTCATTCCTTCTAGTGTATATAATTTTGTTCCTCTTGCTTTTCCTGCTATAATTCTCATTTTTCACCTTCTTATGATATTAACATTTTATTCTTTTTTATTTTGTTGGTCAATAGTATTAATAGAAATGTAACATATATTTAACAGTTCTGTAATATTATACATTTTTTGTAATATTTTTTGAGCTTATTTTACCATATTCAATAGATCTTTTCAACTAAAAAAAGTAGCTTTTAAGCTACCTTTTTTATGCATCATCTTTATTTACATCTTTTAATAATTCTAATTGTGATATTAATAATGATTCCATTTTTGCTTTATATATATCGAATTGTTTTTTTACATCTTCTAATTCTTTTCTTTTTGCAATTATTTCGTTATCTAAGTCATTTGCTTGTTTTTGAGCTGTTCCTTTTGCTTCATTTACTATTTGTTCTGCTTGTTGTTTTGCTACGTTTTTTATATCTTCAGCTGTTGATTGAGCCATTACTAGTGTATTTTGTAGTGTTGTTTCTATACTTTTATAGTGTTCTAAACTTTGAGAAAGTTCAGATACTTTTGTTCTTAAGTCATTAACTTCTTTATAATTTTTTGTATAATCTACTGTTAAATCATCTAAAAAATCATCTACTTCTTCTACACTATATCCATTCATCATTTGCTTTGAAAATTTCTTGTTTTCTATATCTAATGGTGTTATCATTGTTATTCCTCCTTATGGATATATATTTAGTTTATCCCATTATTTTTAAGCCATGATACTGAAAGTTTATTTTTCATTTCTTCTCTGGCCATTTCATTTGTTATTTCGTAGTTTGATGGTGCTACTAAAAAGATTGAATTTGATACTTTTTGGATATATCCATCTAAAGCATATACTCCACCACTAATAAAGTCAACTATTCTTCTTGCAACATCTTTATTAACATATTCTAAGTTAACTATTACAGATTTCTTTTCTTTTAAGAAAGAACAAATTTCATCTGATTGTTCAAATGTAGTTGGTTGTGATATTACCATTTTTATAGCATTAGCTTGTGCTTGTGGCATATTTATAACTTTTTCTTTGTTTTTTCTTCCAAATATTTTTTTATCTTCTACTTCATCTTCTTCATCTTCATAATCATATACGTTTTCATCATCGTATTCTTCTGGCTCTGCTGAATCCATTCCAAACAAATCCCATACTTTATTCATTAACGCTCCTGACATAAAAAAACCTCCTAAAAATTCCCTTGTTTTGTGTTTACAGTATTTAGTATCTACTTTTTTTACAATATTGTCAATGTTTTTTGTAAATGTTATTAAATCTTAATATTTTTGTAACATAGTTGTAATATTATTTTATTTTGTCTAAATTTGGATTAATTAATATTTCATCATATAATGAAATCTTTCTGTAGTTGGCTATTTCAGTATCTGTATAGCCTATTTCTTTTAGTTCTTCATTTGAATATGAGTCTACAATTGAATATTTATCACCTTGTTTTTTTACTTTTACTAGTATCTTGCTTAAATATCCTGCTCTATTTCTTACAACATAGTTTAAGTCATTTTCCTTTACTATAGCTTGGTTTGGCACTTTTAATCCAGTTGCATCCCACCAAATTAAGTCAAAAGTTATTTTTCTATATTTTATTAATTCTTCTACTTGTTTATTTAATTTTAATATTATTAGTCTTTCATCATTTTCTTCTATTATATTTGTAATTTGTGCTGATATTTCTGTATTATTTGATAATCTTATTTTTACTTTTTGCCCTACTGTGGCTTGTTTTGCTTCTTCAGATGATGTTATTGTTGCTATATAACATGTAAAATTGTCTATTACTTTACCACATTCTTCATTTGTTGCAACTATCTTTCCTGTTTTTAAATTTAGACTTTCCAAGTATTGTTTACTTAGTGAGCCAAAATTTTCTGGTGTCAATGTTTCTTCTAATCCATCAACTCTATATGAGACAACTCCACTAATTGGCGCTTTTACATATTCTGCTCCTGAATTTAATTCTGATTCATATTTTTTTCTTTCTTCTATTAATTGTCTTAAATATGAACCTTTTGGGCTTGATTCTCCTGCTATTTTTGCTTTTTTTGTTATCAAATTATCAATTTCTTTTTTGTATTCTGTTAATTTTGATACATCTGTAATTTTATTTATGTTTTTCACTTTTTCATCAATTTGATTTTCTAGCAATTTCATGTCTGCTGTAAGTAAACTTGAATCATTTGCCATTACTTCTTGTACTTTCGAGTCTAATTCAGCTATTTTCTGTTTTAAGCTTTCTTCATTTACACTATAATATCTAAAAATATTTTCATTTGTAGAGGCTCTTTCGCCTTCGCTTATTATTTGTTCCATTCCATTTTTATAGTTTTGACCTTTAGCAACTTTTTCGTTTCTTATAACATAACCAATATCTGTCTCTTCTTGATATAGTTTTCCCTCTTCAACTGTAAATACATTTGTTGGTTCTTTTATAAGAAGATATATGGTATAAGCCAAATATCCTATAATTATTAATGAAACAGCTCCTATTGCCATTTTTTTATAATTTACTTTTTTTGTTTTTTGTTTGTTTAACTCTTTTTGTTTTTCTTTCAATTTAAACCCTCCAAAATAATGTTTATATTATTTTGTATTTTATCTTGTGCATCTAGCCATACTGTTTGCTTATTTTTTCTAAACCATGTTAATTGTCTTTTTGCATATCTTCGTGTTTCTTGTTTTATTTTATCTATCATTTCTTCTTTACTTGTTTTTCCTTCTAGATATTCAACAACTTCTTTATATCCAAGTCCTTGCATTGCTGTTGGGAATTTTTCATATTTGTTATATACATTTTTCACTTCTTCTATTAAGCCTTGTTCTAGCATTATATCTACTCTTTTATTTATTCTTTCATATAATTTTTCTCTATCCCAATTTAATGCATATATTTTGTAATCATATTCAACTTCTTTTTTTCTTGACTCTTTTTCTTGTTCTGTTTTGTTTTTACCTGTTGCATGATATATTTCCAAAATTCTTAAAATTCTTTTTTTGTCATTTGGACTAATTTTTTTTACAGCTTCTTCATCTATTTTTCTTGCCATTTCATATAATTTATCTAATCCTTGTTCTTCTGCCTGTTGTTCTAGGCTAGCTCTATATTTTTCATCAAATTCTATGTTTTGATATTCTATTTCATATATAAGGCTATCTACATATAGTCCAGTTCCACCAACTATTATAGGTGTTTTTCCTTTTGCTAAAATTTCTTTTATTGCTTTTTTTGCGTCTTTTTTAAAATCTGCTACACTATATCTTTCATCTGGTGATACAAAGTCTATTAAATAATGTTTTATACCTTGCATTTCTTCTTTTGTTGGTTTTGCTGTTCCTATGTCCATATCTTTGTATATTTGCATTGAATCACATGAAATTATTTCTCCATCTATTTTTTTTGCAAGTTCTATAGATAATGCTGTTTTTCCTGACGCTGTTGGTCCGGCATATTACTATTACTTTTGGTTTTTGCATATTATCTTGTCCTTTTCTATTTTTCTATATTATGATTATAAATTTTTAAAATTCCTTGTTGTGTTGTTTTCATATATCCACATTCAAATGACATTAAAATTAATATTATTACTAATAAAGTCATTATCTTTTGCGTAAATTTTTCTTTTTCTATCTCACCTTCATGAATTTTTTCTAATTGCTTTGATATATATGGTATAAATATGCATGCATTTACTCCTGTAAATATTGCTACTATTGCATTTTTTATGGTTGACTCTATTATAATACTATTATAATTTACATTGTTTTTTGATAAAGCAAATACTATAAAAGTAATTATATAAGTTAATAATATTCCTACTAAAATCACAGCTATTTTTTTACTTTTTTCTATCTGTCCTAAATTGTTCCAAGACCATATTATTGCAATTACATATATCATTATTGTTAATATTATTATAAACGTCATTTTTACCTTCTACTTTCTAGCAAATTTTCTTTCTATATCATATTTTGTCATTTTTATTGCTGTTGGTCTTCCATGTGGGCATGTAAATGGATTTGGTAATTCTAATAATTTATCCATTAGTTTTTCAACTTCTTGTGTTGTTAATGCCATATTAGCTTTAACTGCAGCTTTGCACGCAACTGTTGCAATAAATTTTTCTTCTTTTTCTTGTTTTGCTGTTCTTGCTACTGTATTTATTTCATCTAATGTTTCTAAAAATAATTCTTTGTTATCTAAGTCTATACATACTGTTGGTACACCTGTTAATTTTATTGTGTTTTCCCCAAATTCCTCTAGCGTAAATCCTGCTTGTTCAAACATTTGCATGTTTTCTTTTGCTATATCCATTTCTTTATGTGTTAGTGTTATTACATCTGGCAATAATAACATTTGTGAATCTTTAATTTTATCACTATAGTAATTCTTTTTTACTTTTTCGTACATTATTCTTTCATGTGCTGCATGTTGGTCAAGTATGTACATTTCTTTGTCTATTTCTAGAATTATATATGTTTTAAATACTATTCCAATAAATTTATATACTGGCTTATTGAATTGTTCTTGTGTTTCAAACATTGAAACATTGTCTTTTACTATATCTACAGCATCTTGTGAAGCGTTTGCCTCTATTTTGTTTATTTCTTCATTTTTCATTATTGGTGCTGTTCCGAACATTTTTGTATACATTTCTGTAAAATTTTCATCTATTGTATTTTTTTCTTCTGATTGCTTGGCTGTTTCCTCTGTCAATTTTTCTTGTTTTGGTTCTTCTGATTGTTCTTGTTTTCGTTTTTCTTGTTGGTCTGTTGATTTTTGTTCAATCTCCATATTTTGGTTTTGTTCTAATTCTGGGTGTTCTACATTTAATTCATATGCTGTGCTGTCTTCTTTTACAGAATTTTCTTCTGTTTTTATTTCAGTTTCATATTTTGGTTCTACTTCATAGTCCACATTATTTTCTTGTATTTCATTTACTAACTTTGCTCTCATTTCTTTTAGCTGATTTAATACATCTTCTGTGTTTATTGGAGCTCCTATGTTTTCTACTTTCGGTAATGTTTTTTCTTCATTTTTAGGTATATTTACATTTATTATTCCTTCTGCTTTTTCATCTATATCTGTTTTTGGTTTATGTTCATCTATTACATTTGTTTTTATTCTGCTTTCTTCGTTTGTATATTCTTCAATTTTCTTCTCATTTTGTTTTCTAAATCCAAATAATCCACCAGTTTGTTGATTTTCTTTTTTAGACTCTCTTAAATTTCTTAATCTTTCTTCAAAACTAACTGCATTTCTATCAAATGTTTTTGTTTCTTGTGGTTGAACTTGTTTTTCTGTATTTGCTACTAATTCATTTTTTAATAAAGTATCTTTTACTGCATGATATATTGATTGAAATATTTTGCTTTCTTCTTGAAACCTTACTTCTAATTTTGCTGGATGTACATTTACATCTACTTTTGCTGGGTTCATTTCTATATTTAATATTACAAATCCAAATTTTCCTATTGGTATTAATCCTTTATATGCTTGCTCTGTTGCTGCTGTTAAAGTCTTATCTTTTATGTATCTTTTATTTACGAAAAATAATTGGTTTGAACGATTTGACCTTGCTATTTGTGGTTTTCCTACAACTCCTGATATTTTTATATCTTCATATTGATAGTTTGTTTCCATTATTCCGTTTGCACTATCTTTTCCATAAATACTATAAATTACACTTTTTATATCTCCACTTCCATTTGTTTGTATTACCGTTTTTCCTGTATTTATAAGTTTTATAGCTATTTTAGGATTAACTAATGCAATTCTTGTTATTACATCTTCTATATATCCTGATTCTGTATAATCTTTTTTTAAGAATTTGTATCTTACAGGTGTATTAAAAAATAGATTTTTAACTGTTATTGTTGTTCCTGTACTGCAACCCGCTTCCTCTTTTTCTAAAATATTTCCAGCTTCTACTACTACTCTATATCCAATTTCTTGTTCTTTTGTTTTTGAAACTAATTCTACATTTGCAATTGCTGCTATACTAGCTAAAGCTTCCCCTCTGAACCCCATTGATGTTACTGTATCTAAGTCATCTGCTGATCTTATCTTGCTTGTTGCATGTCTTTCAAATGCTATTTCTAAATCATCTTGTGCTATTCCTTTACCATTGTCACTTACTTTTATAAATGATATTCCACCATTTCTTATTTCTACTGTTATATTTGTTGCTCCTGCATCTATTGAGTTTTCTACCATTTCTTTTATTACAGATGCTGGTCTTTCTATAACTTCTCCAGCTGCTATTTTATTTATTGTTAAATCATCTAATAAAACTATATTTCCCATCTATAATCTCCCTTAATTTATCTTTATCGTTTATTTTTATTGTTCGGTCTTATTATATCATTTCTTTTTTATTTTTGTATAGTTTTTTACAAAAAAATTCCTCACATAGTTGTGAGAAATTTTTTATTTACTATTTTTTGTTTTCTTCTTCTTTTCTTATTTCTAATTTCTTTTCAAAATTTGTTGTTAATCCTACTAATGTTAACATATATACTGTAACTATCATAGGTATTGTTAGTCTTCCTACCGGAATTCTAGTAGTTGCTATAACACTTAATAACACAACTTGTGCTATAACTGATGTTGCTATAGTTTTTAATAATGTTTTTAACACTCCTATTTTTCTATATCTTATTGCCATATATACTAATATTATTGCTGTTGATATAATAAATGGTGTTATATATGGTTTTACGATATCTCTACCACGTGTATGTGGTATTGTTTGTATTTGAGTACTATCAGCTGATAATTCTGTTTGATATTTTTCATTTATTTTATCTATTATACTTTGTTTTTGTTCATCTGTTATTTCTTTAGCTGTTATACTTACAGAGTCTTCATATACTTCTACTTTTCGAATTATAACAGGGCTTTTCCCCATTACCTCATCTGTTATAGCTTTTATATCTGCTATTTCAAAATCCTTTGCTATATATAATTCTATATTTTTTGTTTCTTGGTATCTTAAATCATAATTTAATCCTTTAACTCCTGTTACAATCGCCCCTGCAATTATTATAACAGCAATAATTACAGATAAGATTTTTTGTTTTTTTGTCATTTTCTTCATTTCTTTTACCTCCTATTTACTAGCTCTTATTTTTAATAAGTTATTTGTTATTATAATGTTATACACTGCAATTAACGCTATTCCCCAGAACATTATCATTCCAAAGCTACTAATAGGTTCCCAACCAGCAAAGCAGAATGCTATTATTGCTATTATTATTGGAATTATTTTTACAAAGTATTGTTTATATGTTTCTTTTGTTTTTTTATTTACTATTTCTTTGCTTAGTTTTTCTTCTTTTAATTTTGATAATAATTTATCTACAAATAAGTAGTTTAAAACTAATGTAACTACTATTCCAAATATTCCTTCTAATGATAGAACTACATTTGCATATCTTATTAATAATACAAATATTGATGCTAATCCAATATAAGAAATTGCTGTTAATAAACCATTTAATTTATATCTTGCTACTAATACTACTAATGAAATTAACACAATTCCCATAATTGCATATTCTACTGTTTTTAGTTCATTTTCTGTTATATCTGATAATATATATTTGTTTTCATCAACTGTGTATTTTACCGGTGTTTTTCCTGTATCTAATACAGTTGCCATGTTATTTGCTTGCTCTACATATGTTTGTAATGTTTTTTGGTCTGTTGAGCCTCTTCCTATTGATAATTGTAATCTTCCAGTTTTTATTACCTCATCAAAACTTGTTGACATTATTTCTTGGTCATCAATTTTCATTGTTATTTTCTTTTCTGATGAACTTGATGAATCTTTGCTTTCATTTGTGTTTTCTGTATTTGTTGTATTACTTGTTTTTACATATTTGCCACTAATGTCTTCTAATTTCTTTGTTCCTTCTTTAGTAAATTCTATATTTAAATATATTGATGTACCACTTGATGTTTTACTTGATGAATTTGAACCATACACTACATTTGCTAATTTTATATCATTATTATCCATTAAAACTTCATTTGTTTCGCTGTCTAATATTTCAAATTTTCCAGTTGTTCCTATATTAGTTACTATATTGTCTGTATTATCATCTTCTGGAACTTCTACTATTATTTCACCTGTTTGTTCATTTAATCTAGTTATATAATTATTTATTTTTAATTCTTTTAGTCTTTTTTCAATTATTTCTTTTGATTTTTTGTAATTCTCCACATTTAATACATCTTGAGAATTATAATCTGTTTCTTCTTTTGTATATCCTTTTTTACTTATCTCTTCATCTGTTAAATTACTTGAATTTTCAACTTCTTTTCCTTCAGAATCTTTTATAGTTGTTTTTTTAGATGTATCCACTTTTAATGTTATTGTTCTTGCTCCTTTTAAATCCATTGCATATGTGTATGATTTTACTTTGTTTTCCATTCTATTTTGCTTTGTTACATACACTCCTGCAAAAGCTACCATACTAATTAATGCAATTGCTAATGTGATTGTTAATATTTTTACCTTTTTCATGATATTTCTCCTCTTTATAATAATTTTGTTTCATTTATTACTAACTCAAACCATATGTTTAGATATTTTGCTGCATATTTACTCATCATTGTTCTATCCATAAATATTTCAAAATAATCTAATACTGGGCATAACTTTGTATCTATTGTTAATTTTAGCATTACTTTTCTTTGTTTTTCGTCTAGTACTAATTGCGCATCTGTTACTGCGTAATTTACTCTGTCATGTATATCAAATGTTGATAGATTTTTGTTTGTTACTCTATTTCTATGCACATCTGATTTATCTGCTAAAATTAGAGCTGCTGATATCTCACTTACTGCTGTTCCTGTTCTTTCATCATGATTTCCTATTGCCATCATTATTTCAGTTCTTTCTTCAACAGGCATTCCCATATCTTTTAAAATGTTATATGCTATTATTGCTCCACTATGTGCATGGTCATTTCTATTTACACAATTACCTATGTCGTGTAAATACCCTGCTATTCTAGCCAGTTCAACTGTTCTTTCTGGATATCCTAGCTGTTCTAAAATATCTCCTGCTCTTTTTGATACTATAGAAATATGTCTATGGCTGTGTTCTGTATAGCCTAAACCATCAAGTTGTTTCTGAGCGCCTTGTATCAAGGCTTCTACTTCCTCATTTTTTCTTACTTCTTCTAATGTAATCATTTTGTCCCTCCTTGCATTTAGTCTTTTTAAATTTTATATTAAAATAGAAAAAATATCAACTCTTTTTTTAAATTTTTTGTCCTATATCTTTGTTCCAATAATTAATAAGGTATTGTTTTTCAGTATCTGGTATTAAAGATGCTCTAAATGCTGATATCGGTTTGTCATGTTTATATAAAGCTTCTTCTCCGTTTTCACAAACTTTTTGCCAACCTGTTTCCACATTATATACTTGATATAATATAGTATAATATGAATTATCTTTTACTTTTAGACTTATTCCTGACACTCCAAACATATATTTTTTTGCAATTTCCAAAGGTATTTTTGCATTGTTTATTCCTTTATTATCTACTCTATTTACTCCATCTCCTCCTAATATTAAACTTAATTTTTGGTTTATATATGCTAATGTTCCATTTGCCAATGAGCTATATTTGTCTTTTCCTGGATTATATCCATGTATATATGTTGTTTCATATGTATCTGAGATTGCTTTGCTTCCAGCACCCCAGTATGTATGCATATAATTTTGCATTTGAATGAAATCTTTTTCAATATCTCCTTGAGTTTGTAACATTGTCATTTCTGTTTTATATATAGGATTTTCTTTTATCATTTTTTGTCCTACTATTTCATTATTTCCTTGTCCTATTTCCCAATTTCTTAATTTAGTTGTATCTCCACCTAAAGCCCCATACTTAAAAATTATATTAGTTGCTTTAGTAATGTTTACTTCTGTAGTGGTAGTATTTTGTGCATAATCTACTATTGGAATTGGATATGTTACATTGTTTTTAAATTCTTTTGTTAGTGTTGCATAATCAACTGTCGAAATATTCCATGCTTTTATAGGTCTTAATTTTTCGTTTGCATGAATATTAGCTATAACCTTACCATTTTCTGAATTCTTTTGAGTAAATGATACTACTGGTGGTGTATTATCTATTTCAATTCCAGTATCCATAACGGTTTCTTGATTTTCATTATTGCTTATATCTATTATTGTTCCTTTTGGTACCTTTACTTTTAGTTTTCCTTCTTCTGTTATTCCACTTAATGTTACTTTATATGATATTATTTTCCCTGTGTTAAATGATTCTTCTATTTTGTATAATTGTGGTATACATTCTTTTTCTCCTATTAAGATTTTTACATTTTTTTCATTAAATTTATTTTCTTTTACATTTTTTTCTTTTACATGTATTACTAATGATATGGTATGAGTTTTGTTTGCATATTTAGGATAACTAGTATTTGAATTAGTGACATTCCTCATTACAATAGTTGGTTCAACTGTATCTATTTTGATATCTGCTATTTTATTATTATATTCTATTACATATTTAGCTTGTACATTACTATTTGTTGCAATTATTATAAACATTATAAATAAAAAAATTACTACTTTTTTCATTTTTCCACCTCTTTTTTCTTATTCTCCTATTGTACATATTTCGAATTCATATTTTTTTATATTTTCTCCGTCTTTTGTATCTTGTTTGTTTTGTATTTTGTTTGTTTCGTATTGCCATTCCCACATAACTTTTATTTTCTTTTGTTCACCTCTTTTTATTGTTCCTTCTTGTTTTTCTAATATACTAAATTTTAGATTTTGTGGTTTTTGATTTTTAGCTTTCATGTCTATTTTATACTTTAATGTACTATTAGAAGTTAATATAATGTAAAATTCTCCTTTAGTTCCTGGTGCTACTTTTTCGTGCACTAACGTTTTATAATCTATTGTTTGTAACAAATTTATTTCTTGATATTCATATTTATTTTTAGATACTTTTACATTATATTCTGCTATTTTTTTATTTAAATTTTCACTATTTGAATTTTGGATTTGATTTTGTTTTTCTCCATTTGACCATAATTTGAAAAATAAAATGTCATCTTGTCCTTGTGTTTTTGTTTCTTTTGCAATTTTATACGTAAACATTAAAATGATACTAAATATTAGAATTAAAATAATTATTGTTCTGTTTTGATTTAGTTTTCTTTTTTTCACTTAAGTACCTCCTAATTTTTTTGCTCTGAGTGTACTTTTATTTGTATTTCTTGTATAATTTCACTTGCTGAACTATTTTTATTTGCTTTTATTTCTAGCCTATAATTATCTTCTTGCATTTTTTCTTTACTTAATGTGAATTTTTCTGTTTGATTCTCTACTAAATTTATTTCTGCTTCATTTTTATACATTTTCATTTCTATATCATTGTTTTTTCCTAGTATTTCTATTTGATATTCCATATCTACATCTGTTGTTTCATTATTTTCATTATAATTTTTCACTTTAAAATTATATGTTCCTGTTTGTCCTTTGTTTGTTATTTCTATAGGTTCTTCATTTTCTACCTTTAGTATTGGTACTGCTATTTTTCCCGTTGTTTCAATCTTCGTTCTGTTCATTTCTTTTCCCATACTAAATCCTGATAAAAAAAATAACATTATTATACCTATTACTATTGCTAATATTATTTCTCTTTTTTTATTTTTTTCTTTCATAACATCACCTTTTTTTATTTTTAATATAGGAGATTCTATAAAAAATCTCCTATATTATTAGAAAAATCTTTTATTTTATTAAATATTAAATTGGATAAATATGATAATAATCTAATCCTTTCTTTAGATTCATTTTCAAATTATTCTATAATTTGTTTTTTATTTAAGCTTGTGGTTCTACTTGTGTTCCTGTAACACTTACATCAAATGTGTAGTTTTGTATAGTTTGTGCATTTGCTGTATCTACTTGGTCATTTTTTGCAATTTCTGTGCTATCAGCTCCTGTTTCATAGGCCCATTTCCACTTAATTTCTAATGTTTTTGTTTTATTTTCATCATCTGCATTTATAGTTCCAGATAAACTATCTTGTAGTTCTTGAATTGAATTGTATTCTGTGTTTTCATATATAAATTTTAGATTTTGTGGTTTACTTGTTTCATTTTTGAATGCTATATTGTAGTTTATTCCAACATCTGAACCTGTTCCATCTACTATTATTTTAAAACTTCCACTTGTTCCTGGGGCTATTTTATTGTTTACTAAAGTTTTGTTATCATATGTAGATGCAAGTTTTATTTGTTGTACATGTTCTTTTTGTCCATTTACTTTAAAGTCCCATGTTGCAACTTCTGCAATTCCTTCTCCTTTTACTTCTGTTACATATTTTGCATATGCTTGTCCTCCAACAAATGCTAATAAAATAACAGCTAGAATTGCTAGCACTACTAAAATTTTCTTTTTATGCTTCACTAGGCGTTCACTTCCTTTCATATTTAATTTTTAATTTTTGGATTTTTATTTAGAATTAATAAAAATTGATTAAAATTCCCTTTAAAGGGATTTTGAGATTCCATTTAAAAATTATAGAATCATTGTGAAAATGTAAGTTCATTATACGGTGCATAAAAAAAATTGTCAATATTTTTTGATGATATTTTTATTTTTTCATCGCAAAATTCGACAATTTTCTACATTTTCATTTTTTATTCACCCCGACAATTCCGCCTATAATTCCAAATATTATTCCTATTCCTATTATTCCTAAACTTTGAATACCTATTGTAAAATTCCAATTCCAAATACTTGATATTAAATATAAAATAAGTATATACACTCCACCAATACTAGCTCCATTTAATAACCCATTTTTCTTAATTTTCATGTTTCCTATTGAACTTCCTATTAGTATGCATATTGCTGTTATTATAGTAATAACTGGTATAAGTGTTTTTTCACTTACATCTGTATATGCTAATATTAGTGCATATACAAATAGCAAGATCATCGTCATTATTAATGATATTGCAACTCCTTTAAATATATTTTTAATATTATGATTTATACTTTCACTCTCCATATTTTAACGCTCCTTTTTTCTTTTTATTAATATATATTTTTCATATATTTTTTTAGAACCTTTAAATTTATGAACCTATTTTTGCGAATTGACATTTACATAATTCTGTGATATTATGTATGTATATCTTTCGTAGCTACGCGAATTAAACAAGGTGGCAAAGGCTTTTTAAGAGGGGCAATATGAAATCAAATGATTATTTTAAAGTTTCTGGTGTAACTAGTGTAATTTCTTACTTCGGATTCTTATGCAAAAAGAAAAAAAGAGATCTCGAATTTCGTGAAATTTACTATCTTGATAATGGCGAATTAGCCATAAGAGATAATTCTAGGGCCCGTAACTTATATATTGAGCGATGCGGTACTTGGCATAAATCAATAAAATATTGCGAAAATTCTTTTAATGAAATGCTCATATGTTTGTATGCTTATGTAATATCTACTGAACATCAAGATGAGGTGTATGGTTTCTCGCAACTTCCTGAAAGTTTTTCAAAGTTATTTAGAGAATATCAGAAAAAAACTATTAGAGCATTTAAAGAACTTGAAACATTTAGAGAATTTAAGTTTGATAGTACTCTAAAAAATGAAATTTATTCCCTAGAATTAGGAGAAATAAAAACTAAAGATAAAATGGAAGAATTATATAAAAGATTCTCTAAAGAACTCTTTGACCAGGAGTAGAGAGATGGGTTTATTCCATCTCTTTATTTTTTTGCTATATTTCACTTTAAAAATGGTTAAACAACGGAACCATCTTTTCAAAAAACTTTCGCTCAAAAAGAATCTAAGTTATCCTTAGGCTCTTTAAATTTTTGATATATTGACAATTATAACTGGACGAACTCCATAATAGCTCCCTCCTGAGAAACCATATACGCTAAATGAATCACCACTATTCACATGCCAAATATCAATGCTTGAAGAACTGCAGGCTGATCCAAGCCAAAATGATGTGCTACATAACCATGGATATTTTGATCTATTTGACCATAATGCACTAATATCTTCATATGATGCTAAACTTACTTCTCTTATTTTATCTGTATTTCCTAACAATTTCTTATATAACTCTACATATTGTGATATTGTACACTCTTTTTCTACTGCATTGTACACCCAAGGATAATCTGATAAATGTTCTGATGTTTTACTTGGATATTTATTTGCATCACTCCAGTATTCATCATTTGCAAATACTACTGTTCCTTTTCTTTCTTGTTCATCAACAAACCCCTTCATTGTTTCGTCTTGCAGCCCATATTTATCATCACTTGTATCTATATCTCCTATTTTTGAAAAATCACCATTATATATTCCTCCAACCTTTAAATTCCATTTTGCCAATGCTTTTACTGTATTGGATTTTTCATCATATGATAGCACATAAAATTCCTCTGTTGTATCTTTTGTAGATGTTACAGCTATCACATCTCCTGTATTTTTTCCATTGCCTTCTACTATAGTCACTTTTCCACCTATTTTCTTATCTTTTGATACTACATTTCCATCACTATTTACTGTAAATGGTCTTCTATCTATTGTTACCGTTACTGGAAATACTTTACCTTCTACTTGTCCACCATAATTTGTTGTTATTTCTGTTGTTAATTTTTCTAAGTCTAATTTTGCATCTTCTGTTTGAGATTTTACTGATATTATAGCTAGTTTTACTTTTTCTTCTGCCGATTTATTTTCTGTTGATATTTTGGCATTATTTGCTTTTGTTAATATTCCATTATTTCCCGTTAACATTGCAATACCTACCCCAGCAAGTATTAAAAGCACAATTATTGTAATTACTAATGCAATTAATGTAATTCCTTTTTGCCATTTTTTTAATTCTTTTGTATTTTTCATTTTCTTATCTCCTCGTTTTTTTTGTATTATATTTTTTGAAATTTAATAACAAATTGTTGATTATCTTTTTTATAATTAATCCTAAAGTATCAAGCTTTAGGATTTTATTTATTTTACTATAAGTATTGTACTTAGTCGTTTTCCTTTATTTTTTTATACTTATATTTTTTTAAAATAATTTTTTAAAATTTTTCCTCATTTTTATTGATTTATATAAAATTTATTAGTATAATAATATTGAAAAAAAGTCCTAAAGCTTGATACTTTAGGACTTTTTGGGTATAAAAAATAACAGTATCAATTTTTATTTCGATACTGCCTTAGTTAATTTAAACACTTTATTTTATTAATATATTAAATTATAATTTTTCAATTTCTTCTTTGGTTAATCCAGTAGATTCTACTATTGTTTGTATATCAACATTCATGCTTTTCAACTTTTTAGCGATTTCAATACTTTTCTTTTTTTCTCCTTCAAGGGTGCCTGAGTCATGTCCAGAATTATATCCTGAATCATAGCCTTTATCATATCCAGCATCTTCTATTGCTTTTTGATCCATTATATACTTTTGTCTTAATTCTGCTAAATATCTTTCATTTTTATCTTGGCTCATTTCTTCCAACACGCTCCTTGCTTTTTCTATTTCTTTACTTTCGCCTTGCATTTTCTTTTCTGGATTTATTATAAACTCTACCCAGTTTTTTAATTCTTG
>CAKOWW010000010.1 GCA_934129785.1 uncultured Clostridia bacterium
CTTTGATTTATTTAGTCGTAAATTATTATATCAAAGGACTTTCTTTTTGTATATTCCGAAACCATTTTACACTATTTGAATTTCAAAAAAATTGACATAAAGTGTAAAAAATATTATAATATTAGTATATGTACAAAAATGTACGAGGAGGATATAATATGGCAACAATTTTTATTTCAATTTTATTTTTTTTAATATCTTATATATTCTTTATTGATTATTTAGGTGCAGTAATTACTTTTAATTGCATTTTGTTAGGATTTGCAGGATTATTTTTCATTGTGGGACTATCTGATATGATTACTTTGATAATTGAATCTATATGCAATGAAAGCAATGAAAGCAATGAAAAATGTAGAAAAATCTACCTGAAAATCGATGTGTTTTTAATTTTGCTAGGAATAATTTTTGCATGTTTATTTATTGCAATCTAGAGGTAGTACAAAGTTGTATTACCTTTTCTTAAATTTAATTTCTAAATATGATAAAATTGATTAATGGAATATACTAATAACAAATGAAAACTTTCCTAGATTTGGAGTTGAAAAAAAAATTATGTTATATTATAATAAAATTGATGATAAAGGAGGAGACATATGAAAAATGCAATAAAAAATGTAATTTTAATAATATTGATAATAATTATTAGTTCAAACAATCAAGTATTTGCTGATTATACAGATTTTCAAAAATTATATATGCCCAAAATAGGCAATGACGGTAAAGAAGAAAAGAATGATGCACTTGTAGAAAGAATTGCTAATAATATAATGAATGGTAAGATAAGTGAAGAAACAGCAATAAATGCAATAAAAAATGGAGAAGCAAGTGTGGCATTTATTAAAGATAATATTAATACAAAATTTAACAAAGATGAAGATTATAATACTGCTAAAGATATTTTAAAAGGTAGAGAAGTAGGTTACAGTTTAAAAACGAAAAAACAATTAGAAAAGGCTGAAAAAGATTTAGAAAACTATTTAAAAAAAGAGGTATTTCCAAATGGTACAGATAAAGAAAAAAAAGAAAATGCTGCTCGTGCAAAAAAATATGCTAAATTATTTATTGCATATAAAAAATTGCAATTGATTAATACTGAAATAAAAGATACAAACTTTAGCAAGGAAGAGAATGTTGAAAAAAAATTAAATGAAATAAAAAAAGAAGAAAAAAAGGAAGAAAAAAAAGATGAAAAAGCTGAAAAAATTGCAGAACAAACAGAATCACCAATTTATGTACAGCCAAAGGTATCATCAACTAATAGTAATTCGTCAGAAACTAGTTTAGAAGATATGATAAATGATGCAGATTCATTTATAAATACAGGAACAACACAATATAATCAAGAAAGTATGCAAAACTTTTCTAAAACAATCTATAATATATTGTTTACAGTAGGAATATTTGTTGCAGTAATTATGGGTGGAATAATAGGAATCAAGTTGATGGTTTCAAGTGCATCAGAAAAAGCAGAAACAAAAAAACTATTAGTACCATATATTGTAGGATGTGTAGTAGTATTTGGGGGATTTGGAATATGGAAACTAGCAGTAACACTATTACAAGGAATATAGGGGGCGTAAATTATGAAAATAAAAAATAATGTTTTAATAGTATTGTTAATGTTAATAGTAATAATTGCTTCTTACTTTGTAACAAATTATTGCTATGCCGAAGATTTAGGTTTAGGGGATTTAGAAAATTATAGAAGTAATCCTCAATCACCAAATGAACTTAATGAGAAAGTTGGTAAAATTTTAGGGGTTATAAGAACAATAGGAACAATAACATCTGTTGTGATGTTAATGGTAATAGGAATTAAATTTATGGTGGGAAGCGTAGAAGAAAAAGCAGAGTATAAGAGAAGCATGAAGCCATATTTAATAGGGGCTTTGCTATTATTTACAGGAACTTTAATACCACAGATAATATATGAATTTTCAAAGGGAATATAGGAATTTTGAAATGAAATATAGAAAATTTTGAAAAAAGTTGCAAAAAATGATGGTAAATGCTATAATTAAAAGGATTAAAGTTTTTAAAATTCTAAAAAGGATTTTTATATAAATAGAAAAGGAGGAGAAAAAATGAACAAAAAAATGCTAAAAATAGTTAATATTTGTTTAATAGCTATGGTTATAATATCAACTGCTTCAACAGCTGTTTTTGCACTTGAACCGGGTAATCTAAAAGCTAAAAATGATGTACCAGGGGGAACACAAATTGAAAATGTAGGTAGCAGTATAGTTGGAATATTACAAACAGTGGGAATTGTATTATCAGTAGTTATATTAATAGTATTAGGTATTAAATATATGATGGGTAGTGCAGAAGAAAAAGCTGAATACAAAAAAACAATGATGCCATATATAATTGGTGCAGCTCTTATATTTGCAGCATCAGCATTAGCACAAGTAGTATTCAAATTTTTCACAGGAATTTCTGCAAGCTAAAGTTTAAGTACATAAAGTATAAAAAATTAAAAATATCTAGGGAAATATGCCCTAGGTATTTTTTTGCTATTATTACGGCTTTGTTACAAAAACATTAAAAATATAATATTTTGACTTTTTTCGTTCAAAATGGTTACAATTCGCAGTTTTTTTGATATAATTATATACAAGTGAGAATGGATAAAAACACAAAGGAGGAATAAGCTTTGGGAACATATAATTTACCAAGAAATGTAAAAGGAGAAGGAAGAATACTGTTTATATTTTCAGCTAAGGCATTAATATATACAGCAATAGGTGTAGTAGTAGGATTAATATTTTATAGCATATTTAGTCTACTTAATTTTACTATAGGAGGTTTAATAGCAATAGGAATATTTGGTTTAATAGGATTTATAATAGGAACCTTTAAAATGCCTGAATCAACTGCATTTGAAATAACAAAAAAAACTGGTGGAGAAAACATAGATGATGTAATAATAAGAGCAATAAAATTCAAAATGCAAAAAAGTAGAATATACGTATATGAAGAATCTAAAGAAGAAAGAACAAAAGAACAAGAAAGTGAGGAAGAGAAAAATGGCTAATGATGAATTATCACAAGTATTAGTAATGGTATTAGGAATAATGATTTTTATACTTTTTGTATTACTTGCAATATTTATAATATTAAAGATAAGAGAAAAACAACAAAATAAAAAAGTAGAGGATCTTATTTCATCTAATACACAAGAAAAAAAAGGAAAAGACAAAAAACAACCAAGAATTGTAGATTCAAGTTATACAAAACAATCAATACTAGATTTTATGCAATTTGATAAAATTGAGGATAATATGATTATTCAAAAAAAGGGTAGAAGATATTTAATGGTTGTTGAATGTCAAGGAATAAATTATGATCTTATGTCTAAAGCTGAAAAAATAGGTGTTGAAGAGGGATTTCAACAATTTTTAAATACATTAAGACATCCAATTCAAATATACATTCAAACTAGAACAGTTAATTTGGAAAATAGCATTAGTACATATAAAGAAAAAGTAAAAGAAATAGAAAATGATTATAATCAAATGCTTTTTAGATATAACCAAATGAGAAATGATCAAACACAAAGTAGATCTGAAGTAGAAAAAGCTTTTTATGAAGTAACAAAAAGAAAAAATTTATTAGAATATGGAAGAGATATATTAGCAAATACTGAAAAAATGAGTTTAAATAAAAGCATCTTAAACAAGAAATATTATATAATAATACCATATTTCGTGGAAGATGCAGGAGATATTAAGTATGATTATGATGAAATAAGAAATATGGCATTCTCAGAATTATATACAAAATCTCAATCAATAATAAGAACGCTATCATCATGTTCCGTAAATGGAAAAATATTATCATCACAAGAATTAGCAGAGTTATTATATGTAGCATACAACAGAGATGAATCTGAGGTATTTGGAATTAAAAAAGCTTTACAAGCAGGATATGAAGAATTATATTCAACAGCTCCAGATGTATATGAAAAGAAAATTAAAGTTTTAGATGAAGAAATTGAAAAACAAGCAATAGAGCTTGCTAATAAAACTATAGAACAAGTGAAGTCTAAACCACAACAAATAGCAGAAGAAAAAGAAACAAGTATGGACGAATTAATTAGAAAAATGGCAGAAATGGTTTTAAATGATAATAGACAATACGTTGGGGATGATGTTGCGGAAGCAGCAATAAATAAGATAAAAGAAACAGAAGAGGAAGGAGATAATGATAATGAGCAAAGCAAAAAAAAGACAACAAGCAGTAGAAAGAGAAAAACAAGTAAATAGAAATGTAGAACCTGGATTTTTAAAAGCGAAAACTATAAAAGAATTAATTGCACCTGCAGGGATTGATGCTTCAAAAATTGATCATCTTGAAATAATTTCTAACATAAAAAGATATGCAAGAAGTTTCTTTATTTCTGCATTGCCACGTATGTGTACATTTCCAGATTTGTTTAGAAGTATGTACTTTTTTGGAGATATAAATACATCAATATATATTACTCCAATTGCAGAATCAAGATCTCAAAACGAATTGAATAAAGTTATAAACGAACTTGAAACAGAAAGAATTGTAGCAGCAGATAGAGGCAACATTAATAGAGAGAGTACATTAACACAAAAAAGATTTGAAGCAGAACAATTAAGAGATGAAATAGCAGCAGGTTTTAATAAAATGTATGATGCTTCAATAGTTGCAACATTATTTACATATAGTTTAGAAGATTTAGACTCATTAACAAAATTATTAGCAACTGAAATGTCAAAGTCATTGGTAGGAATAAAAAGTGCATGGGCAATGCAAGAAGATGCGTTTCAATCAAATTTACCATTAATGCAAGACAAATTAAAAAAGGTACATTCTTTTGATAGTAGATCAATGGGAACAGTTTTCCCATTTACTACATCAGAAATTGGACATTCAACAGGAGTACCTTTAGGATTTAATAAACAAACAGGAACACCAATATTATTTGATAATTTCCATCCATCTTTAACAAATTACAATATGGTTATATTTGCTAAATCTGGTGCCGGAAAATCTGTAACAATGAAAACTTTAATTTCTAGATCATCTGTATTGATGGGAATAGAAAGTTTGGCATTAGATGCAGAGGGTGAATATTCAATTGTTGCTGAAAGTTTGGGAGGTATAAATGTTGTATTAAGTCCAAATTCAAAAACAGTTATTAATTTATTTGATATTGAACCTGAGATAGTAAAAGATTCAATTACAGGAAGAGAAAGAAAAGTATTAAATGTTGAAAATAAGGTTGAAGATGTTACACAAGCACTTGTAACTATGGCAAGAGGAAGTACAAGAAGTTCGGATGTAAATGAATTAACAAAACAGGTTATTGCAGAAACAGTAGCAGAAGAGTATGCAAGCGCAGGAATAAATAGCAATCCAGCTAGTTTGTACAGAGCTGGAGATGAGTTTATGCAAGGAGAAAAATTATATAGAGAAAAAAAAGATATGCCAACAATAGGTTCTTGGTATAAAAGATTACAAAATAAAGCTCAAGAAAATACAAATCGAGATTATCAATTCCATTATAGTTATTTATTAAAAGTTATGAAACAATATATAAGAGAATATAATGGTCAAATGGCTTATTTTGATGGACAATCTACATTTGAATTACTAGATGGAGCGCCATTTATAAATTTAGATATATCTCAACTAGAAGAAAGATTTGCAAGACCACTTGCACAACAAATATTACTTTCTTGGATTTGGGAAAAATATGTAAAGAAAAATAGTGAAGATAGAACAAAAGCCAGAAAGAAAAGAGTTTTAGTAGATGAGGCATGGATGTTATTACCATATCCAGAAGCTGTAGATTTCCTAAATACAATGGCAAGACGTGCTAGAAAAAGAAATGTATCACTTGCAATTGTATCTCAAAGGTTTCAGGATTTCTATGAAAAGCCTGAGGCTCAAGCAGTATTAACATCATCAGACACAAAACTATTTTTAGCGCAAGATAAAGCAGAAATAGAATATTTAAAATCAGTTTTTAAATTAAGTGATGGAGAAGCAAATTTCTTAACAACTTGTTTAAAAGGTGAAGGTTTATTAAAAGTAGGTTCGGAAACAGCAATATTACAAATAACACCTACTTCAAAAGAGTTTGAATTTGTGGAAACAAACTTAAATAATATAGTGAAGAAAAGAAACAGAATGGCAAATGTATAATACAAGGAGGAAAGAATGAAAAGACTAACCACAAACAAAATATTTCAAAAGATAATTTTAACATTAATTTTAATAGTATCTCTATGTTTTATAACTCCACAAAGAGTTTATGCAGATATGTGGAGTGATTTAGGAGGTTCTTTATTAAAAGAGGTAATGCAATTTCTCTCTGCGTTTGGAGATATAACAATGGGATTCTTGAATAATGTTATGTTAGGGGCAGATTTAGGATCTGCAATGATAAGTGAAGATGACCGAAATTTATCTGATGAAAATTCATGGCTTTATTATGATGGGACTGAATTTACTAAGGAATTTAAAGATGGAGAAATTGATACAAATTCTTTTATAAAATTGGAAGGAGACAAAGCTTTTGAAGTTCCTAATATGTTATATTGTCCAGAAAATATTTTTGCAAATAATATAGCAGCATTAGATGTAAATTTTCTATCACCGAATAAATTTACATCAGTAATACAAGGAGATGATAATGCTAAGGATAAGGCTGAATCTTCGGCAAAAGTACTAAGAACAACGATTTCATCATGGTATAAATCTTTTAGAAGTATAGCTGTGGTTGGACTGTTATCGGTTCTTATATATTTAGGAATAAGAATTTTATTAAGCTCAGCAGCAGATGACAAAGCAAAATACAAAGAATCGTTAAAAGATTGGTTAGTAGCTTTATGTTTGGTTTTTGTGATACATTTTATTATGTCAGGAATACTTATGATAACTGATAAAGTTACAAACTTATTTAGTACGTCAATAACAAATGGAATAACAATAAGTGCAAAAGATGGTAGTAATACTGTGAAATTTAGAACAAATTTAATTGGGCTTGTAAGATTCCAAGCACAATCAGATGATGCTCAAACAACATGTGCATATACAATAATATATCTTGCTCTAGTAATTTATACAGTGGTTTTCACGTTTATGTATTATAAAAGATTTTTATATACAGCTTTTTTTACCATGATAGCACCGTTAGTAGCTTTAACATATCCAATAGATAAAATTGGAGATGGAAAAGCACAAGCTTTTAATATGTGGTTTAAGGAATATACAATGAATGTAATTATACAACCAGTGCATTTAATTTTGTATACAGTATTTGTAAGCTCGGCAAGTGATTTAGCTGCTGGTAATCCATTATATGCGTTAGTTGCAATTGCATTTTTACTTCCAGCAGAAAAATTTGTTAAGAAAATGTTTGGATTGGATAGAGCAGAAACCACAAGCGGATTTGGAAGCTATGCTGTAGCTGCAGGAGTAATGTCAGGTCTGAAAAAGTTGTCAGCTATGGGGGCTGGGTCTAGAAAAAATGGTGAAAAAAACGGTAAAGGAGAATCTGATGAGGATAGTGGAAACTTGTTTGATGCAGCTGGAACTTCTGGAAATTTAGATTCATTTAAAGATGGGAATGGAGCTAATAATAATGAAAATCCAGGAAATGATGAGCAACCTACTGGACCTGAAGATCAGCAAAATGGAAATGGTGGAAATGATGCAGATGATAATGATAATCCAGAGCCACCAGTGAATACGGCAGATGATAATGATAATCCAGAGCCACCAGTGAATACAGCAGATGATAATGATAATCCAGAACCACCAGAAGATACGGAGAGGACTAATGGCCCAATGCCAACGGGTGGTGGAACTTTTGCAAACTCTAGAAGAAATAGTGGAAGAGGTCATTATAGAACTAGATTTGCTATTAGAGGAGTAAAAGCTTTAGGAAAGGGTGCATGGAAAAATGCAGGCAAAGCTGCCCGCATATTGCCAAAAGCGGCTGGAAGAATAGTTGGAGCAGGAGCAGGAGCTACAATTGGATTAGCAGCAGGTTTAACAACAGGCGATTTTGGAAAAACATTAAGTTTTGCAGCTGGAGGAGCGTATGCAGGAAGTCAGATTGGAAAAAAAGCGGTAAACTTGGGTACTAATGCTGCTGTTGGAACAAAAGATTTTGTGACTTCATCACGAGATAAGGTTAAATATGCATATAACGAAGAAAAATATGGAAGAGCTGAGGCAAGAAGAAGACAAAAAATAGATAATAATAAAAAAGCAAGAGCCAAATTTGTTAAAGATGATAAAGCATTAACAAAATGGGAAAAGGTAGCAGCAGATATGGGATTTGAAGGTGATATGGCAGTCTTTATGAATTGTGTTGCCGATTACAAACAAGAAGGGCTAGACGATGACAAAATAATACAAGGTTTAAAAACTGAACAAAACAAAGGTGGAATTGGTGGAAATAAACATGCTCAGGTTGTCGATATGGCTACATATGTTAATAAAGGCGGTTATGGAAAAGAATATATCGAAGATGAAAAGAAAAGAAATGCTATGGAGGATCAGCTAGGAGCAGCTGGATTAAATAAAGGACAGAAAAAAGAAGCAATGGAAATTTTTGCTAGTTTACAGGGCAAGGAACAATATTATAAAAATAATTCAAAATTATACAAGTAAAACATAAAAAAGGTAATATTCAAATTTTGAGGAGGAAATATGCATAGATTAATTTCAATGTATAGTAAAAATAGATTAAAAGTATGGGCGATAATTATAATGATAATTTTAGGATTATCGCTAATACAAGTTTTAAACAAATCAGCGAGAAACAAAGAAAAAGAAGCACAAATGGAGAAAAGAGAAAATATAGTAAAAGGTAGCAATAGTGAAAATGAGCAGGAAAAAGATTATCAAAAAGAAAGTAATACACTTACATCAAATAGTGAAGTTTCAGAAAAGTATCAAGTAAAATTTGGAAAAATTATAGATGATTTTTATACAGCATGTATAGAAAATGACATAGAAAAAGCATATGGGTTATTATCAGATGACTGCAAAAATTTAATGTATCCAAATCAAAATTTATTTGAAAGTTTATATTGTAAAGGAAAGTTTTCAGGAAGTAAAGAATATTCTTTTCAATCTTGGGCTACAGGAAGATATATATATATATATCAAGTGAAGATCTTTGACAATATGTTATCAACAGGAAAGGCATCAGAGCAAGGATATATAGAAGATTATGTAACATTGGTACCAGATGAAGATTCGTTTAAATTAAATGTAAATAGCTTTATAGGAACAAAAGTAATTGGTGAGAAAAGTGCAGATGGAAGTTTAACTATACAGGCAAATTCAAAAGAAATTTATAAAGATTATGAAATTTATAAATTTAAAGTAAAAAATAACACACAAGATAAAATTTTATTGGATACAGGGGAAAAAACGGATACTATGTATATAGTTGATGATATAAAAAATAGATATAAAGCTTTTTCCTATGAAAAGAGCAAAAATGAGCTATTGATAGAACCAGATGAAACTAAAATTGTAGAAATAAAATACGATAGAGCATTTAATTCACAAAGAAATGTAGAAAAAATTATATTTTCAAATATAGTAAAATACGATGAATATCTCGCAAATCAAGATGCTACAGGTGAAACAATATATATAAATATGGACGATTAAAAGAGGTGAAAAAGTGAACTTATCAAAACTATTAAATCAAGGGAAAAAAAACAAGGGAAAAGGAATAGGCAAAAATATAGCAAAAAAAGGTTTAAAAGCAGTATTAATAATGTTTCTTCCGAAGATATTAGTATTTTCAACAGTTGCAGTACTTATTTCATCTTTTTTTGATTATGTAATAGAACTGGTAACAGCAAAGTCAACGCCACAAACTATATATGACAAATTAGAAGTGGAATCAATGGCAGATTTAGTAGAAGTGAAAGAAGATGGAAATGGTGGATATTATTTAGATTTTAAAGAAGAAATAGATGAAAAACTGAGTAAAATAGTAAAATATATAAACTCAAAAGCTGGAGTACATAATCTTCCAAATTCAGAAGAATTTTTAAAAAAATTGATAAAAGCAGAAGTGATTACGCAATTTCCAAATTTGGGAGGACAAGTCCCAGATAATAGTGATGGATTTCAAGGAGCTGTAAAAATAAGAAGGGTTACTCCAGACAAAGAAATAGGAGAAGTAAAAAGCACAGGAAGTGGAGAGACAACAGCTTTAGAAGATGATGTTGAGTATAATACAGAATATAAAAGTGATTATGAAGATATTGTTAAACAATGGCAAGCAGGGAAAAAATTAGTAATAAATTCACAGGCAATTGTATATAAACAAACTGAATCAAAATTAAATCCAGGTTCTGATACAGGAGATTGGAATCCTGTATATGATGAAAAAAGTAGTAGCAATTTAAAATTAAAAGCAAATACAGAAGTTGAGTATACAGGAACATATAAAACAAATGAAAATCTTATGAATAGCAAAGTGGTGACTTACGTTGAAGTAAAAACAGGAGATATAACAGGATTTGTAAAAGCTCAATTTTTATCAGAAAAAGAAGAACAAAAAAATTCTAGTATTGTACGAAAAGTAGCCCAAATAAACAACGCGAAAACAAGTAGATCAAAAAAGGAAAAAAAGACAGCTGGAAACAAAAGTGAGAAATATGTAATAGCTATTGCAGCTGGATATAACAATACAGATGATACTGGAGTGCATAATGGTGATTTAAAAGGAGAAGAATTGACTATAAAAGTTGCTGAAAAGGTTGAAGAACTATTTAAAGATTATTCTAATGTACAGGTTGTGCAAACGGGTAGTACAAAAAGTAACCCAGGAGGAATTAAAAATGAAGAGAGAGCAAAACTAGCAAGAGATGCAAATCCAGATTTATGTATTCAAATTAACTTTAACACTGGTGGAGAAACAGGAGTTGAAGCGATATATAAAGAGGGAGATGAATGTTCAGCACAGCTTGCGGAGATATTGTCAGAGACAATATCAAATTCTATGGGATTAAAGGATAGAAAAGCAGGAACCGACTTAGCTAAATTAAATAAAAGTTTAGGAATAATAGAAAGTTATGCAAAATCAGGGTTTCCATCTGTTGTTACAAAAGGTGGATATATAGATGGAGATGCAGAACTAGTTGGCTCAGATGATGGAATAAAAAAATATGCTAAAGGAATTGTAGATGGAGTTGTGAAATATTTGGGAGAAAATCATAAAGGATTTAGTGCAACATCTACAGAAGAACAAAAAGTTTCTAGTAGTGTATCATCAATTGTAAAAAATTTAAAATATATACCAAAAGAAACAATGGATGAGTATATAAAAAATGGAAATAAAGAGGCTTTAAATGTATTTACATTAGATGAAGAAAATAAGGTTATTACTGCTACATGGAGCGTAAAAGAAGATGGTAGTACAGAGATTTCAGCTAATTCAGCAATGGACTTGAAAACGGCATTGCAAAAATATGCTGTACCATTTGAATATTTATTATATTATTATATGGATACAAATGAATCAGATTTTTCAGAAGATTTAGCTGATAAAATATTAGAAACAGATATTGTAATGGCGGTTCAAGATAATATAACGACAACAAGAGATAAACAAACAACACAAGAAAAAAGTGTACCTGCAAAACCTGATAAAAGCTCTGATTGGCAAGATACAGGGAAAACATCAACCAAGGTAACAGAATCGGTAAGTACAGTAGCTGATATAACATATGTTAATGCTTGGTGTGTAAAAGCATATAAAACAAATAGTTATAGTGATGCTGCATTGAAAATGGGCGATGAAGAAGAGAAAAAGATTGATATATCTGGGAAAGTAACAGAATTAGATACAACGACAATATCAGCTGAACAATATGTTAGAACAGATGAAACTAAAAAAACAGTTACTAAAACAAGACCAAATGGAAATGTAGAAACTGAGGAGGAAATAACAAAACATAAAATATATCAAAGGACTAGAACAGATACAAAAACAATAACTAACACATATGAATCAGGAGATTTAAAAACAGAAGAACAAATTGGTGGATTTGTGGATTTATATAAGAAAAACAAAATGGCTAATTTAGTAAGAGAACAATATTTATTTACTATAATTGAAAATAATGAAAAAACAGCCAATTTATTGGATCTTACCAAATATTTGATTTATAAAGCTACAGGTAGAAATTTTGGAGTAGTGGAATATGATTTCAGTATATTTAATTTGCAAGCATTTTCGGAAATGTCATCTTCTATAGGTGGCTTAGATACATTTATAGAATATTTACATACATGGGAAGGACATGAAGGACTTAGTCCAGATGGAACTAAATATAAAGTAGGTGACGATGGTGCAGGACATCCAACAGTAGGATATGGTGTAGATATTTATAATTCTGGATATTTAGATAGATTTAAGGCTGCAGGATATGATGTTAGTATGGGAGCTTATATAGATAAAGATTTTGTTGATGCGATAGAAAAAGAAGAAATAGAATCTAAGTTACAAGCAATAGAAAAAGAAACAACGGGATTGAATTTAACAGCATATCAAAAATATGCATTATTAAGTAGGGCATATAATTGTGGTGCAACTGGAGCGATAAAATCGAGAAATGGAAAAACATTTGTACAAGCATATAATGCTTATTGGAATGAAGAAAGAGATGATGAATATAAAAAATTACCTAATGAAGGAATGTATAGTCACAGTTTATTTACTACATATATGAATAAACCAGATACATCTGGTGGAAAAACTTTAAATGGGCTTGTAAGAAGAAGAAAGTCAGAATGGATTTTATTTAAAACAGGATATTATGATAACATTGACAAATGGTGTTCAAAATATGGAGGCGGAAGTTTAGTTGAAAAAGCTATAGAAGTCCATAATTATGTAAGAACAAATGGATATCACTATGCACAAACTGGAGGAGCTGTTCCAAGAACATCATCAAAGGCTATAGATTGTAGTTCCTATGTTACGTGGGTTCTTATAGAAGCAAATGTAAGTGGATTCACAAGTGGTATGGCACAGTGGAATTCAGCAAAATTTGCAACAAATCCATTAGGATGGCAAGAAGTATCAGCAAATGATGCACAACCAGGAGATATAGTTGTGTATGCAGGGCATGTTGAAATTATTGCTCAAAACGATCCAAGTAGTACTCAATTTAGAGTATATAATTGCGGAAGTAATAATTCTATAAAGGCAGATGGTGGAAGTAGTGGATTACCAGAAAGCAGCAATTCAGGAAGAAATAAAAATACAGCAGTAAAAATCTTAAGAGTACCATAGTAAAGGAGAAAAATCTAGATGGAAAAAATAAAAAAATGGATTTATATATTATCAATCATAATTGTTATAACAATAATTAGTATAATAATATTTAATTATTATTCTTATAGAAATAGTTCCGATAATAAGAATACTGATTTTGAAACAAAAATAGATTATGATGCTAATCAAAATGTGGAAGAAGAAACAAATAAAAATAAATATTATGCTACGAAAAATATTGCTAATAAATTTATTTCTGCTATATTGCAAGATGATATCGAAACATTGGATTCTATATTAGAGCCAACATATAAGCAAAAATATAATATAACTAAAAATAATGTCTTAAATAAAATGAAATTTGCTGAAATAGAAAATTTAACAGAATATGAAATGGATAATTTAGAAGTTGAAATAGAAATAAATAAGATGTATGTCAAAGAAAAAAGTATTAATATTAGCACATATTTAGTAATAGGAAATTTAAAATCTAATATATTAGATATAAATACTAAATATAGTATGATAATATTAGAAGATTCAAGTAATACTACATTTTATGTACTACCAGATAACTTTGTAAATGACAATAATTATGACAATATAAATAAATTTAAGGAATATGAAAATAACTATGAAAATATTGAATTAAACGAGTATAACAAATTTCAGTACAATAATATAGATGATGTGATAATAATAAATGATTATTTAAGTAGATATAAAGATTACTTAGCAAATGATATAAAAGAAGCGTATAATTTACTTGCAGATGATTATAAAAAAGAAAAATTTGAAGACTATTCACAATATGAAAAATATATAAATAATCATAAAAGGCAATTGTTATCAATTTCATTTACAAAGTACAAGGAGACAGATAAAGATGATGGAAAAGAATATGTGTGCTTAGACAGCAATGGCAATTATTATATATTTAAGGAAACAGCTATTATGAATTTTAAATTATATTTAGATGATTATACAGTGGATATAGAAGAATTTCTAGATAAATATAATAATGCAAATGAAACTACAAAAATCGGTATGAATACAGACAAAATAATAAAAGCTATAAATAGGAAAGACTATGATTATATTTATAAAAAGCTAGATCAAAATTTTGCTGCTAATAACTTTGGAAGTTTAGAAAAGTTTGAAAATTATATGAATCAAAATCTTAATGCTATTTATGAAGCAACATACTATAATTCTAGTAAAGAAAATAATGTATATGTTCAACCAGTAACTTTAAAGGTAAAAGATTCAGATGAACAAAAATCATTAAACATAATAATGAAATTAAAAGAAGGAACAGACTTTGTAATGTCATTTAGTATAAAATAAAAAACAAGCCCTAAATCGTAAAAGATATAGGGCTTTTATTAAATATATAAAATTATTTAAATATACTAAAAAAAGCATCAACAATAATTTTTAAAAAAGGATTATCTGAATACAACTTGAAAAAGAAATTTTGAACAAAAGGAATTTGCCAAATCAAAAACCAAACAAAAACAGTAAGCATAATAGAAATACCACTTCTTACATAATCTGAAAATGTTTTTTTATATCTAATTTTATAGCCACGACTTTTCAAATCCTGAATATAAGCATCATGATAAGCCTTTTTTCTTGCATATTCAAGTTGTTTTTGATATTCCAACTCTTGTTGTAAATTTTTTTGCTTTTTCAATAAATCTTCATTATAAGCATTTTTATAATTAGAATTAGTATCATTCAAATTAGAGTACTGCTCATTTGCATCAGAATTGATATTATTAGATTTTTTTGCATCAGGAGAGTAATTGCTTGTGTTGCGCAAATTAGACTGCTCTAATTGAATATAACTTAAATTCTCAAGCTCTAAATCATATTTTTTTCTCTTTGTTTCATCAGATAAAACTTCATAAGCTTCATTTATTTTTTTTAATTTATTTTCATATTCTTCTTTTTTCGAATCATCCTGTAAATCGGGGTGATATTTTTTTACTAAAGTTATATAAGCTTTTTTTATTATTTCAGGAGAAGCTTTTGTGCTAACTTCTAATATTTCATAATAATTTTCTTTCATAAAACCACCATTCTTAATTATATAAAAATAATATAACATAAAAATTGGATATCTTCAATAGAAGAGATTTAAAAACAAAAAAGTAAACCTCTTTAATAAATAAAGAGGTTTGATAAATATGAAACACGAGTTGAGTTTGGAATGGCATAAAAAGTATGTTTCATATATAGTGGAATACCAGTTGGTATTCCTAAAAATAAACATCAGCCTGCTTATGTAAAATTTTAGAAAGAGCGTCCATAATGCACTTCATACTTGCTCCCTTAATGTAAAACTATGGTAGCAGGCTGATGTGACAGGGGATTTACCACCTGACATAATAAGTATACAGTATTATTCGTCATTTGTCAACATAAAACACATTATTTTTTAAAATTTTTACATTTTTATGAATTTTATATATTATTTTTATGAATTTTATAAAATTTTAATAAAAAAAGCCTCCTTAACAAAGGAGACTAAAATTGTGGTACATGACCATGTAAAATGGTTTTTTTTTTGAAATATTTTATTTGATTGATCTGCAAGGTAGGTCATGTACCACATTGGAACATTAATTGCTGTTCCAGATTTTGATTAACAAACTATGGAATTTGAGGATTCAGAAAGCATTCTGATAATAGTTTATTAATCCATACCAAGAGAATTTACTCGCTTGGCATAATTAGTATACAATATTTTTTGAACTTTGTCAACATAAAATTGCAAAAAAGTAAAAAAGATAAGTGAAAGATGGCGAAAAAGTAAAAAACACAAAAGTAAGAAAATTCAAAAATAATAAAAAACCACATTTTATGGAAATTTAAAAGTGGTTTTTTACTTTTTTATTATTTATTATTATCTATTTTTAAATTATCTTTTGCAACCGTCATAAGAAGTTTAATTCTATTTGTTTGATTAGCCTCACTTGCACCAGGATCGTAATCAACTGGAGAAATATTAGCCATAGGGTAAATACTTCTAATTGTTTTTATAACACCTTTACCAACAACATGGTTTGGAAGGCACGCAAATGGTTGAACGCAAATAATATTAGGAATTCCATGTTCAATATATTCAATCATTTCAGCAGTTAAGAACCAACCTTCACCAGTTTGATTACCAATAGATAAAACATCTTTTACTTTATCTTCTAAGTGCCAGATATCGCAAGGTTGAAGGTAATCTTTTTTAGAATTAGCTAAAGCAATTTTTACATCTTTTTCAAGAATATCAACTAACTTAATAGCTGTTTTCATTATTTTTGATGATGTTTTATTTGTATTTAATAAACTATTAAAAGTAATTTTATGTGTGCACATAAATTTAACAAATCCCATAAAATCGGGTAAAATAACTTCTGCACCTTCTTTTTCTAAGATGTCTGCAACATAATTATTTCCGAAAGGATGGTATTTTATTAGTACTTCTCCAACAATTCCAACTTTAGGTTTTTTAACAGAGGTATCTAATTCAATTTTTTCAAAGTCATTTACTATATCATATATACTTTGTTTAAACTCTTTATTTGTTGATTTTTCAAGCAATTTTTTGCATTTATCCATCCATTTATCAAATAAAGCTTGTGTTTCACCTTTGTTTACTTCATATGCTCTATTTTTTGTAAGCATTTTTTGTAATAAATCTCCGTAAACTACCATTTTTAATAGTCTTTCAGCCATTGGAACAGTTAATTTAAATCCAGGCATTTTTTCCATTCCTACAATATTAAATGAAATTACAGGAACTTGGCTAAATCCAGCGTCTTTTAATGCTTTACGAATAAATCCAATATAGTTCGTTGCTCTACATCCTCCACCAGTTTGAGACATTATTAAAGCTGTTTTATTTAAATCATATTTTCCTGATTGTAAAGCTTCAATCATTTGCCCTGTAACTAAAATAGAAGGATAACAAGCGTCGTTATTTACATATTTTAGACCTGTTTCAACTGTTTTTTGAGTACATGTTCTTAATAATTCTACTTTATATCCAGAAGCTTTTACGGCAGCTTCTAATAGCTCGAAGTGTATTGGTGCCATTTGTGGTATTAAAATTGTATAGTCTTTTTTCATTTCTTTTGTAAAGATTACTTTTTTAAGACCATAATCACCATCGGCTTGTTCGTGTATTTTGTCTTGTTCACGTTTTTTCATGCTAGCTAGAAGTGAACGGATACGGATACGAACAGCTCCCAAATTGTTTACTTCATCAATTTTTATTAATGTGTACATTTTATCATAGCTAGATAAAATTTCTTCAACTTGGTCTGTTGTAACAGCATCAACACCACATCCAAATGAGTTTAGTTGAACAAGTTCTAAGCAATCGTGTTTTCCAACAAAATCTGCTGCAGCATATAATCTAGCATGATATACCCATTGATCTACAACTCTTATAGGTCTTTTGGCTTCAGATTTATCAGATATACTGTCTTCTGTTAGAACACACAATCCTAAAGATGTAATTAAAGTGTCAATTCCATGGTTTATTTCAGGGTCTACATGGTAAGGCCTTCCTGCTAATACTATACCTTTTAAATTGTTTTCTTCAATATATTTAACAGTTTCAGTACCTTTATCTCTTATGTCTTTTTTACATTTTTGATATTCTGCCTCTGCTTTTGTTGCGGCTTCTAATAACTCTTGTTTAGTAAAATTGTATTCTTTAAATTCGTCTAATTCTAATATTTTTTTAACCAAATTTTTCTTTTCGAAAGGTAAAAATGGGTTAATGAATTTTATTGATGGATCTTTTAAACCTTCAACATTGTTTTTTAAAACTTCTGAATATGAAATTACTATTGGGCAATTGTAGTGGTTGTCTGCTTTTTCATATTCTTTTCTAGAGTATGGAATACATGGATAAAATATAGTTTTTATTCCTTGTTCTAGTAAGCTTTCAATATGACCATGTGATAGTTTTGCAGGATAGCAAACTGATTCAGATGGCATAGATTCCATACCTTTTTCATAAGTGCTACGTTTACTTTTTTCAGATAAAATAACTCTAAATCCTAAACTTGTTAAAAATGTAAACCAGAATGGATAATCTTCGTACATATTTAAAACTCTAGGGATTCCAATTGTTCCTCTTGGTGCAAATTGTTCTTCTAGTGGTGTGTAATTAAATATTCTTTCAAACTTGTATTGTACTAAGTTTGGTAATTTTTTTGATTTTGTAACAACTCCGGCCCCTCTTTCACAACGGTTTCCAGATACATGGATTTGTCCATTACTAAATTTGTTTATTGTTAATTTACAATGATTTTCACAGTTGTTACATCTTGTATGTGTTACTTTTATTTCTAGTTTGTCGATTTCATCAGCTTTTAATATTTTTGAATAATATTCCATATCTAGGTTTGTTTCATATTGTTCTTTTGAAAGTAAAGCCATTCCATATGCACCCATAAGACCAGCTATATCAGGTCTTACAACATTTTTTCCTACTATTAATTCAAATGCACGTAAAACAGCATCATTATAAAATGTTCCACCTTGTACAACTATGTGATTTCCAAGGGTTTCTACATCTCTTACTTTCATAACTTTTTGAATCGCATTTTTTATAACTGAATATGAAAGACCACTTGATATATCTCCAACTGAATAGCCTTCTTTTTGAGCTTGTTTTATTTTGGAGTTCATAAATACTGTACATCTTGAACCTAGGTCAACAGGGGTTTTTGATTTTATTGCTTCTTTTACAAATTCTGATATTTCAATATTTAAACTTTTCGCAAAAGTTTCTATAAAAGATCCACAGCCTGAAGAACAAGCTTCGTTTAACATGATATTGTCAATTGTTCCATTTTTCATTTTTATGTATTTCATGTCTTGACCACCAATATCAACAATACTTGTAACATCTGGTTCGAATTTTTTTGCAGCTGTATAGTGTGCAATTGTTTCTATTTCATTTAAGTCAATATTTAGAGCTGTTTGGATAAGCTTTTCACCATATCCTGTAACGCCACTAAATCTTAGTTTAGCTTTTTCAGGAAGTACACTATATAGTTTTTTCAACATATTCATAACACTTTTTAAAGGATTTCCTTCATTGCTTCCATATAATGAATAAAGTAAATTTCCTTCATTATCTATTAAAACAAGTTTTGTTGTTGTAGAACCTGCATCAATACCTAGAAAACAGTCTCCTTCATATGTTGATAATTCTTTTTTTGCTACAGTATCTTTATTGTGTCTGTCTTTAAATTCTTTGTATTCATCTTCATTTTTAAATAGTGGGTCTAAGGGTTTTGTTGTATTATCATGAGAGATTTTTAAGTTTTCAATTTTTGCTTCTAGTTTTGAAGGTGTAAAAGCTTCAGTATTCATAGAATCTAAAGCAGCGCCTTTAGCTACAAGAAGGTGTGCTTCCTCAGGCACAATTACTTCATCATCTGTTAAATTTAAAGTTTCTATAAATCTTGTTCTTAATTCAGATAAATAATTTAAAGGTCCACCTAGAAATGCAACATTTCCTCTAATAGGTCTACCACAAGCAAGTCCACTAATTGTTTGGTTTACAACTGCTTGGAAAATTGATGCTGCTATGTCTTCTTTTGCTGCACCTTCATTTATTAAAGGTTGAATGTCTGTTTTAGCGAAAACACCGCAACGAGAAGCAATTGGGTAAATTGTTTTATAATTTTTTGCAAGTTCATTAAGACCAGCTGTATCTGTGTGTAATAAAGAAGCCATTTGGTCTAAAAATGCTCCTGTACCACCAGCACATGTTCCGTTCATACGCTGTTCAATTGATTGGTCAAAATAAATTATTTTTGCATCTTCTCCACCAAGCTCAATGACTACATCTGTTTTTGGTATGTATTTTTCGACAGCACGTTTACAAGAAACAACTTCTTGAATAAAGTCAACTCCTAAGAATTTTGCTGCAGACATTGCTCCAGAACCTGTAAGTGCTAATGTGAAGTTGTTTGAAGGATATTTTAAAAGTAAATCTTCTAACACATTACATACAGTATTTTTAGTATCTGAAAAATGTCTTTGGTAATTTTTATATATAGTTTTTTTGTTTTTATCCATTACGATAATTTTAACTGTTGTTGAACCAACATCTAATCCAACATGTAATATTTCATTCATGACAAAATCTCCTTTTTTGTTTATAATTTTGCGCTTTTAAACACCCTAATTTTATACGGAAAAGTGCATTTTGTCAAATGGAAAATAAAGGAAAATTATGTTCTAAATAGGACAAACAAATAATAAAATTAAAAAGAAAAAGCAATATGAAATTACGGGAATTAAAACTAGGTTTTTAAAGCCTAGTTTCACAAATGTCTTAACAGTTTTAAATGAAAATGTAATGAATATTGCAAATAGAAAAAAAGGAGGAGCTTATGAAAAATAAAAAAATTGTTATAATTTTTTCAATTTTATTAATATTGGTTTTAATTGGAGGATATTTTGCAATAAAATATGCAAAGCAAAGTAAGGAAAAAACAATAACAGAAGAATATACGCCGCAAGAAGAAATTTCAGATGAACAATTAAGGCAAACAATAGTAAGTTTATATTTTATTTCTAAAGATACAAGAGAAATAGTGCCAGAGGCTAGACTTATAAATATTAAAGAAATAATAAATGATCCATGTGATAAATTAATTAATTTATTAATTGAAGGTCCTAAGAGTGATAAGCAGGAAAAAATAATACCTGAAAATACGAAATTATTAAAAACATATATGGAAGGTGATTGTGTAACAATAGATTTATCAAAAGAGTTTTTAAATTATAATAAAACAGAAGAAAATGCAAAAGAAAAATTACTTCAAAGTATAGTACATACATTAACTCAATTAACAGAAGTAAATAAAGTAAAAATATTAATAGAAGGAAATGTAAATGAAGAATTTAATGAAACATATACTTTAAAATAATTTATTTAAAAAGCTTATAAAGCGTTACGTATTTTGTAAATCTTTTAAAATCATTTAAAAAATGTTCAACATCATTTAAAGATTTTATAGTGTTTTTTTTGTAAGTTTTGAAATTTGGTTTCTTCTTTTTTGGAGGTGGCTTTTTACCACCTCTATCATTTGGTTCCATAAACTCAGTCCTTTTTGATTTTTTATGTATATTGTTATATAATATGAATCGAAACAAAAATTGTGATAAATTTAAAAAATGAAAAAATTAGAATAAATTCGAATAAAATCGAATAAATTAGAAAACAAGAGAAAACGTGAGAATTTAAATTTACAAATAAATTAAAAATGAAAAAATTAGAATAAATTCGAATAAAATCGAATAAATTAGAAAACGTGAGAAAACGTGAGAATTTAAATTTACAAATAAATTAAAAAATGAAAAAATTAGAATAAATTCGAATAAAATCGAATAAATTAGAAAACGCGAGAAAACGCGAGAATTTAAATTTACAAATAAATTAAAGAATGAAAAAATTAGAATAAATTCGAAAAAAATCGAATAAATTAGAAAAAAAGAGAAAAATGGGAGATTTTAGAATGGAAATAAAATTAGAAGAAAATGAAAGAATTGACGACCTAGAATTTAAAAACTTAAAAGTAATTCAAAACAAAAATGGATTTTGTTTTGGAATGGATGCAGTATTATTATCTGATTTTGCAAAAAACATAAAAAGAAATGCAACAGTTTTAGATTTGGGAACAGGGACAGGAATAATTCCAATTTTATTATGTGGAAAAACCGAATTAAAAAAAGTAATTGGAGTGGAAATTCAAGAAGAAGTAGCTAAAATGGCTAAAAAAAGTATTTTATTAAATGGTTTGGAAGGTAGATTTGAAATACTGAATTGTAATATAAAAGAATTAAATAAAATATATAAAAAACAAACTTTTGATGTAATAGTAACAAATCCTCCATACAAAAAACAAAATTCAGGAATAGTAAATGAAAATGAGAAAAAAGTTATTTCAAGACATGAAATAACTGCAAATTTAGAAGATTTTATAAAAATTGCTAAAGATCTTTTAAAAGATAAAGGTGAACTTTATATGGTTCATAGACCCGAAAGATTAGTAGATATTTTTGAATTAATGAGAAAATATAGAATAGAACCCAAAGTACTAAAAATGGTTTGTCCAAATAAGAACAAAGAACCAAATTTAGTTTTAATAAAGGGGGTAAAAAACGCAAAAACATTTTTAAAAATAGAAAAAAATTTATATGTTTATGATAAAGAAAACAAGTATACTAAAGAATTATTAGAAATTTATAATAAATTATAATATGAAAAAAATAGAATAAATTCGAATAAAATCGAATAAATTAGAAAATGAGAGAAAAAAGGAGTTTTTGAAATGAATGAAAAAAATAATGGTATTTTATATATAATAGCAACGCCAATAGGAAATTTGGAAGATATAACATTAAGAGCAATTAGAATTTTAAAAGAGGTAGATTTAATAGCAGCTGAAGATACAAGACATACTTTAAAATTATTAAATCATTTAGAAATATCAAAACCTATGATAAGCTATCATAGGCACAATGAAGAACTAAGAGTAGATGGATTAATAGAAAAATTAAAAGAAGGAAAAAATATTGGTTTAGTTTCTGATGCTGGAACACCAGGTATATGTGATCCAGGTGAAGAAATAATAAAAAAATGCATAGAAGAGAATATAAAAATAATACCAATTCCTGGAGCATGTGCAATGATAAATGCATTAATTTGTTCAGGAATAAGTACAAAAGAATTTTCATTTTTTGGCTTTTTACCATTAAACAAAAAAACAAGAAAAATAAAATTAGAAGAAATACAAAAATCAAAAAGAACCATAATATTATATGAAGCACCACATAAATTAAAAACAACATTAAATGATTTAAAAGATATTTTAGGAAATAGAAAAATAGTTTTAGCAAGAGAATTAACAAAAATACATGAAGAATACATTAGAGGAACAGCAGAGGAATTAATACAAAAAACAGAACAGATAAAGGGTGAATTTGTATTAATTATAGAAGAAAATAATATTGAAGAGGAAAATGAACTAAATTATTTGAGTTTAGAAGAACATTATAAATATTATGAAAATAAAGGATTAGATAAAAAAGAAATAATAAAGAAAATAGCTAAAGATAGAGACGTGAATAAAAATGAAATATATAAATATTTTATATAAAAATAAACCCTACATTAAATGTGGGGTTTATTTTTATAAATAATTTATTTTTATTATTCATCTTTTAATTTTCCAATTTTTGCAGAACAAGTTTTACAAATTAATTTATCATTATATGTTAATAATTTTTTTGTACTTCCGCAAAAAATGCAGTTTGGTTCGAATTTTTTAAGTACAATTGAAGAACCATCTACATATATTTCTATTGGATCTTTTTCAACTATATTAAATTGATTTCGTATTTCAATCGGAATAACAACTCTGCCTAGCTCGTCCATTTTTCTAATGATTCCTGTTGATTTCATAACCTACTCCTCCTTAAAAGTTATATTTTTACAATCCGTATATCCATAATATATCATAAATGAAACGCAAGGTCAATTATATTGTAATAAAAAAGTAATATTTGAATAAAATTATTTAGGTGATAAGTATGCTAAATATAGTTTGGCCAATTTTTATAATAATATCATTTTTATATGCAATTTTTTCAGGAAATTTAGAAAATTTAAATACATCAATTTTTAATAGCACAGATGATGCTGTAAAATTAACAATAAATTTGTTAGGAACAATGTGTTTTTGGAATGGTGTAATGCATATAGCTAGTAAAACTAATTTAATAGAAAAACTAACTAAATTTTTGGAGCCGGTTATAAAATTTTTATTTCCTGAGCAAAAAAATAATAAAAAAATAAAAAAAGAAATTTCAATGAATATGATTGCAAATATTTTAGGACTTGGAAATGCAGCAACTCCATTGGGGCTTAAAGCAATGAAATCAATGCAAGAGGAAAATAAAGATAAAGATACTTTAACTGATTCGATGCTTATGTTTATTGTGATAAATACGGCTTCAATTCAAATTATTCCTACAACTGTAATAGCAATTAGAAATTCATTAGGCTCTAAAAATCCCACAGCTATAGTGTTTCCAGTATGGATAGCAACAATATTTTCTGCTATTGCACGGTGTTACAGTTGCAAAAATATTAATAAAAAAGAAAAAATAAAAGGTTTATAGATACCTTACTAAAAATCTAAATATAATATATAGGTATAATAAATGAAACTGGTAAATTTTATTTCAAATTTGGCGATGCCTGCAATTATTTTACTGATTGTAATGTATGGAGTAAAGGAAAAAAATAAAGTTTTTGATACTTTTTTGGAAGGTGCAAAAGAGGGAATAGAGACAACTGTTAATATATTTCCAACTTTAGTAGGACTTTTTGTAGCGATTGGGGCTTTGAGAAGTTCTGGAATTTTAGATATGATAATAAATATTATAAATCCAATTTTAATGATAATAGATTTTCCAAGTGAATTAGTTCCTTTAGCTTTGTTACGACCTATTTCTGGAAGTAGTTCAATTGCCGTAGCAACAGATATTATGAAAAATTGTGGAGTTGATAGTTTGTTTGGAATTATGGCATCAACAATTATGGGTTCAACAGAAACTACATTATATACAATTGCAATTTATACTAGTTGCATAAAAGTAAAAAATACTAGACTTGTTTTAGTTGCAGCTTTAGCTGCAGATGTAATTGGAATGCTAACTAGTGTTGTGGTTTGTCGAATTTTGTCGTAAACTTTTTGTTGACAAGATAAAAAAACCAGAGTATAATGAAACAAATTTATTCAAAAGGAAAATTCAAAAAATGATAAAAATCATAATATTTGTTTCAATATTTTTATTCGTAAAAAAATGGACAATCAAAAGATTATCCAAAAAAATCAAAACAAATAAAGTCAAATAAGTTTTTAAATTTGTAGAGATATCTAAAAAAATAATGGTTAGCCCCCTATTATAAAAAAGAGCTCTACAAAACCAATATAAATTATCTATGATAAGTTTCTCCATGAGAAATCTTAAAAGCCCTAAATGTTTGTTCTAGCAAAAACACTCTAATTAGTTGATGAGGAAAAGTCATTTTTGAAAAGCAAATTTTAAAGTTACATTTAGAAAGAAGTTCTTGAGTTAGACCTAAAGAACCACCAATAATAAATGTTAAATGGCTATTAGACATAGAAATCTCTTCAATTTTGCTAGAAAATTGTTCAGAGGAAAGCTCTTTTCCGTTTAAATCTAATGCAATTACAAAAGAATCTTTTTTTAAATGGTTTAAAATATTTGAACATTCTTTATTTTTAATATCCATTTCTAAACTAGGATTTAATTTATCTGGTATTTTTTCATCAGGTAATTCTGTAATTGTTAATTTACAATATCTAGATAAGCGCTTTTTGTATTCATCTATAGCATCTCTTAAATATTTTTCTTTTATTTTTCCAATACAAATTATTTGTATATTTAGCATAATAACTCCTTTATAAAAAATAGGCATTAAATAAATTTAATACCTAAATTTAAAATTATAATTTAATAAGTTTACTATTAGTATCTCTTTTGGCAACTGCCAAAGTTAAAGAATTTTCATCATAATTATTAGAAATCAATTCATCTAGTACTGTTTGATATGCAAGTTCTGGAAAATTGCTTTGTTTGCTCAAATGTCCTAACATGGCACTTTTTAATCCAGATTGCAAAAGATAAGAAATTGTTTTTCCTGCCATTTCATTTGGTAAGTGACCTGTTGGACCCGCAATGCGAGATTTTAATGAAAATGGATAAGGTGAACATCTTAATACTTCTGGATCATAGTTTGATTCTAATAAAACAAATAGACTTTCTTCTAAATTTTTTAGAATAGCATTTGTCATATGACCAATATCTGTTGCAATACTTATTTTTTTATCATCTTTGCAAATATTGAATCCGCAAGGGTTTACAGCATCATGAGGAATAGAAAATGGATTTATTGTTAAATCGCCAATTTCAAATTTTTCACTCACTTTAAATGTTTTTATATTATTAGAGGATATTTTGTCTCTTTGTTTCGGCATAGCATCTAAAGTTTGTTGATTTACAAATACAGGTAAATCAAATTTTTTAGATAGTGTTCCGAAGGCCTTGAACATGGTCTGTATGTTCATGAGTTACTAGGATACCATCTATAGAATTTGGGTCTACATCGATATTGGATAAAGCTGTTTCAATTTTTTTACAACTTACACCAGCATCAATTAATAATTTGGTATTTTGTGTTTCAACAAAAAGACTATTTCCACTACTTCCGCTATATAAACTACAAAAATTTAGCATATTATTTTTCTTCCTTTGGTTTTACTCTTTTATTCTTTCGATTTTTGCACCGATTTTTCTAAATTTTTCTTCTATATTTTCATAACCTCTATCAATATGTTGAAGATTATAGATTTCAGTAACTCCTTCAGCTGCAGTACCAGCAACTACTAATGCAGCTCCAGCTCTTAAGTCTGTTGAGTAAACAGGTGCTCCATGTAATTTTTTTACACCTTCAAAAAACGCATTTTTACCTTGAGCTGTTATTTTAGCTCCCATTTTGTTTAATTCATCAGTATATTGGAATCTTGAATCCCAAATACTTTCATTTATTGTGCTTGTACCATTAGCTAAGGATAAAACAACACCCATTTGTGGCTGTAAATCTGTAGGAAATCCCGGATATGGTAATGTTTTAATATTAGCTTTGCTAGGTCTTTTATTACACCAAACTCTAATACTGTCTCCATTATCTTCAACATTTCCACCTACTTCTATAATTTTAGCTGTAATAGATTCTAAGTGTTTTGTTATACAATTTTTTAACAATAAATCTCCTCTTGTTGCAACAGCAGCAAGCATGAAAGTTCCGGCTTCTATTTGGTCTGGAACTACTGAATAAGTAGCACCACCATGTAGTTTTTCTACACCATTTATTTTTATTACATCTGTTCCTGCACCTCTTATGTCTGCACCCATTGTGTTTAAAAAGTTAGCAACATCAACAATATGTGGTTCTTTTGCGGCATTATCTATTATAGTTGTACCTTTTGCTAAAACACCAGCAAGCATAACATTTATAGTTGCACCAACTGAAACGATATCCATATATACTGATGAGCCTTTTAATTTTTTAGCTTTAGCATAAATTGTACCTTTTTCTAAAGAAACAGTTGCACCTAAACGCTCAAAACCTTTTATATGTTGGTCAATAGGTCTTGCACCTAATTTACAACCACCAGGCATTCCAACCTCAATTTCACCTTTTCTTCCAAGCATTGCACCGATTATATAATAAGATGCTCTAAATTTGCTTGTTAAATCTAGAGGAGCTTTTGTTGTTACTATATTTGTTGTATCAATTGTAATGCTGTGTTGTGAATTCCAAGTTATTTTTGCTCCTAGTTCTTCTAATATTTTACAAGATATTTGTATATCACTTATATTTGGTAAATTTTCTATTGTGCAAACTCCATCAATTAAAAGTGTTGCTGGTAAAAGGGCAACAGCTGCATTTTTTGCACCACTTATTACTACTTCTCCTTTTAATTGTGTAGGTCCAGTTACTACTAATTTTTCCAATTATATTACCCCCAATTAATGTTTTATTTCAAATAAAAATAGAGCGTATATTAAATAACACTCTACTAGTTTATAAATATAACACAAACATACAATAATTGCAAGCTATTTTTTGGCGGTAATTAAACCATTATTACCTAGAAATTCTAGCAACTTAAATTTGAATTGTATTTGTGAATTAGATTGATTTGAAATTAGAGCAAATTCCTCTTCAGATAAGCTGTTTTCAAGATTTTCCTTTGAATCCTCTGGAACTACGCCAGATGTTATATCTACAAAACATAATGGCGGAAACATTACACACCACCAATTGCGACCTTTTGCTTCTCCAATTTCAATTTTCAGTGCATCATAAAAACCTGCTGGAAGAGAAATGTCACCATATTGTTTTGTAGGAAACTCAAAATTACCTATATCTATATTTACATCATAAGTATAACCATTTTGTTTTATAGTATCTAAAGCAATTTGCTTAAATGTGTCTTTGTTTTTTTCAACTAAATCAATTGCTTCTTGCTTTGTAGAACAATTTTTACAAATATTATTCATATATGAAAGCAAACTATCACGAACTTTATATTTTAAATTTTGGTCTTCGTCGCTATTGCTGTTTGCTATTACATGTAATCTAAAAACACTATTTGCAATATCAGGTAAAACAGATTGTGCATATGAAAAAGCACAAATGGTGATATATAAAAAGAGCAAAAAGCTTAAAATAATTATCATTTTTATTTTGGAATTTTTAAATAAATTTAATATTTTTTTCATATGTTACCTCCAAAAAACTTTTTTACTAAAATATTCTTGTAATTTAATTATTTCCAATTAGGAAAAAAATATACAATTAAAATTAGAAGAGGGTATATATTATTAAAAAAATATAAATTAAAAATTGATAAAAACACTTAAAATTCAACAAAAAATACGAAAAATATGTCGATAAGTTTTTTTGAAATATAATTGACATATTTGAAATCAAATGGTAAAATTTACCAGTAAGCAAAAATAAGAATCACAGATTTCCGTATGGTTAAAAAATAAAAAGGGGAGAATGCCAATGAAAAAAATATGTGCATTTTATGCAAGTGACTATCATTTTGAGATGATAAGTCTGCCATATATAGAAGAGAGTTTAGAAAAAAGAAAGGAAATAATTATATTAACAGAAAATGATTTGCAAAGCACAATAAAAACTTTGATTTCAAATATTAATATAGAAGAAAAAAAGAAACAAAGTTTAGAACAAATAAATTGGAAAAATGAGGATTTAAAAAAATTTAAAAAGATAAAAAGAGATACAGACGAAAATAAAGATGTAGTTATATTTATAAAAGGAAAGGAAAATTATATAAGAAATATAAATAAAAATATAGAAAAATGGACAAGTAAAAATAATAAGGTAAAAATAGTTGACTGTTATGATATGAATGAAGTAGCAGAAAAGGTAGATACACTTATGGCAAAATACAAAATTGTACTAGGGACAGCCGGAGAAAAAACAATAGAAAATATTTAAATTAATAATATATAAAAAAGGTTGCTATTTTTATAAAAATGATATATAAATAAGGTATCAATTATAATAGTAAAGGAGTTTTTTATATGGACAGTAAATTAGATGAAATAAAAGCTGTGTTAAAAAAATACGGGCAAGAACATCTATTAAATCATTATGAAACACTAGATGAAACACACAAGAAAAAATTATTAGAAGAGATTGAAAATATAGATTTTGAATTAGCAAAAAATTTATATGAATCAACAAAAAAGGAAATTAAAAATAGTAAAGATGAAATAACACCAATTGATTATTTAGACAAGTACAAGCTAAATGATGAATATAAATATTACGAAAACATAGGAAAAAAAGCAATAAAAGATGGTGAACTAGCTGCCGTGACAATGGCTGGTGGTCAAGGAACAAGATTGGGACATGATGGACCAAAAGGAACATATGACATAGGATTAGATTCACACAAATCATTATTTGAACTATTAAGTGATGGTTTAAAAGAACAAGGTAAAAAATATGGAGTAACAATTCCATGGTTTATAATGACAAGTAGAGAAAACAATAAAGCAACAGTAGAATTTTTCGAAAAAAATAAATGTTTCGGATATCAGAAAGATAAAAACTTATTTTTCTTTATTCAAGGTGAATTACCAATGATGGATACAGAAGGAAAAATTCTAATTGGAGAAGATGGACTAGTTAAACTTGCAGCAGATGGACATGGTGGAATATATGAATCACTTGTAAAAAGTGGAATGACTAAAAAAATGAGAGAACTAGGAGTAAAATGGGTATTTATAGGTGGAGTTGACAACTGCCTAGTAAAAATGGTTGATCCTGTACTTATGGGAATTGCAATTGATAAAGGAGTAACAGTAGCTTGTAAATCAGTTGTAAAGGCAAATCCACAAGAAAGAGTAGGAGTATTTTGTAAAAGAAATGGAAGACCAAATGTTATAGAATACACTGAAATAACAGATGAAATGGCAGAAGCAACAGATAAAAATGGTGAATTATTATATGGAGAATCACATATATTATGCAATTTATTTAGTGTTGATGCTGTAGAAAGAATGGGAGCAGAACCATTACCATATCATGTTGCATTTAAAAAAGCAAAATACATAGATAAAGATGGTAATTTAGTAGTACCAGATTCACCAAATGCATATAAATTTGAAGCATTTTTATTTGATGCTTTTGGTGAAGTTGATGAAATGGCAGTACTTCGTGTAAAAAGAGAAGAAGAATTTGCACCAGTAAAAAATGCAGATTCAGCAGGAGTGGATTGCCCAAAAACAGCTAGAGAACTATACAAAAAATTCTATAATATATAACATTAAAATTTAGATATAGAAAATATGTATTTAAGGAGAAATGAAATATGAACTATTTAGAAGAATATAAAAAATGGTGTGAGAGTCCAGAATTTGATGAAGAAACAAAAAAAGAATTATTAGCAATAAAGGATGACGAAAAAGAAATAGAAGACAGATTTTACAAAGAATTAGAATTTGGAACAGCTGGACTTCGTGGAGTAATTGGAGCTGGAACAAACAGAATGAACAAATACACTGTAGGAAAAGCTACACAAGGACTTGCAAATTATATATTAGAGCAAGGAACACAAGATAAAGGTGTGGCAATAAGTTATGACTCTAGAAAAATGTCAAAAGAATTTAGTACACAAACAGCATTAATATTAAATGCAAATGGAATAAAAACATATTTATTTGAAAACCTAAGACCAGTTCCAGAATTATCATTTGCAGTAAGAAATTTAGGCTGTACTGCAGGTGTTATGATTACAGCAAGTCATAACCCACCAAAATATAACGGATATAAAGTATATTGGGATGATGGTTCACAAATAGTTAGTCCAAGAGATAAAGATATAATAGCAAAAGTAAGAGCAGTAGAAAATTACACTGAAATAAAAGAAACAACAAGAGAAGAAGCAGAAAAAAAAGGACTATTTAATATAGTAGATACATCAATGGATGATAAATATTTATCAGTATTAAAAAGTAAAATACTAAATCCAGAAATAGTAAAAGAACAAGGAAAAGATATAAAAGTTGTTTATACACCATTACATGGAACTGGAAACACAGTTGCAGAGAGACTTTTAAATGAAATAGGATTAAAAAATGTATATGTTGTACCAGAACAAAAAGATCCTGATGGAAACTTCCCAACAGTAAGTTATCCAAACCCAGAAGATAAAAAAGCATTTAAATTAGCTCTAGAATTAGGAGAAAAAGTAGATGCAGATGTTGTTTTAGCAACAGACCCAGATGCAGATAGATTAGGAATATTTGCAAAAGATGCTAAAACTGGTAAATATATGGAATACACAGGAAATATGTCAGCATTATTAATTGCAGAATATAGAATAGAACAAATGAAAGAAAAAGGAATATTACCAGCAGATGGAATGTTTATAACAACAGTAGTTTCATCAGAATTAGCAAAAGCAATTGCAAAAAATTACAACTTAGAATGTATAGAAGTTCTAACAGGATTTAAAAACATTGGTGCTGTAATGAAAAAAGCAGAAGAAAATAAAGATAAAACATATGTATTTGGATTTGAAGAAAGTTATGGTTGCCTAATTGGTGATTATGCAAGAGACAAAGATGGAATAGCAGCAGTTATGGCGCTTTGTGAAGCAGCTTGTTATTACAGAGTACATGGAAAAACACTATGGGATGCAATGGAAGATATCTATAAAAAATATGGATATTATAAAGAAACACAAGTATCTATAGTTATGGAAGGTGCAGAAGGTGCAGAAAAAATAAAAGAAATGATGACAAATATGAGAAATACACCTGTAGAAAAAATTGGAAATAGCAAAGTTCTTGTGTTTAAAGATATTGAAAAAGATATAGTAAAAGATATGCAAACAGGAGAAATTTCAAAAACTGGATTACCAAAATCTAATGTTTTATATTATGCGCTAGAAAATGACAGTTGGTGTTGTGTGCGTCCTTCTGGAACAGAACCTAAAATTAAATTATATATGGGTGTTAAAGGTACATCTGATGAAGATGCAGCTAATAAACTAGAAGAATTAAAAAATGCAATGACAGCTATTGTAAAATAGAAACAAAAAAGGAAGTAGTAACATGACTGCTTCCTTTTGCTAATAAAGGAAATAGTTAATTTCTGCTTAATTAAATGACGCGAATTTATAGAAGTTTAGGCATAAAAAAATTGACAATAACTAAAGAATGATGTAATATAAGTTTGATATGTCTCCGTAGCTCAGTTGGATAGAGCACAGACCTCCTAAGTCTGGTTAGCGGTGGTTCAATTCCACTCGGGGACACCAAAATTCCATTAATAAAACCATTGAAAAAGTCAACTTTTTAGAGAAAGGAGAATTTATATAATAAACAAATTATATAAATAAGCAAAATGGAAAAAAACGATAAATTTATGAAAGAAGCACTAAAAGAGGCACAAAAAGCTTATGAAAAACTAGAAGTACCCGTAGGGGCTGTAATTGTGAAAGATGGAAAAATAATTGCAAGGGCACATAATCAAAAAGAAACAAAAAAAGATACAACAAAACATGCAGAAATGTTAGCTATTCAAAAGGCAAGTAAGAAATTAGAAAGTTGGAGATTAATAGATTGCGAAATGTATGTAACATTAGAACCATGTTCAATGTGTGCAGGAGCAATAATAAATTCTAGAATAAAAAAAATATACATAGGAACATTAGATAAAAAAACAGGAGCTGCCGGCTCAGTATTTAACTTATTTGAAGATTATGTATTTAATCATAAAGTGGAGATTGAAAAAGGAATTCTACAAAAAGATTGTGAACAAATATTAAAAGACTTTTTTAGAGAATTAAGAAAAATAAAAAAAGAAAAAAAGGAAGAAAAATGAAAGATAAGATAAGAAGTTTTATGAATACAAAAGCTTTTCATATGTGTATGGTTATAATTATTATAACAATAATTTTATTTGTACTTGGAATAATTGTATTAAAATACAATGTAGAAGGCGAAAAAAATATGCCATTTAATTTAAGCAAAATAACAGTCATAAGTTCATCTGAGGGTGTGGATAAAGAATCTGGAGAAAATAAATGGGCATTTGATATAAATCAAAACAATGATATTTATTTATATATAGAAAAAAATAGTAATTTTAATAAACAAGAAGCAATAAAAACAGTATTAATAGATAACATAAATGTAACCAAAAATAGTCAAAAAGGAACAATAAATTTTTATAGACCAAATACTCTAGAAAATGGTGGAACATTTAGTAATAGTGCTGAAAACAAGGTAGAAAAAATAGAGTATGAAGGAGATATGCAATCAAGCTTGAAGAACCTAAAAATAGCTAATCAAGGTGGATTAGTAGTATTTAGATGTGCAAATGAAAAATTGGCTGAATATATTTCAAATGATGAAGAAATAAAACATAGTGAATTATTAAAAAAATCAAATATTTCTGAAGATGAGTTGAAAGCTAATATCAAATTTGATGTAACTATAAGTACTCAAGCTGGAAAAGAATATAAAGCAAATGTTTCTTTAGATTTACCAATAGAAGGAATTTTGGAAAAAGGAACAACTTCGCAAGAAATTACTGATTTAAAAAATGTTATATTTAAAAGGACAAAAAATTAAAATTTTGCTTGATAATTTTGCTTTATTATTATATAATACACATGGTATTTGCTTAATCTTTGTATGGAGAGTATACCAATAAAGACCTATGAATCTTGTCAGGTCCGGAAGGAAGCAGCAATAAGTAGTTTATCTTTATGTGGGAATACTTTCCATAGAGAGATTAAATGCAATTACCATTTTTTATAGTATAAAGGATGTGAAAAATATGGGGTACACAGCTCTTTATAGAAAGTTTAGACCTTTAAATTTTGCAGAAATAGTAGGACAGGAACATATAACAAGAACATTAAGAAATCAAATAATAGCAGATAGAGTGGGACATGCATATTTGTTTAATGGTGGAAGAGGAACAGGAAAAACATCAGCAGCCAAAGTTTTAGCAAGAGCAATAAACTGTTTAAATCCGAAAGACGGAGAGCCATGTAATGAATGTGAAATTTGTAGGGGAGCAATAAATGGATCACTTACTGATATAGTGGAAATGGATGCTGCATCAAACAATAGTGTAGAAGACATAAGAAGCATAAGAGAAGAAGTAAACTTTTTACCAACAAAAGCAAAATATAGAGTATATATAATAGATGAGGTGCATATGTTATCAACAGGAGCATTTAATGCTTTATTGAAAACATTAGAAGAACCACCAGAACATGTTAAATTTATACTTGCAACAACAGAACCACAAAAATTACCAGCAACAATATTATCAAGATGCCAAAGATTTGACTTTAAAAGAATTTCAAATGAAAACATAATAAAAAGATTAACAACTGTTTGCGAAAAAAGCAATATAGAAATAACAAAAGAGGCATTAAATATAATTGCAGTTTTATCAGAAGGTGCAATGAGAGACGCATTATCAATACTGGAAAGATGTATTCAAGATGGAGACAACAAAATAGATGAAGATAAAATAAAAGATTTAGTAGGGATTCCAAAAATAACATATATAGCAAAAATAACAGAAGCGATAATAAATAATGATGTAACACAAGCATTGGAAAATGTTGATGTGGTGCTAACAGAAGGTAAAGACATAAATAATTTGGTATGGGAACTAATAAAATATGTAAAAGATATATTGGTTTACAAAGCAGCTGGAAAACTTGAATTATATAGTGAAGAAGAAATTGAAAAAATAAAAGAAATATCTGAAAAAGTTTCAAAAGAAGATTTAATAGATATTGTATATAAATTGTCAGAACTAGAAAATGAAATAAAATGGTCAACACAAAAAACAATTATGCTTCAAGCAGGAATTATAAAATTATGTAGCAAGCAAGCTAAAATGGGAAATAACATAGAAGAAAGAATAGAAAAAATTGAAAAATATTTAAGGTCAGGAAATGGCATAAATATGGGAACAACACCAATAGTTCAAAATAATGTAAGACAAGTAAATACAATGCCTGTTAATAATGTTAGTTCTGGAAGTGTGCAACAAAGAAAAACAACAAATGTAACAAGTAAAACATCAAACACAAAAACAAAGAAATATTCAAATAAAGCAGAAGAGTTTTGGCCTGAAATAGTAAGAGATTTGAAACAAAATGGAAAAATAGTTTTATATACAAACTTAATGGACACAAGAGCAACTGAAATTAATGACATGACAATAGGAATAGAATTTCCAAAAGGAATGACTGCATTTGGAAAAACAGTGTTAGAAAAACAAGAAAATATTAGAGAAATATCAGATATGGTATCAATAGCGTGTGGAAAAGAAATGCAAATAAAATACATAAACAATAATAATCAAGTACATCAAATAACAAATGAAGAAAATTTGCAAAATTTGGCAAATGAATCAAATATACCATTTAATATAATATAATTGAATGTAAAAATAAAAAATAGGAGGATAAAAAAATGGCAAAAAGAGGTGGATTCCCAGGTGGAATGGGAGGATTCGGAGGAATGAATCTAAATAGTTTAATGAAAGAAGCTAAAAAAATGCAAGCTGATATGGAAAAATCACAAGCAGAATTAGCGGGAAAAGAATTTGAAGCATCAGCAGGTGGCGGTGCAATAAATGTTAAGGTATCTGGAGAAAAAATTGTAAAGGAAATTAAAATAAAACCTGAAGCAGTAGATCCAGAAGATGTAGAAATGTTAGAAGATTTAATTTTAACATGTGTTAATGAAGCTCTAAGAAAAGTTGACTCAGCGCAAGCATCTGAATTTGGAAAATTTAATATACCAGGATTAATGTAAGAAAGACACAAACGGAGGAAGTAAAAATGTCATTATATTCACCATCAATAGAAAAATTGATAGAAAGTTTTGAAAAACTACCAAGTATAGGACACAAAACAGCTGCAAGGCTAGCATTTTATATGCTAAATTGTTCGGAAGAAGAAACAAATGAATTTGTGTCATCAATAATAAATGCAAAAAAGAATTTAAGATATTGTAGTAAATGTTTTAACATATCTGATACAGATCCATGTTCAATATGTGGCAACCCAAAAAGAGACCAAAGTATTATATGTGTAGTTGAAGATGTAAGAGATGTAGTGGCTATGGAAAAAACGCATGAATTTAAAGGTGTTTACCATGTGTTACATGGTTCAATTTCTCCAATGAATGGTGTAGGACCTGATGATATAAAAATTAAGGAATTGCTTGCTAGACTTATGGAAGGTCAAGTAAAAGAAGTTATATTAGCAACAAACCCTAGAGTTGAAGGAGAAGCAACAGCTATGTATTTATCAAAATTAATTAAACCTTTAGGCATAGAAGTTACTAGAATAGCACATGGAATTCCTGTTGGTGGAGATTTGGAATATACTGATGAAATTACATTAACTAAAGCATTAGAAGGTAGAAGAGAAATGTAAAAAAACAAGAATATAAATTTTTAGTTTATATTCTTGTTTTTTCTTTTGCTTGAAGTTCTAAGAAAAGAAATTATAACTATATTTTGAAATATGAAACTTTTTATTTATAAGTAAATATTGCATCAAATGATATTGTAAATTAAAAATAAAGCTGTTAAACTATAGTTATAAAATTATAAATTGCTCATATATGAATCTTAAAAGTTAAATCAAAAGCCAATTCGGGCGAAAATTCAATAAAATTATAAAAATAAATAATTGAAAATAAATAAGTACAAAAAATATAATAAAAATTACCAATAGGTAAATATTGAATGAGATGGTATTGAAATCAAGTTATGTTTTTTGTAAAATGAAAGGAGAAGAAAGTATGCAAATATACACATACAAAGAATGTTTGCTTTACCTGAACCAAAATAAGGTAATGGAAGAAGGAGAGACTTATCAGGTAAGAAATCAAAAGCACGATAAAATATTCAAAGAAATATTAGATAATAAAAGGGAAGGAGTGAAATTATTAAATAAATATTTAGATTTAAAAATAGAAGAAAAAGACATAGAAAAATATACAAGAAAATTTGTATTACCAGAGCTAGAAAATAGAGAATCAGATGTAATATATAAACTGAAAAATGAGCAAATATTTTTCTTGATAGAACATCAAACTAAAGTGGATTATTCAATGCCGTTTAGAATGCTAGAATATATAGTAGAAATAATGAGAAGTGCAGTAAGTAGAGAAAAGATGCAAAATAAAAATGAAAAACTGCCTATAGTAGTACCAATAGTGATTTATACAGGAAAAGAAAATTGGAAGGTTCCTAGATTATTGCAAGAAAGACAAGCATATTATGGTAAAACAAATTTAGAATTTAAATACAATTTAGTAGATGGAAGTAAGATATCAAAAGAAGAATTGATGAAAGAAAACAGCGTTTTATCAAAAGCAATACTTTTAGAAAAACTAGATAATCCAGAAGAAATATTAGAGATTTTAAAAGACGTAACCACAAAAGATTTGGATTCAGATGAGAAATATTTTATAAATTTAATATTAAAATATTTATTGTCGGAAAAATTAAGCAAAGAGAAAACAAAAGGAATTTTAGAAATTTTAAAAAGGAAGGAAGATGATACTATGTTTATAGATATATTAAGAAAATATTTTGATGATAAGGAAAAAGCGGCTGTAAAAGCGGCAGTAGAAGAAAATACAAAAGATACTGCAAAAGCAACAACTTATGAATTAATAAAAGAAATGTTAAGAAAAAACATAGATGAGAAAACTGTAATAGAAGTGACCAAAATATCAAATCAAGAACTAAAAGAAATAAAAGCTGCAATGTAAAATAATAGCTAGTCTAAAAAATTTAGGCTAGCTATTAAATAAAAATATTAAAACTCAATATTAAATTTCTAAGAGATTAATGATTAAAAAGAATGTCACAGATATTTCCAGTAGAATTTGGTTTAGCCAAAATTGAAGTGTTATTTTTCATATCATTTAATTTTTGAGGATTATTAAGTAAATTTTCAATAATTTCCAAACTATTTTGAACTTCATTTTTTTTCAACCAAACTGCAATTCCCTTACTTTCTAGAAATTCAGCATTTTCTTCTTCTTGCCCTGGAATTGGATTAATAACAAACATAGGCAAATGAGAAGCAAGACTTTCAGAAGTAGTAAGACCACCTGGCTTAGTTACTACTAAATCTGAAATACTCATAAGTTCAGGAACCTTATTTGTAAATTCCAGAATCTTAACAAAATTTCCGAGTAGGATTGTTTGCAACAATTTCTTTAAAAGCAGATTTCATTTTAGGATTTTTACCAGAAATAGCAACAATTTGAATATTGCTATTTGCTAAAACAAAGTTTTCAAAAATCTTAGTAGTTGCAGTTTTACCTAATCCAAATTCACCGCCACCAAAAAATAAAACAGTTTTTTTATTAGGTTTTAAGTCAAATTCTTTTAATATTTCATCTTTATTATAAGTTTTTAAAAATCTTTCAGATATAGGAATACCTGTAACAAAAATGTGGGATTCTGGTATCTCTTTATTTATTAAGTAATTTTTCATTTTTTCATTAGCAACAAAAAAATAATCTGTATAATCATGTCCAACAAGCCATTGATCATGTGGAGCAAAATCTGTCATTATTGTTGCAATTTTAGAATTAATTTTGCCTTTTCTTTTTAAATAACTGCACATTTGGCTACCAAAAGGATGTGTAGAAATTATTAAATCTGGTTGTTTTTCTCTTAGTAATTTTAATAATTTTATTGCCATTATTTTATTTGATCTAGATGAAATATGTGCAAGTGGCCCTTTTTGCGAATCTGAATAAATTCTTCCCCAGGCCCATGGCATTTTTTTAGCCATTTCTTTGTAGGCTGTTGTAGTTATTTTTTCAATTGTTTTATTAACATATTTCATACAATCAATTAATTCAACATCTGCTTTTTTATAATTATTTAAAATATAATTCTCAATTGATTTTGCGGCATTTAGATGTCCACCACCATATGATGCATAAAAAACTAGTATTTTCATTGTTTGTCTCCTTTAATTTTCTAATCAGCTGTATTGTATCATACAAATCAAAAAAATTCAAAAATTAGAATAAATTTTGAAAAATAGTAAAAAATAAAAAAGAAAATAAATCGATAAAGGCAAGGTGATTTTTTGAAAAACATATTAAAAATATTAATGTTAATAATTTGTTTATTTACAATAATATTTTCTATAATAACACTTAATGAAAAAATAGAAAATCAAAATTCAAGTATTGCAGTAAGTTCGCAAGGTACATCTGATATACAATTAATGGCAAGAGCAATAAATGGGGAAGCAAGAGGAGAACCATATGAGGGGCAAGTTGCTGTTGGCGCTGTAATTTTAAATCGTGTAAAAAGTTCGCAATTTCCTAATACTGTTGCTGGAGTAATATATCAAAGAGGAGCATTTACAGCTGTTTCAGATGGGCAGATAAATCAACCAATAGCTCAGGATTCAACTGTATATAAAGCTGCACAGGACGCAAAAAATGGATGGGATCCTACAGGAGGTTGTATATATTATTTTAATCCAGCAACAGCAACAAACAAATGGATTTGGTCTAGGCCACTTGTAAAAACTATAGGAAAACACAGATTTTGCAAATAAATTTATAAAGGGAGATTTTAAAATGAATAAATTATTAGATTGGAAAAATAGATTAAAGAAAGGACATATGCTAAGTGTAATATGTGTGTTATTAATAATAGTTGCAGTTTTAGGAATTATTTTGTGGAAAAAACAAGCAGAATATAGGCAAGCATCAGAGAACAGTTATAATATGGCTTTCTATGAATTAGTTGATTATGTGGAAAATGTGGAAACATATCTAGCAAAATCAGTAGTTTCGTCAACTCCAGAACATGGAGCTGAAACTTTAACAAATTTGTGGAGAGAAGCAAATTTAGCACAAAGCTATTTAAGTAGGTTGCCAATAGAAAGTCAGGAACTTGAAAATACTGAAAAATTCTTAAATCAAGTCAGTGACTATAGTTATAGCTTATCTAGAAAAAACATTTATAATGAAAAACTATCTGATGATGACTTGAAAAATTTGAAAGAACTTCACACATATAGTGTAGAACTTGAAAATACGCTAAATCAACTATCAGAAGATTTAAATTCAGGAAGGTTTGAATGGGGAGAACTTACTAAAAAAGGTACAGTTGCATTTGCTCAGCAAGTTGACAATATTTCAAAAGAGAGTTTTAGTAACATGGAAGAAAATTTTCATGAATATTCTGGACTAATATATGATGGGGCATTTTCAGAACACTTAACAAGTAACGAAAAAAAGGGATTAACAGGAGAAGATATAGAAGAAGATGTAGCAAAACAGAAGGTTGAGGAATTTATAGGAAAAAACAATATAAAGGAAATACAAAGCTTAGGATACTCAGAAAATGCAACAATACCAGTATATGATTTTTCTGTAATTAATAATAATGATGAAACAACTAATATATCAATTTCTAAAAAAGGTGGCCATGTTGTTTCAATGAATGCTAATAGAGATGTAAAAGCAGAATCAATATCTCAAGAAGAAGCAAATGTCAAAGGTAAAGAATTTCTAGAATCAAAAGGATTTACAAGTATGAAAGAAACATATTATTTAAAACAAGATGGAATTGTTACAATAAATTATGCCTATAACCAAGAAGGAGTTGTGATGTATCCAGATTTAATAAAAGTAAAAGTAGCTTTAGATAATGGAGAAGTATTGGGAATAGAGACATCAGGATATTTAAATAATCACACAATAAGAGATTTGGAAAAAGTAAAAATAACTAGGGAACAGGCAAAAAAAGATTTAAATAAAGATTTAGAGATTATAAGTGAAGGAATGGCAATAATACCAACTGAATGGAAAACTGAAATTTTATGTTATGAGTTTAAGGGGAAAGTTGATGACAAGGAATTTTTGGTTTATATAAATGCTGAAAATGGCAGAGAAGAAGATGTTTTAGTTATTACAAATACCCCAAATGGTACTTTGACAAATTAGAATTTTAAATTTTGTACAATAAAGGCAAGTAAATGTATAAAATAAAAAACAATATATAATTTTTTATTTACGACTCCCAACTGCATAATGGGCTGTAATTTCATAACAGCCCATAATTTGTCGGTCCCCCCGAATTGTCGTTACATAAAAAATATATATTGTTTTTAGTTATATAAGATTAATGTCTTTTGTAAGTATCTTTTGAAAGTAATTGAGAACCAACCACTTTACCATCACGCTTTAAAATTTTATAAGCTTCAGAATATATTGCAGTCGAAGTTTTGCCAGTTATATAAGAGGAAATTTCAACTTGACAATCATCATCTTGTTTAAGTCCAAAAATCTTAAAATTAGCAATACCACCAGACACAGAGCAAACTAGTTTAATTGGGTAATTTCTATTGTTTTTAAATTGAAAATCAAGAGAGCCATAAACAACAGTTGCATCACGGCTAGCAGTAACATAAGAAGGAACAAATTGATGATTAGATCTTTGTGTAACTTCCAAATTTGCATATACAACAGCATTATATAAAGTAGATGTTATTTGGCAAATACCACCACCAAGACCATCAACAACTTCGCCTTGCACATAAATTGGAGCTTCTTTGTAGCCTGCGGAAATAGTTCTAGCTCCTACAACTTTATTATAAGAAAAAGTTTCGCCAGGCATTAAAACTGTTCCATTAATTTTGTTTGCAGCTAAAATTAAATTTGTCGTTCTATTTCTATTACTAACAGCATAATTAGTTGAAAATGTTGAAAGTAAATCTGGAAAAGCCTCAGTACCAATCATATTGGTAGTTACATTTGGTGCAAGAATTTTAAGTGGAATAGTATATTCTGATTTAGAATTATCACTAATTATATTTTTGGCTTCCTCAATTGAAACTTTGAAATCTACACCATTTTCAGATGGATATACTGTAAATGGATTTTGTGTATAATAAGCATCTTTAGCTTCTTTATAAATTTCATTATGTATTTTTTCAATATCTATAGAAGCTGGTTCTTGTGTTTTAACTGCAAGTTCTATTGGCTCAGATAAGGTATTTAAATTTGAAATTGCATTTTTTATAATTTCAATACTTTTATTTACGTCTATTACATTTCCTTGTTTACCAGCAGTAACAATTAAATTAGAACCATCAATGTAATAACTACTTTCTTCAACCTTGTCAGGAAGTTGAGCAGACATTTCTTCTAAATTCTTAGATAATTGTTCTTTATTTAATTTTACATTAGGTTCAATATTTATTTTTCCAAACATAGTTGATAAAACATACAAATTATTTTGAAAAATATTTCCTTGTCTTCCAACATTAAAAGCAGAATTTACAGCACTTTTTGTATCAAAAGAAGCTTCTATTTGTGAAAGTGAGATTGTACTTTCAAAATCTCCATGTTTTACTTTAATTTCTTCTGGAAGTTGTTCTTTAAAGTAATTATCTAATGTATATTTAGCATCAGATGTACTCATGTTAGAAACATTGATATGTTTAATTGAAACACCAGATATAATATTTCCATTAAACATATTGTATACTGTAAAAATTGAAAAACATAGTAAAACTATAATAATTATAATCCATATTATTAAAGAAAAAATTGAAAGCTTACTATGATTTGCTTTGTTTTCAGAAACTGGAATAAATTCACCAGGTGAGGTTTTTACTAAGCTAGTATTTTCAGTACTTGTATTATTTAGTTCTACTTTGTCATTTTTTATATCATTTTTTTTATTTTCTAATTCTTTTTCTTTTAGGTCCATAAATGTCTCCTTTGAATTTTGTCTTTTTTATTATAACATATTATTTGTCAAAAAAAATATAAAAAAATAAAAAAATGTCAATTTCTAAAAAAATCCATTACAATTTATAAATAAATTTTTTTATTTAAGTAAATTTTAAGTTAGTAGATAATGGGTTTGAGGAAATTTTCAAAAGAAATTCTTGATACATAAGCTTTTCATTACATTCCTCGGCTTATTACAAAATTTAAGAAATTCTAAATTGTTTTATGGGTCCTTTCCACTAAAAGTGAACTCTTACCATAAAACTTCATAGAATTTCTAAAATTTTTCCATGAGCATTCGTCATTTCATTCAAAGCTTATATATCAAGGATTTCTTTGTATAAATGATAACCAAATAACCAGTAACAATTCTAATTATTGAAAAGAAAAAATAAGTTGCAAAATAAATAAAAAAAGCATATAATCTAGCAAAGAATCAAAAGCTACAAATGTAACATTGAATAAAAATAAAAAAAGAGAGGAAAAGTAAATGAAAAATTTAACCGTAAAAGACATATTAAAAGTAACAAAAGGTGAATTATTGCTAGGTGAAGAAAACCTAGAATGCAAAACTTTTTCTAAAGACACAAGAAAAATAAAAAAAGGAGATACTTACATAGGAATTAAAGGAGAAACCTTTGATGGAAGTAGTTTTTGGAAGCAAGCATTAGAGAACGGAGCCCAGGCAGTAATTATAGAAAATGTCGAAGTAACAAAAGAAGAAAAAGAAAAATTTAAAGGAAAGGTAATAATAAAAGTAAAAAACACTTTAGAGGCACTATATGAAATGGCAAAATATAAAAGGAGTTTATATAACATTCCAGTAGTAGCAATAACAGGAAGTGTAGGAAAAACAAGCACAAAAGATATTGTGGCAAATGTAGTAGGACAAAAATACAAAACACTAAAAACAATAGGAAATAATAACAACAATATCGGTTTACCATTTACAATATTAAGAATGCAAGATGAAGAAATAGCAGTATTAGAAATGGGAATGAATCATTTTGGAGAAATTAGCTTACTTACATCAATTGCTAAACCAACAATATGTGTAATTACAAATATAGGAACATCACATATTGGAAATTTAGGTTCTAGAGAAAATATTTTAAAAGCAAAATTAGAAATTTTAGAAGGAAGCAAAAATCCAACAATTATAATAAATAATGATAATGACTTATTACATAAATGGTATGAAGAAAATAAAAATATTAAAAATATTTTAACATATGGAATAAATGAAAAAAGTGATATAAATGCAGAAAAAATGATTTTAGAACCAAATTATAGTGAATATGAATGTAAAATTGATGGTATAGAAAATAAAATAAAAGTACCAATTGGTGGAGAGCATTTTGTACTAAATAGTCTTTGTGCTTTAACAGTTGGTAAAGCTTTAGGAATAGAAACTAAAAAAATTATAAAGGGAATAGAAGGCTTTGAATTAACTAAAAAAAGAATGGACATAACTACATTAAAAGGTGGTGTAAAAATTGTAAATGATGCATATAATGCAAGCTTTGAATCAATGAAAGCATCATTAAAAGTATTGTCTGAATTTAAGGAAAATAGAAAAATTGCGGTTTTAGGAGATATGTTTGAATTAGGTGATTTTTCGAAAGAACTACATGAAAAAGTTGGTCATGAAGTGGTAGAAAATAAAATAGATATATTAATATGTAACGGTGAAAATTCTAAAAATATTGTAGAACAAGCAAAAAAAGATGGAATGAACAAAGATAAAATATACTATTTTGATAATAAAAATGAAATATTAAAAACTTTGGAAAAAATCGCCAAACCAGGTGATATCATATTGTTTAAAGCATCAAATGGAATGAAATTTTATGAACTAGCAGAAGAAATTGTAAAGAAAGGTGAATAAAATAAGAAAGACCAGCTATAAAAAGTCAATAGATTTTTGAAAGGATGATGTTATATGAAGAAATTAGGAGTTATATTTGGTGGAATGTCAACAGAAAATGAGGTTTCTATTGTATCTGCTAACTCAGTATTGCAAAACTTAGACAAAAATAGATATGAAATTTATCCAATTTACATAGATGAGCAAGGGAAATGGTGGGAAGCTGAAAACCAGGAAAATATGGAATTTGGGAAAAAAGTAAAAACTAAAAACGAAATTGAAAATATAATAAAGTATTTAAAAAAATTAGATGTTATATTTCCAGTTTTACATGGATTATATGGAGAAGATGGAACAATACAAGGATTATTTGAATTAATAAAAATTCCATATGTTGGTTGTCATGTATTAGCATCAAGTGTGGGAATGGACAAAGTTTATTCAAAAATAATTTTTGAAAAAGCAGGGTTAAAACAAGCAAAATATGTATATATAAAAAAATATGATGAAAAATATATTTATGTTGATGAAGAATTTAACGAAGAAGAAATGGAATTAAAATTTGTTGCAGAAAAAATTTCTAAAAAATTAAAATTTCCTGTGTTTGTAAAGCCTTCAAATTCTGGCTCAAGTGTGGGAATAAACAAAGCAAATAATGTATCAGAATTAAAAAAATATATAGAAGAAGCAGAAAAATATGACAGAAAAATTCTTATAGAAGAAGGTATAAATGGTAGAGAAATTGAATGTGCTGTAATGGGAAATGAAACTGTTGTTGCTTCACATGTAGGAGAAGTAAAATCAGCTGATGAATTTTATAGTTATGACGTAAAATACAATAATAAAGAATCCAAAACAGAAATTCCAGCAAAAATTTCATCAACAATTTCAGAAGAAATAAGAAAACAAGCAAAAAAAGCATTTAAGGCGATAGATGGAAAAGGGTTATCTCGTGTGGATTTCTTTGTTGAAAATGGGACAAATGAAATTTATATAAATGAAATCAATACATTGCCTGGATTTACAAGTATTAGTATGTATCCAAAGCTTTTTGAAGATACAGGAATATCTTATAAAGAATTGCTAACAAAATTAGTAAATCTTGCATTATCAGAAAACGAAATTTAGTAAATATAAAAAAGCAATTTTAAAAAACTCTAAGATTAGAGGGAATTTTTAAAATTGTTTTTTTTGCAAGTTTCGTTGATTTTTTTAGAAAATATGATATAATAACTTTACCTAAAATCTTTAGGAGAGGATGTTATAAATGGTTGTAAAAAATTACTACAAAATATTAGACTTAGAAACTAGTCGTGTATCAATAGATGAAATAAAAACAGCATATAGACAAGCTGCAAAAAAATATCATCCAGACTTAAATGTTGGAGATGCCCTAGCAGAAGAAAGAATAAAAGACATAAATGAAGCATATAAAGTATTATCATCACCAGCTTCAAAAAGAAAATATGACAGAATGTGGAATTCAAAATTTGCCAAAGGAAAAAAAGCATTTACAGGAAAACAAGAAAAAAGCGCAATATTTCAAATGTTTTTAGGAGATTTAAAAAAAGATGATGAGCAATCAGAAAAGTTAAAAAAATCGATACCTGTAAAGGGAGAAAATGTTGAAACACAAATAGATGTTAGTTTATACGATGCCTTTTATGGATTGGAAAAACAAATAGCATTAAAAGATGTAGAAAAAAATGCTAAAACATATACAATAAAAATTCCAGAAGGAATACGAGATGGAGAAAAAATAAGATTAATAGGTCAAGGAAAACCAGGGAAAAATGGAGGAAAACCAGGAGATCTGTTAATAAAAATAAATATAGAAAGTGATAATAATTTTAGATTACAAGGATCAGATATTTATACAGACCTATGTTTAGCACCATGGGAAGCAGCATTAGGAACAAGAACATTTGTAAAAACAATAGATGATGAAACTAAAATATATATCCCACAGGGAATAGAAACAGGAGAAAAAGTTAGAATACCAAATAAGGGATATAAAATAAACAAGGAAACAAGAGGAGATTTAGTAGCAGAAATAAAAATAGTAAATCCAAAGCAATTAACGAAAGAGGAAAAAGAAATATATAAAAGATTAAGTGAAATATCAAAATTTAATCCAAGAACAGATAAAGAATGACACTTTACATAAAAAAACATTGACAAGATCTTGAAAATTAGCTATAATAAATAGTGTCAAACAAAAGATAAACTATGGATTAAAGACATAGAACAGGGGTGTAAAAAGATGGAGGCTATACAAGGAAAACATTTTAGTATAACAGATCCAGCAGGTGTAAATACAGTTATATATCAAATAAACAAAACAAAAAAGGAAGACTTAAAAAATTCGCCTAAATATACAGTGGAAAGATTAGAATATACAGATGAAATAGTTGGCGAAAACAAAAAGAAAACTTTTTATGTAGAAAATCCAAAAAAAGATGGAAATCAAATAGTGATTTTATCTTTCGCAAAAGATAAGGTTGTTATAAATAATGGAGTATTGGAAGAAGATAAAGTAAGAATATCTAAAAAACCAATGCCTTATAAATTTGACACTATATATTCAGAAAAAGCAGAAGTATATAAAGAAGTTAATTATACACCAAATTTAAAAAGGCCAATATCTATTATTGATCCAGAAACAACAGAAGAAATAAAACCAACACTTTATTTTGATGAAAAAACAAATGAAGTAAAGGGAAAATGTAAATTAAAACCATATAAATCTTATTTCGTATTCGAAATAAGAGAAGAAGGAAATAATTTTAATCTGGTAGGTGGAACACCTACAATTACGGATTAAGGGAGGAAAAAATGAGGAAGGATAATAATGATATAAAGCATCTTAGATGGCCGACAGATAAAACATTTATTTGTAATTTAAATAAAACTTGTGATTTGGTTATACCGTTATATGATAATGAAAAGGGAAATAAGAATTTAGAAGGAAAAGCTAAATAATACAAAAGAGTAGGTGAAAATTATGAACTACAAGATTGAAGGAGCAATAAAGAAAAATAGAAAAAATTTTATAGTGTATATAGTACTATGGATATTTATGGCCATAGTACTTGTTGCGCCACTTTGCTATAGTTCACATATAGCAGGTCAAAACGGTGGATTTGATTCAGTAATATTTTTTGAACAATTTCCAAAAGCAATGACAAAGCCATTTAGTACATTTGGAAAATTATTCACAGAAGGCATAATAGGTGACTATTTTTCAACATTACTGATAACAACAATATTCTATTCAGTATTCTTCTTTATAGGATTTGTAAAATCAGCTCCAAAAAATAGATATACAGATATAGAACATGGCTCAAGTGATTGGAGTCAACACGGCGAACAATACGAAATATTAAATCGAAACAAAGGAATAATACTTGCTGAAAACAACTATTTACCAGTAGATAAACGAGGAAACGTAAATGTATTAGTAGTAGGTCGGATCAGGATCTGGTAAATCAGCATCATATTCAATTCCAAATGCTTATCAATGTTTAGGGTCATATATATTTACAGATCCAAAAGGAGAACTATATGACAGAACAGCAGGATATCTAAAGTCACAAGGATATGCAATAAAAGTATTAAACTTAGTAAGACCACAATATAGTGATGGATACAATCCATTAATGCATATATCATCAGAACTTGATGTAGACGTTATAGCAAATACAATAGTAAAAGGACAAAAAACAGATAGTGGTTCAGATCCATATTGGGACGATATGGCGGAAATGTTATTAAAAGCATTAATATATTATTTAATAGCAACCAGACCAGAAGAAGAGCAAAACTTATCAAGTTGTGCAGAACTAGTAAGAGCAGCAAATAACAATGGGGGATCAAACTTATTAACACAGCTAATGTCACAATTACCATATGACCATCCTGCAAGAATGTACTATAAATCAATAGAAATAGCGCCAGACAAAACATATAGCTCAATACTAAGCTCATTACAATCAAAATTAGGAAAATTTGACTCAAAAGAAATTGCTGAATTAACTTCAACAGACACAATAAACTTTGAAGAGATAGGAAATAGAAAAACAGCAGTATATGTAATATCATCAGATACACATACAGCATATGACTTTTTATTAACAATATTCTTCTCACAAATGATTCAACAATTATATGATTTTGCAGATCAAAATGGAGGAAAGTTAAAAGTACCAGTATACTTCATTTTGGATGAGTTTGCAAACATTGGTAAAATTCCAGATTTTGATAAGAAAATATCAACATCAAGAAGTAGAAAAATATCATTTAGTGTTATATTACAAAATATTGACCAATTAGAAGCAGTATATGAAAAATCATATGAAACTATAATGGGAAACTGTGATACACACGTATTTTTAGGAAGTAACTCTTTTAAAACAGTAGAATACTTCTCAAAAGCACTTGGAGAAACAACGATAGATAGAGATAGTATTTCAATAAATAAAGACAAACAAAATATGAAAACAGGAAAATCAATATCAGACCAAATAATGGCAAGAGCTTTAATGACTCCAGATGAATTAAGAAGATTAGACAATGACTTATGTATAATATTTGAAAAAGGAATAAAACCAGTAAAAGCAAATAAATTTTATTATTTCAAGCATCCAATGGCAAAAGAAATGGCAAGGTTAGAAATAAGTCATAATGATATTGGAGAAATAGATAGAGGAGAATGGAGAAAATATAATCCATATAATCCATATGATGAAGATAAAAAAGAAGAAAAAGCTCAAGATTTAAAAATAGAATCATTAGACGATTTGTTTGACGAAGAGCCACAAGAAAAGAAAAAACAAGAAGTAGAACCAATTAAAACATTAGATTTAAATGATTTTGAAGAACCGGCACCAGTATTACCACAAGAAAATGATGATGATTCATACGACTTACAAAAAGAATTAGAAGCAAAATTTGATGAATTATTTGGACCAATAGATGATAATTAAAAAAAATCCCAAAAAGGAAAAAACTTTTTGGGATTTTTTATATATTCGTCACTTTATTCAAACCGTATATTTCAAGGATATTTTTGAAAACTTTATAAAAAATATTATTCAACAGCTAAATACAAACAAAAGTTTTAAAAAATCTTGACATCAAAATAAAATAATTATATAATCCAAAAAAGAAAAGAGGTAGAAAAATGAAATTTGTACATATCGCAGATATACACATGGATAGTCCATTTGTGAACTTATCAGACAAAGAAAACTTAGGAGAACTAAAAAGGTTAGAACAAAGAAAAAAAATAAAAGAAGTAATAGAATATATAAAAGAAAATAAAATAGATATGCTATTTATTGCTGGAGATTTATATGAGCAACAATATATAAAAAAAACAACAATAGAATATATAAATAATTTATTTAAAGAAATACCAGAAACACAGATATATATAGCACCAGGAAATCATGATCCATATTTAAAAAACTCATATTATAGTAAATACAAATGGAATGAAAATGTAAAAATATTTAATTCAAAAATAGAAAAAATAGAGCAAAATGAAGTAGACATATATGGATTTGGATTTGAAGATTTTTATTGTACAGAATGTGGAATAGAAAATCTAGAAATAGAAAATCCAGAAAAAGAAAATATATTAATATTGCATGGCACACTAGATGGAGCAAATATAGAAGAAAAACAATATAATTCAATATCAACAAAAATGCTAGAAGAAAAAGGATTTGACTATGTAGCATTAGGTCATATTCATAAAACAAACTTTAATAAAGAAAATAAAATAATATATCCAGGTTCATTGGTATCACTTGGATTTGACGAATTAGGTCAACATGGAATGATTGTTGGAGAAATAAAAAATAAAAAATTAAACATAGAATTTATTCCAATAAAAGCTAGTGAATTTGTTGAAAAAAGAATTGACGTTACAGAAATAATATCAAAAGAAGAATTAATAGAGAAAATAGATTCAATAGAAATACAACCAAATGAATATGTAAAAATAATATTAGAAGGAAAAAGAAATTTCGAAATAAATACATATGAATTATATAAATTAATACAGGAACAAAAAATAATAAAAATAAAAAATAAAACAAAAATAAATTACAATTTAGAAGAAATAGAAAATGAAACAACATTAAAAGGATTATTTGCAAAAGAAATAAAACAAAAACTAGATAGCAAAAATTTAACAAATGAGCAAAGAGAAATATTAGAAAAAGCCATAGAAATAGGATTTGAAGCACTAAGCTAAACCTAAACGATAGGAGAGAAAAAATTGAAAATAAATAAAATAAAAATAAATGCATTTGGAAAAATAAAAAACAAAGAAATTAATTTAGAAAATAAAATAAATTTAATTCAAGGAAAAAATGAAGCAGGAAAATCAACCTTAATTAAATTTATATTAAATTCATTTTATGGAATATCAAAAAATAAAAAAGGAAAAGAATATTCTGATTTCGAAAAATATACACCATGGTTTGGGGAAGAATTTTCAGGAAAAATAGAATATGAATTAGACAATAAAGAAAAGTACGAAATATTTAGAGATTTTAAAAAGAAAAATCCACAAATATTTAATGATAAAATGGAAGATATATCAAAACAGTTTAATATAGATAAAACAAAAGGAAATGAATTTTTTTATGAACAAACAAAAATAGATGAAAATTTATTTACATCAACAATATTAGTAAACCAACAAGAAGTAAAATTAGAAAATAAAGAACAAACAATGTTAATACAAAAAATTGCCAATTTAGTAGGAACAGGAGAAGATAATGTATCATATAAAAGGGCAATAGATCGAATAAATAGAAGACAATTAGAAGAAATAGGAACCGAAAGATCTAGGGAAAAGCCAATAAATTTAATTTCTAAAAAAATAGAAGAATTAAGACAAGAAAAAGAATTTTTAGAAAAATATAAAGAAATGCAATATGAATTAGAAGAAGAAAAAAATGAAAAAGAAGAAAAAATAAATAAATTAGAAAATGAAAATGAAATATTAAAAGAAATAAAATTAATAAAAGAAAATAAAAAAATAGAAGAAGAAAAAATAAAATTAAAAGAAAATATAATAAAAGAAAATAACGAAAAAATAAATTCAATAAAAAATGAAAAAAATAAAATAGAAGAAAATAAGAAAAAAATAAATATAGAAAAAAATAATGAAAAAATAAAAAAACAAAAAAATAAAATAAATAAATTAATAATAATTATTTCATTAATTTTAATTTTAATAAATATAGCTATAATAATAACAATAAAAAATAAAATTAAATATATTTTTCTCCTTACAGTACCAACAGTTTTAATTTTTTGGTATTTTTTAATAAAAAATAAAAATAAAAAAATAAAAAATAATGAAAAAATAGAAAAAAATCAAAAAAACGAATTAGAAATTGAATTAAATAATATAGAAAATGAAATAAAAATAATAGAAAAAAATAATTTAGAAATAAATAATCAATTAAAAGAAATAAAAAATAAAAATAATTTAAAAAATAATTTAGAAAAAGAAAAAATAAAAAATAAATATTTAAATAAAATTGAAAAAGAAAAAATAAATAATTTTTTAGAAATGGAAAATCTAGAAAATATAAATTATGCATTACAAAAAATTCAAAATCAAATAAATAACAAAAAAATAGAATTACATACTTTAGAAATTGACACAAAAAATATACAACCACAATTAGAAAATTTAGCAAAAGTTGAAGAAGAATTAGTTAACAATAAAACAAAAATGTCAACTTTACAAAACCTAAACATGAGTATGAATATAGCAAAAGAAATTTTAAGCATAAGTTATGAAAAAATGAAAAATACAGTAACCCCTAGATTTACACAGGAATTATCTAAAAATATTTCTGAAATAACAAATGGAAAATATAATAAAGTCATGTTTAATGATGAACAAGGTTTGCTAGTAGAAACAGAGAATGGAAATTATGTTCAAATGTCTAAATTAAGTATAGGAACTATAGATCAATTGTATTTATCATTAAGACTTTCAATGTTAGAAGATTTATCAGAAGAAAAAATGCCAATAATGTTAGATGAAGCATTTGCATATTATGATGATGAAAGACTAGAAAATATATTAAAATACTTAAACGAAAAAACAAATAACCATCAAATAATAATTTTTACTTGTACAAAAAGAGAAGAAAAATTGTTAGAAAAAAATAAAATAAATTACAATAAAATTGTTTTATAGAATAATAAAAATTAATTTGTTACTATATAATGGTTTTGAGAAAATTTTCAAAAGAAATCCTTGATATATATGCTTTTCATTACATTTCTCGGCTTATTACAAAATTTAAGAAATTCTAAATTGTTTTATGGGTCCTTTCCACTATCGTGAACTTTTACCATAAAACTGCATAGAATTTCTTAAATTTTTTCATGTGCATTCGTCGTTCCGTTTAAAGCTTATATATCAAGGATTTCTTTGCATTAATAATAATCAATTAATCAGTAACATTATTTTTTTAGCTTGTGATACTTTTTGTTGACTTTTTAATTTTTTATTAATATAATTCATTTGAAAGTAACTCTCAAAGAATAAAAACTTTAGGGAAACAAAAGAAAGGGGAATTTTATGAAAAGACTAAAGAAAATCTTAATTAGTACAGTTTTTCTAAACCTAGTACTAATGATGTTATTTACAAATAGCGTAAAAGCAAGCAGTGTTAGTAACAAAATAACAACAAAAGAATATTCCGAGAGATATAAAGAATATTTAAATCTTTCAGAGGACAAAAAGAAGAATGCACTTGCGCCGGCGATGTATGATGTAGGCATTCCAATTAATACATGCAACAATCCATTATACAAAGCAAGAATGTTAAGAGCAGGGGTAAATACAAGATTTACATTGCAAAATGTAATACCAGAGAACATACAAATAAAAAATCAAATGCAAACAAGTTCATGTTGGGCATTTGCAACACTATCATCTTTGGAGACAAATTTAGCTTTAATAAATCACAATAAAGGAAAAAACACAGAAAAAGTATATGACTATTCAGAAAGACATATGGTGTATGCAACAAGTAAATATTTCTTAAATGACATACAAAATCCTACAGGATATAATAAAACACAAGAAACTGGAGGATCTTGGCTAATGTCATCAGCATATTTAGCAAATGGATATGGAGCTGTTCCAGAAGAAGAAATGCCATTTGAAAACAACGAAAATACAATCGACATAGAAGAAATAAAAAATAAAACAATTGCTACTCAAATATGTGATACAATGGCATATCCAGGATATTCTACATTAGGAGAAAATGAAAAAGCAGCAGTAATATCTGCAATAAAACAAAATGTTCAAAACTATGGCTCAGTTTTTGCAGAAGTACATGGAGACATCAATACAGACGGAGAACAAAGTTGCTATAATCAAGATACTTCAGCAAAATATTGTAAAGATACAACATCTCATACAGTGGACCATGCTGTATCAATTATTGGATGGGATGATGATTATAGTGTAGACAATTTCGCAGGAAGCAGTAAACCAAAATCAAATGGGGCATGGATTGTAAGAAATTCTTGGGGAGAAGATTTTGGAGACAGAGGTTTAATGTATGTATCTTATGAAGATGCGAACATTTCATCAAGTGGAATGTATGGAATAGTAAAAGCCTTAGACACAACAAATTATGATAATGCATATTTATATGATGAACTTCGGATTATCTGGACAATTACAAATGGCATCTAAAAATATAATGCTATGTAATATATTTGACAAAAAGACAAATGCAAGTGAATATTTAAATCAAGTTATGGTTACTTGTCCTGGTGCATATGTTTGCAAAGTGTATGTAAATCCTAATGGAACTAGTAAAGCTAAAAAAGATTTACAACAAGTTGCACTAAAATCTGGAGAAACACAAACAATAAGTGCAGGATATCATATGTTAGAATTTGCAAAACCAGTAGAAATAAAAGCAGATTCATTTGCAGTTGTAGTTGAAATTCAAAATCCAATAGGAAATGAAGTACAATTTTATATAGAACAAAAATTACAAACACCAGAATCTTATTCTAAAGTGCAAACAGAAACAGGCAAATGTTTTATAACTGCTGGGAATGACTTAGATAAAGCAAATTGGAGTGATTTAGGTACACTATCTACAGATAACAGTGCATTACCAAATGGAGATTCAACTGTAAAAGCATTTACAACTAACACATTAATAGATGAATCTTTACAAAGTATAGAAATAACTCAAAATCCAACAAAAACAACATATAGAGAAAGAGAAAACTTTGACAAAACAGGAATGGTTGTAACAGCAAAATACAATAGTAAAATAAACCCAACAAAAGAAATAGACAGTTCGAAATGTACAATTTTAGAAGGAGAAGACTTAAAAATGGGAACAACAAGTGTAACAGTTAGTTATGAAGGCAAAACAGCAACAGTACCAGTCCAAGTCACAGAAAACCCTCTAACAGAAATGAAAATAACAACTCCGCCAACAAAAACAAATTATGTAGTTGGACAAACTTTTGATAAAACAGGAATGAAAGTTAGTGGAAAATATGAAAGTGGAATAACAAGAGAAATTACAGACTATACAATTGAAAATGGCAATAATTTAACACTAGAACAAACTTATGTAACTATTTCTAGTAAAGGAAAAACTGTAACTCAACCAATTACAGTAGAAGACAAAAAAACAACAAAAATTGAAATAACAACAAATCCTAAAAAATCTGAATATATACAAGGAAAAGAAGAATTAGACTTAACAGGTGGAGAATTAACAGTAACATATAATGATGAAACAACAGAAAAACTATCATTAGATGCAGAAGGGATTAAAGTATCAGGATTTGATAATTCAACATTAGGAGAAAAAACAATAACAGTAACTTATTTAGAGCAAACAGCACAATTTACTGTTAAAATAGTAAAAGAAAACAAAGCAAAAAATTCAGATTTAAAAAATCTAAAAAGTAATGCTACAAAAGTACAAGCATATTATTATAAAAAAGATTCTTCAAAAGACTATACAATAATGAATATTGAAATTACTGGTCTGGAAAAAAATACTGAAAATGATAAATTGGAATACTATTATTATTTATCTACAAATGCTAATGAAGAAAATATAGAAAACTGGGTAAAAATATCAGAAGAACAAAAAGAACAAAATAAATTACAATTTACCATAGACTCAAGAAATATTGCTAATTATTCTGAATTAGCAAAAGAAGATAATTTATATATTTATGTTAAAGAAGTAGCAACAAAAGGAAAAAATCAAAATACTGCAATTTCAAATGCAATGCAATTATCAACAGATAATAAAATAGAAACATATGTTGATGATGAAAAAAATACAAATTTAGATAGCAGTACAACAACTACAACAACTACAAAAGCTGATACAACAACAGCTAATAGTGGAAAATTACCGAGAGCAGGAATGAAAAATCTAATAATATTAACAGTCATAATTGGAGCAATAGGAATTTTAATTTATATCAGATATAGAAACTTAAGTAAATATATAAAATAAAAGACAAAAGCGAAATACAAACATAATTGTTTGTGTTTCGTTTTTTAATGGAAATCGGTACTTGTAAAAAGTGGTAAAATATAGTATAATAGCAAAGTACAAAAAATAAAGGAGAAGATAAAAATGTTTGAAAAATTAGAAGCTGTAGAAAAGAGATATGAAGAACTAACAAAATTAATAGCAGACCCAGAAGTAATATCAAGACAATCAGAATGGCAAAAACTAATGAAAGAGCACGCAGCAATAGAAGAAATAGTATTAAAATTTAGAGAATATAAAAAAGTAAAACAAGCGATGGAAGAAGCAGAAGAACTAATGCAAGACCCAGACATGAAGGAACTTGCAGAAGAAGAATATTATTCAAATAAAGAACAATTACCAAAATTAGAAGAAGAACTAAAATTTTTATTAATACCAAAAGATCCAGATGATGACAAAAGTATTATGTGTGAAATAAGAGCAGGAGCTGGAGGAGAAGAAGCAGCGCTATTTGCAGGAACACTATTTAGAATGTATTCAATGTATGCAGAAAAAAGAAGATGGAAACTAGAAGTACTAAACGAAAACGATACAGAACTTGGAGGATATAAAGAAATATCATTCATGATAACAGGAAAAGGAGTATATAGTAGACTAAAATTTGAAAGTGGAGTACACAGAGTACAAAGAGTACCAGATACAGAAAGTAGTGGAAGAATACACACATCAACAGCAACAGTAGCAGTACTTCCAGTAGTAGAAGACGTAGAAATAGAAATAAATCCATCAGACATAAAAATGGAAGTATTTAGAGCATCAGGAGCTGGAGGACAACACATAAACAAAACATCATCTGCAGTAAGACTAATACATGAGCCAACTGGAATAGTAGTAGAATGTCAAACAGAAAGATCACAATTCCAAAACAAAGATAATGCAATGAAAATGTTAAGAACTAAATTATATGAAATAGAAAAAGAAAAACAAGATAGTGCAGTTGCAAATGCAAGAAGAGTGCAAGTTGGTTCAGGAGACAGAAGTGAAAAAATAAGAACATATAACTATCCACAAGGAAGAATAACTGATCATAGAATAGGAATGAGCATATATCAAATGGAAAACTTCTTAAATGGAGATATTGATGAAATGATAGACAACTTAATTGCTGCAGATAGAGCAGAAAGACTAAAAGGAGAAGATGAATAATGAAATTATTAATAATATCAGACATTCATGGCTCTAGCTATTACGCAAAAAAGTTAGAAGAGATATACAACAAAGAAAAACCAGATAAACTAATAATTTTGGGGGATTTATATTATCACGGACCAAGAAATGAATTAACACAAGAATATGGTCCAATGGAAGTGGCAAAAATACTCAATTCATTAAAAGAAAATATGCTAGTAGTAAAAGGAAACTGTGATGCAGAAGTAGATGAAACAATATCAGAATTTAAGTTAAACGAAAATATAGAACTTGAAGTAGATGGTTTAAACATGTTTTTTACTCATGGGCATAAATATAACATGGATATGTTACCACCATTAGGCGTAAAAATAGATATAATGTTTTATGGACACTTTCATACAGGATTTATAAAAGAAGAAAATGGAATAATATTTGCAAATCCAGGTTCTATTTCTTTACCAAGAAATGGAAGTAAACATAGTTACCTAATATATGAAAACAAAAAAATAACATTAAAAGATATTGAAGGAAATATAATAGAAAGTAAAGAAATGTAAAAAATAAATTTTTAAGCTTCATATTATCGTTTGCATCACGGACTAATGATGTCAATAATATGTTTTGATTTATTACCAGAAGGTAGATTTCAAAGTAGACAGTATGCTAGATAAAAACAATTTGAATTTAATAGAAATACCTAAATTTCGGAATTTGAAAAAATTTTGAAATTTATTGGCTAATGAAAACCCCATGTTATACATGGGGTTCTAAAAGCTTCTAGCTATGAGTGAAAAAAATCCTCCTT
>CAKOWW010000011.1 GCA_934129785.1 uncultured Clostridia bacterium
TTAGCAGAATTAAGACAAAAGTACATAATGGATCAAAAAGCAATAGAAGACGCTGGGTATGATAAAGGCTATGACTCAGGCTATGACTCAGGAGCCCTTGAAGGAAAAAGAAAAGAAAAACTTGAAATCGCCAAAAAGATGAAAGAAGAAAATATGAATATTTCTAAAATATCAAAAATAACTGGATTAACTAAAGAAGAAATTGAAAGGTTATAATTTAATATATTAATAAAATAAAGTGTTTAAATAAACAAAAGCAGTATTGAAGTTAAATTTTGATACTGTTTTTTAATTTCTAGAAGCATAAAATATTATAAGATATTCGTTGCCGGTTAAGGACTTGTTTTAAAATAATACAAAGAAAATCTTGAAAATTTTATCAAAACCATTAACCGCAACAGTTATTCATAGTTATTCACAAAAATACCTTGTAATTTTAGCACAAAAATGATATATTAAAATAGAAATTTTTAGGCAAAAGGAGAGAAACAACATGGAACTAAAAGAAAAAATAGAAAAGTCAGATTTAGAAATAGAAAAAAGAAAAATATTATATAACGAAGAAATGAAAAAATACACAACATTTAAGATTGGTGGAAAAGCAGAATGCTTAATAAAAATAGACAATATAAAAGACTTAAAAAGCATTTTGAAATTTGTAAATGAAAATGGCGTTCCACTAACAGTACTAGGAAATGGAAGTAATGTTCTAGTATCAGATAAAGGAATAAAAGGAATAACAATAATAATAAAAATAGAAAAAATAGACATAAGTGAAAAAAACAAAAAAGTTGAAGTATCAATTGGTGCAGGAGAAAAAATAGGAAAATTGGGAGTACTATTTTTAAAAAATGAAATAACAGGGTTTGAAGAATTATCAGGAATACCAGGAACAATTGGTGGAGCAACAAGAATGAATGCTGGAGCACATGGTAGAGAAATAAAAGACATAGTAAAAATAGTAAAATGTGTTGATAATAAAGGAAACGAAAAAGAATTTACAAATGAACAAATGGAATTTGGTTATAGAACAAGCATATTAAAAAAAGAAAAATATATAGTTACAGAAGTAGAAATAGAATTAGAAAAAGGAAATAAAGAAGAAATACAAAGCAAAATGAATGAATATGCCAAATACAGAAAGGAAAAACAACCAATAGAATATCCAAGTGCAGGAAGTACATTTAAAAGAGGCAAAGATTTTATAACTGCAAAGTTGATAGATGATGCCGGATTAAAAGGATATAGTATAGGTGGAGCACAAATTTCAACAAAACATGGCGGATTTATAATAAATAAAGGAAATGCAACAGCAAAAGACGTAATGGAATTAGTACAATATACAAAAGACCAAATTTATAGCAAATTCGGAAAAACAATAGAACTAGAAGTAGAATTAATAGGAGAAAAATAAAACATAGTAATAACTAAAGTTTTAGAATAGAAAAACAGCAGAAAAAAATAAAAAAGGAGTGAAAAAGGAGTAAAAAAAGATGAATGGATTAATGCAATGGTTTAAAGCTAGTAGCAAAATGAAAAGATGGATGTTATTAATTTTGGTAGGAATTATGCTTGCTTGTTATGGACTAGCAAAAGTGTTAGTAATGAAAGAAATTTCTTTTCAAGAAGTAGGAGAAGTAATATTTATATTTGTAATAGGATTTGTTTCAATTATATTAGGATTAATATTTTTAAATAAAAGGACATTGGAAGTATTAATAGAATCAACAGATGAAAGAATGGAAAATAAAAACAATGTTAATGTAAATTCTTTAATATTTAATAAAACAGTTTATGATAAAGGACCAAACATAGTTGTAATTGGTGGTGGTACTGGATTGAATACAGTATTGTCAGGGTTGAAACAATATACAAACAATTTAACAGCAATAGTAACAATATCAGATTATGGAGAGATGGCAACAAGTTCAAGAAAAGAATTAGAAGTTTTACCTTTAGATGATGTAAAAGATAGTATAGTTTCACTTTCAACTAAAGACGGAGAAATGGAGAAATTATTCAATTATAAATTTAAAAAAGGAAGATTAATGGGACTTAATTTTTCAGACATTTACTTTTCAGCAATGAAGGATATAAATGGAAATTTTGAAGATTCAGTAGTAAAAAGTAATGAAGTTTTAAACATGATAGGAAGAGTAATTCCTGTAACATTAGATGAAATGAAAATTGTAGCAGAACTTGCTAATGGGTATATAGTAGAAGAAAAATCAAGAATCCCAGAAGTTGTCCAAGATAAAATAACAAAAATAAATAGAATATTAATTAGCCCAACAAATTGCAGACCAGCGCCAGGAGTTGTTGAAGCAATAAAAAATGCAGATTGTATAGTAATAGGACCAGGAAGCTTATACACAAATGTTATACCAAATCTATTAGTTAATGGAGTTACAAAGGCATTAAAAGAGAGCACAGCGATAAAAGTATATATAAGTAATATAATGACTGAGCCAGGCCAAACAGATAATTATAGTGTATCTGATCACTTAAATGCTATAATAGAACATTGTGGAAATGGAGTGGTAGACTATTGCATATACGATACAGGGGAAATAGTTCCAGAATTTATAAAAAAATATAATTTAGAAGGACAAGATTTGGTAGAACAGGACATAGAAAAAGTAAAAGGAATAAAATTTTTACAAAGAAATTTATCTATGATATCAGGAAAGCACATAAGACATGATCCAAGCCTAGTTGCTTCATCTATAATTGAGCTTATTTGTGATGACTTAAAATATCAAGACAAACAAAGTGACCCACAATATCTAATGCTAAATACAAAACTAAGGGAAGAAAAAAGAATAAATAAAATAAAGAAAAACATGGAAAAGAAGGCGAAAAAAGGCAAGACAGAAAATAAGAAAAAATGGAAATCAAAGAGTAAATTTAGCAATAAATATAGTGATAGAATAGCATCAATAAGAGAGGCAGATGAAAAAGCAAGAAAAAGATCACAAAAAGAAAATGAAAAAAAATCTAAAAGAGTTAAAAAAGAGAAAAAATCAATGACTCAAAAAACAACAAGAAACACTGCAAAAGTAGCAGGAAGAAGAAATTTAAATGAAGAAAGAACATCTAGAATTGGAACCAAAAATATTGAAAGAAGAGAACCAATACAAAGAAAGAAAACACCTCAACAAATAAGAGAAGAAATGTTAAGAAAATTACAAGAAAGTAATCTTAAAGATAAATAAGATTGGGAGGAATTATGAAATTTACTAAAGAAGATTTAGAACTAGAAAACGGAATAGAAAAAGAATGGATAATAACAAATGGAATAGGTGGTTTTGCATCATCAACAATAATTGGTGCAAACACTAGAAAATACCATGGATTATTAATTGCACCATTAACACCACCAGCAAGAAGAATGCTAATATTATCAAAATTAGATGAAAGCATTGAAATAGACGGAAATAAATATAATTTATATACAAATATCTGCCAAAATTACATATCAAAAGGATATAAATATCAAGAAAAATTTGAAAAACTATATATGCCTAAATTTAGCTACAAAATAGAAGATACAGCAATAGAAAAAACAATTTGTATGGAATATGGGAAAAACACAGTTGGAGTCTATTATAAAATAAAAAACGGACAAAAAAAGTCAAAATTAACATTAGCACCAGTAATGAATTTTAGAGATTTCCATTCAATGAGTACAGACCATGAATTTGAACTAAGGCAAACTATAAACAAAAATAAAGTGAAAATTATATTAGATGGAAATTCGCAAACACCAGTATACATGCATTTGACAGACGGAAAATATATAAAACATGAAAATGATACTTTTAGATCTATGTTCTATATTGAAGAAGAAAAACGTGGATTTTATCCTGAGGAGAACCATGTAGTTCCTGGCGTTTATGAAATAGAAATAGAACCAAATGAAGAAAAAGAAATATCTTTTGTATGCTCACTAGAAGAAAATATAGAAGAAAAAAATGTAAAAGTATTAATAGAACAAGAAGAAAATAGACTAGAAAAAATGATTAAGGAAACAGGCTTAATAGACGAAAAAGAAAAGAAAACTAAAACTCAAAAATCAAAAGATGAACTTTTAAAAACATATTTAATTGCAACAGACAATTTTGTTGTATATAGACCAAACTTTGGATTACATACAATAATTGCAGGATATCCATGGTTTTTAGACTGGGGAAGAGACTCATTAATAGCATTTGAAGGGTTATTACTTATAACTAAAAAATATGAAATAGCAAAAGAAGTATTAAAAACGATGGTAAGAGATGTAAAATATGGGTTAGTTCCAAATGGATACTCTGGATATGATAATAGACCATTATATAACAGTTCTGATGCATCACTTTTATTATTTGAACAAATTCAAAAATATATAGAATATACAGGCGACTATAGCTTTATAAAAGAAGAATTTTACGGAATATTAGAAAATATTATAAAAAATTATTGCAAAGGAATAGATGTAGATGATAACAACATCTATTTAGATAATGATGGATTAATAGTATCAGGAACGGCAAACACACAAAATACATGGATGGATGCAAAATATGACAATGTGGCAGTAACACCAAGAAATGGAAAAACAGTGGAACTGAACAGCTTATGGTATAATGCTAATAAAATAATGGAACAATTAAGCAAAAAATATGGTCATTTAATAAATGCAAAAAAATATCAGACTTTAGCAAAAAAATGTAAAACATCATTTAAAAATAAATTTTACAATAAAAAAAATAAATGCCTATATGATGTGCTAGGAGATGAAAAAATAAGACCAAATCAATTATTTGCACTAAGCCTAACATATCCAATAATAGATGTAACATCAGATGAAGCAAAAAACATATTAAACACAGTTGAGAAGAAATTGCTAAATAATTATGGACTAAAAACACTAGCAAAAGGTGAACCAAATTATGTAGAAATATATGAAGGCTCACCAGAACATAGAGATAAAAGTTACCATCAAGGAATAACTTGGACATGGCTTTTAGGTCTTTATTATAATACTTTAAAAAATATGGAGAAAGCAACAAAAAATAAAGAAGAAAAAAGCAAAATATCTGAGAAAAAAATGAAGTTTATTGAAAAAACAAGAAAAACATTTAAACAAGAAATAACTAAAAATGGTTGTATAGGAAGCATTGCGGAAATATATGATTCTAAAAAACCACAATTACCAAAAGGAGCAATAGCACAAGCTTGGAGTGTGGGTGAAGTATTAAGAATAATACTAGAAAAATAAAAGGAGAAAAGATATGGTTTCAGTAGAAAATTTAGAAAAAGAACTAAAAAATAAACAATTAAATAGTATATATCTTTTATATGGTGAAGAACTTTTTTTACTGGAAACATCCTTAAAAAAAATAAGAAGTTTGTTTGGAGAAACAACAAAAGGAATAAATTACATACTAATAGATGACACTAATATAAATGAATTAATTCAAGATATGGAAACACCAGCCTTTGGATATGAAAAAAAATTAATAATTGCAAGAAATACCGGAATATTCAAAAAAGAGGGAAAAAGAAAAAACTCAGAACTAGCAAAACTAAAGGAAAAAATAAATGATTATATAGAAAAAAATATAGCAATGATAAATGAAAGCCTAGTACTAGTATTTGCAGAAGAAGAAGCAGATAGTAAACAAACACTATATAAAACAATAGATAAATTAGGAACAGTATGTAAATTTGATTATCAAAAACCAATGCAAATAGAAGCTAGATTAAAAGCAATATGTAATGGTTACAAGGTTCAAATAGATAATCAATCATTAAGATATTTTATAGAAGTTTGTGGAACAAACATGCAAGATTTAATAAACGAAATACGAAAACTGATAGAATATGCCGGAGAAAACGGAAAAATAGAAAAAGTAGACATAGATAAATTAACAATAAAAAAATTGGAAAGCATAATATTTGATTTAACAGATAACTTAGGAAAAAAAGATATTTCAAAAGCTCTAGAAGTTTTGCATAATTTAATATATAGTAAAGAACCATTACAAAAGATTTTGATAACACTTTATAATCATTTTAAAAAATTATATTTTACCAAAATAGCAATGAATAATAATAAAGACATGGTTACAAGCTTAGGATTAAAACCAAATCAAACTTTTTTAGTAAATAAATATAAAACACAGGCAAAATATTTTAAAACAAGAGAATTAAAAGAAATATTGCAGGCATTAAGAGACTTGGACTATAATTATAAAAATGGATTAATAGATTTACAAGTTGGAATGGAATCAATACTTTGTAGATATTGTTCATAATTAAAAATATAATATGTATCTAATTTAACACTTTCATAGTGTGATAAAGAAATTTCTAAAATAATTAGATATATATTATTTTTTTATATTTATTAAAAAATATGCATAATAATTATCATAAAAGTCAAAAATAGTAAAAGAAAATTTATTATTATAGGTGATTTTATGATAAGAAACAAAAAAATAATAATTGCAGTGGTATTCTTAATAATATCTACAATATCAGTGATTACAGCAATAGTATTAACACAAAGAGAAAGTACAATAGAGACATTATCAAAATATGGATCAAGAGGAAATGAAGTTACAAAAATACAAACAAAACTAAAAAGATGGGGCTATTATAGTGGTAGTGTAGACCGGAATATATGGAACTAAAACAGTAAATGCAGTAAAATATTTTCAAAGAAAAAATGGATTAACAGCAGATGGAATAGCAGGACCAGCAACATTAAAAGCAATGGGAATAACAAGTAGTCAAAATTCTCAAGGAACAAGTAGCAATTCAAGTAATGTGAATTTACTAGCAAGAGTAATATATGGAGAAGCAAGAGGGGAACCATACACAGGTCAAGTAGCAGTAGGAGCAGTTGTTATGAATAGAGTAAAAAGTAGTTCATTTCCAAATACAATATCTGGTGTAGTATACCAAAATGGAGCATTTGATGCAGTGAAAGATGGTCAGGTAAATTTAACACCAAATGACACTGCAAAAAAAGCAGCTCAAGATGCTTTAAACGGTTGGGATCCATCATATGGAGCTATTTACTACTTTAATCCATCAACAGCCACTAACAAATGGATTTGGTCAAGACCTATGACTGTAACAATTGGAAAACATAGATTTTGCAAATAGATATAGGATTTTTTATTGACAAAAAAGGTTCAAATTGATAATATATAAATGATGAATTAGTAAAGGTGGAAACAATGTTGATATATCCAAAAATATATATAAAAAGAGTAGAAGAAATAACAATAGAAATGCTTCAAAAAAACAAAATAAAAGCCTTGATTTTAGATATAGATAATACACTAATAGATTATGAAGAAAATATGGAAGAAAGTGTAAAACAATGGGCAAAAGACTTAAAAGGTCAAGGCACAAAACTAATAATATTATCAAACACAAACAAAAAATCTAAAGTGGAAAAAGTAGCTAAAACTTTAGAAATTCCATATATTTATTTTGCAAAAAAACCATTAAAAGGTGGATTTAAAAAAGCAAAAGAACAATTAAAAGAAAAAGAAGAACATATAGCAGTAGTTGGAGACCAAATATTTACAGACATAATAGGCGGGAATAGATGCAAAATGTTCACAATTTTAGTTGAACCAATAAAAGAAAAAGATTTTTGGTATACAGCTTGGAAAAGACCAATAGAAAATAAAATAAAAAATAATTTTATACAAAAACAAACAAAGGAGAAAAAATAATGTATTTTAATGATGTGCATATAGCGTATTATGTGGTAGTAGCAATATTGGGACTATTTGTAGGAGAATTTGTAGATTGGATGAACAAGAGACTTCCAGAATACAAAGCAGTATTTTCAAATGACCTAATAGCAGAATACAAAATAAACTTTAAACCTAATTACATATTGATGTTAGTTACATCAACAATATACATATTTTTAGTATATAGATTTGGAATTGGAACAACAATAATTTCAAATCTAGACTTAGTAAAATATATGATATTAACACCAATGTTATTATCTGCTTTTGTAATAGATTACAAACTTCAAATAATACCTAATAGATTAAACCTAACAATATTTGAAGTAGGAATAATATTTGCATTTCTATATGGACTATCAAATGTGGCAATAACAATAAACATGTTACTTGGAATGCTAGCAGGTGGTGGAATCTTTTTACTTATAACATTAATAGGTGGACTATTTTATGGAAAAGAAGCAATGGGATTTGGTGATGTAAAACTAATGGGTGCATTAGGATTATATTTTGGATTATCAAATATAATAACAATAACATTAATGTCATTCTTAATAGGAGCAATATTAAGTATATTTTTACTTATAACAAAAATTAAAAAAACAGATGAATATATACCATTTGGACCATTTATAGTAATAGCAACATTTATTAGTATATATGTACCATTTGAACAAATAAAAACAATATTAATGCAAATATTCACACTAGGATTATATAAAGGATAGGGGATGGGGTAATGAATCCTAAATTACAATGGTTAAGAAATACAATGTCAAGTTTAGACTTACAAGGACTAATAATATCAAACCCAATAAATATAAAATATTTAACAAACATAGAAGCAGAAGGAATTTTATTATTAACAAGGAAAGATAACATATACATAACAGATGGAAGATACATAGAGCAAGTACATAGCACATTAACATTATATGATGAAATAATTGTGTATAATGTAAATGATGTTTCAAAAGATGACTATGAAAATTTCTTTATGTTTTGCGAAAATGTAGGATTTGAAGAAAACTATGTCACATATGCCAAATACAAAGAGTTAATTAGAAAATATAAGATTAATAATTTAGTAGAAACAGAGCATATAATAGAAAAGCAAAGAATGATAAAAGATGATGAAGAAATAAGCAACTTAATAAAAGCATGTGAAATAACAGACAATTGTTTTAGCTATATTTTAACATACATAAAACCAGGAATGACAGAAAAACAAATTGCAGATGAAATTGAAGAATATTATAAATCAAGAACAGACGGATTATCGTTTGAAACAATAGTAGCATCAGGAGAAAATACATCAAAACCACATGCAGTAGCAACAGATAGGAAAATACAAGAGCAAGATATAATAACAATTGACATGGGGTGTAAAGTAAATGGATATTGCTCAGATATGACAAGAACATTTTTTGTTGGAAGTGTACCAGAGTATGTAAAACCAGTATATGACTTAGTTTTGAAAAATCAAGAGCAAACAATAGATGATATGAAAGATGGAGCAAGTACTAGACTTTTAACTAAGATGGTAGATAATGACTTTAGATTAAATGGATATGACTTAATTCATGCATTAGGACATGGAGTTGGAATGGAAATACATGAAGCTCCATATATAAACTTTAGGTCAGATGTGCCTTTGAAGGAAAACATGGTTGTTACAGATGAACCTGGAATTTATGTGCCAGGAAGGTTTGGAGTAAGAATTGAGGATACAATTCAAATAACAAAATTTGGATGTATAAGTTTAACTAAATCTGAGAAAAATTATATTATAATCTAAATTAAGATTAAGTATGGAGAATCTTTAATATAAACTTTGAATTAAATTACGAATGTGCATGAAAAAAAGTTAGAGATTCTATGTAATTTTATGGAAAGAGTTCACTTTAGTGGAAGGGTGCCATAAAATAAATTAGAATCTCTTAAATTTTGTAATAAACCGAGTAATGTAATGAAAAGTTTATATTAAAGAGAAACCAATAAACCTATAAAAAAGAAAAAACTTGCTTTTTATAGCAAAATATAGTAAAATAGAAAAAGCTTATAATTAAAGAGAAAATAAATGAAAATTGAAAGGAGAAATAATTATGGCATCAGTATACTCAGCAGGAGATTTTAGAAATGGAACAACATTTGAAATGGAAGGAAATGTATATAGAATAGTAGAATTCCAACATGTAAAACCAGGAAAGGGATCAGCATTTGTTAGAACAAAACTAAAAAATGTTATAACAGGAGCAACACTAGAAAAAACATTTAACCCATCAGACAAATTCCCAGCAGCAGAAATAGAAAAGAAAACAATGCAATACCTATACAATGATGGTGGATTATATTACTTCATGGACAATGAAACATATGATCAAATGCCATTAAATGAAGAACAATTAGGAGATTGCTTAAAATACTTAAAAGAAAATATGGAAGTAACAATTCTTTCATACAAAGGTAATACATTTGCAGTAGAACCACCAACATTTGTTGAATTAGAAGTTACATACACAGAACCAGGATTTAGTGGAAACACAACAACAACATCTGGAAAACCAGCTAAACTAGAAACTGGACTAGAAATACAAGTACCATTATTCGTAAATATTGGAGATATATTAAAAATAGACACAAGAACTTGTGAATATATGGAAAGAGTTTAGGAAAGGTGATTTAAAATGGCAACTTTAAAAGATGAAATTGCAGAATTAAAAAACAATCAAAAAATTATGCAAGAGCAAATTGCTCAAATGCAACAAATAATAGACAATATGAAAAAAGACTTATATATAGAAGATGAAGGATTTGACTTTGAAATAGTATGTCCATATTGTGCTAATGAATTTATAATAGACTTAAATCAGGAAGAAGGAGAAATCGAATGTCCAGAATGTCATAACAAAATAGAGTTAGACTGGTCTGGAGACACTGACGAAGACTATGATGGTTGTGGCGGAAGTTGCCATGGATGCCATGGTTGTGGTAACGAAGATGACGAAGATGATATGTAGAAAATAAGGTTATTTACTAAAAAAGGTAAGTAACCTTATTTTTTAAAAATAATCAACAGGATTAACATATTTATTATTTAACCTAATTCCCAAATGCAAATGAGGGCCAGTTGTGGCACCATTTGTAAAACCGATACCATCATGATATTGATTTCCTTTAACACCAGTTACATATTTAGGACCAACATATCCAATTACTTGACCTTGTTTTATTTTATCACCAACTTTAACTATAAAATTGGGGTCAGAATGGCAATAACTAACTTTGTAATTATCAAAAGATAAAGTAATTGTATAACCACCAGCACCTAAAAATTCTCTAAAAGTAATTTCGCCATCATGAACGGCAATAAATTTACTACCTTGAGGAGCAGGAATGTCTATTCCAGAATGGGACGAAGAAGCACCAGATGTTGGAGAAGTTCTTTTTCCGAAAGGAGAACTTATTTTAGTGTAGCCAGGAATAGGCCAAACAAAGCCATTAGGGTTTGTAAATATAATTTCCGAATCTAATGAATTTGAATTTGAAAAAGAATCTTTATTTGAAAATGGAATAAAAAATATACAAATAAAAAGAATAATTAAAATTAAAAACAAACTTTGAATGTTAAAAAATTTTTGAATATAAATCAACTCCTTTATAAAAAATAGAAGATAAAATAAAACACTACATTACTATAAAAGCAAATGTAGTGTTGATTATGGCAGGGGTAGAAGGATTCGAACCCTCACAGGCGGTTTTGGAGACCGATGTGCTACCATTAACACTATACCCCTATTTCCAAAATGCAAGTACTTTTATATATTAGCACAAAAAATAAAAATTAGCAACAATTTTTAGTAAAAATATTGACTTTTTTTCAAGTAGGTAATACAATTTAAAAGATAAAAGAAAAGGAGAACAAATTATGTTAAAATCAATGGAAACACTAGTAGCACTATGTAAAAATAGAGGAATAATATATCCAGGTTCAGAAATCTATGGTGGATTAGCAAACACATGGGATTATGGACCATTGGGAAATGAAATAAAAAATAATGTAAAAAATGCATGGAGAAAAAAATTCATACAAGAGCAAAAAAATATAGTAGGTTTAGATGCAGCAATATTAATGAACCCAGAAACATGGGTAGCATCAGGACATGTTGGTGGATTTTCAGACCCATTAATTGACTGTAAAGAATGTAAAACAAGACACAGAGCAGACAAACTAATAGAAGAATGGGCACATGAACAAGGAAAAGACATGATAGCAGATGGTATGAGTGACGAAGAACTAACAAACTTCATAACAGAAAATAAAATACCATGTCCAAGTTGTGGAAAAACAAACTTTACAGGAATAAGAAAATTCAACTTAATGTTCAAAACATTCCAAGGAGTAACAGAAGATACAACATCTGAAATATATTTAAGACCAGAAACAGCACAAGGAATATTTGTAGACTTTAAAAATGTTTTAAGAACATCTAGAAAGAAAATGCCAATGGGAATAGCTCAAATAGGAAAAGCATTCAGAAATGAAATAACACCAGGAAACTTCACATTTAGAACAAGAGAATTTGAACAAATGGAACTAGAATTTTTCTGCAAACCAGGAACAGACCTAGAATGGCATAAATATTGGAAAGAATACTGTGAAAAATGGTTATTAGACCTAGGAATGAAAAAGGAAAACATTAGATTAAGAGACCATTCAGAAGACGAATTAGTATTTTATAGTAAAGCAACAACAGATATTGAATTTGCATTTCCATTTGGTTGGGGAGAATTATGGGGTATAGCAGATAGAACAGATTACGACTTAATGCAACATATGAATCATTCAAAACAAGATTTAAGATATCAAGATCCAGAAACAAACGAAAAATATGTGCCATATGTAATTGAACCATCACTTGGAGCAGATAGAGTTGTACTTGCATTTTTATGTAATAGCTATGAAGAACAAGAAATAGCTGAAGGAGATACAAGAACAGTATTACATTTACACCCAGCTTTAGCGCCATACAAATTAGCAGTATTACCATTATCTAAAAAATTATCAGATAAAGCAAATGAAGTATATGAAAAATTATCAAAAAAATTCATGTGTGATTATGATGAAGCAGGAAGCATAGGAAAGCGTTATAGAAGAGAAGATGAAATAGGAACACCATATTGTGTAACTGTTGATTTTGACACATTAGAAGATGAAAGTGTAACAATTAGAGATAGAGACACAATGGAACAAATTAGAATAAAAATTGATGACATAGAAAATTGGATTCAAGAAAAAATTGAATTTTAACTTAAAATACCTAATAAAATAGTAAAATTATAACTATTTTATTAGGTATTTTTGTATAAAAAAATCGACTTTTTGTAAAAGAAAAAATGACATTCGTAAAAAAAATACCATTAAAAGTTATTAAAATGATAAAATGGAGTCGGAAAAGTAATATAAAAAGATGTAAAAAATGAAAAAATATTAAGAAAATAAGATGTAGAAAAAAATATAAAAACAAAAGAAAAAACACACAAAAGAAAAAATAGTAGGAGAGGAAAATGAAATTATTAAAAAATTTAGGAGAAAATATAGATGACAATATTATAGAAAATCTATATTTAAACAATTTGTTTTTATCAGAGATAGTGTCAGAAGGACAAGAGTACGAAAAAACTAAAAAAGAAATATCAAAATTAGAAAAAGATATTATAAGAAACTCTAATTTAGAAACAAAAGAAATGTTTTTTAAATATCAGGAAAAAACAAATGAAATAGAATCTGATGAAGCAAAAGAACAATTTAAATTAGGCTTTAAAACAGCTGTAAAATTAATAATAGAAGGACTAAAATAATCCTTCTATTAAAATTTATTTTTTTCTTTTATTCATAAATGAAATCAATTGTCTAACAATTTCTTTTTCATCTTCGGATAAATTGTAAAAACCAACTAATCCACTATCTAATTCTAAATCACTAGAAATTAGATAATCTTTTAAAACATAAGTTGGTGTAATGTTGTAAATGTTACAAAGTTTTACTAAAGTATCAATGCTACCTTTTGTTTTATTTCGTTCTATATCAGAAATATAACGGGGAGCAAGACCTAAAGCTTCAGAAACTTGTTCTTGTGTTAAACCAAAAGAACGGCGTGTTTCTTGTAACACCTTTCCAACTAAAATTTTTGGATTTTTGGAATTGTAATTTTTTAATAATGATTTATCTTTCATTGAAATCCTCCATATATTAATAGGTTAAATAAAATTTGTTTTTTTATACTATAAACATAACAAAAAGCTAAAAAAATTAACACGAATAAATTTCCACAAAAAGGTGGAAAAAAGCTTGAAAAGAAAAAACAGGTATGATATACTTGAAATCGTAAAACACAAAAAAAGACAAAAGTAGCTAAAAAGCAAAAAGTTTAGTTATTGAAAGAAAGGGAGATTCAAATGAAAAAAAGCAAGAGAGAAAATGGTATAACATTAATAGCCTTAGTAATAACAATCATAGTTTTACTTATTTTAGCAGGTGTATCAATAGCAATGCTTACAGGCAATAATGGAATACTAACACAAGCAAAAAATGCAAAACAGGCAACAGCAGATGCAACGCAAAAAGAAAAAGAAGATTTACTTGAATTAGAAATGATAACAAGTAATAGTAAAGTAAATATTCCAAATTTAAAAGAAGGAATGATACCAGTAAAATGGAATGCAACTATCAAAACATGGGAAGTAGCTGACAAAAGTAATACAGGAAATGACTGGTATGATTACTCTACAGAAAGCAAAAAATGGGCAAATGTAGTAACAGTAAAGGAAAACTGTAGTAATGGAAAAACAAGAAAAGATTATTTAAGTGCAGGAGTAGGAACACCAATACCAGAAGATGATATAACAACAATGTTTGTATGGATACCAAGATATAGTTATTATGTAAAAAGTGGATATCATACAAATGCAAATGGAACGGGAGAGTTTGCAATAAAATTCTTATTAGGAAAATCAGATAAAATAATAGATGCACCAGAAGGTCAGGATACAGCAATTAGATCAGAAGAAACAAATGGAGAGACAAATGGTGGAAAATATGTAGTGCACCCAGCATTCACAGCAGATACAGATTTAGGTGGAACAGGTAGTGAATTATATGGAATATGGGTAGGAAAATTCGAAGCAAGTAATTATACATCAGAATATAATAATGAAAATATATCAGCTTCAACAACAAATGAGGATATTTTATATGGTCGTGGAGATAAGAAAAATGTGACAATAAGACCAAATGTAACAAGTTGGAGAGTTATTAATGTAAATGATATGTTTAATGTTTCTCAAAATATGGCAAAAGATGAAGCTAAAATATATGGATTTAACAATTCGGAAATAACAACAACAATGATGCAAAATAGCCAATGGGGAGCAGTAGCATATTTAGCACAAAGTGAATATGGTAATATGCAAAAATTAACTGATGGAGAATCTGGAATATGGAATAATTCATATAATGAGGGATTTACTTTTGCTTCAAATAACTCATATAAAATGGATAATAGATCAGTAACATTAACAGGAATGTCAGGAAATAGTAGGGATAATTATACAAATTATTATTCAAAAGTAGTAGATGGAAGTAAAAAAGATAATGGAGATAGTATAGAAATAACTTATACAAAAATAAATAATGACGCTACAACTGGCGATAACTATACAAACACATATTATAGATATTATACAGAAAATGGACAAAAGGCAAGTACAACAAGAAACATATATGGAATATATGACATGTCAGGTGGGTCATGGGAATATATGGCAAACTATTTAGGAAGTGTTACAGGAAATCAATTTGTGTCTAATTTCTTAACAATTGAACCAAAATACCAAACACCATATGCTGGAACAGGTGCAACATCTAGCACAGAAGACAGAACAACAAACTATGAAGCAAATAAAAGAAAATATGGAGATGCAATATGGGAAACATCTAATGGCTGTAACGGTCAGTACAGCTGGAACGCAGATTACTCTTACTTTCCGTACGCTAGCTATCCGGTCTTCATTCGTGGGGGCAATTGCAGCAACGGCTCTAGTGCAGGTCCGTTCTATTTCAGCCACAGCCACGGATGGGGCGTCATCTACTATTCGTTCCGTGTAGTTCTGTTCTAGTCGGGCGGCTCACTTTGAAACATTCCTTGAACCTAATTCCCTTTAATCTGCACAAAATACGAAAAGCAAATAAATAAAATACGGGCAAGATATACAAATTAAAGGGAAAGGAAAAACTAAGTGGATTGTAATATATATATAAATTAGGGATTAAACTGTATTACTCTAACTTTCCGTACGCTAGCAATCCGTTCTTCATTCGTGGGGGCAATTACAACAACGGCTCTAATGCAGGTCCGTTCTATTTCAACAACAACAACGGATGGGGCAACAACAACTATTCGTTCCGTGTAGTTCTGTTCTAGTCGGGCGGCTCACTTCGATGCACATAGGTTCATAAAGGAACCAATCCCAGTTGAATAATATTTATGGATATTATTGTGAGTTATAACTAATTCTTGTTTTACTGCTATGGGAAATGAAAAAAGTGGTAAAAAAGAAGAAAGACGCGTGACAGCTTGGATTTGTATCAAAGAAGTTTAATTCCTTTGGCATAAATTTTCTTTTATGTCATAAACACATTAACAGTATGCGATTGTTTTAGTAGCGAAAGTGAAAATCCAAGCATATGAAAAGAATATAAATATTTTACACAAATAAAACTTGAATTTTAAAATTTGAGTTTTATTTTTTTATAAAAGTTTATTTTGTTCGCTTGTTTTTTTAAATGAAATATTATATATTATGAATACAGAAAATGAGAATAAGCGGAGTGCGTTGCCACCTTTATTATAATTCCATAACTTTTGGTTATGAGACTGGACACATAGGGAGGTGGTTAATATGGTAGAATCAATATTGTTAAATATTACATATCTACTTTTCTTTGGAGTAGTAGGGATGACTATCATAAATTTTGCCTTGTTAATCATCATTTGTTATTTTCTACATAGGCAATAAAAAATAAACCATTCTGCTTTTGACGGAGTGAATGGTTTATCAATTCAGTCGGCAACCACTTTCGTGATTCTCATTTTCTATTTATATTATACACATTTTATTAGATAAAGTCAATAATTTTGAAACACTAATAAATTAGTGTAATTTTCAATATCTTCAAGTAGAGAAATTTCATTTTTTTCATCAGTTGAAGAGGTGTATAAAAAATCACAACTCTTTAGAATTTTTTGCTGTAATTTAAATGAATTGCAATGAGAAGAATGGCCAAGCCATGAATTGATAGCTTGCAAAGCATAAGGAACATCTAAACAATTTTCACGATATTGTTTATTCCATTTTTTAATATTTCTTTTGATTTTCTTTTTGGAAGATAATCGAAGAAGACTATGAGTTGTAAAAATTCTATATCCACAAAAATTAACACCCATTTTGTAAGGATAATACCTAGATTTGTCATTTAACTCTAGATGTAAATATTTATGCAAAAAATCTTCTATTATTTTTTTATAATAGATACATTCTTTTTTAGTTTTAAACAATAATATAAAATCGTCCATATATCTAGTATAATACTTTATTTTCAAAGTTCTTTTAATATATTGGTCTAATTCATTTAAATATATGTTAGCGAAAAATTGACTAGTATAGTTTCCAATAGGAATACCAACTTTAGACGAATTAACAGGACCATTGAAAATTAAAATCTGTGTAAGCCAAAGTAAGTCAGGGTCACTTATATATTTTTTCATTATTTTAAACAAAACATAAGGATCTATACTATAAAAAAATTTTTTAATGTCACATTTTAAAACCCAAAAATCTCCATAATTGCGTTTGAAAATTCTCATTTGTTTTTGAACCTCATTTGTTGCAGCATGTGTTCCACGATTTTCTATACATGCAAAAGTAGTATTTATAAATTTAGGAACAATATGTGGCTTTATAAACTCTTCCACATACCATTGATGAACAATTCTATCTTTGTAGGGAAGAGCTTGTATTAATCTTTCTTTTGGTTCATAAACTTTAAATGTAAAATAAGTTCCCATAGTGTAAGTACGATTTGCTAAATTTTTGATTAAATTAGTGATATTATTTTCTAAATTAAATTCATATTTTATAACCTCGTTTTTGTAGGTTTTGTGTTTTCTAGCCCTTTGGTGAGCAGCAAGCATTTTTTCAAATGTAAGCTTTTCATAAAATTCTTTTTTTATCTTTTTTGGCATGAAACAATCCAGCCTCCTAACATATTACAAATATCAGTAATTAAATTAGACCAACTTTGATAATTCTGCATAGAAATATATTTATATTTGTAGGAAAGTCTAGTTTGAACCTTTAATAAATTCAAATTTATATCTAATTCGTTTAAAAATTTTAATTTATCATTTTTATTATAAGTTTTTATAGCATACATTAAGTTTCTTAAACCTACATATAAAGAATTTTTGATTTCTTTTACTAATGCAAAATTTTCACATTTGGGATATTTCCTAACAATATCATTAGAATAATAAATAAGCTCTAAGTATTTTTGGTATATTTTTAGGCTTTTATTATTAGTTTTTTCTTCTGTATTCAATTTTTCATCTCCTTTGCAATTTCTTTTGCTCTTAAACTAAGATTATCAATCAAAGCATACACTTCACTAATTGATAGTGAATTAGAATCTACAATTGCTAAATCATTTATAAGGTTTTTAACATTACAATTTAATAAATAGTTTGAACTACTCATAGGAGAATCAACAGGCGAATCTATAATAGCGATGGGAATTTCTAGACTTTTGATTTTTTCTAAATATTTATTGAAATTATTTACAGGAAAACCACATTTGATGACAGTTTCATTTAAATTTGTTAATTTTAGATGTAAAAGTTGGGACATTTTGATAGCATCTTCTTGTAAAAAAATATAGAAAATGCCACTTTTAAATAAATAAAATGTTGAAGAATCACTTTTTTTAAATTCTAAATATCTTTTGTATAATTTGCTCATAATAACAAAACCCTTTCCATATTTTAGGATATTATAAAACAAAAAAACACAAAAATCAACCCTTTTAGACTAATAAATTGGAAATATAAGGAATTAGATGCATCTATAAATAAAATTATTGATGCTTGTATTGGAGACTTTGAATAAAAATAATATTATATAATCGAACTTGACAAACTATCAATTGATAGTTTATAATAAGTCTGAAGGTGAGAGAATGGAAGACAGATATTGTGCCTCAATAGAAGAAGTTAAATTATTTTTAGATACACTAAAAAATATACTAAAAGACCCAAAATTTAATATAGATAGAGATTTTGATATCTTACTAAAAAAGAAAAACGAAGAAATATCAAATTCATATACCACAATGAATACTTTGTTGGAATTAGAGTATGGAATAGAAGATGTAATAGAAGAACTGCTTACATTAGAAATTTACAACTATAAAGAAACTCTTATTGATAATAAAGGCAAAAATTTACCAAGGTTTTATGTTTTTATAAAGGAGATAAACGGCAAAGATGTATATATAAAAATAAAAATTAGAAATATAAATAATAGAAAAGTATTTTGTATATCTTTTCATTTTGCAAAATACAAATTTTCAAAATTTCCATATAAAAAGGGGGAAAAACAATGAAGAATAGTTATAAGTTAATAAAAAAATTTGTTGAATATTGCCCAATATGTGATAGAGAACATGAAATAGAAGAAAGAGAAAGAATTTCGCAATTAGAAATCAAAGGTGAAATAGTGCAATATAAAGAAAATTATTTTGTATGTACTGAAACAGAAGAAAATGAAAATGAATTTGTAAATGCCAAAATGATGGATATGAATTTACTAAAAGCTAAAGATGAATACAGAAAGAAAAAAGGATTGCTAACTTCGAAGCAAATAAAACAAATAAGAGAAAAATACCAATTAACACAAGCAGAATTTTCTTTTTTATTAGGATTAGGTGAAATCACGATAACAAGATATGAAAAAAAATTAATTCAAGATGAGACCTATGATAGCCTAATGAGATTAGTAAAAGAAAATGCTTTCCTTGCATTAGATTATTTAAGAAAAAATAAATCAAAATTTAAAGACAAAGCGCGTTATGCAGAAATTGAAAATAATATAAAAAAAGTTGTACTAAAGGATACATTAGACTTTTTAAATAAAGAAGAAATTAGAGCAAAATATATTAATTTTGAAGAAAAAAGCAATTTTAACGGAATGAAAAAAATAGACATAGAAAAGATAGAAGCGATATTACAATATATAGCCCAAGAAGATGAACATTTATATAAAGTCAAATTAATGAAACTCTTATGGTATATAGATATTATATATTATAAAAAATATGGAACTTCATTAACTGGGCTAGTATATATGCATCAAAGATTAGGGGCATTACCAATTGCATATGAAGAACTGATGAAACTAGAAAGCATAGATATAATAGAAGAAGTTAATGAATATAAAAATGATGTAAATATATCATATAAGATAAAACCTAATGAAAAATATATTGCAAATAAAATAAAAAGAGAAGAAAAAGAAATTATAGACAGCGTAATTAAAAAGTTTAAAAACTATAATACGAAACAAATAGTAGAATACATGCATAAAGAAAGTGCATATGAACTTACAAAACCAAATCAAATAATAAGTTATGATTATGCAAAAGATATAAGTTTATGATAGAAAAAGTAAAAAAAGCTTTAATACTGTTTGACAAATAAGAAAATATATGATAAAATTGGTAACTGTAATCCGCTTAGTCAAGGCACCAAAACATTAGAAATATCTAATTGCCTGAATTTAAGGATTAGCGAGTATACAAATAAGGGAGGTGCATTTTAAATGTACGCAATAATTGAAAGCTGTGGAAAACAATACAAAGTAGCAGAAGGAGATGTAGTATTTTTTGAAAAATTAGATGCAGAAGAAGGAAAAAAAGTTACTTTTGACAAAGTAATATTAGTATCTGAAGAAGGAAAAGTACAAGTAGGAAATCCTTATGTTAAAGGTGTAAAAGTAGAAGGTAAAGTAGTTTCTCATGGTAAAGCTAAAAAAATCATTGTTTTCAAAATGAAAGCTAAAAAGAACTATAGAAGAAAACAAGGACACAGACAACCATACACAAAAGTAGAAATTACAGGAATCAAAACATCTGCTAAAAAAGCTGCAACAACAGCAAAAAAAACAGAAACAAAAACAGCAGCAGCCAAAAAAACAACAGCAAAAAAAGAAGCTTAGTTTAAAGCAGTAATATTTAAAATTTAGATTTTAATAAAGAGAACATAAACAAAAACAAACCGAAAGGAGTTGAGAAGCATGGCTCATAAGAAAGGGCAAGGTAGCAGTCACAACGGTAGAGACAGTGAGTCAAAGAGACTTGGTGTCAAAAGAGCTGATGGTCAATTTGTTTTAGCAGGAAATATCCTAGTAAGACAAAGAGGAACAAAAGTACATCCAGGAACTAATGTTGGAAAAGGTAGTGATGATACACTATATGCATTAGTAGACGGTACAGTTAAATTTGAAAGAAAAGGTAAAGACAAAAAACAAGTAAGTGTTTACCCAGTAGCAGAATAATGAAATAAAGAACAGTTTTAATTAGTGAAAAATTAAAGCTGTTTTTTTGTTAGAAAAAACTAAAAAACAATAAAGAATCAAACAATTAAATTTGTCGGAAAACCTTGTTAGTATTGAAACAATATGATATAATCAAAATCGTAAAAAACAAGAAAAGGAAAAAAGAAAAATGGAAGAACAAATTGATATACTAATGGCAACATATAATAGTGATATAAAATACCTAAAAAAGCAAATAGATAGTATATTAAACCAAACATATAAAAACATAAAACTAATAATAAGTGATGACAACTCAAATAAAAAAGAAGTACAAGAAGAACTAAAAAAATATAAAGAAAAAGATGAAAGAATAGAAATATATATACAAGAAAAAAATTTAGGATATACAAAAAACTTTGGATTTTTACTAGAAAGGTCAACAGCAGAATATATAATGTTTTCAGACCATGATGACATATGGTATGAAAATAAAGTTGAAGAAAGTTTAAAAAAATTAAAAGAAGAAAATGTGGATTTAGTGTATGTAAATTCACATCAAATAGATGAAGAAGACAAAAAAATACAAGAAAACTATTTCAAATACAAAAATGTACCATTGATAAATACAAAAGGGAAATTAGCAATATCAAGATGTGCAGGAATAGGATGCTCACAAATATTTACAAAACAAGTAAAAGAAAAAATGCTACCATTCAAAAAAAGTGTAATGGCACATGACTGGCTTGCAGGATTTATTGCAAATGAACAAAAGGGGCTTACATATATTGAAAAACCACTATTTGGATATAGACTTCACGGAACCAATGTATTTGGTGGAAGAAGTTTTGCACAAAATGTAACAAAATGGAAAAAAGAAAATGGAAATACATATAGCTCATATTTGAAATATAGAAAAGAGAATGTTATAGATAAAGCATATTTAGATGGAGCAAAAATGTGCCAAGAATATAACTTTAAACAAGAAAATAAAAAGTTTATTGATGAATTAGTTAGATACTTAGAAAATTTAGAAAAATCTAAATATTTTAACTTTCATTTAATAAAATACTTTAAGTTTTTTGCTGGAAAAAATTTATTTAAGAAAATGATAAAAGAAATTATGATTTTCCATTTTCCGGCACTAGGATATTTGATTTTTAAATTTCAATAAAGCTTAAAAAAGCTTAGATTGACAAATAAAAGAATTCAATATAGAATAAAAAATGAAAAACGGAAGGAGAGAATGCAGAAATCTGCAAAAAAATATGGAATTTATAAAAATATTATTTGAAAATAGAAAATTAGCTTTTTCGTTAGGAAAAAACGATTTTAGAAATAGATTTGCAAGTACGAGTTTAGGAAGTATATGGGGGTTCCTACAGCCATTTATATTTATGCTAACATATGTAGTAGTATTTCAATATATATTAAAAACAGGAAGTGCTGGAAATGATCCGTATGTAGTGTGGTTTTTACCAGGAATGGCAATGTGGCAATGTATAAATGATACTGTAATGAGTGCTAGTGCTTCAATTAGAACATATAGTTATTTAGTAAAAAAAGTAGTATTTCCAGTTGATATAATACCAATAATATCTATAATAGCAAGTAGCTTTGTAGCTCTGTTTTTATTTGTTGTTTCAATAGTTGTAAGTTGTTTATTTAACTATGTACCTAATTTCTTACAAGTTATATATATTATAATTGCGGCATATGCATTTATGATTTCATTTACTAGATTTACATCAGCAGTAACAACATTAGTACCAGACTTTTCACAATTACTTGGAATATTAATGCAATTATTTTTCTGGTTTACACCAGTAGTTTGGAATTTATCGATGTTATCAAATCATCCAACAATATTAAAAATAATGAAATGTATGCCATTTAATTACTTGGTATCAGGATTTAGAGATGCATTTATATCTAGCAATATAGTAGCAGAAGGACATTATATATACACAATAGTATTTTGGATAATAACAGCAATTATGTTTATATGGGGAAACTATATATTTAAGAAAAGCAAAAAAGACTTCGCAGATGTTTTATAATGAATGGAGAAGAACTATAAATGGAAGAACAAATAGATATATTAATGGCGACATATAATGGCGAAAAATATTTAAAAGAGCAAATAGAAAGTATATTAAATCAAACATATAAAAATATAAGATTAGTGATTTCAGATGATTGCTCTAAAGATAGAACGAGAGAAATTTTGAAACAATATGAACAAGATAAAAGAATAGAAGTACATTATCATGAAAAAAATCAAGGCTATATTAAAAATTTTGAATATTTATTAAAACAAGTAAAAAATGACATATATATGTTATCAGATCAAGATGATGTGTGGTTACCTGAAAAAGTAGAAAAATCATATAAAGCATTGATAGATAATGATGCAGATATGGCGTTTCGGAGATTTAGAAGTAGTAGATGAAAATTTAAAAACTATGTATAAATCTTTCAATAAATATATGTTACTAGATAGAAAAATAAAAAAATATATAAACAGTTATAAGATAAATTATTTATATAATTGCGTAACAGGTTGTACATTGATTTCAAAATCTAAATGGATAAAAGAAATTGTGCCAATACCAGCTGATTCCAAATATCTTATACATGACTATTGGATTGGATTGATAATAGCAATAAAAGGAAAATTGGCATATATGCCAGAAACATATATAAAATATAGGCAACATGGAAACAATCAGGTTGGAACAGATAAAATTTCACATAGATTCAAAAAAGTAGAACAAGTAAGAGAATTATTTATAAATGTAAAGCTTGGCGTTTTTGGAACATATGTAAAATATAATGAAAAATTCCCAGAAGATATACAAAAATTAAACATAAGAGCTTATGAATATTTTAAAATGATTGAAAATACAAAAAAAATTAATTTTAAGAATTGGAACGTATTTCATGAGTTATATAAAACGGAAACTTTTGTATATTATATGGAAAACTTCTTTATTATGAATATGCCAATAATAGCAAAATGCTTATTTAAAATAAGGTATATAGTATTAAAAATATTAGGAAAAAGATAAATATATTAGGAGGAAAACCAGTGAGTGAAAAAAAACAAAATGAAGAACAAGTAACCATGGTCAAAATAACAAATTTATCTAAAGAATATAAGATGTTTAATAGAAAAATAGATAGATTAGCAGAAACAATAATACCAGGAATAAAAAGGCATGGAACATTTGAAGCGCTAAAAGATTTCTCGTTAGAATTAAAAAAAGGAGAAGTATTAGGAATACTTGGAAAAAATGGTGCAGGAAAATCCACTTTGTTGAAAATGATAACAGGGGTTGTAATACCAACTAGTGGAAACATAGAAATAAACGGAAAAATTAGTTCGTTGCTAGAATTAGGAGCAGCTTTTAACCCCGATTTGACAGGAGTAGAAAATATATATCAACATGGACAAGTAATGGGACTTTCAAAGGAAGAAATAGAAAAGAAAAAACCGGAAATAATAAAATTTGCCGATATTGGTGAACACTTATATCAACCAGTAAAAACATATTCATCAGGTATGTTTGCTAGACTTGCCTTTGCTTGTGCTATAAATGTAGATCCAGATATTCTAATAGTAGATGAAGTTTTATCAGTTGGGGATATGGCATTTCAATTAAAATGTTTCAAAAAATTCGAACAACTAAAAAAACAAGGAAAAACAATAATCTTTGTAACACACAGCATTAATGATGTTTTAAATAACTGTAATAGAACAATAATAATGAGTGAGGGAAAGAAAATATTTGATGGTGGTGTTAAAGAAGGAGTCGAAAGATATAAAAAATTGATAGCCGGCATGCTTGAAAAAGAGGAAACCGAAGAAAATCAAGAAAAAGGAGAAGCGGAAAGTAGAACATCTATTTTAGGAATAAATGATGACAAACTAGAATGGAAAAAATACTTTACTGTAAATCCAGATGTTATACAATATGGAAACAAAGAAGCGGAAATTGTTGACTTTGGTATGTTTAATTATAAAGGTGAACCAAGTGCTATAATTGATAGTCAAGAAGAAATAACAGTAAAACTTAAAGCGAAATTTAATAAAGATGTTGAATGTCCAACTTTTTCAATGACAATAAAAGATTTTTCTGGAAAAGAAATATGTGGAACAAATACAAATTTTTTAAATTGTTATACTGGAAAATGTGAAAAAGGGAAGGAATATATTTGTGAATTTAAACAAAAATTCCAATTAGCACCAGGTAAATATACACTATCACTAAGCTGTAGTAGATATGATTATAATGGTGAAATTGTAGTATTAAATAGAAATTATGATTTAATGATATTTGAAGTAATGTCAAACAAAAAATTTGTTGGATATTATAATTTAGATACAGAAGTTACATTTGCAGAATTAAATTAAAAATATTTGATTGGAGAAAAAATGAGGGAAACACATTTATTTATATTATGGGAAAATGCTAGAGAAAAAGAAAAAGAAATCTTAGATGATATAAAGAAAAATTTTGAGATTTTAGGTTTATACAATATAAAATGGAATAAAGAAAATTTTTCAAATAATTTATCAAGATTTTATGGAACAAATTTACCAGAAAATTCTGGAAAAGAGCAACATTGCGGGAATGGTAAATTTTTGCTAATAGTAGTTGGAATAGATAATCCAAAATATGAAGAAAGACAAACGAGTAAAGGGCCACAAATTGTAAACACAAATATGTTTGACAAAAAAACATATTATAGAGAATTAACTGGCGGTGGACATAAAGTGCATGCAACAAATTCAGAAGTTGAAACTAACCATGACCTAACATTACTATTAGGAAAAAATATAGAAGATTATCTAAAAGAAATAGAAACAAACCCAAAAAAAGAAATAATAAATTTAAATAAAGATTTAGTAGGACAAGAAGGTTTTTCTTCTGTTAAAGAAATGTTTTATGTTCTAAATAACTGTATAGATTATGCAATTATAAGAAACTATGAAAGCCTTCCAGATGAAATATATGTAAATGAACACAATGACATAGATATAGTGTGTGACTCATATCAAAATGCAGCATATGTATTAAATGCAGAAAAAGTATTTCAAGAGGAATATAGAGTACATTATAAAGTAAAAGTAGAAGGGAAAATTGCATACTTTGATTTAAGATATGTTGGAGATGACTATTATTATTACAAATTTGAACAAAATATAATAAAAAATAGGAAATATAATGAAAAAGGATTTTATACAATATCTGATGAAGAATATTTTTATGGACTTATATATCATGCATTGATACATAAACCACAATTTTCAGAAGATTATAAAAAGAGACTTGAAAAAATGAATCCAACTAACATTAAATTAGAAACAGAAGAAGATTATATAAAATTATTAGAAGAATGGTTACTAAAAAATAGATATAAGATTACTAAACCAGAAGATTATTCTGTGCAATTTAATAATGAAAATGTAAACAAGTTTAATAAAAAGGTTATAGAAAAAAATAATAAATTACAAGGAATAGAAAAAGAAATAGCAGAATATATTAATAAATATTCTGAAGATAACTATTTAGATATAATAAAACAAGATGACAGACTAGATGTGATACTATCATTATCTAAACTAAGAAAAAACATAGTTAATTGGTATCCATTTGAAAATGAATGTTCAATACTAGAAATAGGTGCAAACTTCGGAGAAATTACAGGGGCATTGTGTCAAAAGGCCAAAAGAGTAATATCATTAGAACAGAATACGAGAAAGAAAGAAACTATAGAAAAAAGAAACAAGAAATTTTCTAATCTAGAAGTTGTAGATAATTTAGATGATATAAACGAAAAATTTGATTATATAACATTAATAGGTTTGAAAAAGAGCAATTTAGAATTACGTGAATTATTAGGTGAATTGAAAGAATATTTAAAACCACATGGAAAAATACTTTTAGCAACAAATAATAAATTATCAATAAATAATTTATCTAAATTAAATGCTCAAAATGAGACAATAGAAGATATTACTAAAAAAGAATACAGTTTATCAGAATTAGAGAAACAAATAAAACAAGCGGGATTTGAAAATAAAAAGATATATTATCCTTTAACAGACTATAAATTACCAAATGCTATTTTTACTTCTGAAGAGCAACTTAGAGAAAATTTAATAGCTAGAAATATTGTTTATAATGATAAGGAAACAGTAAAATTATATGAGCAAAACAATTTATATAGAGAATTGCTAAAAGAAGACATAAAATACTTAGAAATGTTTATGAACTCATTTTTTATAGAAATATTTAATGGAAAATTTGAAGAAAATGGGATAAAATTAGTTTCATTTTCAGACATGAGAAAAGAAGAATTTAGAATAAAGACAATAATGAAATCAGATTATGTATATAAATATAATGAAAATGAGAAAAGTAAAGAACATTTAGATATGATAAAAGAAAATATTGAAATTTTAAAAAGAAATAATTTAAATACATTAGATTCTTATGATGAAGAAAAAATAATAAGTAGATATACAACTGAAAAAAGCTTGGATAAAATGATTTTAGACAAGATAAAAAATGGTCAAAAAGAAGAAGCAATTGAACTTATAAAAAAATTTAAAACAGAAATATTTGAAAAAATGGAAAAATGTAATTCTGAGAATAATGTTTTTGATAAATATAATATAAAATATAAACAAGAAGATATTAGCAAAATGACATTTCTAAACTATGGATTATGGGACATGATATTTCAAAACTGTTTTGTCATAGACAATAAATTTTATTTTTACGATCAAGAATGGTGTGAGGAAAAAGTACCTATAAACTTCATATTGTATAGAGCAATAAAATATTTCCCAGAAATAAGATTTTATCTAACAATTAAAGAATTGTATAAAATTTTAAATATAGATGAATCAATGATAAATTTATTTGAAGAATTAGATAATAAATTACAAGAAAATATAAGAAATGAACTTATGTGGGAAATTCATAGACAAGGAAAAAATGTTAAAGAATTGAAAACTGAAAAATTGACAGCTGACCATAAAGTGAATTTGAGCAATATAGCATTAGCACAAAAAGAAGCAGAAATAAATAATTTAAAAGCAGAAATAGATGAATTAAATAGTGATTTAAGAAAAATATATAATTCTAGATCATGGAAAATAACGGAACCATTAAGAAAACTAAAAAATATAAAAAATAGTAGTAATTAAAAGGAGAATCAACTATGCGAACAAGATTGAGAGATAAATTGTTTCCAGAAGGTGGAAAAATAAGAAGTTATTTAAGAACAGCTAATAGATTTGTGAAAAGTATATTTAACAAGCAATATGTAAAAGAGCAAATAACAAAAATAAAAGAAAAAGGCTGGAGAGTTACATGGATAGAAATGAAAAGATACATGATAATGGGAACAGCAGCAGAACCAGAAGAATTTTATCAAATATGGATAAATAAAAACGAACCAAATGAAGAAGAACTAGAAAAACAAAAAAATACTAAATTTGAGATAAATCCCAAAATAAGTATTATAATACCAATGTATAATACACCAGAGAAATTTTTCGAAGAATTAATAGATGGATTAATAGAACAAACGTATCCAAATTGGGAATTATGTTTAGCAGATGGTAGTCAAGAAAAAAATGAAAAGTTAGAAAAAATATATAAAAAAGATGAAAGAATAAAATACAAATTTATAGGAGAAAACAAAGGTATTTCTGGAAACACAAATGCTGCATTAGAATTAGCTACGGGTGACTTTATAGCATTATTAGACCATGATGATTTATTACCAAAATTTTCTTTATATGAAATAGTAAAATGCATAAATAAAAATCCAGATGTAGATTTTATATATACTGATGAAGATAAATTTGAAGAATTAGGCGGAAAAAGATATGACCCATATTTTAAATCAGATTTTGCACCAGATACATTAAGAGCCAACAACTTTATATGCCATTTTAGTATATTTAAAAAAGAATTAATGGATGAATTAGGTGGATTTAGAAGTGAATTTGATGGGGCTCAAGATTATGACATAATATTAAGAATGAGTGAAAAAGCTAAAAAGATTATACACATCCCTAAGATTTTATATCATTGGAGAGTACATGCTTTATCAACAGCTAAATCAGGTGGAACAGCTAAACCATATGCATATGAAGCAGGTATAAAAGCTGTACAAGCACATATAGACAGAATTGGCTTAAAAGGAGAAGTAGTTAGTGGAAATACATTAGGAACTTATAAAGTTAACTATGAAATAAAAGGAAATCCAAAAGTTTCTATTATAATTCCAAACAAAGATTATGCATCAACACTAAAAGTATGCTTGAAATCAATAAAAAAATTAACTACATATGAAAACTATGAAATAATAGTAGTAGAAAATAATAGTGAAGAACAAAAAACTTTTGATTATTATGATGAAATAAACGGAAAAGATAAAATAAAAGTAGTAAAATATCCAGAAAAAGGATTTAACTATTCAAAAATAATAAATTATGGCGTTGCAAATTCAGATGGAGAATATATAATTCAATTAAATAATGACACAGAATTAATCACTCCAAATTGGATAGAAGAAATGTTAGGTTTTGCGCAAAGAGAAGATGTAGGTGCAGTAGGAGCTGAACTATTTTATCCAGACAAATCAATACAACATGCAGGTATAATAATTGGAATAGGTGGAGTTGCGGGACATGTATTTAGAAATATTCCACACGGTATGCATGGATATTTCTCAAAAGATGCAATGATACAAAATATGAGTGCAGTTACAGCAGCATGTATAATGGCTCCTAGAAAAATGTACGAAGCAGTTGGAAATATGGATGAGAAATTTGAAGTAGCATTTAATGATGTTGATTTCTGCTTGAAAATAAGAGAACAAGGAAAACTAATTGTATATAACCCATATGTACAATTTATACATTATGAATCAAAGAGTAGAGGATTTGAAGATACTCTGGAAAAGCAAAAAAGATTTAAAGGTGAAGTAGAAAGATTTCAAAATAAATGGAAAAAAATCTTAAAAGATGGTGATCCATATTATAACATAAACTTAAGATTAGATAATGATCAATGTGCAATAAAACCAGAAAAAGTAAAGTATAATGATTAGGAGAAAAAAGTGAAAATAAAGAGATGTATAGAAAAGACAAATGAAATAATAGAAAAAATTGCTGACTTTATAATGAAATATAGATATCTAATTGCAGTAATAGCACTTATTTTATTAGTAGCATTAAAAATTAACTTTTCATCAATAGATATGTGGTGTCAATATATGAATGAACCACAAGCTAAGTCAACAATATTAGGAAAAGCAAGAGCTATAAGATCAGATGAATGGTTAACACAAAGTGCAACAATGCTTGGACAAGCAGAGAGTGAAGACGGATATGGAATACATAACAAAAATATAGCACAAGGCACAAGTAACATGTTAATGGTTTCAGCGCCTGTAACAGATATTGTTGCAATCTCAAGACCTTTAACATGGGGATTCTTATTATTTGGAACAGAATATGGATTTTCATTTTATTGGGTATTAAAAATGATAGCATTACTAATGGTTTCAGTAGAATTAGTAAAAAAAGTTACTCATAATAATAACTTATTATCATTAATAGGCGGAATAGTTTTAGGACTTGCACCAGCTATGATGTGGTGGCTAAGTACAGCTGTTGTAGATGGCTATATTTATGGCGGAGCAGTAATAGTATTGTTTGGATATTATATGCAAAACCTAGACTGGAAACTATGGAAAAAAGCATTAATAGCATTAGGGATAATAATATGTTTACCTGGATTTGCATTTATGCTATATCCAGCATTCCAAGTACCATTTGCATTTTTAATGGCAATATTCATGTTAAATGACTTAATAAAAAATTGGAAAAATTTAAAGAAACAAGATTTTATATTAATGGCAATAACAATAGTTGCATCTTTAGGATTAATAGCTAGATTTATACTACTTTCATTAGATGATATAAAAGTGATGATGGGTACTGTATATCCGGGGGAAAGAGTTGAAAAAGGTGGAAACTTTACAATTAATAATTTCATAAGCTATTTTGCAAATATCTTTTTCCCATATACAAATAGAATTGCAAACACATGTGAACCAAGTACATATATCTACTCATTTACAGGATTAATAATACTTATTGTATTATATTTAGGTGAAATAAAAGAAGAAAAAAATAAAAAAGATTTTGGATTAATAATAGGGTTAATAGCTTTATATGCAATATACCTAATATGGGAATTTGTAGGATTTAAAACTATATTAGCTAAAATAACTTTAATGTACTTTTCACCTGCACAAAGAACGCATGTTGTATTAGGAATAATTGGAACCCTATTATCTATTATAATGATACAAAAAGTAGAAGGAAAAAATAAAATTTCAAAAGTACAAGGAATAGTAATATCAAGTATAGTAGTGGTATTGTCATATGTGCTAATAAAACAATCATCATATAATGAATTCTTTACAACAATTAAATATGAAATTTTATTGCCAATAGTATTTTTAATTACATATTTCTTAATAAGAGGAAATGTAAAAGCATGGTCATATACAATGTGTGTTGTGGCAGTAATTTCAGGAGCAATAGTAAATCCAATAGTAAGAGGAATTGCACCAATAAATAAAACAGATATATCAAAAGAAATAAAACAAATTTATAATGAAGATAAAGAAGCATTATGGATTGGTGAAAATAATTTTAATGGTCAATATTTAATTGCAAATGGAGTAAATTGTTTAAATGGTGTAAATACATATCCAAACTTTAAGTGGTTAGATGTAGTAGACCCAGAAAAGAAATATAATGAAGTTTACAATAGGTTTGCTCATATAGGAATAAAATTGTCAGACACAACAAAATTTGAATTAGTAGGACAAGATTCATATGTAGCATATTTAACATATGAAGATTTGAAAAATTTAAATGTAAAATATTATTTTTCTTACTCAAAGATGGAAGATAATGTAGTACAAAAATTTAAATTAGAAACAATATTTTCTAATGAAGAAAGATGTCAATATATATATCAAATAAATTAAAAAGGGTGAAGAAATGAAAGTTTTAATAATAGTACCAGCTTATAATGAAGCTTTAAACATCGAAAAGACAATAAAAGATATAAAAGAAAATACAAATTATGATTATGTAATTATAAATGATTGTTCAAAAGATAATACAAAAGAAGTATGTGAAAAAAATAATTATAACATGATATCATTACCAATAAACTATGGCTTAACTAGTGGAATACAAATAGGAATGAAATATGCATATAAAAATGATTATGATATTGCAATACAATTTGATGGCGATGGACAACATGAGGCAAAATATTTAAAAGACTTAGTAAAAGAAATAGAAGAAAATAATTGTGATATTGCAATAGGCTCAAGGTTTGTAACTAAGAAAAAACCAGCAACTATGAGAATGTTAGGAAGTAGACTAATCTCAGGTGCAATAAAACTAACAACATTAAAAACAATAAAAGATCCAACATCTGGAATGAGAGCCTTTAATAAAGAAACAATAGCAGAATTTATAAGAAATACTAGTTTAACACCTGAACCAGATACATTAGTGTATATGATGAAAAAGAAATATAAAATAAGAGAAGTACAAGTTGAAATGAAAGACAGAGAATTTGGAGAAAGTTATTTAAATCCAATAAAATCTATGCAATATATGTTAAATATGTTTTTCTCAATAATATTTATTAGAGCAATAACAAGAAAAACTAAAAATTAGAAAGGAGAAACCAAAAATGACAATAACATTAAGAATTTTATTAATAATAGCATCTTTATTTTCATGCTTTTTATGTGTAAAAAAAATAAAACAATCAAAGTTAAAAGTAGAAAATACAGTTGTTTGGATGATTGGAAGTATTATTCTAATATTAATGAGCATATTTTATGGTGGAGTTGAATGGATATCAAATAAATTAGGCTTTATAGCACCTGTGAATTTTGTATTTTTAGTAGTAATGGTATTTTTATTAATACAAACTTTTATAAATAATATTAGGATTTCAACATTAAATGAAAAAATAAAAGAATTAGATCATTATATAGCTTTAAAGGAATATGATGAAAAGAAAAAAGGTGAATAATATGGTAGACAAGCCCAAAATAAGTGTAATACTTCCAGCATATAATGCAGAAAAATATGTGGCAAAAACACTAGAAAGTTTATTAACTCAAACTTTAAAAGAAGTTGAATTTATATGTGTAAATGATGGTTCAAAAGATGGAACATTAAAGCTTCTAAAGGAATTTGAGAAAAAAGATGGAAGAATAAAGATTATTGACAAAAAGAATGAAGGTGTTTGGAAAGCAAGAATAGATGGAATAAGTTCTGCAACTGGAAAATACACAGCTTTTATGGATGCAGACGATTATGTAGAAAAAAACTTTTTAGAGGAATTATACAAAAGTATTACTAAAAATAATGCTGATATCGCAGTATGTGGTTTTAGAAGAATTGATGAAAAAACAGGAAAAGTTTTATCGCAAGAGATGAAATATGAAGAAACTAAAATTATAGAAAAAGCAAAGAATTTTGAAGAAGTAATATCAATAAACACAGCTCTATGGAACAAACTATATAAAACAGAAATACTTAAAAAATTAAATGATTTAAGTAATCCACCACGTATACTAGAAGATATGATGTTTTTAAGCATGGTATACCAAAAAACAAATAAAATATCATTTGTAGATAACTATTTATATAATTACATGGTAATAGAAGGCTCTGCAATGAATACCTTAAAAAAAGAAGAAATAGAAAAAATACAAAATGCAATGTTAGAAATAAAAAAACAATATATAGAAGAAAATGCAAATACTGAAAGTATGGAGATTTTGGCATCAATGGCATTTTTACATTTTGGAATATCTTTAATGTTAAAAGCTTCAGGAGCAAATAATTGCGATTTTAGTGAAGAATACAAAAAAAATCTGAAATTTTTAAATGAAAATTTTCCAGAGTGGAAAAAGACAAAATATACAAAAATAATGTATTGTTTAAAAAATAAAAGTGCAAATTTGAAATTAGCTGTAGTAAGAAAAGTATACATATGTCACTTATTTAAAGTTTTTATATTAACATATAAATTTATAACAAAAACACTAAAAATTGATATAAAATGGTAAGGAGAAAACAATGGAAAAAACAGAGAAAAGGAGAAATATAAAAATGCAATTTATAATTATAGGAATCTATTTATTATTAACAATGTCAGGACTTATATTAATGAAACTAGGTGGAAATACTGGAAAATTTGCAATGGTTGAAGGTGACATTAATTTTGGAATAAGCCCTGTAAGTTTACTTGGATTTATTTGTTATATTGGAAGTTTCTTTTTATATACAAGAATGGTTGTAATGTTTGACCTAAGTTATATAACACCACTTTGTACAGGAATAGTGCAAATATTAACATTAGTAGCCTCAAAAGTTATATTTAAAGAAAATATTACTGTTCAAGGAATTGCAGGTGCAAGCATTATTATTATAGGTTTATTGGTAATGAACTGGAAAAGAGGATAAAATGAAAAAAACATTAAAGAAATTATTATCTTACTTTCTTGTTTATATTGGAGTAACAATAATTTTCTTAGCTTTAATTGTTGGCACATACATGTTACCAAATACAAGAATAAGAGGACATGTTGCAGAATCAGTAGCTTTGTTGAAAAATGAGGGATTAGGATATGCTCCTATATTTCAATCTGCAAGTGCAACATTAGATACACATACAGATGCATTGATTTTGAATATTGCAATGAATAAGGGAATACAAGAAGGAGAAAGCAATATAAAAAAAGCAGTAGAAAACTCTTTTTATGAAGATTCTTCAAAAGCAGGTGTATCATCATTAGAAAAGGCTATAAGTGATAGCATAATAAATAATCACGAATATTCAAGATATTGGCACGGAATACAAGTTTTAGTAAGACCATTACTATTGTTCTTTAATTATTCAGAAATAAGATACATACTTGTAATAATAATATTTGCTTTACTTGGAATTGTATTTTCAATGATAGGGAAACAATTAGGAACAAAATATAGTATAGCATTTGCTATAACGATATCATTAATGTTTGTAACATTAATACCTGCATCTATACAATATAGTAGTATTTTCTTAGTATTACTTGTATCAATGATAGCAGTAATGTTTTTATATAAAATAAAAAAAGAAAATTATGTACCACTATTATTTTTTGTAATAGGCGGAGTAGCCACATTTTTTGACTTATTAACATATCCATTAGTTACATTAGGAATACCATTAACACTAGCAGTTGTCCTTGAAAATAAAAAAGACAAGAAGTTGCTAGAACAAATATTATTTATAATTAAATTAGGTGTGCTATGGGCAATAGGATATGGGTTATGGTTCTTTACTAAATGGGTTATAGCATCAATTATTTTAAATAAAGATGCAATAACATTAGCAATAAATGAAATATTGTTTAGAGTGAATGGAACAGCAACTAAACCTGTAAACAGACTTGATGCAATAAAAGATAATGTAGGATATTTCTTTATACCAGTTGCAAAAAATTCATTAATTGCAATAGGAGCAATATTAGCAGTCGGATTAATTTTATACCATAAAAAACTATCAAAAATTAAAAATATAATATCATTAATATGTATTGCAGTGGTACCATATGTGTGGTATGTAACTTTTGCTGGACATTCTACAATACATTGTTGGTTTACAAACAAAATTCAAGCAATGAGTGTATTTGCAATTTTATGTGGAATTTTTTATATGATAGATGTAGAAAAAATAGGAAAATATATAAAAAAATTAAAACGCGGAGGAAAAAGTGAAAACAATAATTAAAGAAAATAAAAACTTATTGCTGGAATTTATTCTTAGTGTAATAATAGCAAAGCTTGGAATAGGACTATTCGAAATAGGAAATAATTCGGTTTATGTAGTAATAGCAGTCTCATTAATAATGTTTTTAATGGATAAGTTAATACAAAAAAGTGAATATTTGAAAAATAAAAAAGAAGTTATACCATTAATAATATATGCATTTCTAATATCAATAGTTATGGTAATGCAATCAAAAATAACATTTAACGGAGATGTAGGTCTAAGTTATTTGGAAAATACATTTTTAAATTTCGAAATATTAGATATAGCTAAAATTTTAGAAGTGTTTGTAATTGCAACATTAATAACTTTGAATATAGGGATATGGTACAAGAATACTAAATTTTCGATATTTGACACAATAGATAAAGAAAAATTAAAAGCTAAAAGCACAATAAAATATTGGTGCATATTTAGTATTTCTGTAGCTATACCATATTTACTATATTTATTAACATATGCACCGGGAGCCGTTCTTGGAGATTCATTAACATCAATAGTACAAGGCTTGGGAGATGTGCCATTTAATAATCATCACCCGGTATTGTATTCTATGTTTGTTGGATTTTTTATGAAAATTGGTAGAATGCTAGATAATAATAATATAGGTACAATGTTGTATTCAACAGCACAATTATTAATTATGTCAGGAATTATAGGATATTTCCTAGTTTGGCTAAAAAAATATAATGTTAAAATGAAATATATATTATTAACATATTTATTTTTTGTTGCAAATACCATATTTGCAGCTTATGCAATTATTATGTGGAAGGATCCGCTATTTTGCGGTTTTATATTTTTGATGACTCTGTTTTTGTATGATATAATAAGTCAAGATGGAAAACCATTAGAACATTTTTACGGAATTTTCAAATTTGTAATATTAAGTATATTAATTGCATTTTTTAGAAATAATGGAATTTACATAGTAATAGGTATGTATATAGTATTACTAATTTGGTCAAGAAAAAAATTAATAATATTTAATATTGTAAATACTATTACAGTAATTGCAATAGTTATTATACAAGGACCAATATATACAAAATTAGGGATTATATCTCCTACCGAAGAATCACTTGCAATACCTATGCAACAAATAGCAAGAACAATAACCTATGATGGAGAAATAACACAAGAACAGGAAACATTTTTAAATGAAATATTACCAATAGAGAAGTGGAAAAATAAATATAAACCATGTGTAGTAGATTCCATAAAGTGGGATCCCGACTTTAACAAAACATTTTTGACAGATAATAAAGGTGAATTTATAAAAATATGGGCACAAATGTTACCAAAAAATTTTTCGGAATATGTAAAAGCATATTTAATGGATACTTATGGATTTTGGAGTATTGAGACAAAAAACGAATATGGGTTTGTGGATACATATATTATAAAAAATGATTTTGGGATTGAAAGAAAAGATTGCATAGAAAAAATAACCGGTAAATCAATGGAAAATGTATTTACAAAACCAGATTTTATAGGAGCTGGAACATTATTTTGGATTATAGTATTATCAAGTACTTTACTAATAATAAATAAAACGCAGAAATATATCTATGTTTTAATGCCATGTTTGATAAGTTGGATATCTATAATGGTTGCAACTCCAGTTGCATTTAGCTTAAGATATGTATTTATGATGGTGTATTCATTACCATTAATAGTCATGTTGCCATTTATGACAAAAAATAAGGAAAAAGATTTAAAATTATAAATATTATAAACAATAAGGGGGAAAATAAAAATGAAAACAGCAGTATTAATACCATGTTATAATGAAGAACTTACAATAGAAAAAGTAGTAAAAGATTTCAAAAAAGAATTACCAGAGGCAGATATATATGTGTATGACAACAATTCAAAAGACAAAACAGCTGAGATTGCGAAAAAGGCAGGGGCAATAGTAAGATACGAAAACAGACAAGGAAAAGGAAATGTTGTAAGAACAATGTTTAGAGAAATTGATGCAGACCTTTATGTAATGGTAGATGGTGATGATACATATCCAGCAGAATTTGTACATCAATTAATTGAACCAGTTGCAAATGGAGAAGCTGACATGACAATTGGAGATAGATTATCAAATGGAACATATCAACAAGAAATAAAGAAAAACTTCCATGAATTTGGAAATAACATAGTAAGAGGTTCAATAAACTTATTATTTAATTGCAAATTAAAAGATATAATGACAGGATATAGAGTATTTAACAGAACATTTGTAAAAAATATGCCTGTTATGAGTCCAAATTTTGAATTAGAAACAGAAATGACTTTATTTGCATTAGATAAAAGATTTAGAATAAAGGAAATTCCTATAGTATTTAGAGAAAGACCAGAAGGAAGTGAATCTAAAATAAATACATTTTCAGATGGATTTAAAGTATTAAAAACAATAATAAAAATGTTTAAAGACTTTAAACCAAGACAATTTTTCTGGATTTCAGCATTAGTGATTGCGATAATAGGGCTTATAATAGGAGTACCAGTTATTGCGGAATTTGCAAAAACAGGTTATATAACTAAAGTTCCATCAGCTATTTTAGCAACAGGAATTATGACAATTGCATTAATAATAGCTCAATGTGGAGTTATATTAGATACAGTTGTAAAACAAAATAGAGAAAATTATGAATTACAATTATTAAGATATTTACAAAATGAAAAAAACAACAAATAAAAATAAAATAGAGCTCAGATTAGTATTAAATCTGAGTTCTATTTTTTATATTAAAAATGCGGAATTATGTAATTAAAACCATTGTAAAAGAATAATGGAAATGATATACTAGTGTCAAATGTTAGGGGGATTTTTATGAAGAAGGAAATGGAACAAAAAATATTATTTATAATTTTACTAATAGCACTGTTGCTAGGATTATCAGGATGTTCAACAGCAGAAAATATGGAATTGAAAGAAAATTCAAGAGCGCTAGAAATAAGAACACAATATACATATAATGAAAAAAATAATACTGTTACAGGAAAAATAAAATCAAACAATCCGCTAAAAAATACAAAAGTTTCATGGAAACTAAGTCAAGATGGAAAAACATATACAAATGAGAATTTGAAACAAAATGGAAAATACGAAACAATAATAGAAGATATATATGGAAACATAAAAAGCGTAGAAATAAATGTAGACTTAATAGATGGCAAAGGCCCAGAAATAAAGATGGAATATAAATATAATGAAGAAAACAATACAGTAACGGCAATAATGCATTCAAATGAAGAATTAAAAGACACAAAGACCACATGGAAACTAAGTGAAGATAAATTAACATATACAAATGAAAATATGATGTCAAATGGATCATATTATACAAATGTTGAAGATAAGTGGGGGAATAAGTCAAAAGCATTTATAGACATAAAATTGATAGATAACAAAGGTCCAGAGATAGAGATGGAATATAAGTATAATGAAGAAAACAATACAGTAATAGCAATAATGCATTCAAATGAAGAATTAAAAGACACAAAGACCACATGGAAACTAAGTGAAGATAAATTAACATATACAAATGAAAATATGACATCAAATGGATCATATTATACAGGAGTTAAAGACAAGTGGGGAAACGAATCAAAAGTACTTATTGATATAAAAATAATAGATGACAAACCACCTGAAATTTCAATGGAATATGTCTACAATTCAAATGATACAGTAAAGGTAATAATGCATTCAAATGAAGAAATGGCAGACACAAAAAAATCATGGGAATTAAGCGAAAATAAATTAGAATACTCAAAAATATTTGATGCTAATCAAAAATATTTTGCACCAGTTCAAGACAAATGGGGAAACTCAACCAATGTAGAAATTAACTTTAAAAAGAAATTAGATAGAAATCAACCAAATGGATTAAGTATTGGATATATGTTTATTAAAGATTGCAAAGTTTTAGTACAAATTTTATCACAAGAAAAAATGCTAAATACAAAACCTACATGGGAATATAAAGATGATGGGTACAGATATACAAAGTCATTTTATGATAATATTAATTATGAAACAACAGTAGATTTTGAAAATGGTACACACTCAAAAGTACATATAAACATAGATTACTTTTTTAAGATAAACGATGAAACTGGAATTTATGGTTATAGTGGAGCTATAGTTCAAAATAAACCAGGTGGAACAGATTTAACATATTATAAATGGGGAAACGGTAATAATGTTATGTTTGCAACATTTTGCGTGCATGGATTTGAAGATTCATGGGCTAGGGATGGAACATATTTAGTTGAAATAGCAGACAAGTTTCACCAGACATTAGCACAAAATGCAGATGAAGAACTAGCAAGAAAATGGACTATTTATATATTTAGAGAAGTTAATCCAGATGGAAGAAGGATAGGCTATAGTGATGCAGGACCAGGAAGAAGAACAGTATATAGTAAAATAGGTAAAGGCATAGATATAAATAGGGCATGGCAAACAGAAAATAAATATAAAATATATACGGACTCTAGAAATTATAATGGTACAGCACCAGATCAAGCATACGAAGCAGAATACTTGAAAAATTTTCTTATTAACCATAAAACATCAAAGGGACAAAATATACTAGTGGATTTACATGGATGGGAAGATCAATTAATTGGGAATGAACAAATATGTAACTATTATAAAGAACAGTTTCCAAGTTGCTCAACAAGAGCATATGGAAGATATGGAACGCAATATTTAATAGGATGGGCAAGACAAAATTTAGGAGCTAGAACAGCTTTAGTAGAACTCCCTAAAATGAGAAATAGTCAAGAAGCAGAAAATAATAGACTATCTGATAGGTATATAAATGCAACCATAAAAATGTTAAAAAACATTTAGGAGAATCAATATGAAAAAAGTATTAAAAATAATAATTGCTATACTAACTATTATAATTATAGTTAGTATAGTGATTTTAATAAAAAAAGATAATAAAAACGAGGTTATTGAAAAAAATTATAATGAGGAAAAAATAGAAGATAATAAAGAAAAAAGTGTGAATAGTCTTAAAGAAGAATATAAAATAACAGGAGATGACGACATTTATGAAGTTATAGAAGATACATCAGGAAGAAAAATGTTAACAGTAAAACCAAATGTAAATCTTAAAGTTGCATTCGCAGGAATGATAAAAAAGTCAATACCACAAAAGGAAGAAATAGATACAATATATGAAGAAAAATTTCCTAAAAAAACTGGAATTTATATTGATGAAAAAGATAGAAAAAAAATAGTAGAATATTTGAACACTAATAAACAATTGAAAAATTCTTATAAAATAAATGAAGATGGTTCAATTAAAATATCAGAAAAAAATGATGAAACAGAATTAGACAAAAAAATAGAAAAAATTATGAATAGCAATAAAACAGTTGTTATTTCTATAAACGGAATTTGTTATATGGTAGATTCTGTAACAGGCGAAATAGTTGATAATCCATATGTATATATTGATAAGGAACAAACCTATGAATATTTTGAAGATGAAAACAAAATTATAGTATTTATAACAGATAATGAAGAAATAGATAAGGATAAAATATTTGAAGCTGTATTAAATTTGTTGTACATGATTTAAAAAAAGGAAAGAGGGAAAGATGAAAAAAAATAGCAGAAGACTAGTAATGACTATAATATTTTTTGTGATGATGTTTATATCTACAAATGTTAATGCACAAGATAACATAGATGAAATACCAGAAAGTCAAATAGAAGAAAATATATTAGAAAAAGAAAACCATATGCTGGAAATAGAAATGGAATATAAATATAATGAAAAAAACAATACAGTAACAGCGATAATGCATTCAAGTCAAAAATTGAAGGATACTAAAAAAACATGGAAATTAAGTAAAGATGGTTTAACATATACCAGCAAAGAAATGACAACAAATGGTTCATATTACACAGAGATAGAAGATATAAATGGAAATAAAAAGCAAGTTTTAATAGAAATTAATTTAATAGATAAAACAGCACCAAAAATAGAAATGGAATATAAATATAATGAAGAAGACAATACAGTGACAGCAATAATGCGTTCAAACAAAAAACTAAAAAATACAAAAAAATCATGGAAACTAAGTGAAGATGGATTAACTTATACAAGTGTAAAAATGACAACAAATGGTTCATATTACACAGAGGTAGAGGATAGATATAAAAATAGAACAAAGGTATTAATTAACATACAACTAGTAGACGATAAAAAACCAGAAATAAAACTAGAATATATATATGATACAAATAAAAACACCGAAATAGTAGTAATGCATTCAAATGAAAGGTTAAAAAAAACTAAAAAGGCATGGGAATTAAGTAAAGATGGTATGACATACACTAGCAAAGAAATGAGAACAAATGGATCTTATTATACAGAAGTAGAAGATATGTGGGGAAATAAGACACGAATAAAAATAGAGATAACCAAGATAGATGATATACCACCAAAAATTAATTTAACATATGAATATAATAAAAAAGATGATAGTATTATTGTAACGATGAAGTCAAATGAGGAATTAGAAGATACAAAGCCAACATGGGATTTATCACAAGATAAGAAATCATACACAAAAGTATTTAAAGAAAATCAAGAATATTCAACACCAGTGGAAGACAAATATGGAAATCAAGTATGGATAAAGATTAAAATATATACAAAATTATTTACATATGAACATAGTAAAGGTCCAAATATAACTGTAAAATACTTATATGATTCTAGTGAAAGGGTAACAGTATATATTATATCAGATAGAAAATTGAAAAATACAAAACCAACATGGAAATTAAGTGAAGATGGTTACACATATACAAAAACTTTTACAAGTAATAATAGTTATACAACAAATGTTGTTGATATGAATGAAAACGAAGTAAATGTAAGTATTTTAGTTAATTTTTTTAAAAATACATTAAAAGGAATAGATGTTTCGGAATTTCAAAAAATAATTGATTGGCAAGGTGTTAAAAGAACAGAAATTGATTTTGCCATAATAAGAGCTGGATATAGAGGATGGGAATCTGGAAAAATAGTAACAGATTTATTCTTCGATAATAATATAAAAGAGGCTACAAGAGCTGGAATAGATATAGGAGTATACTTCTTTACACAAGCGGTAACAGAAGAAGAAGCAAGAGAGGAAGCAAGATATACAATAAAATTGCTTTCAAAATACAATGTACCAGTAAAATATCCAATAGTTATTGATACGGAAAGAACTCCACCGGGAAATGGACGAGGAGACAGAATATCAAAAGAAAAAAGAACAAAAATTGTACAAGCATTTTGCCAAGAAATTGAAAAATTAGGATATAAATCTATGATTTATGGTAATAAAAATTGGTTATTAAATGACTTAGAAATAGAAAAATTAAGTAAATATGATATATGGCTTGCAGATTACATAAAGACAACAAATTACCAATATCCATACACTATTTGGCAATATACAAGTGATGGAAATGTAAGTGGAATAGGTGGTAGAGTAGATATGAATATTGGATATAAAAGGTATTAAAAACTATAAATGAAATATAAATAAAGCAAAGGTAGAAGTAAATGATAAAAGCAATAATTTTTATAATAAGTTTTTTTATAATTACATATAGAATTGGTTTAATAACAGCAAAACTAACTAAAAGAGAAAAAATAATAGAAATATTTATATTTGGAATAATAACAGTGTTTGCAATATTGCAAATAGTTTTATTACCAAGTATTGTATTTCACGTTAAGTTTATGATTCCATACGTAATAAGTTTAAGCATAATCTTAATATTAGTGGGCGCAAGTTTTATAATAGTAAAACCTAAGCAAGAAATGGAAAAATGGAAAATTTATATAGGTGAACTAAAAAGACAGTCAAAAATGGAATTAGCATTAAACATATGTATAGTTGTGGTAGTTGCATTTCAAACAATAAGTTCAAGTTATTTATTTAGAGAAAATGCAGATGATTCATTTTATGTTAGTTTAGCAACGCAAAGTATTGATAGTGATAAATTATATATGGAGGATCCAAGTTTAGGACTAGAAAAGGAACATACATTGTTTAGTTCATTTGAACAAATTTCGGCATATGAATTAGGTGTTGCAATATTAGCAAAAGCTTTCACGATTAAACCGGTAGTGCTATTCCATTCTATATTGCCATTTATATTTATTATATTTGAATATATGGCATATTATTATTTGATAAATATAATTAATAAACAAAGAAAAAATTCCAAGTTGGTTTTGTTAATACTTTCAATTATATTTTTATTTGGAGGATTTTCTTCAAAATTTAGAACAGGTTGTCTATTATACAAAGCATGGCAAGGAAAAGGAATGTTTTTAAATTTTGGACTTACAACTTTATGGGCATTATTGTTGCAGAGAAATGAGAAAAAAGAAAAAGAGTTAATATCTTTAATAATTATTACAAATATTGCAAATGTGTTTTTATCATCAACAGCAATATTTATAGTTTCATTTGCATATATAGGATTTGGAATTATAGATTTAATAAGAAAAGAATGGAAAGAAATAGGAAATTTAATTATATCTTTTTTACCAATCGTAATATCTGTTTTAATTTTGTTAATATTAATGAAGACAACTCATTTACAAACTAATATAGAATTTTCTAAACAAAATTTAAAAGAACTAATATTATTGTATGGAAGTAAAAAGTATTTATTATTATATTTATTATCATTTTTAATAATAGCATTTACAGGGAAAAAACAAGAAAGAATATTTTTTATAATAATTCCAATTATAAATGTATTGACAATATGGAATCCGTTATTTATAAACGTTATAGCAAAATATTTAACAAGTTCTGTTACATTTTGGAGAGTATTGTGGTTATTACCAATAGAAGTAACTATTGCATATGCATTAAATTTGATAATACAAAAGGCAACCAAAGACAGATATAAAAGTTTAATTTTTATATGTGAAATTATTATAATTATGTTATGTGGAAAATTTACATATAGTAAGGAAAATGGATTTGAAAAACCGGAAAATTGGGAAAAGATACCTCAATATATAGTTGAACAAACAAATTATATATTAGAAAATTCAGAAAAAGATAAAAATATAATGGTAATGGCTCCTGGAGAACCACTACATAGCTGTACAATGAGACAATTGACTCCTAAAATCGAATTATTATATTCAAGAATAATGTATTTTGACGATTTAATAACACATGAAGAACAAGAAGAAAGGTCAGAGTTATATAACATATACTTTTATGGAGTTCCCACATATTCTTATGAAGAATTTAATAAAAAAATAGAAAAATTCAACATTGACTGGATAATAATTCCAAGTGAGCAAAATGACTTGAAAAAATATTTAAAAAATACTATAATGAAAGAGCAAAAAGAAATAAAAGGATATATTTTGTATAAAAATGAAAGGTAGGGTATATATGAAAATTAAAAAAATATTATCAACTTTAGTAATAATACTAATGTTAACCAATGTGATTTCATTATGTGCAACAACTGTTATTGCGGATGATGAAAATAAAACTGAAACACGAGAAATAAAAAAATTGAATATAGAAGCTACAAGCAAGTATGACGAAGAAAAAAATGTAGTAATATATAAAGTAAAATCAAATAATCAATTAAAAAATACAAAAAAATCATGGGAATTAAGTGAAGATAAATACACATATACAAGTGGAGAAATGACAGCAAATGGGTCGTACTATACAACATTTGAAGACATATATGGACAAACAGCTCAAGTTCTAATAGAAGTAAAAGAAATTAGGGGAGAACTAAAATTAACAGCAGAATTCACATATAACAAGGCCAAAAACACAGTAACAGGTAAAGTACATTCAAACAACAAATTGAAAGATACAAAAAAGTCATGGAAACTAAGTGAAGATAAATATACTTATACAAATGAAAATTTTACAGAAAATGGTACATATTATACAACATTTGAGGATATATATGGACAAAACGCACAAGTACTTATAAAAATAGAAGGAATAATACCTGCACTTGAAATAAAAACTGAATTTATATATAATGCAGAAATAAATAAAGTGACAGGAAAAATATACTCAAATAATCAATTAAAAGACACAAAGACGTCATGGAAGTTAAGTGAAGACAAAATGACATATACAAATGAAAATTTATCATCAAATGGCTCATATTATACAACATTTGAAGATATATATGGACAAACAGCAAAAGTGCTAATAGAAGTAAAAGGAATAAAAGAAGATTTAAAAATACAAACAGAATTTAAATACAACGAAAAAACAAACAAAGTAGTTGGGAAAATATATTCAAATAATCAATTGAAAGATACAAAGACATCATGGAAGTTAAGTGAAGATAAATACACATATATAAATGAAAATTTATCATCAAATGGTTCATATTATACAACATTTGAAGATGTTTTTGGACAAACAGCACAAGTTTTAATAAAAGTAGAAGGAATAGATGATAAAGCACCAGAAATAACAGTAGAATATATAACAAACGCAGATGGAACAATAACAGCAGTAATGCACTCAAACGAACCACTTGGAGATACAAAACCATCATGGAAATTAAGTAGTGATAAATTATCATATTCAAAAACATTCAATGAAAGTACCAATTATACAACACCAGTAGAAGATATATATGGCAATTTAATAGATGTAAGAGTAATAATAAAAATAAATAAAAAAATACAAAATTTCACATCTATAGATGAAACAGCATATCCAGGATTTAAAGAAGCGTTACAAAAATTAAAAAATGCGCATCCAAATTGGAACATAAAAGTATATTATACAAATATAAAATGGGAAGACTTTATAAATGAAGAAGATAAAATAATAGGTGGTTCACCTAGAAGTTTAACACAAGCACCATATTTAAATGAATGGGCAAAAGGTGATGAAAAATATGATGTAAGCCAAAGTTGGTATAGAGCTACAAAAAGTGCGATAAGATATATGACAGATGCAAGAAACAGCCTAGATGAAGCATGGTTCTTCCAATTCCAAGATTTATCTTCATCAGCAGGAACAAAAGAAGAAATTAAAAAAATGGTTCAAGGAACATTTTTAAATTCGGATTCAGTAATTAATGCAATATTAGAAGCGGCAAGAGAACAAGGAATAAGCCCATTCCATTTGGTTTCTAGAATAATACAAGAACAAAGAGCAGATGGTTCAGGAGTTATGAATGGATATAAATATCTAGACAAAACAGTTTACAACTTATTTAATATAAATGTAAGCGGAAATGTTTCAACTGGAATATTAGCAGGTGCGAGATATGCATATGATAGAGGCTGGTATACACCAGAAGCATCTATAAAAGGTGGAGCAGAATTTTTGACAAAAAATTATATAAGTAAAGGACAATCAACATTATATTTCCAAAAATATAATGTTGTAAATGAAAAAAACTTATATGGAAATCAATATATGCAAAATATTAGAGCTGCAAATGACGAAGGTAACATGATTTATAAGTCATATAAGAATAGTGGAATATTAGATAGCCATTTTGAATTTATAGTTCCATTATATGAGAAAATGCCAACATCAGCATGCCCAAGACCAAAAAACTAAAACAATAGAATATACAAAAAAGTACAAGAAACCCTTGTACTTTTTTGTATTAAATGATATTATAGTAGCGTAAAAACAAATAAAAAGGAAGTGTCAAAATGAAAATACTAATAACAGGTGCAAATGGAATGTTAGCAAAAGAAATAAAAGAAAAATTTGCACAAGGAAATGAGCTAATCTTAACAGATGTAGCAGAATTAGATATAACAAACCAAGAAATGGTAATGAAATTTGTAGAAAAAGAAAAACCAGAATGCATAATAAACTGTGCAGCATTTACAGCAGTAGACAAAGCAGAAGTAGCAGGAGAAATAGTAGAAAAAATAAATGCAGATGGACCAGGAAACTTAGCAAAAGCAGCAAAAGCAAACAATGCAACACTAGTACATGTAAGCACAGACTATGTATTTGGAGGAGACTTAGATGTAGAAAAAGACTATAAAGAAGATGACCAAAAAAATCCAGTAACAGCATATGGAATAACAAAACTACATGGAGAAGAACAAATACAAGCAAACACAGACAAATACTATATCTTCAGAACAGCATGGTTATATGGAATAGGTGGAAACAACTTTGTAAAAACAATGTTAAAACTAGGAGAAACCAAAGATGAACTAAATGTTGTAGCAGACCAACATGGAAGCCCAACATATGCAAAAGACTTATCAGAAATAATATACCAAGCTGTAACAAAGAAAATACCATATGGAATATACAATTCAACAAATGAAGGATACACAACATGGTATGACTTTACAAAAACAATCTTCGAATATACAGGAACAATTTGTAAAGTAAATCCAGTAACAACAGAAGAATATATAAAATTAATGGGAGTAACACAAGCAAAAAGACCAAAAAATTCTCAAATGTCAAAAGAAAAATTAAAATCAGTAGGGATAAACGTACCTGACTGGGAAGATGGTTTAAAAAGATACTTAAAAGAAGAAGGAAGAATTTAATTAAAATTAAATTTGGATGCAAAGAAAAAATTGATTTTTATATTATAAGTTAAGAAAGGATGAATTATAATGAAAAACAGAAAAGGAATCATATTAGCAGGAGGAAGTGGAACAAGACTATATCCATTAACAATAGCTATATCAAAACAAATTATGCCAGTATATGACAAACCAATGATATATTATCCAATATCAGTATTAATGGAAGCTGGAGTAAGAGATGTATTAGTAATCTCAACACCAAGAGATGTAGTAACATTTAAAGAACTATTAGGAGATGGTTCACAATGGGGAATGCACTTTGAATACAAAGTACAAGAAAAACCAAATGGACTAGCAGAAGCATTTATAATAGGAGAAGAATTTATAGGTGATGACAATGTTGTAATGATATTAGGAGACAACATGTTCTATGGATCACACTTACCAGAAATATTAAGAAGAGCAAATGAAAGAGAAAATGAATCAACAATATTCGGATACTATGTAAAAGACCCAAGAAGATATGGAGTTGTTGAAATTGATAACGAAGGAAAAGCTGTTTCAATAGAAGAAAAACCAGAAGAACCAAAATCAAACTATGCAGTTCCAGGATTATACTTCTACACAAATGATGTTATAGAAATAGCAAAAACAATCAAACCATCTGCAAGAGGAGAACTAGAAATAACATCAATAAATGATGAATACATGAAAATGGGTAAACTAACAGTAGAAAAATTAGGAAGAGGAATGACATGGTTCGATACAGGAACACATGATGCCTTAATAGAAACAGCAAGCTTTGTACAAACAATAGAAAAAAGACAAGGAATGCAAGTTTGTTGTCCAGAAGAAATAGCATACAAACAAGGATGGATAACATCAGAAGAATTATTAGAACTATCTAAAAAATATATGAAAACAGAATATGGTGTATATCTAAAAGACTTAGCAGAAAACAAATATGGACAAGAATAAAATAGACTTTTAGTAAAATGTTAGAAAGGAATGAATTTTAAATGGGTAAATTCAAAAAAATAGAAACATCAATTGAAGGTGTATATGTAATAGAACCAACAGTATTTGGAGATAACCGTGGATATTTCATGGAAACATATAGTAAAAAAGATTTTGAAGAATTAGGATTAAACTATGACTTTGTACAAGACAATCAATCAAAATCTAAAAAAGGAGTATTGCGTGGATTACATTTCCAAAAAGAAAATACTCAAAGCAAATTAGTAAGATGTATAAAAGGTGAAGTTTTTGATGTAGCAGTAGATCTAAGACCAGGTAGCAAAACATATGGAAAATGGGAAGGTGTAGTGTTAACAGAAGAAAATAAAAAAATGTTTATGATACCAAAAGGTTTTGCACATGGATTTTTAGTATTATCAGATGAAGCTGAATTTGCTTACAAATGTGATGATGTTTATAACCATGAAGCAGAAGGTGGATTAAAATGGGATGACCCAGACATCGGAATTGAATGGCCTATGGGAGACTTAAAAAAAGAAGATTTATTAACATCTGAAAAAGATGGAAAATGGCCTTCTTTAAAAGAATTAAAAGAAACAGATTTATTTAGTAACTTGTAATATCTAACAATGTTTGAGATATTAAAAATTATATGTAAGAAAGAGGTATAAAAATGAGCAAAAACGTATTAGTAACAGGAGCAGCAGGATTTATAGGAGCAAATTTTGCAGAATATTTTGTAAACAAACATCCAGATTATAATGTGGTAGTATTAGACAAATTAACATATGCTGGAAACTTAGATAACTTAAAGAAAGTAATGGATAAAATAACATTTGTAAAAGGTGATATCTGTGATTTTGACTTTGTATTAGATGTATTCAAAAAATATGACATAAATGGAGTAATCCATTTCGCAGCTGAATCACATGTTGATAACAGCATAAAAAATCCATTTGTATTTACACATACAAATGTAATAGGAACACACACATTATTAGAAGCAGCAAAACAAGTATGGGGAGAAGGAAGCAAAAACAAATTTGTACATATTTCAACAGATGAAGTTTATGGTTCACTAAAAGAAGATGGATACTTTACAGAAAAATCACCAATAAAACCAAGTAGTCCATATTCAGCATCAAAAGCAAGTTCAGACTTAATAGCACTTGCATATAAAGAAACATACAAAATGAATGTAAATGTAACAAACTGTTCAAACAACTATGGACCATATCAACATAATGAAAAATTAATTCCACATATGATTAAATTAGCTCTAAATGATGAAAAATTACCAGTATATGGTGAAGGACTAAACATAAGAGACTGGTTATATGTAGAAGACCACTGTGAAGCAATTGACTTAGTATTCCACAAAGGAGTTTCTGGTGAAAGATATAATATTGGTGGACACAATGAAAGAAGAAATATACAAATAGTAAAACTAATATTAGAAAGACTAGGAAAATCTGAAGATTTAATAGAACATGTAGCAGACAGAAAAGGACATGACTATAGATATGCAATAGATCCAACAAAAATAAAAAATGAACTTGGTTGGGAACCAAAAACAAAATTTGAAGATGGAATAGTAAAAACAATTGACTGGTATTTAGCAAATCCAGATTGGTTAAAAAAATAATGTGTATTATATAAATGAAATTTAGAAAAAGTGGTAATATAAATTCTTTTATATTATCACTTTTTAAAAATAGGAGAAAAGCATGGAAAAAATAAAAGGCATAATACAAAAAGTATTAACAAAAGAAGTAATGCTATATATTGCATTTGGGTTATTCACAACAGTTGTAAATCTTGGTTCATTTTATGTATTAAACACGTTATTACATGTAGATGAAAACATATCAAACTTTGTAGCAATTTTACTTGCAGTATTATTTGCATATATAACAAACAAAGACCTAGTGTTTCATTCTAAAGCAGAAGGAGCAAGAGAAAAACTAACAGAATTTTTTAAATTTATGTTAGGAAGAGCATTTACAATGGTATTAGAATTTGTAGGAGGACTAATACTATTCAAAACAGCAATTCCAGCAATAATTAGCAAATGTTTTATAACAGTTATTGTTATTATATTAAATTTCTTTATCAGCAAATTTTTTGCATTTAAAACAGAAAAAGAAAAGTAGAAAGGGTGTATAAGATGAAAAAAATTACAGTAATAATACCAGCATATAATGAACAAGAATCTTTACCAATTTTATACGAAAGATTAACAAAACTAATGAGTAGTATGGAAAATTATCAATTTGAAATACTTTTTGTAAATGATGGAAGTAAAGACAAAACAATAGAAATAATAAAACAAATGAGACAAAAAGATGAAAGAATAAGTTATGTAGACTTCTCGAGAAACTTTGGAAAAGAAATAGCCATGATAGCAGGCCTAGACTATGCAACCGGTGATTGTGTTGTGTTTATGGATGCTGATTTACAAGATCCACCGGAACTAATTCCAGAACTAGTAAAATACTGGGAAGAAGGATATGATGATGTATATGCAAAAAGGCGTTCAAGAAAGGGAGAAACATGGCTAAAGAAATTTACATCAAAAATGTATTACAGAGTTTTACAACATGTAACTAAAGTTGAGATACAAGAAGACACAGGGGACTTTAGACTTTTAGACAGAAGATGTGTAAATGCATTAAAAAAACTTAGAGAATCTCAAAGAAACACAAAAAGTATGTTTAGCTGGATAGGATATAAGAAAAAAGAAGTTTTATATGATAGAGACCCTAGAGTTGCAGGTTCTACAAAATGGAATTATGTGAAATTAATGGATTTAGCAATTGATGGAATAACATCACTTACAACATCACCATTAAGACTTTCAACATTTATAGCAATCCCGACTTTTATTGTATTATTTGTATATTTTGTATATGTAATAATTAAAAGTTTTGTAATACATGAAGCAATACAAGCATTTCAAGCAATTATATTACTAATACTATTTTTCTCAGGAATACAAATATTATTATTTGGAATTGTAGGAGAATATTTAGGAAGAATATTTAATGAAACAAAAAATAGACCACTATATTTAGTTGATGAATATAATGGAAAAAAAGAAATGAACGACTAATCCTTGACAAAGAATAAATGATGTAGTAAATTAAGATTATACTTTAGGTAATGTCAAAGTAGCAAGCACAAAAATACGACAACAGGAGGAAAACAGCATGGAAAAAAGTATTATAAGTGTTTTGACAAAAAAAGAAGTAGAAATTAATAAAGAATTTGAAATTACAGTTGTAGCTCAAAAAAGTATAGGAAATTTGGGAAAATGTACAGTACTATTTAATAAGCAAGGAGAAAGTCCATCAATAGAAAAGCAAATGAATAGAGAAGAAGAAGGAGAAAAAGTACGATATTGGGCAAAAGTTAATTTTCCAAATATCGGAAATTACTACTTCTTTTTTATTCTACAAGTAAATGGAAAAGAAGTTGCAATAAAAATAAGTAGAAAAACAAACAAACCATTTTTGCTAGAAAAGGAAGAAGAATCTCCATATTGGAAAGTGTTAGTAACACAAGAAAATTTAGGAGTACCTAAATGGGCAACAGACAAAATTGTATATCAAATTTTTGTTGATAGGTTCAATAAAGTAGTAGGTGGAGTTGCTAGAAAAATTGAAGGCAGAAATTACCGTAATTGGGGAGAAATGCCAGATTGGACAAGAAACTCACAAGGAGAATTTCATAACAACGATTTCTTTGGTGGTAACATTAAAGGAATTACAGAAAAAATAGAATATTTCAAGAAATTATCAGTAGGAATATTATATTTATCACCAATAAACGAAAGTTTATATCGTTATGAAAGATATGCTTCAACAAACCATATGGAAATTGATCCAGATGCAGGAACTTTTGAGGATTTAAAAGAATTGCATGAAAAAGCAAATGCAAATGGAATCAAAATAATTATTGATGTTGCTTTTAATCATTGTAACAGTGATAATCCAATATTCCAAGATGCAATTAAAAATCCAAACTCAAAATACAGAAATTGGTTCTTTATAGATAACAATGGAAATTACCAATATTGGTATAATGAATTTAAAGATATGCCAGTATTTAATCAAAGAAACTATGAATTCCAACAATATGTATATGGAGAAAATGGAATAATTGCAAAGTATGCTCCATATGTAGATGGATTTAGATTAGATTTAGCAGAAGCTCTAGAGCCATTTTTCCTTGAAGGAATAAAGAGAAGAGCAAATGAATCTGAAGCTAGACTAATTGTAGGAGAATACTGGAATTTAGCATCATTAAATGTTCTAGGAAAAGGGATAGATAGTCCAACAAATTATTTATTCACAGATGGAATTTTAAGATTTATAGTATATGGAAATTCAAAAAATTTGAATAATCAAATACAAACAATCTTAGAAAATTATCCACAAAAAACAATAGACACAATGCTAAATTCACTGGATACTCATGATATGATGAGGGCATTAACAATTTTATCTGGAAAATATATAAGACCAGAACCAGATAGAATTTGGGAAATTGATAAAAACCCATCACAATGGCACATAAAAGTACATGGAAGAGAAAAATTCTTAACAGAAGAGTTTAGAAAGTTTGAATTTGACAATGATAAACTAACTGATGAAGAATATAAGTTAGCAGTAAAAAGACTAAAAGTAGCTGTAATATTGCAATACTTTTTAGTAGGAAATCCATGCATATTTTATGGCACAGAAGTTGGGTTACATGGATTTAAAGACCCATTTAATCGTAAATGTTATCCATACGGAAATGAAGACCTAGAACTACTTGAATTTTATCAGAAAATAGGAGAGTTTAGAAATAAATATGTTGGAACAAATAGCCAATATAAGACTTTAGATTATGACAAAGACATTTTTGCTTTTGAAAGAAAAAATGAAACAAATAGTGTTTTTGTTGTAGTAAATAGAGGCGAATATCCTAGAAATTTCGAAATACCAAAAGAATTTGAAGAAAATTTGTCTGAAAGTGTAAAGTTTGAGTTAAATGCAAATATTGAAGAAAGATGCTTGCTATCATATGGCGGGATAATTATCCTTAAGTAAAAATAAATCGTAGAGGAATTTTTCCTTTACGATTTTTTTAGGAAAATTTTGTGAAATATTGAAAAGAGAAGGCAAGGCGAAAGTAAAGAAATAGAAAAAGCAAAGAAAGTGTTAGAAGAGATGAGCCAAGATAAAAATCATAATTTAATATTTTAATGAAAATAAAGTGATTAAATAAACAAAAGCGGTATTGAAGCTAAATTTTGATACTGCTTTTTATGTAAAAAAATCCTAAAGTATTTAACTTTAAGACCTAAAAACTGAAATTATTATAGCAATAAATATTATATAAATCAATAAAAATACAGAAAATTATCAAGAACCTTCTTGGTCTTTTTCTATATTTTTTTATAATATGAAAAGAGCAAAAAGCTATTATACAGACACATTAGAAGGCTGTAGCTTATCTTAAAGTTAAATACTTTAGGATAAGAGGAGGCAAATGATAAAAATGAAAGAAAACAAAGGAATTACATTAATTGCATTAGTTATTACAATAATTATACTGTTAATGCTTGCCGGAGTAAGTATTGCAATGTTAACAGGGAATAATGGGATTTTGACACAAAGTAAGATAGCAGAAGAAAAAACCAGAATAGCTAAACAACAAGAAGAAAAAGATTTAGATAAAATGACTAGTTACATAAATGAAAAGACTATAAAAGATAATTATACTGATATAAATGGAGATAAGGCAACCATCCCAGAAGGATTTGAAGTAGATAAAACAGAAAATATAATTTCAAAAGGATTAGTAGTTCATGGACCAGATAAAGCAAATGGAGACAATGGAAGTGAATTTGTTTGGGTACCAGTGCCAGATATAAATAGCATGGCACAATGCACAACAGCTGGTGGGAGCTGTAATTTACAGTTAGAAGACGGAATAGTAAAATGTAAAACTCATAACGATAATGAAAAAATAGTAGGAAAATTATATGTAACAAATACTGAAAGTAATAGTGGTGATATTCCATGCACTGATTATAATGCTAATGAGGGATTAAGAGAACCAGCCATAATAACAGGATTTAATGAAAAAGACTTTGATAATAAAGAAGAATATAATAATAATTTATTTTCATTTGAAAGTTTAGAAAATGATTATATACAAATGATAACAAGTGTAGCTAAATATAAAGGATTTTATGTTGGAAAGTATGAAACAAGCTTAAGCAATGCAACATCAAATGAAGCAAAAGATGGAAAAGCACAATCAAAATCTGGAGTAATACCAACATCTGCCGGAAATGATGCAACATTAATGTGGTATGGTTTATATGCAGTACAAAACAAAACATATACAGGAACAAATAATTCAGTAGAAAGTAGTATGATTTGGGCAAGTCAATGGGATGCAGTTATAAATTGGGCAAAAAATGGACCAGATAAAGAGAAAATTACCAATACAGCACTTGGAAATAATTATTCAGGAACTATTACAATAACAGGAAATAGTGAGTATTCAAATGATAGTATAAATAATATTAGAGATTTATGTGGAAATTTAAGAGAATGGACACTTGCTGGATATAATAGAACTAATCGAGTTTATCGCGGTGGACACTATAATGGAGCTTTTTCAGCTAGTTATTATAGTGGAAATGATTCAAGCCTTAATTATATTGGAAATGGTAGCCGTTTAGCACTTTATATAAAATAGGATTGAAACTTATGAATAGTAAAAATGCTTTTTATAAGGATAATTTCATATGTGACGTAAGAATAAGTTTTATACCAAAATACTTAAATTAAACTTTTATAATGGATAAAAGTGAATAGATAAGTAGAAATTAAGATTAATAAAATAATTATGTATCATTGCAAGTATATGATGGTAAAAAAGATGATTATAAAAATTAAATTATGAGATTTATAAACATTTAATTATTATTAAAATATAAAAGCGACTTAATAAAAATCTTAAAGGATAGAGACCTTTAGGATTTTTTAGGATTTTAGAATTTTTTAGTGATTTTTTATTAAAATTTTGTAAAAACAGTTGAAAAATAATTTAAATTATGTTAATTTTTAAAAAGCGTTATTTAGACGCTTTATTTTTTCGAATGGCAATTCAGCCAAAATTTCCAAAATAATATTATAAAACAAAAGAAAAGCAAATTATAAGAAGAACATGAAGGTGATAATAATAGAAAACATTTTAGATGTAAAAATAGATTATGTTTTTAAAAAACTATTTCAGAAGAGAAGAAACAAAGTCTGTAACCAAAGAATTGGTAGGAAGTATATTAGAAGAAGAAATAACTGAAATAGATTTA
>CAKOWW010000012.1 GCA_934129785.1 uncultured Clostridia bacterium
GAGGATTTTTTTCACTCATAGCTAGAAGCTTTTAGAACCCCATGTATAACATGGGGTTTTCATTAGCCAATAAAAAAAAACAGTATTTACTGTTTTTTCTTTTTTGTTACTGATGGTCTATTTACCATATTAATTCATAAAATCTTAAGCATTTTTACTACCTAATGCCACTAAAATCAGTATTTTTCTTGTTTTGTTAACTTCTTGAAAATATTAAGAACTCTTCCTATTGCATTATTTACTGCATTAATTTTATATCACATCACTTACTAAAATCCAATATGACACCAGTCAATAAATTTCATATAATATTTGCTAATTCTAATACTAAAAAAGAACTATTGCTAGTTCTCTTCTTGGTCTTTAACTAATTTATTAACATTGATTGTAGGCAATATTAAAGGTGTTATATTTGCATTTGCGGTATATGTAGATACTATCGCCCTTACATATGGATATAATATTGCTATAGCATTTGCTTTCAACATTTCTGGATTGCAACCATCTACCATAAAGTATCCTGTTAAATTTACTTTCATTTCAAAAGGTTTATTATTTTGCTCAGCATTTTCAAATATTATAGTCTGTAATGTAATATTCATATTCTTATCTTTTATTTCTATGGTTGGTTTTATCTTTAAATCTATTGTCGTTCCCTCTTTATTTGGTTGAAAATTCATATTCTTTTTAAAATATATTTCATTTACTTCATATCTTATAAACTTTAATACACTTTCATATTTTTTCATTTTATGCCGCCCACCCCAAATCATTATTCTCTATATTTTCATTTCTTTTTTCTTTACTGTTTTTTGATATATGTAAATAAAAGTTGTTATACTCAGTAGTAAAAGCTATATACTTTTCTTCATATTCATTTACTATAATATCTTTGTATTCATAAATATCATTAAATTCTTCGTCTGTTTCTTTAATTGCTTGTTCTAGTTGTTCTTTTGTTGTATTTCTAATTTTACTTTTTATTTTTTCAATCAATTTAGGATTATTAATCATTTGATTTACCTCCTATTCTTAATAACCAAATCATAACTTGTTTTATAATCTTCATTTTCTCTATCTTCTTTTACCTTCTCAGTCTTTACGATAGCTCTTAAATTTTTAACACATATTTGTTTTTGTGTTCCTGAAATAAAATTATCTTCTTTAGCTTTGTCTTTTTTTATAATTCCCCTATCATAGTCAGCACATACAACATCAAACTCCGATAAGTATTTTTCTTTTTTTACATTTTCAAGCTTTTCTAATGCTGCTATAATATATTTATCTCCCTTTTTTAATATATTCTTATATTCTTCTTCTGAATAGTTTTGTTTAATTACATCCAAAAAAGTATCAAATATATCACATCCATAAGGCGTACTTAAATCAACCATTTCGTAATCTTTTACATCTATTTTAGTTAACAATATTGATGCTTTCTTCAATTCTTCTTCGTTTTCAATATATTGTTTTTTTAATACTCCTATAATTTTCCATTCTATAGCATAATATAAGTCTTCAAAAAAATATACTCCTTTTCCTAACCAATGTCCTTTGCTAGGCGGTGACATATAGAAACCATTATTTAGAATAGATTTAACATTATTTCTATGTGTTGTATGATATCCTTCTAATATTGCTTTATCCATTTCTACTCCTAGTATTATATTATATTCTTTGTATTTTAGAATAGTTTATACCAAAAATAAAAATATTGCAAGACTTTTTCATCGCAAACTTTGACATAATTCGACAAAACAATTATACAACATATTTTCTTGATTGTCATATTAAGTTTTTGTTACATAAGTATTACCATTATATTACATTATACCACTTTTTTTAAATTATGTAAATACACTCGATTTTTTCTTGAAACCACATTCTAAATCGACATTTCACAATCCACTTTAAGTCGTTTTATTTTTTTAGTAGAGTAATTATATGCCTTGATTTTCAGTCATTTTTTATGTTTTTGCGTTTTATGACAAAATTCGACAGTGTTTTTATTTTTGGTGTGATATAGTATAGAAAAAAGGAGTGATTTATATGCCTATGATAAGAAAAGAAAATCTTAAAGAATATGAAAAATTATTAGAACTTTATAAAAATAAAGATTTTTCAACAGCTAGAAATGAGAAAGAAAAAGAAGTTGAATTGAGTGTCCTTAAAGAGCTTATGCAACTAAAACCTATAATTGGTAAACTTTTAAAAAACGATACAACTAATTATTTATCAAGATTAAATGAAATGGATTCGACAATTGAAGGATTTCCCACTTTAATTAATACTATGCAAAACTATCTTCAAAGTAATATTCAAGCAATTAAAAATAGAAAATAAAAAGAAGGATTTTACATCTTTGTACAATAATTCAATGCAATTCATCCACTTGGAGTTAATCCAAATCCATTTTGAACCTTTGTTACTGTTGTTACTGCTCCACGTTTTAATTCATTAGTATATTGATTTCCTAATCTTTTATTTTGATATCTTGCATTAGACGTTAATTGTTTATATCCTTTTATTTTATACTTTGTACCTGCTCCTGTTCTAACATTTAAAACACTAGCATTAACTTTGTATTTTCCTGTTAAAACTATTTCAAACCAGAAATAGTTTTAACAGGAGTTTGTGTTGAAGGCATATAGCTTGTTAAATAACTACTAGAAACCCATCTATTTGTTCCTACTCTACTCCAGCCATCTCTTGTTTCATATACTAATACTGCTGTACCATATTTATAAGAACCTATTATGCTTCCATTTACATTACAGTACCTTGCATGTTCAGGCAAATACCCTTGTTTCATATAATTTTCGCATTTTCCTACAATTTGGTTTCTTGTCAAACTAATCATGCTTTCCTTCATTGCAGCATTTGATTTTTTGTTTTCTTTTAATTGTAACGAAAAATATAATATCTGCTCTTCTTTACATTCTCATAAATTAAGACACACTTTTATAACAAGATGTGTTGAAAAAGGACTTTTCCCAAAAGTAATACAGAGTCTAGTTGGACATATTGAAGGTAGTACAATAACAAATGATGTTTATACTTCTATATCAAATGATTTTATTCAACAAGAGCTAAAAAAACTAAATTAAAAGTCTATTGCATTAGTATTGCATTAATTTTATAAAAACAAACCTTGTAAAGTGCTTATATTTCAGCAGTTACAAGGTTTTTCTTATTTGGTACCGATGGTGGGACTCGAACCCACATGGTTTCCCGCTGGATTTTGAATCCAGTGCGTCTACCAATTCCGCCACATCGGCATATAAAATATATACTAATACATATTAGCACATATTTTACATTTTGTCTACTATTTAATTTTATTTTTTTGTGTCTTCTCTTTCTAACACATTTTTGATTACATCATTATTTGCTATTAGTATTATTGCACTTATTTCTCGCTATTTTTTATATCAACATCAAATTCAAAAACAGTTACAGTCTTAACATTCACTTTAGAAAATTCATCTTTTTCATCCTCAAGTTCTGCAATTTTAAAAGTATTTTTATTTTTTAATTTTAATACTAAATTCGAAACATCAACTAACATTTTTGTAGATAAATCTTGTCCTACTGGCAATGTTTTATTTTGATTATCATAAAATATGCAATTAGTAAAACTTATAGCATTTGAACCTTCTTTTAGGTTTAATTTATAAAAATTAATTTTGTTTCCTTCTTTTCTTATTGCCTCTGCAATTTCATTTTCTGGATTTATATTAAATATATTAAACATTCTGTCATCTAGTTTGTCATCTATAATAGCTTTATAAACTGGTAAATTTTCTGGTATAACCACTTTTTCTAATGCTTTTTTTACAGTTGATATAACATTTTCTATTGTTAATTTAAATCCTATTTGTTTTGTGTTTTTCCCTATTTCTAGAATATTAAACCTATCTTTTGGTAATTCTCTATGTTTCTTATTCTTAATTTTTGATATTTTTGTATTATCTTGGCTTAGTCCACCAAATATATCAAATTCTTCATTTTCAAGTAAAGCCTTTTCTTGGGTTGCTTCTTTTTTTATTTCTTTTAGTTCTGTTTCTATATCTTTTGGCAAATAGTCATTTATTTTAATTTTATTTACTAATTCTAAAACTTTAGTTGTCATGATATATGTACTATCTGTTTCTAATTTATTTAATAGCTTTCTTTGCATTTTATCCATTGTCTTTCCAAATTTCTCTATGTCTTCTTCATAATCAAATGTCTTTTCAATTTTATTAACTATATTTACTTCTTCTTGTTCTCCTTCAGGCAATGTAGTCATTTCATCTTTGTTACTGTATTTCCAAAATTCAAATATACTTTTTTTATGATTATCTATTTCTTCTATAAATGCTGTCGCATTTTCTATCTTTTTAGTCATATTTTTATTTTTTAATTTTAAGCTATTTAAATCCATTAAAATATTTTTTAATTCATTTTCTTTAGAATTTATTACTTTATATATATCTATTAATTCTTCAATTGTATAATTTGATTTTTTCCTTTTTGGCTTAATAATTTCCTGATTTTCTTCTTTTATTTGATTTTCACCATTTTCTTCTTGTTTTTCAGGTATTTGTTTTACTTTGCTTTTCTTATTTTTCTTGCTATATTTAAAATAATATTTGAATTTTCCCAAAAATGTTTTTTTACATTCTAAAAAGGTTGAAATTTGTTTTTCTTTTGCTAAATATTCAATTTCTTGCCCAGCTATTTCTATTTTTAGTTTTTCTAATTTTTCTTTATTCTCTTTAATAAGTTCTTCTGCGACTTTCTGTTTATCTTCTCCTATATTGTATTCTTCTGTTATCCATGTAGCAATGTCTTCGTATACTAGTTTTTTACCTTCAAGCTCAAATTCGATTTCTCCATCTTTAGTAATATTTGTTGTAAAACGGAAATAATGTGGCAATTCAGTTTGTAATATAAACATTGCTTTTAGTAATTTGTAAAATCTACTTGCTTCTTCCTTATCTTTTAATTTTATTTTATATGAGCTTTTTATTTTTTGATATACTTCTGTTTCTCCAACTATATGAATACTTAATTTATTTGCCTTATCATATACTTCATATATTAATGGCCAGTCTTTAGTAAATAGCCATAAATAATTTTCTATATCTTCAAATTCTGATTTTTTTAGATATTCACTACTATATTCTGCATTTCTTATTGGTACAAATATTTTAGAAGCTCTCTTTTTTTCTATTTGTTTTTTTATTAAATAGAAAAAAGTTGAATAGTCTGTATCTTCTGTTGGAACTAACATAAAATATTGATCTGTATTTTCTGAATAATATATTTGCCATAAATAGTTATTTTCATATTTTACTTTAAATGGTACTTTTTTTGCTAGTTTATTTTGTTCTTCTTCTATTTTTTCTATTTCTTTTATATTAAGTTTTGTTAACATTTTTAAAAATGTTGTGTAATTTAATATATTTTCTTCACTTTCACTGTCTAAATAGCTTACTAGTGGTTTAGCTTTTTTATATTTTTCGGCAATATCGTCTAATCTATTTGTTTGTGATAATAATATTTGTATATTTTTTGTTGGTATATATCTATATTGCCTATATTGCTTTTCATCATAAAATTTAGGAACTCTAAATTCCAATGGTTTATATTTGCTTAAATCTTTTGGAATATTATTTAAATCTAGTCCTAAATATTCTAATTTTTCTTTTATATCTGCATTTTGATTTGTTTTCTTTCTAGGCACTTTTTTCTCCTTCCGCTTATTTTATTATTTGATAAAAATTTTCAAATTCATATCCTTGTTCTTTTAGGTATGAAATTATTTGAGGTAGTGTATCTGCTGTAACACTTTTAGCTTGTGCATCATGCATTAATATAACTACACTATTTTTTCCAGCTGTTGTTTCTTGTAATCTTTTCATTTCAAATTCTGATGAAAGTTTATTTGTTTCAGCATCACCATTTAATGCATTCCAATCTACATGTTCTATATTATTTTGAAGTAACAATTCTTTTGCTTGTGCTTTTACTTCTGCATATTTTCCACCGGCTAAACCTCCTGGAAATCTAAATAAATGTGGATTATATTCTTGTTCTCCTAACGCATTTTTTATTTTTTCATTACACATATTATATTCATCTAATACTGATTGTGGTGATTGATATATTTGTGAGTACACATGTGAAGTTCCATGTATTCCAATAAAGTGTCCCTCATCATACATTCTTTTTACCATTTCAGGTCTTACCTCTACATTGCTTCCTAAAACAAAAAATGATGCTTTTATGTTTTCTTGTTTTAATGTATCTAATATTTTAGAGGTTACAGATGATGGTCCATCGTCAAATGTTAAAAATGCTCTTTTAGTATCTGAATGGTAAATTTTTGATATATTTTCTTTCCCTGCTTCCGTTAAGTTAGGTAACTTTTCTTGCCTTTCTTTTTCTTTTTTAGCTTCTTCTGCTTTTATTTTTTCTTCTGCTTGATGGTTTATTGATTCTACTTGTGCTTTATATTGTTTATATACTTTATATTCTTCTATTGTCTTTGATATGTTTTTTTGCATTAATATTACACATATAAAAGCGACTATTATCAATATTATTAATATTATTTTTTTCTTGTCTAATTTTTGATTTGTTTCTATTTTATAAATATTTAGTTGATATTCATTTTCCTTATCATTTAGCATTTTTCACAGCCTTCTTTTACTCATTTATTGTTCACACACATTATATACTATTTTCGACATTTTTAAAAGCCTAATCGAACATTTTTCAAGTAAATTTGTTGTTAAATAATGATCTTTATAAATTTTTCAAAGGATATCTGAATATTTTTTATTTTTTTGTACATATTAATATTAAATTTTGAATGGAGGTGCTTTCTATGTCAAAGAAAAATAAGAAAAACAACAAAAATAATCAAAATAATAATAAACACAATGATGATGAAAGACAAAATGAAAAAAATTGTAGATAATTAAAATAAAAAAGATATATAGTATATTTTTAAATTAACAATATAATATATATCTTTTATTATAAATTATAGCACTTATTTGTTTTTCATTGCTTCTTTAATATATTCAACCTCTTCTTCTGGTTTTAATCTCATAAATATTGGTTCACCTTTTTCAATAACTTTTATTTTTTCTAGTTTTTCATAAGGTCTTAAGCTTTCCCAACTTTTCATTTTTTCATCTATAATTCCTATTTGTCTAAAAATGTTTTCTGCTGTTTCTTTCATAAATGGTGTTATTAGAATTGCTATTTTTCTTAAATTTTCTATTAAATGATACATTGCAGATTCTAATTTTTCTTTATTTTCATCTTCTTTTGCAAGTGCCCATGGACTTGTTTCATCTATGTATTTGTTTGTTCTAGATATTATTGTCCATATTTCTTGAATTGCATTTGCTATTTCATAGTTATTGAATTTCTCTTCAAATTTATCTATTTGACTTATTGTAAATTCTTCAAATTCTTTATCAACTTCGTTTGGAGTTCCATTATATTTTGGTACATTTCCTCCAAAATATTTATTTACCATTGATACTGTTCTATTTAATAAATTACTTAAATCATTACATAAATCAAAATTATATCTTTCTACAAATTCTTCTGGTGAAAATATTCCATCTTGTGCAACTGGTACTTGTCTTAATAAGAAATATCTTGTTGCATCTAGTCCATATCTTTCAATTAATGTTTCTGGATATATTACATTTCCTTTTGACTTTGACATTTTACCATCTTTCATTGTTATCCAGTTATGTACTAATATAGTTTTTGGAATTGGTAAATCTAAAGCCATTAAGAATATTGGCCAATATATTAAATGAAATCTTGCAATATCTTTTCCTACTACTTGTAAGTCTGCTGGCCAGTATTTTTTAAATAATGTATCATCTTCTGATAAATATCCTAATGCTGTAATATAGTTTGTTAAAGCGTCTACCCATACATAAATAACATGTTTTGGGTCTTTTAAAACTTTTATTCCCCAATCAAAATTTGTTCTTGTTACACATAGGTCTTCAAGCCCTGGTTTTATGAAATTGTTTATCATTTCATTTTTTCTATAAGCTGGTTTTATGAAATCTGGGTGTTCGTCATAATATTTTAAAAGTCTATCTGCATATTTTTTCATATTGAAGAAATATGCTTCTTCTTTCATTATTTTTACTTCTCTTCCACAATCCGGACATTTTCCATCTACTAATTGTGTTTCTGTAAAATATGTTTCACATGGTACACAATACCAGCCTTCATATTCGCCTTTGTAGATATCTCCATTTTCCATGAAATGATCAAATATTTTTTGTACTATTTTTTCATGTCTTTGTTCTGTTGTTTGGATAAAATCATCATATTCTATCCCCATTTTATTCCATAATTCTTTTGCTTTTTCAGCCATTTCATCTACATAAACTTTAGGCGTTTTGCCTTGTTCTTCAGCTTTTTCTTGTATTTTTTGTCCATGTTCATCTGTTCCTGTTAAAAGATATGTTTCTTCTCCTTTTAATTTATGATATCTTTTTATGCTATCTGCTAATACTTCTGTATATGCCGTTCCTATATGAAATCTTCCACTTGGATAATATATTGGTGTTGTTATATAAAATTTTTTATTCATTTTTATCACTCCTGTCTGCATTATATATTACCATAAAACCGGCTATTTGTCTAGATTATTCCTCGCCATTTATTTTTAATAATTTAAATATTTCAACTATTACAATTGGTGCTAATATTAAACAAATTAATTCAACTATGTTTTGTGTTGGTAACACTGGTATACTAAATATTGTTCTTAATTGTGGGACTGCTAATATTACAAATACTAATAATGCAGAAACAATAATTGCTCCCATTAGTTTCATATTATTAAATATTCCTGTTTTAAATATAGAGTTTTTATTATCCCTTACATTGAATACATGTACTAATTCTGATAATGCAAGTGTTACAAATGCCATTGTTTGACCTACTTCTATTTTAGATTCGTCTAATGTTAGTCCATTTATTGGTTCTTTTGTTGTTGCTAATCCTATTGCAAATGCAGATAATGTAAGTAATCCTATCATTGCACCTTGATAAATAACTCTCCAAGTCATTCCTTTTGTAAATACACTTTTGCCAGCTTTTGATGGTTTGCGTTCCATTATTCCTTTATTTGCTGGGTCAAACGCCAATGCTAGTGCTGGTAATGAGTCTGTTACTAAGTTTATCCATAATATATGAATTGGAAGTAATATTTCTAAGTGTGATATATCTGTAATTCCAAACCAATTTGCAAATAGTGGTGTTAATAATGTTGCTAAAAATAGAACTACTATTTCTCCTATATTACTTGAAAGCAAGAATTGTATAACTTTTAGTATATTGTCATATATTCGTCTTCCTTCTTCTACTGCTGATACTATTGTTGCAAAGTTATCATCTGTTAAAATAACATCTGCCGCTTCTTTTGCAACATCAGTTCCTACCATTCCCATTGCACAACCTATGTCTGCTGTTTTTAAGGCTGGACTATCATTTACTCCATCCCCAGTCATAGCAACTATTTCGCCATTTTTTTGCCATGCTTTTACTATTCTTACTTTATGTTCTGGTGAAACTCTTGCATATACTGAATATTTTCTTACATTTTTCTCTAATTCTTCATCTGTCATATTTTCTAGGTCTGCACCTGTTATTGCTTCATCATCATTTTCTAGAATACCTAATTTTTTTGCTATTGCTGTGGCTGTTATTTTGTGATCACCAGTAATCATTACTGTTTTTATTCCTGCTGTTTTACATTTTTCCACTGCTTTTTTTGCTTCTTCTCTAGGAGGATCAATCATTCCAACCATTCCTATAAAAATCAAGTCACTTTCTATATTTTGCATTTCTTCTTTTGTTGGTTTATGATTTAATTCTTTGTATGCACAGCCTAGTACTCTTAAAGCTTGTTTTGCCATTTTTTCGTTTTCTTCTCTTATTTTATTTGAATATACATCTATTTCTTCATAAATTTGGTTGTTTAATTCATATGCTGTACATTTAGTTAATAACTCGTCTATTCCACCTTTTGTATAAACTATATACTTTCCATTTACATTATTTACTGTTGTCATTAATTTTCTATCTGAATCAAATGGAATTTCATCTTCTCTTGGCATAGTATCATATATTGTTGGATCAAAATTTAGTTTAAAAGCCATATCAACTAATGCTGTTTCTGTAGGGTCCCCTGTTAATGTTCCATCACTTGAAATTTTTGTATCATTACACAACATATTTGCATATATAAGTTTTGTTAATTCATCATCTATTTCATTACTTTGAATATTTCCTGCTTCTCTTACAGCATTATTCCAAAATATTTTTTCTACTGTCATTTTATTTTGTGTTAATGTACCTGTCTTATCTGAGCAAATAACTGTACTACTTCCTAAAGTTTCAACAGCTGGCAATCTTTTTACTATCGCATTTTTCTTTACCATTTTTTGTACACCTATTGCCAAAACAATTGTTGAAACTGCTGCTAATCCTTCTGGAATTGCTGCAACTGCTAAGCTTACTGCTGACATAAACATATGAATTGGTTCTTTTCCTTGGATTATTCCTATTCCAAAAATAATTACACATATTACTAGTGCCGCCATTCCTAATGTTTTGCTTAGTCCATTTAATTTATCTTGTAATGGTGTTGATTGTTCTTCAGCATTTTCTAGCATTCCAGCTATTTTTCCAACTTCTGTTGTCATTCCTGTTTCCACTACAATTCCTTTTCCTCGACCATATGTTATTAAACTAGAAGAAAATAACATATTTGTTCTATCTCCTATACCAACTTCTGTTTCTTCTATTACTTCTGGTGTTTTTTCCACAGGTACAGATTCTCCTGTTAATGATGATTCCTGTGATTTTAGATTTACAGCTTCTATTACTCTTAAATCTGCTGGAATATAATCTCCTGTGTCTAAAACAACAACATCTCCTGGTACTAATTCTTTTGCTGGAACTACTTCTAATATACCATTTCTTATTACTTTTGTTGCATGGTCTGTAAGTTTTTGTAAAGCTTCTAATGATTTTTCTGCTTTTGCTTCTTGGCTTACTCCTATTATTGCATTTACTATTACTACTATTAAAATTATTATTGTGTCTGTAACACCTTCCCCTTGAGCTACTCCAACTACACCTGAAACTATTGCAGCAATTATCAATATTATTATAGAAAAATCTTTAAATTGTTCTATAAATTTTTGTAATAATGATTTCTTCTTTTTTGCTTTTAGTTCATTTAAACCGTATTTTTCCTTCCTTTTTTGAACTTCTTCGGTTGTTATTCCTTTTTCTTTGTTTGTTTCTAATTTTTGCTCTATTTCTTCTATTTTCTTGTTATACCATTTTTCCATTTCTTTCATTCCTCCCTTATTTTTTATTATTTTTACTTACGTATGTTTTTCATCACTGCCTTTCCTTTTAATGTTTTTAATACTAAAAAAAGACTCCTAAAAGGAAATAACTATTAATTGTTTCCTTTTAAAAGTCTTGCTTACTATTTTTAGCTTACTAACCAGATTTTTACATCGCGATTGTTGATTAATAATTTAAAGCTACTCCCTTTTAAATTTATATTTTATTATTTTTAGTTGTTTTGGTGACCCGTACGGGAATCGAACCCATGATTCCACCTTGAGAGGGTGGCGTCTTAGCCGCTTGACCAACGGGCCATTGTCTTATTCATACTTTCTATTTATATCATTTTTATTTCGTTTAGTCAAGACAATTTTTTAAAAGTTCTTTAATTCTTTTTTCATTTTTTGTTAAATATAAATATCCTATCAAAGCTTCAAATGCAGTTGAATGCATATAATCTTGAACATCACAATTTTTAGGTAAGTGATGATTTTCTGCATTTCTTCCTCTTCTTACTATATCTTTTTCTTCTTCTGTTAAATCTTCATATATTTTTTTCAAAAATTTAGCTTGTGATTGTGCTCTAACATATTTTATTGTTTCTATATGTAATTTATGTGGCTTTAAATTTGTTTTATTTATAAGCATTGTTCTTATATATAGCTCATATACACAGTCTCCAACATATGCCCAAGTTAGTGGTGACATTAAATTTACATCTTTTTCATCTTTTTCTAATTCTACAAATTCTATCAATTTTTACTTCCTTTCAATTTTACGCTTGTTCAAGTGTTATTTTTCCTAATTTTCCATTTTTAAATTCATCTAATATTATTCTTGCTGTTTTTTCTTCGTCTATATTTCCACCTGAAATTACGCAACCTCTTTTTCTTCCTATTTCTAACATTATTTCATATATATTAAAGTTTTCTGGTTGTTCTTGATTTAATACATTATTTATATAATCCTCTGTTAACCCATATCTTTCACATATATTTTCTCTATAATTTTCTAATAAGAATTTTAACAATTGATATGCTATTTCTGTTCTTTGTAATATATCTTCTTTTATTGTACCTGTAAATGCTAATTTTAGTCCAACTTCTTCACTTTCGAATTTTGGCCATAATACTCCAGGTGTATCTAATAATTCTATTTTCTCATTTATTCTAATCCATTGTTTTTGTTTTGTTACCCCTGGTTTATTGCCAACTCCTGCAGTTGTTCTTTTTGATATTCTATTAATAAATGATGATTTTCCTACATTTGGTATTCCGCAATATTATAGCTCTTATTTTTCTTCCAATTCTTCCTTTTTGTGCTTGTCCTTGTAAATGTTCTTCCATTATTTTTTCTATTTCTGATATGCAATTGTTTATTCCTTTTCCAGAATTTGAATCTGTTAATACTGCTGGTATTCCTTGTTTTTTAAAATATGATATCCATCTTTGGTTTTGTTTTTCATCAGATAAGTCACATTTATTTAATACTACTATTTTCTTTTTTCCTTTTGTTATTTTCGCTATATCTGGATTTTGGCTTGCTAATGGTATTCTAGCATCTAATAATTCTATTACTATATCTATTATTTTTAAGTCTTCTGTTATTTGTCTTCTTGTTTTTGCCATATGTCCAGGGTACCAGTTGATTCCGACTGATGGAAAACTTTTTGGACTATCATCTTTTTTCTTTTCTGCTCTGATTTTTCTTTTTTGATACATATCCATTTTAATCACTTCCTTTTTACAACTTGTAATTTGTATCTTACTATTTTATTTCAAATTCTACATAAAAATTTTCTTGCACATTCGCAGATGATGTTATATTTTCTTCTGTTGTAAATTTCTTTACCAATCTATATTTACCATTACTTAATTCATCATATCCTATTATCCAATTTATTTCTATTTCTATTTGTTCATTACTTTTTAGTGAATATAATACATCATTCCAAGATAAAATTTCTTTTGGTTCATATACATTAAATGTTCAATTTTCCTCTTTTTCTAAATAATATTGAGATCCATAAAAATAATTTTGTTTTGCATTATTTTTTATAATTAAAGTTATTCCCTTTTTTGTTAATGTACCTTCTTTTATGGATATAGATATTTTATCATCTTGTAAATATGAATAATGTTCTTTTACTTGATTATCAATTTTATTTCCATCTACAAGGTCATCATTTAACTTGTTTCTTATATCTAGTGGGAAAATTTCTTTAATTGATTTTGAATATTCAGAACCATCTCTTGGTATTTTGTAGTCTATAATTTCATTATCTTTTATTATAAATTTATGAGGGATTGAATATCCACCATTACTAATTAATTTACCATCTTGTACATAATAACTCTCAACTAATGCCCATATATATACATAAGTTTCATCATCTTTTTCTTTTATACCTAATCTTGCAATATCTGTAAACACTTGAAAATCACTTACATTATAATTAGGTTTAGCATTTTTTTCTTCTACAAAATAATGTGGCTGTTCTTTACTAATAAGATATTCTTCTACTTTGTCATATAATTCTTCTTTACCCTTAACTTCTATTTCTTTTGAATTATTATTTAGTCCTACAACAATGACACCTATAATTCCTAAAATAAATATAGCTATTGCTAATATTATTAGTGCAATTTTTGTTTCTTTTTTCATAATCTACCTCCTCGACAAATTACTATTTTATTTCATCAAGTTTCTTTTGCTCTTTTATTTCTAATTTTTTCCTTTCTCTTTCAAGTTCTTTTAAACTCTTTTTAGGTGTTGGCATTTCTTCCGGCATCATTCCACCAATATCTGCAATTGCCTTTCTAACTTTTTTTCCTACCTCATAATGTACATCTTTTGCTTCTTTCTCACCTTGTACATTATCTTTTAAAAGTTTTTGCTTAGTTTGATTTATTCTAAATAAATTAGCAACTAACTCATCTTCATTCATATTATCTAAAATATCTTCTCTATATCTTAATTTTTTTCTTTTAAAAATATCATCAGCGGTTTCACCATTATATAATCCTTTATATCCTGCATTATGAAATTCAGCCATATTTTTAACACCAACAGAAGACGCAACTTTTTGCAACGTATAATTACCTTGCTTTGTTAATTTTCTTTGATAAAATCTTTTTTCATCGTCTGATAAAGAATCATATTCTTGTTCAGTTATTTCTTGTTTTCTTGTTTGAATAGCAAAATATGTTTGTCCTAAGGCAACAACTTCTTTGCTTGGATCTGCATTTTGAACTATCAAATAACATATGTATCTTGAAAGTTTATAATCTTGTATATTAGCAATGGCATTATTATTTCTTTTTGACAACCTGTTGACCTCAACAAGTTGTTCATCTACATTAAATCCGGAATTATTACAAGCTTCTTTTGCTTTGTTTAAAACCTTTAAAAAATTTCTCCAATCTCTATATTCTAAAACTTTTGAAAGTTCTCTAGCATACCAATATTCATTTCCATATTCATCCATATGTTTAATATTTTCAAAAATATTATTAGTATATCTATCTACAATTTTCTTCATTACTACCTCCTTCTTCATTTTTTATATAAAAGTTTTCCTTAAGTCGTAATTACCCCATTTTTCTTCAAAATCCAATTGATTTTTACTTATAAAATGTAAAAAGGAATAAGACTAAAAGACTTTATTTATAAAACTTCATAGGAAGTTTTCCATAAGTCGGTTTATACCAGTTAAGGTTGATTTTGTGATAACTATTATCTTGTTCTTTCTCCATCTATATTCACTCCTTCACTTTAATTTAACATTTACTTCTCCATCTTGAGATATAATGATACTATTTATATTTTTTAATATCTAGCGGATTATTATTTTCATCTGCCCTACACAGAAAAAATAATTTTTGTTGCATTTTATATCACATCCTTTTTTTATAATATCTTATTAATACAAATTTCTTTTTACAAAATCATTATATATCCATTCAGGTCCGTAATCAAAAACTTGAATTAATTCTTCAATCAATTCTTGCTTTGACATTCTATTTAAGTATTTAATTGCTTTGTCATATTCCTCTTCTTGCTCTTTTTCATACTCTTCTTGTAATCGATTTTGTTCTTCTTCAAAACTAACTGCCTCATTTGGAAAAGCAGTAAAATATGTTGCAACTATATGCTTACATATTATTCTTTTACCATTAGCTAAGGGACAATTACATGAAGATTTCCTAGGATGTTCAATATCCAAATGGACATTATAATTATTGGTTCCTTTTACAATGCTTGAATACTCATTTTCATTTATTTTATTCAATTCAACAACCCTTTTTTCTTTATAATAATCTAAACCTCTCCAACATGAACTACCACTAGCTAAAGATATTATTCCCATAACTTTACTCCTCTTTATTTCCATTTCCTAGCAATTTTATTTTTTCAGCATTATTAAGTATATTTAATTGATACTTTGCAATTTCACTTAATATTTCAAATCTTTCCTCTTTACTTTTTCCTTCTTTAATTAATTCAGCATTATGTGATTCTAAATTTGATAATACTGTTAATTCATTTATTGTAGCATAATCTCTTACATTTGAATTTTTAGCCAAATCAGGATTAAGTTCTCTCCACTTTTTAGCTGTTGTATTAAATATGACTACATTTAAAATATCTGCTTCTTCTGCATACTTTATCCATTCCCTATTTTTGTAAAAATCATTATCTGGCAATATGTAATTTTTAATTGCATCTGTATGTATTAAATAATTGTTTTTCGTTAATATTCTTTTTACATCCCACTCCCTGTTTTGATTTTCAATTTCCTTTAATCTCTCAAATTCTTTTATTAAATACAGTTTAAATACCGGACTAATTGCAGAAGCAAATTCGAAAGCTATATCTTTATGTGCATAAGTTCCTCCATACTTTCCTCGTTTTGAATATATACCAATTGCATTTGTTTTTTCACACCATTCAGTAACACTTAATGTAAATGTATGAAGTCCTGCACTTTTTCTAAACCCGTCGAATTCGACGGAATTAAAATTTGGATTATAAATCGACTCCCATGTCCCTAAAAATTCCAAAGTAATTCTATTTCTTAGCCAGTTTCTTATAATGTCATCAGCTTTCGATTTTCCCTCTTTGTATTTACCAAAATCAGAAATACAAATATAATCATTATCATCTATATTTGTAACATTTACTTTAATATTTTGAACTTCTATTATTTTATTTGACATATATTCACCTTCAATTTATCAAATTACGAAAGATAAAATTTTGAAAAAATGTTGTTTTTTCAATTTCTTCAGTCTTTATATTCTAAAACTTTTTAGTTTAATTAAATATAAAAAACCTACAATGTTCTATAATTATTTTTATCTGCTCTTTCATCCATTTTTCTATCAAATTGTTCATTATCGTAAAACCAATCTGTTTTCTTATCTTTTGGATGGGCCTTTCTATTTTTATCTGCAAGTAAATCAAGCATCACTGCTATTGGAAGTATTATTCCAATTAATGATACAAATAATTGCATATATAAATTTATATCAACTCCACCTTCTACTGCATTTTGTAATGTTTCTAAATTATTAACTACAAATGTACCATAATACATTCCATATGATAACAAGTAAATTAGTCCTCCTACGATTTTTCTTTTTGCAACTAATATGATACATACAAGTGTTAAGAATAATAATCCCACTTCAATTTGCATATTTAATGGTTCTAATCCATTTAAATCCCATTTTAATTCAGCGCCTAACGCTACAACTACTCTTATCATCCAAAACATTATCATAAATAATACTAATAACCATGTCGAAAAATTTTTCATTTGCTTTATTCCCCCTATTTTTTAAGGTGAAGGTTAGAACTTTTTTTATTCCTTCCTTCACCTTTGTTTAAATTTATTCAGATATTATTAATCTACAAAATCAAAATCATCTTTAAATTTTTCTTTGAATATTTCAAATACTCTATTTAAAATATCTTCATCTTCAATACTTACATATGATTCTTCGTCTGAATCTTCATCGTCTGTATCTTCTACTTTTAATATTACTACTTCTCCTTCTTCTTCATCTCCGTCTTCTGTTACTGGTAATAATACTACATATTCCTCGTCGTCTAATTCTATTAAGTCTAAAAATTCAAATCTTACTTCATTTCCATTTTCATCGTTTAATATTACTATGTTATCTAATTCTTCTCCCTCATAATTTTCGTTCATAATATTTCTCCTTTCAATTTTTTTATTTTTTGTTTTTGTCTGTTATATAATATCGTATTTTCAATTTTTTTGCAATGTATTTTTAGATTTATTTAAATAAGTTTCTAAAATATATACTGCAGATATAGTATCTACTATATTTCTTTTTTTATGCTTATTGACATCTAAAAAATTCATAGTTTTATGTGCTTCAACTGTTGTAAGCCTTTCATCAATTGTATCAATTTTCATTTTATTATATTTGCATTTTAATTTATGTACAAATTTTTGAGTTATTTCAGCTCTTTCTGATATTGTTCCATTCATGTTTAATGGCATTCCAACAACAATTGTATCCACATTATATTTTTCAAAAATTTCATCTAACCTACGCAAAACAATTTTGTCTGAACCTTTTCTTTGAATTGTTTCCAATCCTTGCGCTGTTATATTTAGTTCATCTGTTACTGCTATTCCAACTCTTGCTTCCCCATAATCTATTCCTAATATTCTCATCTTATTTTTCTAACCCTATATAATCTTTTACCATTTTTTCCAATAGTTCATCTCTTTCGACCATTCTTATTTTGTTTCTTGCATCATTATGACTTGTTATATATGTTGGGTCCCCTGATAAAATATATCCTACTATTTGGTTTATTGGATTATATCCTTTTTCTACTAATGCTTGATATACATCTTTTAATATATCCTTGCATTTTGTATTTTCCTCTCTTTCAACTTCAAAGTGCATTGTTTTGTCAAATTCCATAGTTATAATCCTCCTTCTTATTTATATATTTGTTATGTCACTTTCATTTGGATCTGCTTTGTCTAAATATTCTTCTAATTTTTTTAGAACTTCTTCTAGTCCTGTTCCTTTGTAATATGAAGATATTACAAAGTTCAATTTTGGTATGGCAATATCCTCTTTTTCTTTTGCATTCTTTTTGTTTGTTATTTTTGCATTTAAGTTTAATTCTTCTAATTCTTCAGGTGTTAATGATATTTGCATTGATTCTACTTTCTCTTTTATTTCATTCAAAAAGTCTGCTACACTATCTGCTGCAACACCTGAAAAAGCAATTACAAACTTTGGTCCCATATATCTTACAAAAACATATTCTGCTGCCAAACTATCTTTAACGCATTCACTTATTTTTGTAATTACCTTGTTTCCTAATTCTCTTGAATACATTTTATTTATTTCTTGAATATTTGTTATTTTAAACATACATATTGTTGAAATTGTATATTGATCTATTACTTTTTTTCCTTCACCATATAAGTATTCTTCTGAATATAGACCTGTAAATAAATCTTTTCTTACAATTGATTCTAGAGTTTTTTGATGTACTACTGTTTTTAATACTGATACTATATTTTCTTTTATTACTTCTAAAACTGTTGTATCTACATTATCAAAATCATGTGGTGTTCCACTTTCTAATATCCAATACCCAATATATACATTATCAATATATAGAGGGAAAAAGATTGCTGATTTTGCTCTGCCAAATTCCATTTGTTGGTATGGAAGTCTTTCATTTTCATTATTTACAGTTACATATTTCGGTGTTGCTGACTCTATGCTGTCTTTAAACATATCTACTTTATTTAAGTTTTTTAATGCTTCCCAATGCTTTTTGTCTACATTAGATGCTTTTATTTGATATTCAGCCCCATCAAATACTACTATTGTTGAGTATTTAATTTCATATCTTTCTATTAATATGTCGTTTATTTTTTTGATTTTTTCTTCTACTGATGATGTCTCACCTATTGCATTCATAAAGTCTTGTACAACATACAAATTAGTGATTTTTTGGTTCATGTTCCTGAATTTTTGTATTTTTTTATGTATTGTTACATTATAAATTATAAGTCCTAATACAATTAAAACTAATATTACAACTACTGCTATTATCACTTTTTTGTTTTTCCCCCTTTTGTTAGTTTTTAATAATTATTTCTCATTTGGTTTAAAGTATTATTCATATTTGCACTAAAACCACCATTTATTGATTGTGGTCTATATGTATTTGTTAATGGATATACCATATTTGACAATTCTTTTAATGTTTGCATAAATAATTTTGAATATCCTTTTAATGATATCTTACAATCTATTACTCCTTGCAAATATCTTATATATGTTTCTTCCTCAAATGGTATTGAAACATACCTCATTAGAGTTCTATCAAATAATTCTGTCATGAATGACATTGCTGGATCATTATAATATGCCATTCCACCTATTATTGTTTTTTCTGTTATTCCTTTAATTTTTACCGCTTTGTTTATTATTACTCTTAATTTTTTTTCGTCTAATATATTTTTTGATTTTAAATCTCTTAAAAATGCTGTTAATGGTTGAATTGTTAATATATCTAAAGTTTGAACCAAATAAGTTTCTTGTGATTTTTCAAAATATCCTAATGGTGTTTTGAAATCTGTATCTATTAATATTAGCGAATGATTTTTTAATAGTGTTTCTAGTATTTTATCTGAATTTACAATTGCTTGTCCTTCATCTGGCAATGATGTATATACAGTTAAGTTATTATTTACTTTAATTCCATTTGCTATTCCATTTGCAAGGTTATCTATGCTATGTGCTGCAACATTTCTTAGTCCTTCTTCATTATCTGTATATATATAATAAGAATTTTTATTTTGTGTTGTATCTAATATAGCTGTATTTACTCCTGCTGATGATAATTCTTGTGCTAAATTATTTACTAAAAATGATGTTCCATTTTTACTTGTGCCAACAAATGTTGCTATTTTTTTATCTGGTGTTAGTAAATATGATAAATCTATTTTTTCAATTTCTGGTTCTACTATTTGTTGAGGTTTTGTAAAAAATGTATTACTGTAATTTGTTATACCTTCATCTTTTTCTTCTATCATTGGCATTACAGGTGCTTCTTCATAGTTGTTTGAAGTTTCTTCCATTGGTTCTGGTTTTACTACTGGTTCTGATTTCACTACTGGTTGTGGTTCTTCAATTGGTTCAATTTCTTCTGTTTCTTCAAATCCAGGTAATATTGTTGTATTTTCTTCTTCATCATCTTCTTCAGCCATTGGCATTATAGGTGCAATTTCTTCAACTTCTTCTTTTACTGGTTCTGGAAGTGGTTTTTTTCTTGGTCTTCCCCTTCTCTTTTTTGCTGGTTCCTCATCTTCTGGTGGAAGTGGATTTTTTCTTGGTCTTCCTCTTTTCTTCTTTACTGGTTCCTTAATTGGTTCTTGAGCTATTTCTTTAATTGGTTCTTCTATAGTCTCTTCTTCAATTTCTTCTGGATCTTTTACTTTTGGTATCTTTGAGACTCCTTGTGGCTTTGACTTTGTTCTCGCTAATTTTTTACCACTATTTAAATTTACTGCTGATGGAATTACTACTGGTTCTGACAATATTTTATTTTTTGTTGCAGATTTTAATAATTTTTCACTTGGTCCTTCCTCAACTTCTGTTGTTGGTTTTCTTATTTTGTCTGATATTTTATTGTTAAATGACATTATTTGTTGATATTTAGGAGATTTTTCTTCTAGTACTGCTCTTACTGTTAGTGGTAAAAATTTTGTTATTATTCTTAATTGTGTATCATTATATTGTGCAGCAATGTTATTAAAACTTTCTATATATTTATCTTCATTTTTACCAAGCCTTTTGTAATGTGCAAGTATATTCTGTATTTCCAATTCGCTTACATCATTTTCATTTTCACTTTTATAATTAACATCTTCTGATTCAATTTTGTAGTATTGTTTAGCTTCTTTTTTAGAACGCGGTCTATTTAATAGTCTACAAACTTCATCGACACTTCTGTCTGTTCCTATTATTGCATTGTATATTCCTATTCCAAATAATTTTACCAACATTTCTTCAGATTTTGTTCTTCTATCTGAACATATTAAAATAATTGGAATGTCATTTCCTTTTGTGTTTGATGCTTCATCGCTTATTCCATCCAATTTTTCGAATATAAATTTATCTATTTGATCATATTGTGTATTTGTAAATGCTTCTAAATCTTCGCTTATGACAACTCTATCATAAGTTTTATCTTTTTGTAATTCTTTTAATATTGCATTAAAGTAATATACGTTTTTATAAGAAATTATTTGTTTATATTCTTTTTGATATTTTTTTATTATTGATTCTGATATTCCCTCATTACTTACAGCAAATAAAACTTTCATTTGTTACCCCCTTCCAAATTTCACAAACACTGCAAATGCTAGTGGCAAAATTTGGCATATAATTAATATTGTTACAAAGCTTACTATTAAAGCCATACCTTTTTCTAAGGTATCTAATTTTCTTATACCAATTACATATTGGTGTATTGCTCCTATAGCAATTCCTAAGAAACATAGTGGTATACTATAGATTCTTACTAAATTCAAAATATATGCTACAAGTCCATATGCGTCTGAACCGTATTTTTCTTTGTAATCTTCTAGTGAATTTGTTGCATTTTCCTTTAATTCTATTATTTTGCTTTCAGTACTATCATCTATTGCTTTTTCTGCTCCATACACTTTTGTTGTACATAAAAATGTTCCCATTATTATTGCTAATATTGTAACAATTAAAAATACTTTTTTCATTATGTTTATGCCCCTTTCTATAATGTTACTTTTGGCAATTTTTTCTTGTATTCATTATACTTTTATATCATACAATAAATCGTAAAAAATAGCAAGAATTTTTCACAATTTATTATATAAATATTTCATATGCGAATATACTCCATTTGCCCAATTTTTATCTGTTGCGTATTTAGTATTTATCCCACTTAAAGTTGGTTGCACATAATATGTTCCAACTGCTTTTTCTCCTCCATAAATTGATGTTCCTTTCGGATTTATGTAGTATTTAACAAACACTCTTGCAATTAAATCTATTGCTTCCGAATAATCCGTAAATTGATATGCTCCATTATATGGATTAGAATCATATGCTCCATATCCAAACAAATTATGTTTTGCAAGTGCTATTTTAGAAGTTCCCCAAGCACTTTCATGTATTCCTACTGAAGCAACAAATATACCATTAATGTTATATTGTTTTTCAATGTAATAAAAATATTCTGCATTTTTTTCAAATATTTTATTTGTATCTTTTGAATCTTTTAATACTTTTTTAAATTGTTCCAAAGTAAGTCCACTAGGCTTATTTAAAGCCATATTAAAATCTAATTTTGTTACACTATTGGTTGTTTTATTTTCTTGTACATCTTCTTTTTCATCATACCCAGTATTTTCTATTTTTATATAGCCTGTTGTACCTTGTGTATTAATTTTGTACCAATCATTTTTTACTTCTAAAACTTTTAAATTAGTTAGTTTAGAAAGTGTTGTTAGTTTTTCTGAATTTTCATCTGGTTCAAGCATTATATTAGCTCTATCTGATGTGATGTACACAGTATCGCCTTTTTGTATTTTGTAATTACTGATTTTGCTTCCAGCCCCTATCTCTACAATTTTGTTTACTGATGCTTTTGTAACTTTTGAACTAACTTGTTTTTCTTCCTTTAATTCTCCATTTTCATATATTCTCTTTTTTGTTATTTCTTGAATGCCTTCTCTTCCTTCTTGTATAACTTGAATTTTGCCTTTTGCCAAATTCGTATTTTGCTGATATTTAGTTATATATTCAAGAGTTGTTTCCTCTTTTATATATTCTTCTTTTTGCATATTTTTTGTATTATTTTTTATAATATTATCTAAATCCACTTTTTCTGCTGTACTAATAACAACATCAGATGTATCAGTAGTTTCAGCTGATGTTTCTTTAGCTAATACTTCATTATTTATAAAAAAATAGTTATAAAATATAATACTATACAATATAATAAGAATAAAACCTAAAAAAAGAATAAGGTTTTTTATTGTAAATTTCATCTTTTTACCTGTTTTATCTTTTGCTCTCATATAATCACCTAGATATATTCTACCTTTTTCGAGATTTTTTGTCAATTTAACTTTACTAGAAATTTTTAGTTGATTTTTTAAAAAAATTATACTATTATATAAGTATCTTACAAAGGAGGAAACATGAATAAGAAAAAAATAATATTAACAATTATAGCAATTTTACTGTTTATAGTTGTGTTTTTCCTCGCATATTTATTGCTTTTTAAATATGTGTTAAAAAGAAATTTTGAAAGTGATATTTTATCATTTGCAAACAAAAATCAAAACACAGTATTTAAGATTAATAATATCACACTTTTTAGTAGCTGTGATGCAAAAAATAAAAATGCGACAGCCTCAAACTATACAATTGAAAATTTATATCAATATACTGATATAGCATTATTTATAAGTAGTTCCCAAGGCGAAAAAACTTTAGAAAACACATTTAAAGAAGTTTATATTGACAATATAAATTTCACAAAAAAGCCAAATGTTGGAGAACCCAAACTTTATTATAAAAACATAAACAATTTTGCAAAAAGTGATATTGATGATAATAACGAAATTCACAGCAAACTAAATTTTAACATCACATCAGATGATAATGCAGATTTAAATACACCAACATTGTATAATAACTTAGCAAACCCTATTGTTCTTAGCTATGTAAATAGCAACATAAAAACAGATTATACAATAACAGATACTTCGAGTCCAATTACATATGATGGTTCATTATTAAAAAAATGTAATATATTATCAAATTCTATATCATGTGACATTTCTTTTGATATATTTATAACCAACAATTTAAACCAAAAATTTAAATGCACAGTATTTTTAAACATACCACTAGAATCAGAAAATAAATCTATTTATGATGGAAGTATAACTTTAAAAAAAGATTGTAATTATATTTTTTATAGATATCAATAATTTAGGAGGAACAAAATGAAAGAAAAACTTAATGTAGCAGAACAATTAGCCAAAAAGTACCACAAAACTGAAGAAGTAACTAACTTTAAAGATATGATCTATCGTTCAGGTGATATTTATCGTAGCAGAACTGCTTTCAAATTAAAAAATAAAGAAGGAAAAATTGTACCAATAACATATGAACAATTTAAAAATGACATAATTTATTTAGGGACAAGTCTACTAAAAAAAGGCTTTTCTAATAAAAGAATTGCTGTAATAGGAAAAAACAGCTATGAATGGTCTGTTTCTTACTTAGCAGCTTCAATTGTTGGAATTGTAGTTCCAATTGATAAAGAATTGCATAACGAAGATGTTATCAATTTTATGAATGTATCAAAAAGTGTTTGTATTTTAGGTGATAACAAAAACTTAAAATTAGTTAAAGAAACTTCTGATAATTTAAACAATAAAGAAACTTTATTTATAACATTTGAAAATGATTTTTCGAAAATACTTGAAGAAGGCAAAAAAGCTTATACAGATGGTTTTACAGATTTTGATAAAATTAAAATTAACCCAGATGAACTAAAAATATTATTATTCACATCTGGAACTACAGGTAGTGCAAAAGGTGTATGTTTATCACAAAGAAATATTTGCTCTAACATTTTATCAACATATGGAATTGTAAAAGTCAAAAGAAGTGATGTATTCTTTTCTATTTTACCTTTACACCACACTTATGAATGTACGCTTGGATTTTTGTTGCCTATATATAGTGGAGCATGTATTGCTCATTGTGAAGGACTAAGATATATTGCAAAAAACATGCAAGAATTTCACCCTTCTGTGATATTATGTGTTCCATTGTTATTAGAAAACTTGTATAAAAACATTGTAAAAAACATGAATAAATCTTTACCTGATAAATATAAAAAGCAAAATAATGAAAACCCCTATTCTGACTTACCATTTTTATTAAAGAAAATAGTAAAAACAAAAGTAAAAAACACCTTAGGTGGTAGATTACGCGTATTTATAGTTGGTGCAGCTGCTGCTAATCCAAATATAATATCTGATTTTAAAAATCTAAATTTAAAAACACTGCAAGGATATGGATTAACAGAATGTGCCCCACTAGTTGCCGGAAATACAGACTTCTTCCAAAAAGATGATAGTGCTGGTTTGCCTATTCCAAATGTAGAATATAAAATTGATAGTCCAAACGCCGAAGGTGTTGGAGAAATTGTAGTAAAAGGCCCTAATGTTATGCTAGGCTATTATGAAGATGAAGAAAAAACTAAAAAAACTATTGTAGATGGTTGGTTCCATACTGGTGATTTAGGAAAAATTGATGAAAATGGATATTTATATATTACTGGTAGGTGTAAAAGTGTTATTGTTACTAAAAATGGAAAAAATATTTATCCAGAAGAAGTTGAATATTATTTAAATGATAATCCTTTAATTTCGGAATCTTTAGTTACTGGAATAAAAAAAGAAAATGATGACGAAACTTATATAAATGCTCAAATTTATCCTAATATTAGTGCTATTACTGAGTATTTAAAAGGTAGTGTTCCTACTAAAGAAGAAGTTTGGAAAATTGTTTCCGACGCCGTAGCTGGAGTTAATAAAAAACTTCCTAATTATAAACATATTAAGAGTTTTATAGTTCGCGATAAGGAATTTGAGAAAACTACTACTCAAAAAGTTAAGCGCTATGGTAATAATATGAAAGTTGATATTGATACTGACAAAAAGAATTGAGTCTAATGCTCAATTCTTTTTGCTTTACTATTTTTGTTAAAGTTCTTATTATATGTCATATTTTATTTATGCAAGCATTTTTATTCAATGCCAAAAAAGTAGTCAACATTTAGTTAACTACTTTCACTTAGTGTTTGGTGGCTTCAAGTGGAATCGAACCACTGACACGGGGATTTTCAGTCCCCTGCTCTACCAACTGAGCTATGAAGCCATTAATCTCTTTTAAATAAAAAAATGGCGACCTGGAACGGGCTCGAACCGTCGACCTCTAGCGTGACAGGCTAGCGTTCTAACCAACTGAACTACCAGGCCGTAAAACATGGTGGTCGCTACAGGGCTCGAACCTGTGACCCCCTGCTTGTAAGGCAGATGCTCTCCCAGCTGAGCTAAGCGACCATGTCTTTCGACAGGACTTATTATACTAACTTTTTGTATTATTGTCAATACTTTTTTTGATTTTTTTTAAATATTTTTTGTTCATTTGTTAAAAGTAGCTTGTACCATAGGTTTCAGCTTTCAAAAAAATTTAAAATTAAAATTGTTTTACCATATAACATTTTTTAGTTTTCTCAGAGCTATTTTTCTCGCACTTATTTTATTTTTTTCTTCTTTTGTTAGCTCAGCTAGAGTCTTCCCTGTTTCTAATTCAAATATTTCGTCAAACCCAAAGCCATTTTCTCCTCTAACCATTTCAGTTACAAAACCATTAATCTTACCTGTTTTACAAACTGTTCTCTCTCCATCTGATAAAGCAATAGCAACAGTAAAAGTAACTTTTCGTTCTTCCCTTTGTATTCCTTTTAATTTCTCTATTAATTTCAAATTTCTTTCTCTGTCTGTTCCTTTATGCCATCTTTTTGTATGTACACCTGGAAAACCTTTTAAGTACTCAATTTCGATTCCAGAATCATCTGCAATACACATTTTTCCATTTAGCTTTTTTGCAATAGTTTCTGCTTTAATTATTGCATTTTGCTCAAAAGTTTCTCCATCTTCTTCTATATCAATATTTATTCCCGCTTCTTTCATAGAAATTATTTTATAATTTTTTAGTATTTCTTTAATTTCTTTAATTTTGCCTTCATTATTTGATGCCACAACTATTTCTTTCATAAGTATTATAACTCCTTAAAATTATATTAAATCTTCTTCACTAATTAGTGGAATAATATCTATGCCTGGTTCTTCATAAGGGTGAACTTCTTTTAATTTTTTTAATACTTTTTTTGCTATTTTTATATCACACATCACTTCTAATTTTTCTTCTTCTACAAACTCTAATTTATTCTTTTCACCAATATATGGGTTAGCTTTATCATCTGGCATAAAAGTTCCAATAACTTTTGTACTCATAGTGCAATATGTATAATTTCCTATAACTCCTGCGCCCTCATTACATATAGCGTTTCTGACCTGTTCAACATTTTCAGCAGGTACAGTCACAATAATTTTCACCTTTTTAATATCAATATTCATATTTTTTACCTCCATATACCATTGTTTTAAAAATATACACTTATTGTTTTAGTTGTATCACTGACACGCATTCCACATGCGTTGTTTCTCTCTTGTTGCAGTATTATTTGAATGTTGTTTATTGCTCGTATTACTCTATTTATTCTTCCGTTTTTTTCTCTATGACTTGAATTTCCATCTTTCCTCCATTCTGCCTAGAGATAAAACTTAAATATTTTATATCATTTTTTCAGTGAAAAGTAAATTGAAATCAAAAAAGTTTGTAATCTTTTAAGATTTTTCTTTTTATTTCTTGTTGATCCTCTTTCTTTCCATGTATCAGTTAACTCTTTTCCGTTATCTATTGTTTTTAGTCTTTGTGCAATCCATGTATCTTCATATCCTTTTCTTATATATGTTTCTTTTGCTCTATTAATAGCAAGTTCTGGTTTTACAATTTCTTCTAATCTTTCGCTTCCTACTTGTGCTAACCACCTTTTAAAAGGCTCTGCTTTTGGAGATGGTATCGTTTGTATAATTCTTAATAATGTTTTTGTGTCAGCTACATCTGTTAATCTCATTTTTCCATCTTTTGCCAACATTTTCAACTGTCCGATTTTTTCGGACACTTCAAAAAATCCTTCTGAAATAAGCTTTTGCTTCAGGTCGCTCCAATATTTTCTTGGTCTTTTATTATTCTCAACCAAAACTTCTACAACATCATTTGTTTTTCGCTATTATATAACACTTTTTTCCTCAAATATGTTATTATATTTACCAAAAATTGGTATCCACTATTACTACATTTTTCATGTTTTATTTTTTCCCCTTTATTTAATAATTATATATATTATTCCACAAGCATTTTGTCATAAAAAGCCTAAAAAAGAAAGCCTTTAGACAAAGACTTCCAATTTAAGTTTTACCTCATTATCAAACTCTACTTTTTATGATTTTTATTCCTCTGTATTTATTGGACTTTCATCTTTCTTAACATAGTTATCTAAATTTAATTCTTTCTTAAATTCTTCTTCTGTAGGCAGATATATCTTATATTTTGAAGCAAATATTTGATTATTATCTTCCGGTAAAGTATATTTTACAACTTGGTCACTTTTATCTGCACATAATACAATTCCTATTGGTGGATTATCTCCTTCATTCATCATTTCTCTTGTATAGTAATTTACATACATTTGCATTTGTCCTAAATCTTGATGTGTTAAATCTCCTAATTTTAAATCTATTATTACAAAACATTTTAATATATAATTGTAAAACACTAAATCAATAAAGAAATGCCTTCCATCAAAAGTTATTTTTTGTTGTCTTGCTACAAAAGAAAAACCTCTTCCTAATTCTAATAAAAATTTTTGCAAATGATCTATTATTGCTTGTTCTAAGTCTTTTTCATAAAAACTTGTTTTTCCTTCTAATCCTAAAAATTCTAATACATAAGGATCTCTTATTATATTCTTAGGTTCTACTTTTTCTGGTAATCCTATTTCTTTTTTTACTGTTTCTTTATCTTGACTCGCTAATAATCTTTCATAGTAGAATGTTCCTATTTGTCTTTTTAATTGCCTTACACTCCAATTAGATTTTACACATTCATTAGCATAAAATTGTCTGGATTTTTCATCTTCAATTCTCATTAATAAGTTATAATGTGACCAACTCAATTCGCTAGACAGTGTCTGGCGAATCGGAAATGTGCGATAAAATTGTCGCATATTTTTTAAATTCGCAACTGTAAATCCTTTTCCAAATTCACTTGTTAACTGTTCTGATAAATATTCTAGTAATTTTTTACCATATTCTGCTCTATCATTTTTTCCACATGCTTTATGTATTTCTTGTCCTATCTCCCAATATGCTTGCACCATTGCTGAATTTACTGCTGTATATACTTTTGATTGTGCTGTTAGTACACTTTTTCTAATTATTTTGTATGATTCTTCTGGCTGTATTGTTATTTGGTTATCACTCATAAAATTCCTCCTTCTCTAATATTCAACCTACTAATAATTTCTACTCTTTCAAAATTGTTTTTTCCATTTTGAATTTTTATTTTCACTAATATCAATCATTTACCCTGTTGTGTTTTTTATGTATAATTTTTATTAATTTAAATTATGTTTTTATATAATTACAGATTATTTTCCAGTACAGTTGACATATCATAAAACGTTGACATTTTTTTGGATTTATTTAAGTTTTAATACCGCAACACACTCCACATGGCTTGTAAATGGAAACATATCTACTGGCTTTATAAATTTAATATCATACATTTCCTCAAATTTAGCTAAATCCCTAACCAATGTTGCAGGATTGCAACTAATATACACTATTTTTTTGGGATTTATTTTTAAAATATTCTCAATGCTATTATTATCTAACCCTTTTCTTGGTGGATCAACCATAACTATATTAGGCATAATATTCTTTTTATTTACTAATTCATCTAATACAATTTCTACATCTCCAGCTATAAACTCCGTATTTTTAATATTATTAACTTTCGCATTTTCTTTTGCTGATTTTATAGCCTCTTCAACTATTTCAATGCCATAAACCTTCTTCGCATATTTTGCCATAAACAACGAAATTGTTCCTATTCCACAATATAAATCAAAAACAGTATCTTCTTTTGTTATCATTGCACCTTCAACGCCTATATTGTATAATTTTTCTGCCTGAATTGGATTTACTTGATAAAATGATAATGGAGATATTTTAAAAATATATTCTCCTAATTTATCTTCAATAAATCCATTTCCATATAAGTTAATGTTTTCTTTACCCAATATAACATTTGTATTTTTCATATTTATATTTTTTATAATTGATTTTACATTTAAAAATTTTTCAGTAATTTCAGAAACCAACTCATCTTCCTTTGGTATTTTCTTTCCATTAATTACAATTATGCACATTATTTCATTTGTTTTTATTCCTATTTTGGTAACAATGTGACGTATTAGCCCCTTACCAGTTTTTTCATCATATACTGAAATATTATTTTTTCTAATAAAATCCACTACAAATTTTGCCAATTTTTCTGTTTGTTTATTTTGTATTAAGCATTCTTTAATTGGAACAATTTGGTGAGTTCTGTTAGCAAATACTCCCATTTGTATTTTCCCTTCTTTGTCTCTTCCAACTGGATATTGTGCTTTATTTCTATAGTAATATGGATTCTCCATTCCTAATGTTTCTTCTACATTTATTTTATTTGTTAACATTTTATTTACTAGACTTTGAACTGCATTTTGCTTCATTTTTAATGTTTCAGAATATTTAACATGTCTTAAGCTACATCCTCCACATCTCTTAAATGTTTCGCAATCAGTTTCAATTCTGTTTTCAGACTTTTCTAAAATTTCTATTATTTTGGCAAATGCATGTGATGTAAGTACTTTAACTATTAAAATTTTAACTTTTTCACCTTTTATTGCATTTGGTATAAATACAGTTATTCCTTCTATTTTAGCAATTCCTTCTCCATTGTATCCATTATCTATTATATTAACTATATATTCTTCATTTTTTCTTAGTTGCATAATTGATCTCCTTATATGTTCAATCTTCTATTAGCTTAACAAATTTTTCTGTAAAAATCAAGAAACCTTGATAAAATTATTACCTAAAAGCTATTGACATTTCACATTAAATATTATACGATTATTATGTATACTGGTCAAGTACTAGGTGCACATTGAAATTCCATTAGAGTTTTTTACTCTAATGTTTATATATAGCCTCTCATACATCTTTTGATGTTTTATGTTTTTTATGGAGTTAGTTATGAATTTTAATTTGAAGTTGGGACATTTTTTTAAATGTCTTATTGCAGTTATTTTTTGTTTTATTGTTGGTATGGCTTTAACATATAAGCCTTTTAATTGTGACGGTGTTCATGCAACAATGAGTATTGAAACTTCAACAGGAGTTGGAAAACTGTATGAGTCTGTTAACGGTTCTCAAGGACATCTTTCTGGTGAAGAACTTGCACTAAAAAACAAAGTGAAACTCAAGCTACCAAAAGGTGAATCTGCTGTACTTCACTTTGTATGTCCACAGTGTGGGTTTAATTTGGCTAGGAAAGTCGAAGCACCATGCTGTGTGATTTTTAAATGCGATTGTCCAGAGGACTCTAAGGCTCATATATCAACAGAATATATTGCTGTTGATATATCCACAAAGTAGAGGCTTATATATAGGTCTTACTATAAGAAGAAGGTGCTTAAATTTTTTAAACACCTTCTTCTTTATTTTATAAATTCTACACTTCGTTGTTTGTACTTTTAATATCAATTCCGTATTCATTGCATAGTTCTATTAAACCAGTTATTTCTGCTTTCTGTATAGATAATACACTTGAATAATCCTTGTACTCATCATTTGCAGAAAGACTTTTTCCTTGCTTCTTCAAATTCTTGCATATAAATTGCTTTAACATCTTCTAGTAAATTGTAACTTCCTTTGATGGCTTCTATGTAATCTCTATTGTTATCATAATCTCTTAAGTTGTGTTTATTTACTCTTGATAATTAATTAGCATTTTGTATCTCGTTATTTGCAAGTGATGTTGTACCAGATGTATTATCTTTTGCAATTTATTTCTTATGCTTTTTCTTCAGAGTTTTTCTAATAACAAGTCAATTAGTAGAAAAATCAAGTGATGAAAATATATTAAATATAGCAAGAAAAATAAATAATATGCCAAGAAAGGCATTCGGATATAAAACACCGTTAGAAGTCTTTGAAAGTATTTTAAAGAAAAAAGGAATAGATACAAGCTTTTTAGATATATACAGAATTAAGCTGCTGGAATTTACATAACACTTGACAACGGCTTATTTTAGATGTAAAATATATATGCGCTAGATGCAGAAAGGAGAGCCACTAGAAAGTATAGTGGCAATTAAAATTATGACAGCAAAGGTCAAACCCGAAGAAGAAAATGGTAATGTAGCTAACTTGAAAGTATCTGATTCTGTAATTAAAATTTTTAGTGAATGGTTTCCTACAGATTGCGATATGACTCTTAATTTAGAAAGACTGATAGTAAGATATTTCAATATTAAAAATTCAAGACAATTAAAAAAAGTTAGAAATGAATGGAAAAAATTCCATCTAATTACTGACGAGAAAAAGTATATGATTGAATTATTAACTAAAAACGATGATGAAGCATATCTTTCTATTACAGAAAACGAAGATATCGTAGTATATCGTATTCGAATAGGAGATTCTGGTTACTATTATGCAAAGTTTATGGAAATTACTACGACAATTGACAACTATATTTTTGCAATCGATCGTAAAGCAAGCGGAAAAGTTCTTTCTAAGGATGGTGAGATTATTATAGAAATGCAATATCATACAACTTACCAAGGCAAAGCAAGATATAATTTGGATGAAATAAATAATTTTATAGAATATTATTCAAGAATTGCTCATAATCCAAATTTATACATGCAGACATATAAAAAAATGTCTAACTTATTTCATTATTTAGGAGAGTATTTAATTCTTGATATATATAGTGATAATAAAAAAGTAAAAACCATTGATTTCGCCTATGAAACTGTAAAAATCACTTTATATATGAATAATGAAGAAGAGTATTATTTAGAGTATAATTTCCAAGAAGACAAAGCTTACACAATCGGTTATTCTAATCCTGTGATTGATATTTGTATTTGTTATGGAAGAGGTCGTGATGCTGGCAAAGACAAAATAAAATTAACAGGAAGTTACAATAGTAACGAAGTATATTTATATTGCAATAAGAAGTTTATTAAATTAAAGGAGAATATTGCAATACAACTTCTTGAATCAGAAAAAAGAAATTATTAAGATTTTCTTCTTAGAGCGGTAACAAGCATTGCAAGTTTCCGCTCTATCACTTTATACATAAATTAAATTGCTCAATATAATTTCTTCAGCTCTATTCTTAATATTATTCATCTTTCTAACCCATTTTAATTGATTTGCTGCTTTTAATTCTTCAGTACTATTTTCTTGTTCTTTCAGTTGATTTATTAAAAAGCAAAAAAATAAGCCGATTAAATCGACTTATATGTGTTATTTACAATCATTTTCTTGAACCTTGCTTGTATTAGGCTTTTTATTAGTTCGGCGAAAACTTGCTTTGGTGCGGATGAAGGGACTCGAACCCCCACGTCGTTGACACTGGTTCCTAAGACCAGCGCGTCTACCAGTTCCGCCACATCCGCATTTCATATGACATTTTTTATTTTATCACAATAAAACTTGCAATGTCAAGTAAAATTTGCAATTTTTTTAAAGTTTCCTATTTTTAAGTTTTCCATAATTTTTAAAAGTTTTAATTTCCTGGTTTTAATTTGGCAACACAAAATGTCTTTAGTAATTATTTTACACAATAGAATATTAAACTGGCAATTATTATAATTATAAAACCAAGTATTTTGAAGCCACTTGTAGCTTCATTTTGATCTCCAAATCCAAAATATTCCTTTGTTATTATTCGTGCATCATATATAAGTGTGCTACCTAAAAGAAGCATTATTGATGCAATTAATTTTATTATTATTTGAAACATATAAATCAACATCCTTTTTTTGTTCTTTACTATATTACTATTTTTATGGACAAAAGTCAACCAGATTTTTAATACCTATATTTTAGCATCTTTGTACCATTATCATATTGTTATTTTAATCCACATTATAATAGTTTCTCTAGAATTTTTGCAACTCCATCTAGGTTATTATTTTCAGCAATTTCATCTGCATAATTTTTCTTTATATAATCATTGGCATTTCCCATAACCACAGCATGTCCAACTGTTTCAAACATAGGAACATCATTGTAGTCATCACCAAAAGCCATAGTGTCTTTTAAATCTATATTCATTATTTCACAAAATTTCTTTATTCCATTTCCTTTTGATGAATCCGAATTTGCAATATCACAATATGTTATAGGCCAAGGTTTTTCTTCTGGATTTGTTAAGCATTTTGACTGGTTTTTAATTTCAACATCTTTTATTTTAGGAATTTCAATTTCTTTTATTGTCTTTATTGTCTCACATTTTGGTGATATGAATATACATTGTGAAACATCATGCTCTTTTAAAAATTCTGCTATTGGTTTGTCTATTAAATCATCATCTTCATCAATTTCATTTTTATTTACATATCTTCCATTTTCTGTATTTAAAACAAATTTTACATCATATTTATTTGCAATTTCATATAATTTCAAGCAATTTTCTTCAGTCATTTTGCTACAATATAATGTTTTTTCTTGTTTGTAATCATATATATGTGCCCCATTAGAACAAATTATGTATTTACTTGCATTACTTTCCTTGCTTACTTCTATTGTGCTATGTATTGGTCTGCCTGAACATATACCTTTACTTGTTACATTTTTTATTGCTTCTTTTGTTCTATTTGTAATTTGACCTTTATCATTTCTTAAAGTTCCATCTATATCAATAAATACTGCTTTATACAAATTATAAAACCTTCTTTCTGTGTTCCAAATTATATTTATATCTTTTTTCTTTTCTTTCCAATTTCTTTTTGTTTAATCTAACCTGCATTGCAGAAACTAAAACTAGTATTATTAATAAAATTACTAATGTTATTTTATTTTTTAAAATTTCTATAAATTTTCCAAAACCTTTTATTCTAAATTCATATTTTCCTTCTATTTGTGAATATTTAACCAGGTCTCTGTCTTCTTTTTTGTTGTTATCGCCTTTTGTTCTATATCTTTTAATTCCATTATTTTCTACAATTTCAACAATTCTATGAGTATTTACTGAATCTCCATCTTTAAATGAAATTATATCATCAACTTTTAAATTCTCCTCTGCAATTTGCTTCACAAAAATTGCATCACCTGTCATTATAGTAGGTTCCATACTTTTAGAAACAATTACAAAGCTTTTTATTCCAAAAAATGTTGGCGTTTTGCTTGGATTTAAGCATGATTTAATAACAAGTGTTATATTAAATATGATTATTGGAATTATTATTATATATATCATTATGCTAATTACTTTTAGCATAATATGCATATTTTTACTTGATTTATCAAAATCTTTTAATCTATACACTTTATTTTCTCCTTTGTTTATTCTTATTTAATATACCATATGTCAAATTTATTTTCAATAACTTCTTCATAATAACTCTAATATAGTTCGCCAGAATTTTTAATAATTTTCATATATGATTTTTGTGGTTTTGCAAACTTAATATTGATTTTATGGAAAAAAATGGTAAAATTCTTAAATATAGAAAAATTTATTTTCTAGAGACCAATTTAAAATAATTCTTTTATTTTTATCTAAAATTATTATACAGGAGGAAAATTATTATGGACAATTCAAATTTTTTTATGGAAATAAAAGGAATCAATTACAATGCGAATCGAGGTTTAACTGTATCTGGCAAAATAAGCAACGGTACAGTTACACTTGGTGATTCGTTAGAAATTGTTAGTAAAAGTAATATTTTAAGAACATATGTTGCTGCAATTCAAAAAGTTTCAAATAGCAAAGAACATTTAGACTTTTCGTCTACAGCAACAAGTGGAGATAACATTCTGTTATTATTAACAAACAGTCGTAATGACAATATTAATATCGGATGTATTTTATCTACACCACAAACCGTTAGACCTTACTTAAAGTGTAAAGCTCATTTATTTCTTTATAATTTAAGAAGAGATCGAAAATTGCTTCATTCTAATTACTTAGAATGTTCAATCAACTTTGGTGCAAATTCGCATACTAAATGTAAATTATATTTAATTGCTGAAGATGCAGATGATTATGTTGACAATTGCTTTTATATTTTATTATATTTAGATGAACCGCTTATCTTTACTACAGGATATAAATTTGATATTTATTATAACAATTCTGTCTTAGGAAAAGGTATTATAAGCGAAGTTTTTGAATAGATTAATTGCATAATTACTTTAAATTGGTCTAAGAGACTACTTTTTTGTAGTCTCTTTTTATATTTCAATTCTTCCCGTAAATTTATCTTTTACTAGATTCCTTAATTTTTTATTCTTTTCTAATTCAAGTTTAGAATCTTCTTCTAAAATTTTTATTGCAACCCCCTGTACTATTTTTAAAGTTTGGACATCTTCAAATAAATTTGCTATTTTAAATTCTGGCAATCCATGTTGCATTGTTCCAAAGAAATCTCCTGCTCCTCTTAATTCAAGGTCTTTTTCAGATATTACAAATCCATCATTTGTTTCACACATTACTTGCATTCTTTTCCTTACATTTTCTCCTTTTCCTTCAAATTTTAGAATGCAATAAGATTTAAATTCTCCCCTACCTACTCTTCCTCTTAATTGATGTAAAGCTGCCAAGCCAAATCTCTCTGCATTTTCAATTACCATTATATTTGCATTTGGCACATCTACACCGACTTCTATAACAGTTGTTGATATTAATATGTCTATCTCTTTATTCTTAAATTTCTCCATTATTTCATCTTTTTCTTTTGGTTTCATTTTTCCATGTATATACTGTACTCTATATTGTGGAAAAATCTCTTTACTATATGTTTCATATAGTTTTTCAACAGATTTTAAGTCCATTTCTTCATTTTCTTCAACTAATGGACACACTATATAGGCTTGTCTTCCTTCTTTTATTTGTTTTTCTATAAAAAGGTCTACCCTCGTTTGCATATTTTTTCCAACTGCAAATGTTTCTATTTTTTTTCTATTTGGTGGTAATTCATCTATTATTGATATATCCAAATCTCCATATAAAATTAGTGCTAGTGTACGCGGAATAGGAGTTGCTGTCATTACTAATATATCTGGATTTTTTCCTTTTTCAGCAATTCTAGTTCTTTGTTTTACTCCAAATCTATGTTGCTCATCTGTTACTACTAATCCTAATTTTTTAAACTTTACATTTTCTTCAATTAATGCATGTGTACCAATTATTATGTCTATTTCCCCTTCTGCTAGTCTTTTTAATATATCTTCTTTTTTCTTTTTTGTTATTCCAGATACTAATAATTCACATTTTATTCCAAATTTTCCTAATATATTATTGAAATTTTCCAAATGCTGTTTTGCAAGTATAGCTGTTGGAGCCATTATAGCTACTTGATATCCAGTTTTTACTGCTTTATATGCTGTGCACATTGCCACTACCGTTTTTCCTGAACCAACATCTCCTTGTAGTAACCTATTCATTGGCTTTTTTGATTCCATATTATTATCAATCTCTTCTAAGACTCTTAACTGTGCTTTTGTAAGTTTAAATGGTAAACTATTTATAACATCTGACATTTTTGCGTCTTTACTAAATTGTATTCCAATCTCTTCATTTACATAGTTATTTTTTAGTTCTAACAATGCTAATTGTACAGATAGTAATTCTTCAAATACTAGTCTGTTTCTTGCTATATTGAAATCCTTTAGTTCGTCTGGAAAATGTATATGTTTTATTGCATTATTTATATCTTCTAATTTATATTCTTTTATTAAATATTCAGGTAATGTTTCTTCTAGATTTCCATATGTAATTTCTATTGCTGATTCCATTATTTTTCTTAAATTATTCTGAGATAAGTTAAATATTAATGGATATATTGGCACTATTCTGCCTGTATTTTGTACTTTTTCTATTCCTTCAAATATAGGAGATGTCATTGTAAATTTACCATTTTTTTTATTTATTTTTCCAAAGAATTTGTATTTATTACCTATTACAAAAATATTTCGTAAATATGGTTGATTAAACCATGTTATGCTTACAGACGCTGTTTCATCTCTTACTACTAATTTTTGCATAGTTTTTCCTCTTATCCTTACATTTGAAATTTTGCCACATGCTATCGCCTCAATTAATACTTCTTGTCCATCTTCACATTCACATATAACCTTAGGTTTACTTCTGTCTTCATATGTACGAGGATAATATGTTATCAAGTCTTTTAATGTAAATATTCCTAATTTATTTAAAAGTAGGACTCTACTTGGTCCTACCCCTTTTATGTATTTTACATCTTTATCTAAATCTATCATTACCTTATATAAAGCTCTTGTTAGTGCCTTATTTTCTCCTTCCATGTATGCATTCTTATGTTAATTTATTTTTACTAATTTAAAATCTACACCATCTGCACTTACTAATTTAAATTCAATTCCAAAATAATTACCATCTACCGCTTCTTGTATAGATGTACTATGCAAATGTCCATAAAAGCATTTTTTTATTCCATATTTTTGCATTATTCTTACATAGTCACTTGGTTCATTTTTTGCAATGTGCGAATTTATTATAGGTGGATAATGCATAAAAGCTATTACTTCTTTTTCTTCGCCATATAATTTTTTTCCTTCATTTATTGAAAGTTCCAGTCTCATAGCTTCTCTTTTAGCTATTTTTTTATCTTCTTCTGATTCTCCAAAACTCCAACCTCTTGTTCCTACTATTATTTTATTTTCAAATTCATATGCATTATTATAAATAAAATCTATATTTGAAAATTTTTCTTCTTCTACAAATGTACGCAATTTGTTAAGAGTTGTCCACCAGTAATCGTGGTTTCCTTTTAATAGAAGTTTTTTTCCTGGCAAATTGTTTATATACTCAAAATCTAAGTCCGCATCTTTTAAATATGTAGCCCATGAAAAATCTCCGGGTAAAACCACTAAGTCTTCTTCTTTTACTTTTTTTAGCCAGTCTTCCTTTATTTTTTCTTCATGATTTGCCCAATTTCCTCCAAATATATCCATCGGCTTATTTTCTCTAAAAGATAAATGTAAATCACCTATTGTATATATTGACATTCGTTTCTCCTTTTCTTTATTATAATTTTAAATTCGGTATTGCATTTAAATTTAATTCATCTCGTTTTCCATTTATATAGTTATAATATCCTGCTGATGCTATCATTGCTGCATTGTCTGTGCATAGTTTTAAATCAGGCATATAGACTTTTATTCCTTGTTCTTCAAGTTTTTTAAATTCAGCTCTTATATATGAATTTGCTGACACTCCACCTGCTAATGTTATCTTTTTCAATCCTGTTTTCTCTATTGCTTTTATAACATTTTCCATTAATGTTTCAGTTACATTTTTTTCAAAGCTTGCACATAGATCAGCTTTGTTTATATCTGGTGTTTTATGATGTACATTTATTACGGCTGTCTTTATTCCACTAAAACTAAAGTCTAATGTTTCACCTTCAAAATGCGTTTTTGGAAGTTGTACATTAGGTTTTCCTTCTTTAGCAAGTTTGTCTACTTTTGGTCCTCCTGGATATCCTAATCCTACTACTCTTGCTACTTTATCAAAAGCCTCTCCTATTGCATCATCTCGTGTTTTTCCCAATACTTCAAATTCAGTATAATTTTTAACATATACAATTTGAGTATTTCCACCTGACATCATTACACATAAAAATGGTGGTTCTAATTCTTTATATGTTATGTAATTTGCCGCAATATGACCTTGTATATGATTTACTCCTACTAATGGTTTATTTGTTGCAAAACTTAATGCCTTTGCATATGATAACCCTACTAATAATGCCCCTACTAGTCCTGGGCCATATGTTGGTGTTATTGCATCAATATCTTCTAATTTCACATTTGCTTCTTCTAATGCCTTTTTTGTTACTCTAGATATTGCTTCTATATGATTTCTCGATGCAATTTCTGGAACTACTCCACCATATTTTTCATGTATTGGTATTTGCGTATCTATTATATTTGAAAGTATTTCTCTTCCGTTTTTGACTATTGCTACTGATGTTTCATCACAGCTTGATTCTATTCCGCATTGTTATTATGTCTTTATCCATTTTTTCTTCCTTCCTTTTTTACAATCGAGTAGAGGATAACACTTAATGTGTTTTTCCCATCTCATACAAAGAACAGGCTTTCCTATCTTATTGGATAGACAAAACCTGCATTATCTTGATTATTAAAATATTAATTGTCCTAAATTTAAAATTCCAGATGTTACCCAATTTATTACTGGAGTAATAATTATTCCTGCTATTCCTGTTACCCATAATACTACAAATATAAGTGAAAATATTTGCTCATTGTTTACAAAAAATTCTTTTGCCTTGTATGGTAAAAACGGCATTATTATTTTTGACCCATCTAATGGTGGTAATGGTATTAGATTAAATACTCCTAATCCTATATTAGTGCTAATGATTGAAACTATTAGTAATAATATTATTCCACCAACTGTTGAGCTTAGAAAAGCAACTGATGCATATTTTTTCACTGCAAAATATATTAGTGTAAATATTATTGCAAGTAAAATATTCATTATTGGTCCTGCAGATGAAACAATTGCTTCACCTTTTTCCATCGATATTTTTCTTGTATAATTACGTGGATTTACATGTACAGGTTTTCCCCAACCAAAACCAGCAAATACTAACATTAATGTTCCTATTGGATCTAAATGATCTAATGGGTTTAGGCTAAGCCTTCCTTCGTCTTTTGCTGTATTATCTCCTAATTTATATGCAACAAATCCATGTGCAAATTCATGAAATGTAATTGCTACTAATACTCCTGGTATGCTTAAAAGCAAACTAAATAGTGCTCCTGGATTTGTTATATAATTTACAAGTGTTGTTAATACCATTATTGCTATTACAACATATACAACTCTTTTATCTAATGAAAAATTAAACATTCCGTTCTCCTTCTTATCTAATTAAGTGGTTTCATTGTTGGGAATAGTAATACATCTCTTATTGATGCAGAATCTGTTAATAACATTATTAATCTATCTATTCCTATTCCAACTCCTCCTGTAGGTGGCATTCCATATTCAAGTGCTTGAATAAAGTCTTCGTCCATCATTCCAGCTTCATCGTCTCCTGCTTCTCTTGCTTCAACTTGTTTTTTAAATCTTTCATATTGGTCAATTGGATCATTTAATTCTGAGAATGCATTTCCATATTCACGTCCACCTATGAATACTTCAAATCTTTCTGTTAAACGAGGATCTTCTTTCTTTCTTTTTGCTAATGGTGATATTTCTATTGGATAGTCATAAATGAATGTTGGTTGTACTAGTGTTTTTTCTACATATTCATCAAAGAATAAGCTTATTACATCTCCTCTTGTTTCTTTTGTTACATCTGGTATTTCTATTCCTTTTTCTTTAGCTAGTGCAACTGCTTCTTCATCTGTTTGAATTTCATTAAAATCTATTCCACAAGCTTCTTTTATAGAGTCTATCATTGTTATCTTTTTCCAACCTGGTGTTAGGTCTATTTCTTGTCCTTGATATGTTACCTTTGTTGTTCCTAATACTTTCATCGCACATCTTGAGAACATTTCTTCTGTTAAATCCATCATATCATGATAGTCAGCATATGCTTGGTATAATTCTATTGATGTAAATTCTGGATTATGTCTTATATCCATACCTTCATTTCTAAATATTCTTCCCATTTCATATACTTTATCATATCCACCAACTATTAATCTTTTTAGGTTTAATTCTGTTGCAATTCTTAAATACATGTCTATATTTAAAGCATTATGATGTGTTATAAATGGTTTTGCTGTTGCTCCACCTGATATTGTATTTAACATTGGTGTGTCTACTTCTAAGAATCCTTTTTCATCTAATATTTCTCTTATTTCACGAATAATTTTGCTTCTTTTTTCAAAAGTTTCTTTTACTTCTGGATTCATTATTAAATCTACATATCTTTGTCTATATCTTAAATCTACATCTTTTAGTCCATGGAATTTTTCTGGTAATGGTCTTAAAGATTTTGAAAGTAGTGTAACTTCTTTAGCATGTACAGATATTTCCTCTGTTCTTGTTTTAAATACAAATCCTGTAATTCCGATAAAATCTCCTATGTCATATGTTTTAAATGCTTTATAGCTTTCTTCTCCTAAGTCATTTATGCTTACATAACTTTGTATTTTTTCATCACTGTCTTGAATTGTGCAGAATGAAGCTTTTCCCATTATTCTTTTTGCTATTATTCTTCCTGCAACTGTTACATCTTTTTTTTCATATTTTTCATAGTTTGATTTTATTTCTCCAGCTGTTTGTGTTCTATCAAATTTTGTTATTTGATATGGGTCTTTACCTGCTTCTTGTAGTTCTTTTAATTTATCTCTTCTTATTTGCATTAAATGATTTATGTCTAATTCTTCTGTTTGATTATTTTGATTTTTGTTTTCTTGCATTTATAAATCTCTCCTTATTTATTTTTTTATGTTAATACCTTGTATATTATATAGTAAAATGTTGAAAATGTAAAGGTTTAAGCTAATTTATGGCTAAACTTTATTTTATTTTACATATAATACTAATCTAATTGCCCCATATTCAGATGCAACACCTTTAGCATTATATCTTGTACTTGCACCACATTTATCGTCATATGAGCCTCCATCTCCACCACTTCTTGTTACAAATGGTCTTCCCGGCATATATGGAGATGTATTTTTTTCAGCAACAAATTCATAAAAATTTCCTTCTAAATCAAAAATATTTTGTACAAAATCTACTGAACATGTTCCTGTTCTATCATCATTATTATTGTGTCTGCTTGAGACCGGCGATCTTACATTGAATTTTTCTTTATTTCCATCCAATTTTTCATTTACAAAGTGCATCATAACATCCCATTGCGTTCCAGAACACAATGCACTTCCTGCATATTTATTTTCATTTCCATATAAGTTTTTACAAACTTTTTTTACTTCTTCTATGTCATTTGTATATATTTCACAATTTCTTATGACTCTAATAGTATTTGTTGAAGATTTTCCGTGTTTCATATCTTCCTACATAAAAACCATTATATTTAAGAACCGCTATTTTTTCTGCATTATCATTTAATGTTGCTATATCAGTTTGTCCTTGGCTAGATGGTTGTATAAAATCTGGAAGATAATTATTATCTGTATATGTTGTACTAGAATCTGTTGATGGCTGAACAGAAACATTATATTTATGTGGATAACTAAAATCTTTTTTATAATCACTTTCCTTCAATACTGGTATCCATACAAACTGATTATATTCAGTTTGTACTTTATATGATCCATCATCATTCTTAGCATTCCAATCTGTTCCTGGAACCTTTTCTGCTGGTATGTCGTATATTACTAATCCATTTCCTATTTTTTTCTCGGATTCTATTTTTGATACTGTAAATCCTCCTGGAACTGTAGCAGTATTTCCATCTTCATCTTTATAATTGTCTTTTTCTGTTTTTTTAGTGTATTCACCTGGTTTTGCAATGCTTTCCTTTTCTATTAAAATTTTCTTAATCTCAGAAGATATGTCTCCATTTTCTAGTTTTACATTATATGTTCCCGATTTTGTTACAATAAAGGATAAATCTTGGCTTGTTTGCCAATTGGTTTCACCTTTTAATTGATATTTAACTTCCCATTTACTTATATAACCATTATATTGAATATTTGATATAGTTACTTTCCATGTTTCTTTCCCAATTTCTTCACTTGTTATGTCAAAGGTTGGTCCAGCTTGACTTTGTCCTTCATGTTCAACATTATATAAATTATTAGGTACTTGCTCTAAGGTATAATAATATTTTCCTTCATAAAAGTATCCTTCATAGCTAACAATGCTTCTCTTCTCTACATTTACAAAAAAGTCTCCATCAACTCCATCTATTCCTAGTTTTTTTATTAATTCGTTGTTCCAATATTTATAACCAGACTTATCTGTTATTCCTGAAGCCCCTTCAGTAAATACTTTATTTGCTTGAGTACTAACACTATCCAAAGTTTGTCCTATATCTAATATTGTTGGCTCTCCGCTATTTTTATTTTTTCCATAATATGTAGTTCCATCAATTTCAATACTGTTTCCATCTTTGTATTTTTGATAGATTTCATTTACTTTTGTTTGCATTATTTTCATTTCTGTTGTAAATGTTGTCAATTTTGAAAATTTTACAACATTTAGTCCACTATATGTTGCAACTGATGCTAATATTAACAGGATTATTATTGTTATTACTAACGCTACTAAAGTTATTCCTCTATTATTTATTTTTTTCATTTGTTCCCCCTTAAAAATATTTGGTTGGGGTAGTAAGATTCGAACTTACGAAATGACCGGGTCAGAGCCGGTTGCCTTACCGCTTGGCGATACCCCAATATATTTATTGCTATTATATCAAATAGTAATTTAATAATAAATAGATTTATGAATTTTTTTCAATTTTTTATGAATTTTTTGCAATTTTCTTAAATTTTATTTTACATCATTTTCTCATAAATTTATATTAAGGCACATATATATAAAAAGTTATTTTAATATGCAAAATACTTAAGCAATTTATGCTTATATTTTACAAAATAAAATAACTTCTTTAGTAGTTTTTATAAATTAAATTTCTTTAGTTGAAAATTATATGTTTAATAATATTTCTTCACATTTTTTGTAATCTGGTTTGTATTGTTCTAACAACTTATAAAATCCTTTTGAATGTGTTTTATATTTTAAATGGCAATATTGATGCATTACAACATAATCTATTACTTTTCTGTTATATTTTACTATTTCAGGATTTATTGTTATTTTTTTGTCTTTGCATATTCCCAATTTCTTTATTTTTGAAATTTCGTATTCTTCTGGTGCAAATCCAAATGTTATTCTTGCTTTTTCCATAGCTCTTTCTATTTCCACAGTTGCAATTTGTTCGTACATTTTTTCTATTGCTAAGTCTAAAATTTCTGTATTAGACATTTTTTTGTATTTGTTTGGTAGTGATATTTTTATAGTTTTATTTTCTACATTTAATTCTGTTATTTTGGTATTTTTATATACTATTTTAACTTTGTAATCCACTCCAAGTACTGGTACTGGGTGTCTCTCTATGCTTTGATTTATTGCTAATTTTACATTTGTTTTTCTTCTTACTATATTCATTTTTTACCACTCCTTATTAAATGTTTGTTTTGCGAATTGCTGTTCGTTTTTGTTAAGGCTATTTTATATTTTATTTTCTATTTTGTCAATACTTTTTCATAAAAAAAATAAAAATTTTGTTCGCAAAAATTATTATCTATTTTTTCAATTGTTGATTAAACTTAATTAAACAATCTTTTCTATTTTTACACTTTTTTAATGTAATGGCAAAAAAATAAAGCAATTAAAGTATCAACTTCAAATGCTTTACTTGTATATTATTCAGCTGTGTTTTCTGCTTTAGCTTCTACTGCTGGTGCTTCTTCTTTAACAGGTTCTTCAGTTAATTCTTCTTTAACTGTAATTTCTCTGTCTTCAATTCTAGCTCCAACTTGTTCTTTAGTTTTAGCAGATTTACCAACTCTATCTCTTAAGTAGAATAATCTAGCGCGTCTTGCTTTACCAACTCTTACTAATTCTACTTTTTCAACTAATGGTGAGTGTACTAAGAATGTTTTTTCAACACCTACACCGTAAGAGATTTTTCTTACTGTAAATGTTTTGTTAACTCCTCCACCTTGTACTTTTATTATTATTCCTTCAAATACTTGGATTCTTTCTTTGTTTCCTTCTTTGATTCTTACATGTACTCTTACTGTATTACCAACTTTTAATTCTGGTATTTTATTTTTTAATTGTTCGTGTTCTATAGATTTTATAATATCCATTTTAAAATTTCCTCCTTTTCTTTTTTTCCTGAGCGGTGCATCTTTGTTATGCACTTCCTTTTCTAGCCTTTTTCTAATAAATCAGGCCTTTTGCTTTTTGTTATTTCTAATGATTTCTGTTTTCGCCATTGTTCTATTTTTTGATGATGCCCTGAAAGTAATATTTCTGGAACTTTTTCACCTTCAAATATTTCTGGTCTTGTATATTGCGGATATTCCAATAGTCCATTTGAAAAGCTTTCTTCTTTTATAGATTCTTCTTTCAAAACTCCTTCTACATATCTACTTACACTGTCGATTAAAACCATTGCTGGGAGTTCTCCCCCTGTTAGTACATAATCTCCAATTGATATTTCTTCATCCACAATTTTATCTAACACTCTTTGATCTATTCCTTCATAGTGTCCACAAAGTATTATCAAATGTTCTTGTTTTGCAAGTGTTTCCACTTTGTTTTGATTTAGTTTCTTCCCTTGTGGCGACATGTATATAACTTTCGCATTTTCATCTTTTATTGATTGATATGCTCTATATACAACATCTGGCATCATTACCATGCCGAGCCCCACCACCATATGGAGTATCATCTACTTTTTTATGTTTGTCTTGTGAAAAATCTCTGATATTAACTAGGTTTATATCAATTTTTTCATTTTGCACTGCTTTCCCTATTATGCTTTGTTTTAAACTATCAAACATTTCTGGAAAAAGTGTTAAAACATCAAATTTCATTGTTACCTCCATATTTTTATTAAACTAATCCTGGTAATAAATGAACTATTACTTTTTTATTTGGCATGTCAATTTTCTTTATAACATCAGGTATTGATGGTAAAAGTATTTGTTTGCCTAATTCATTTTTTACTACATATATGTCATTACTTCCCGTATTGAAAATATCTTCTAAAATTCCTAAAAGTTCGCCTTCTTCTGTATATACTTCCAATCCAATCATATCTACTATATAATAAGTTCCTTCTTCTAGTGGTTCTTCATCTGCCCTATCTACAAGTAAGTAACATTGTCTTAGTAAATCTGCTTGTTCTGGGTTTTCTATACCTTTGAATTTAATTAATACCATATTTTTATGATATTTTACTTCTTCAATTTCATATTTTTTATTTTCTTTTTTGTTTTTGACATATACTGTTTTCATTTTACTAAATCTTTCGATATTTTCTGTAAATGGCATTACTTTTACCATTCCTTTAATTCCGAAAGTATTTACTATTTGTCCAATTTCAAGATATTTTGTCATTTTAATAAACTCCATTTATCCTATAAATTCAACTGACACTTTTTTGTGTTCTTTGCTTGCAGTAGCTTTCATAACTGTTCTGATTGATTTTGCAAGTCTACCTTGTCTTCCAATCACTCTTCCCATATCACCTTCAGCTACTTTTACTTCAAAAGTAATTGATCCTTCTGTTTCTGTTTTTGTTATTTCAACAGATTCTTTATTATCAACTAAATTTGTTATAATGGTTTTTAAAAATTCTTCCATTTTTTCCTCCATATTGTTAAACTTTTAAGTTTTTCCAATTATGAACTATGCGTTTTCGATTAAAGATTTAACTGTATCTGTTGGTTTTGCACCATTTTTGATCCATTTTTCAACTTTTTCTTTATCTAATTCTATTGTAGCTGGTTCTGTCATTGGGTTGTATGTTCCTAATTTTTCAATTATTTTACCATCTCTTGGAGATTTTGAATCTGCTACTACAATGTGATAGAATGGAGCTTTTTTCTTTCCTTGTCTTTGTAATCTGATTTTTACCATATTTTTCACCTCCCACAACTGTTTCTATATATAAATTTAAAAATTTAATAACTTATTTTTTTAGAACTTAAAGTTCTTTAAAGTGTTTTCATCAATACCATTTAACAATTTTTTCATTCCACCTTTGTTGCTTTTCATCTTTTTCATCATTTTTTGTGTAAGCTCAAAAGATTTCATGAATTTGTTAAGGTCTTGCACTGTTGTTCCACTTCCTTTTGCTATTCGTTGTCTACGACTTGCATTTAAAAGTTTTGAATTTCTTTTTTCTGCTTTTGTCATAGAACATATCATTGCTTCTATTTTTACAAATTCTTTATCATCTACTTTTACATCTTTTAGTTGATTCATTCCTGGTATCATTTTTAGTAATGATGAAAATGAACCCATTTTTTTTATTTGTCTTATTTGTGTTAAGTAGTCATCTAAGTCAAATTCATTTTTTCTAAGTTGTTTTTCTATTTTTTCTGCTTGCTCTAAGTCAAATGATTCTTCTGCTTTTTCTATTACTGATAATATGTCTCCCATTCCTAGTATTCTACTTGCCATTCTGTCTGGGTGAAATACTTCTATGTCACTTAATTTTTCGCCAGTTGCTGCAAATTTTATTGGCTTTCCAGTAACTTTTTTTACTGATAATGCCGCACCACCTCTTGTGTCACCATCTAGTTTTGTTAGTACAACTCCATCAATTCCAAGTGCATCATTAAAGCTTTGTGCAACATTTACTGCGTCTTGTCCTGTCATTGCATCAACTACTAATAGTATTTCATGTGGTTTTACATTTTTCTTTACTTCTTTTAGTTCTTCCATTAGTTGTTCATCTATATGTAAACGACCTGCTGTATCTAGTATTACAACATCATTTAATTTTGAGTATGCAACTGACATTGCTTGTTTTGCAATATGAACTACATCTTTTGAGTTTTCATTTGCAAATACTGGTATATTTAATTGTTTACCAACTACTTGTAATTGTTTTATAGCAGCTGGTCTGTATACATCACATGCTACCAATAATGGTTTTTTTCCTTGTTTTCTAAGTAAATTAGCAAGTTTTCCAGATGTTGTTGTTTTTCCTGAACCTTGAAGTCCTACTAGCATTATTACTGTTGGTGGATTTGGTGTGAAATTTATTCTACTTTCCGTTCCTCCGAAGTAATTCTACTAATTCGTCTTTTACTATTTTTATAACTTGTTGTCCTGGTGTTAGTGATTTTAAAACATCTTGCCCTAATGCTTTTTCTTGAATTGTTGCTATAAATTCTTTTACTATTTTATAGTTTACATCTGCTTCTAAAAGTGCAAGTTTTACTTCTCTTAACATTTCTTTTAGGTCTGATTCTGTAATTCTTGCTTTTCCCCTAATTTTTCTTGTTATTTCTTGTAATCTAGAAGATAATCCTTCAAAAGCCATATTTTTCACTCCTATTCTTTACACTAGGTAATTTAATTCTTTTTTTACACTTTCTAATACTGTTGCTATTTGTTTGTCTGAATAATCTTTTTGAATTTTTGTTAATTCAGATAAAGCTTTTTTTATTCTTTTTTCTTGATTTAACATCCTTTTCATAAATTCAAGCTTTTCTTCGTATTCGAAAAGTTTCTTTTCCCCCTTTTTTATTATGTCCCTAACTGCTTGTCTTGTTATGTTATTGTTTTCTGCTATTTCTGATAGTGACAAATCATTGTTGTAGTAATCATCTATGAATTGATATTGCTTTTCAGTTAACAATTTTCCGTAAAATGTACTTAACATACATATTTTTACTTTTTCTTCCATAGATACTACCTCTTTTCTTTTTGTAATGCTAATATACTTTACACCATTTTTGTTTATTTGTCAATACTTTTCGGGTAAAAAGTTGAAAAACTAGTATTTTTTACCTATTGTTTTATATTTTTCATATTTTGTCTAGTATATTTACAAAAAAGTGCCAAAGATTTTACTCTTTGGCAACTTTTTAATCTGCATTTTCATCTTTAAATGCATTTACAATGTCTCTTAATATAGGGGCATTGTTCGGAAAAACTAACCTTTGATCTAGTAAGTTTTCTACTTCATACAATTTAAACCATTCTAAAAACTTAGTTTCATTTTTGTCAACTTCATGATTGGCTTTTCTACATTTTTGATAATCCAATAAATATACAATAACACTATGGAATACAACATCACCAGTGTCTTCATATTTAGTAACATGTTTTGGACCAGCATATACCTTAAACAATTTCAAATCTTCTTGTTTAGCTATTAGCGCTGTTTCTTGTTCCAATTCATTAATAGCACATTCTTCATATGTTTCGCCTAATTCAATTGCTCCCCCAGGTAATCCATATTTTTGACAATCTACTCTTTCCTGAAGATATATTTCTATTTCTCCATTAACTTTTCGAAGAACCACAACTCCTGTTCCAGGAACTTGTAATGCTCTTTTACCTATATATCTCCGTACCTCTTCAACATAGTTTTCAGTTAGCAAAATTCTTCCGTCTTCCAAAGAATAGTATACTCCATCTATACATACTGCATTTATTCCATATACTATTATGGCTCCTGTTTCTTTGTCTTTCTCATAGCCAGTAGTTTCTTTTCCTAGATACTTATCTCTTAATCTGAATATTTGTTCTAATGTCATAGTAGTCTCTCCCTTCACAAAACAGATTATGTTTTCTATTATACTATATTTTTTACTAATTTTCAAGTTTTGATATTTTAAAATAGTGTAAAATGGTTTCGGAATATACAAAAAGAAAGTCCTTTGATATAATAATTTACGACTAAATAAATCAAAG
>CAKOWW010000013.1 GCA_934129785.1 uncultured Clostridia bacterium
TATGATTCAGGCTATAATACTGGACATGACTCTGGAACCCTTGAAGGAAAAAAAGAAAGAAGTATTGAAATCGCTAAAAAGATGAAAGAAGAAAATATGGATATTTCTACAATATCAAAAATAACTGGATTAACAAAAGAAGAAATTGAAAAGTTATAATTTAATATATTAATAAAATAAAGTGTTTAAATAAACAAAAGCAGTATTGAAGTTAAATTTTGATACTGTTTTTTATGTAAAAAAATCCTAAAGTATTTAACTTTAAGACTAAAAAACTGAAATTATTATAGCAATAAATAATATATAAATCAATAAAAAATATAGAAAATTATCAAGAAACATCTTGGGTCTTTTCCTATATTTTTTTATAATATAAAAAGAGAGAAAAGTTAGTATATAAACACCCTAGAAGGGTGTAGCTTATCTTAAAGTTAAATACTTTAGGATAAGAGGAGGCAAATGATAAAGATGAAAGAGAACAATGGAATTACATTAATTGCATTAGTGATAACAATAGTGGTACTTTTAATTCTTGCTGGAGTAAGTATAGCGATGCTAACAGGAAATAATGGAATACTAATGCAAGCCAAAAACTCAAAACAAGCAACAGAAGAAGCCGAACAAAAGGAAAAAGAAGATTTAATAAAACTGGAAATGCTAGCAAATAATAGTAATGTAAATATTCCAAATCTAAAAGAAGGAATGATACCAGTAAAATGGAATGCAACGAATAAAACATGGGAAGTTGCAGACAAAAGTAATACCGGAAACGACTGGTATGACTATTCTACTGAAAGTAAAAAATGGGCAAATGTAGTAACAGTAAAAGAAAACTGCAGTAATGGAAAAACAAGAAAAGATTATTTAAGTGCAGGAGTAGGAACACCAATACCAGAAGATGATATAACAACAATGTTTGTATGGATACCAAGGTACAGCTATTATGTAAAAAGTGGATATCATGAAAATGCAAATGGAACAGGAGAATTTGCAATAAAATTCTTAATAGGAACATCTGATAGAATTATAGATACACCTGAGGGACAAGACACAGCAATAAGAACAAGTAATACAAATGGAAAAACAAATGGTGAAAAATATGTAGTTCACCCAGCATTTACATCAGATACAGATTTAGGCGGAACAGGTAGCGAATTACCTGGAATATGGGTAGGAAAATTTGAATCAAGTAATATTGAATCACCAAGAAACAATGAAGGGATAACACGGAAGCAGTGAGGAAAAATTAATATATGGTTATGGTAACAAAATAGATGTAACAATAAGACCAAATGTAACAAGTTGGAGATATATTGATATAGATGATATGTTTACAATTTCCAAAAATATGTCAAAAGATGAAAATAAAATATATGGATTTAATAGTTCAGAACTAACAACAACAATGATGCAAAATAGCCAATGGGGAGCAGTAGCATATTTAGCACAAAGCGAATATGGAAATATGCAAAAATCAACAGATGAAGAATCTGGAATATGGAATAATCCATATAATGAAGGGATGACGTATAGTACTTCAGAAAATGAATATAAAGTAGATAGTAAGCCAGTAAGCTTAACAGGAATGTCAGGAAGTGGTAGAGATAATTATACAATTTACTCTGCAACAGTAATAGATGGAAGTAAAAAAGATAATGGAGATAATATAGAGATAACTTATACAAATATAAATGATGATGGGACAACTGGAACAAATTACACAAATATATTTTATAAATATTATACAGAAAATGGACAAAAAGCAAGTACAACAAGAAATGTATATGGAATATATGATATGGCAGGAGGAGCATGGGAATATGTGGCAAATTATTTAGGAAGTGCTGCAGAAAACAAATTTGTGCCTGATTTTTTAAAAATTGAACCAAAATATCAAACACCATATGCGGGAACAGGTGTAACATCTAGCATAGAAGATAGGACAATTAACTATGAAGCAAATAAAGAAAAATATGGAGATGCAATATGGGAAACATCTAATGAACTCAACAATATGTCTAGCTGGAATGCAGATTCTTCTTATTTTCCGTGTATAGACAGTTCATTTTTTGTGCGCGGAGGTCGGTTATAGTGGCGGTACTGGTCTAGGACTGTTCTGTTTTAATAGTAATTACGGTGGTGGTGATAGTGTTTCATTCCGTATAGTTCTTTTCTAGCTCAGTGGGTCACTTTAATTATTTAACATAAGCCAATAAGGTGTTATTAAATTTTTAAAAATAAAATATAAAAACGAGAGAGGAGCTTGTAAAAATGAAGAATACAAAAGAGTCAAAACAAGGACAAAAAGGAATTACATTAATTGCATTAGTGATAACTATAGTTGTACTTTTAATTTTAGCTGGTGTTTCAATAGCAATGTTAACAGAAAATAATGGAATATTAACACAAGCTGGAGAAGCAAAAATGAATACTAATATGGCAACAGTGAAAGAAAAAGTACAACTAGAAGCAACAGGGAGTTTTGACAATACAGGAGTATTTAGTAAAATAATATTTAAAGATAATTTAAAGAAAAATTTAGGACTAACAGATAGTAATATAATAGAAAATGAAGATGAAATAATAATAAAAATAGATGGTTATGATGTAACTGTAAATGAAACAACAGGAGCAATAATAGGAGAACCAAGCAAATCTGTAATAGTAACAAATCCAGAAACAACAGGAGACATAGAAGATAGAGCAATAGAATTAACATGGGCAGAGTTAAAACAAGCAGCAAATGCAATAGCTATAGACACAACCAACATAGGAAATAGTACAACAGCAGTAACTGTAACAGTAGGAAGTAAAACAGAAATATTAAGAGTAGGAAACTATAAAATATTAAAATATGATGGAGTAGATAAAAAAGTAAGAATAATTGGATTTAATTCAGATACAAAAACAAATGGAAGAAAAGCAGGAATAACATTTGATTTTGCAACAACATTAGGAGAAGCTCAAATGAATATAACTGATAATAATACTGGCGGTTGGGGAGCAAGTAAAATGAAAATGGAAACTATGCCAGCAATGTTAGCTAAATTAAAATTAGAAGATGGAACAACAGAATTAGAAACAATAGTGGAAACCGTAAAAAAAGAATATAATTTAGGAAATACTGAAACAATAAATTCAAGCATACCATCAGAAGATAAATTATGGTTTTTGTCATGCTCAGAAATATTTCCTAAAAATTCAGATAGTGATGAATATGCAGTAGCATCTACCAAAGAAGGCAATCAATATAAATATTATGAATTAACAACAAAAGGAAGTGTATGGGTTGATGAAAATCCTAAATTAGTAAGGTATAGTGAATATGTAGCAGATACAAATACAAGTAGTAATAATACTTGGGTGTGGCTTCGTTCACCTTTTTATTCTAGTAGTAATACATTCTGTGGTGTTAATAACTATGGCGGTGGCTACGACTATTACCATGCAAGAAGCGAATATGGTGTGGCACCCGGATTTAGTATTTAAAATCCAAACTAACACAATAATAAAATTAAAAAAATGCATATAACCTAAAAAAGTAGCTATACCCAAAATAGGGAGAGCTATTTTTTTATCCATAAACATTGTAAACAAAGTCAAAAAATGTTATAATGCAAAAGAAATAAAATAAAAGGAATGAAAACCAGTGAAAAACATAAAAGACTACGATTTAAAAGAATTAAAAGAGGAACTAACAAAAATAGGAGAAAAACCATTCAGAGCAGAGCAAATATTCAAATGGTTATACCAAGAAAAAGTAAAAGAATTTAGTGAAATGACAAACCTATCACTAGAACTAAGAAAAAAACTAGAGGAAAACTATACAATATGCAATTACAAAATACTAAAAAAACAAGAATCAAAAGATGGAACAATAAAATACCTATTTGATGTATTAGATGGAAATGCAATAGAAACAGTATTAATGAGTTATCATCATGGATACAGCATATGTGTATCATCACAAATTGGTTGCAAAATGGGGTGCAAATTCTGTGCATCAACAGGAATAAACTTTGTAAGAGACTTAACAAGTGGTGAAATAGTTGAACAAATACTAGCAGTAGAACAAGATACAGGTTTTAGAATATCAAATGTAGTATTTATGGGAATTGGAGAGCCACTAAATAACTATGATAATGTAATAAATGCAATAAAAATAATAAACAATCCAAAAGGGCTAAATATAGGAGCAAGACATATAAGCATTTCAACAAGTGGACTAGTGCCAAGAATTTATAAATTAGCCGAGGAAAATATTCAATGTACATTATCAATATCATTACATGCAACAAATGATGAAAAAAGAAGTAGTATGATGCCAATAAACAATGCATTTAATATAGCAGAACTAATGGAAGCATGTAAATATTATATAGAAAAAACACATAGAAGAATATCATTTGAATATGCATTAGCAAAAGACAATAATGACAACTTAGAAGATGCTAAAGAATTAGTAAAACTTTTAAAAGGCATGTTATGCCATGTAAATTTAATACCAATAAATAAAATAGAAAATGGACAATATACTAAAAGCTCAAATGAAAATATAATGAAATTCAGAGACTATTTAAATGACCATGGAATAGTTGCAACAATAAGAAGAGAACTAGGCTCAGATATTGATGCGGCATGTGGACAATTAAGAAGAAAAAATTTAAAAGAACAATAGGAGCTAAAAAATGTTATTAAAAGATTTAAAATTACCATTTGCGAACAAAATCAAAGTATATGCATTTGTAGGCCCATCAGGAACCGGAAAAAGCTATAGAGCACAAATGGTAGCAAGTGAAAAGGGAATAAACTTTATAATAGATGATGGGTTATTAATAAAAGACAATGAAGTAATAGCTGGAGAATCAGCAAAAAAAGCGGCAACAAAGGTAGCAACAGTAAAACATGCATTATTTTATGAAGATGCGGAAAAAGAAGTAATAATAAAGGCATTAAAAAAATACAAACCTGAAAGTATATTAATATTAGGAACATCAGATGGAATGGTACAAAAAATAGCAGCAAATTTGGGGTTGCCAGAAATATCTGAAACAACATATATAACAGATGTGGCAACAGAAGAAGAAATGAAAACAGCAAGAAGAATAAGAGTAACAGAAGGAAAACATGTAATACCAGTGCCAACATTTGAAATAAAAAAAGATTTTTCAGGATATTTGCTAGATCCATTACAAATATTTAAATCAAAAGGAAAAGGGCAGAAACCATATGTATCAGAAAAATCAATAATAAGACCAACATTTAGTTATATGGGAAAATTTACAATTTCAGATTTAGTATTTAGGCAAATATTAGAATATTTGGCAGTTCAAACACCAGCAATACATAAAATTCAAAAAACTAGAGTAGACAACTTTGGAGAAGGAGTAAAACTTTATATGGAAGTTAGCATTGTATATGGATTTAATGTATTTGATGGATTAAACGAATTTAAGAAAAAGGCCAAAAAAGAAATTGAAAAATTAACAGCAATGAATGTTGTAGAGTTAGAAGTGGTTGCAAAAAATATCTATGTACCACAAAATGAGGGGGAACAATAAAAATGTCTTTTATAGTAGCAATAGATGGTCCAGCAGGAAGTGGAAAGGGAACAATAACAGGGAAAATAAGTAAAAAATTAGGATTAGTAAATATTGGTTCAGGTTCAGCATATAGATGTGTTGCATTATCAGCAATCCAACAAAATGTAAAACCAGAAGAAACAGAAAAAATAATTAAATTATTAGAAAATATAAATATTGAATTTAAATTAGAACAAGGAAATGATACAGTATATTTAAATGGCGAAAATGTAAGTAAAAGAATAAGAGAAGCAGACATAGCAAAAATAGTATCACCAATAGCATCAATAAGAGAAGTAAGAATAAAATTAAATGATATATTTAAAAAAGTAGCACAAGGAAAAGAAGTAATAATGGAAGGAAGAGACATAGGAACATATGTATTTCCAGATGCAGATGTAAAAATATATCTAGATGCAACTCCAGAAGAAAGAGCAAGAAGAAGATTAAAGCAAAATGAAGAATTAGGAATTAAAGAAACATATGAGGAAATATTAAAAAATATAAAAACAAGAGACAGCATAGATAAAGGCAGAGAAATGGGAGCTTTAAAACAAGCAGAAGATGCAATATATATAGACTCAAGTAATATGTCGATAGAAGAAGTTGTATCAGAAGTTGCAAAAATAATTAACAACAAAAGATCAAAATAAAATACAAGGAGAAGTAAAATGAAAAATTTTTTTAAAGCAATAGCAAGAGGTATTGTAAAAGGTGCAATTTATGCATATTGCAAAATTGTATATCATGCAAAAATAGTAGGAAAAAACAATATTCCAAAAGAAGGACCAATAATAATATGTGGAAACCATAGAAGTTTTTTAGATCCACCATTAATAGAAGCAACTTGTGGTAGATATACTAGATTTTTAGCTAAAGAAGAACTTACCAAAAATAAATTTTTAGCATTTTTAGGAATTATATTTGATGCAATTTTAGTAAAAAGAGATTCAAAAGATATAAAAGCAATAAAAGAATCTTTAAAAACTTTAAAAGACGGAAATTGTTTGGCTTTATTCCCAGAAGGTACAAGAAATGGCTTACAAAAAGGTGAAGAAGTAAAAGATGGAGCAGCATTTTTTGCAGTAAGAAGCGGAGCAAAAGTAATACCTTGTGGAATAAAAGGTGGAACTAAAGGGGATTGGAAAGTAACTATAACATATGGAGAACCTTTAGATTTTAGTCAATATAAAGGAAGTAAAGATAAAGAAACTTTAGATAAAATAACTAAAGAAATAATGGATAATATTATAGCACTTACAAAATAAATAATTTATAAAAAAACTTATACTATAATTTTTGAATAATGTATCGAATGTGCAAGAAAAAATTTGACAAAGTACAAAAAAAGTTATATAATTTTATAGAAATTTAAAGAGAAATAGACGTTTTTCAGAAGCAAAATTCTAAAAACGTCTTAAGTTATGAAAAAGGGAAGGAAGAAAAAAATGAACAACCAAAAATTAAGAAATATTGCAATAATAGCACACGTAGACCATGGAAAAACAACACTAGTAGATGCATTGTTAAGACAAAGCCATGTATTTAGAGAAAACGAACAAGTAGCAGAAAGAATAATGGACTCAAATGACCAAGAAAAAGAAAGAGGAATAACAATTCTTTCAAAAAATACATCAGTAATGCATGATGGAATAAAAATAAACATAGTAGACACACCAGGACATGCCGACTTTGGTGGAGAAGTAGAAAGAGTTTTAAAAACAGTAGACGGAGTATTATTACTAGTAGACGCATTTGAAGGAGCAATGCCACAAACAAGAGAAGTACTAAAAAAATCATTAGCATTAGGCTTAAAACCAATAGTAGTAATAAACAAAATAGATAGACCTGGAGCACAACCAGAAAAAGTTGTAGACCAAGTAATAGAACTATTTATAGAATTAGACGCAACAGATGAACAATTAGACTTCCCAGTAGTATATGCATCAGCAAAAAATGGAATAGCAAAAATGGACTTAAATGATGAAACAAATGACTTATCATGTCTATTTAAAACAATAATAAACACAATAAAAGCACCAGACTGTGATGAAGAAGGACCAGCTCAAATGTTAGTATCAAACATAGACTATGATGACTATGTAGGAAGAATAGCAGTAGGAAGAGTAGAAAGAGGTTCAATAAAAGTTGGAATGCCAGTTTCAATATGTGGAAAAGAAGACAAAATAACACAAGGAAGAATAGCAAAAGTATACACACATGTTGGATTAAATAAAGTAGAAGTAGAAGAAGGAAAAGCAGGAGATATAATTGAACTTGCAGGAATCCCAGATATAAACATAGGAGATACAATTTGTGACTTTAACCATCCAGAAAAAATACCATTTGTAGACATTGATGAACCAACAGTATCAATGACATTTAGTGTAAACAATGGACCATTTGCTGGAAAAGAAGGACAATTTATAACATCAAGACATATTCGTGACAGATTATTTAAAGAATTAGAAAGAAACGTATCATTAAGAGTAAAAGAAACAGATTCACCAGATAGTTTCGAAGTATCTGGAAGAGGGGAACTTCACTTATCAGTATTAATTGAAACAATGAGAAGAGAAGGATTTGAACTTTTAGTATCAAGACCAAAAGTTATTTATAAAGAAATTGATGGTGTAAAATGTGAACCAATAGAACTATTAGTAGTAAATGTACCAGATGATAGTGTTGGAAATGTAATTGAAAAACTAGGAAGAAGAAAAGCTGAAATGGTAAACATGGAACCAGCAGAATCAGGTCATACAAAAATAGAGTTTAAAATACCAGCAAGAGGATTAATTGGATATAGAACAGAATTCTTAACAGACACAAAAGGTGAAGGAACAATGAACCATATATTTGATTCATATGAACCATTCAAAGGAGAAATTCAAGCCAGAGTAAGAGGAACAATAGTTGCATTCGAAAACGGAAAATCTGTAACATATGGATTATACAATGCACAAGACAAGGGAGAATTATTCATAGGACCTGGTGTAGATGTATATGAAGGAATGATAGTAGGACTAAACTCAAGAGGAGAAGACCTAAGCATAAATGTATGTAAAGAAAAACACTTAACAAACACTAGAGCTTCAGGTTCAGACGATGCATTAAGACTAGTTCCACCAATTCAAATGTCATTAGAAAAAGCAATTGAATTTATTCAAGATGACGAATTAGTTGAAGTAACACCAAAATCAATACGCTTAAGAAAGAAAATCTTAGACTCAAAAGAAAGAGAAAGAGCAGCAAGAAATAGTAATAAATAAAAATTTAAAACCCAAAATATTAGACAAAAGTTTAATGTTTTGGGTTCATTTTATATAATGCAAAATATCTAAAATAAATTGACATAAACCATATAATGAATTATAATAATAAAGTCATGAAAGGAGAGCAAAATGAACAAAAAAGAACTTGAAAAAATAAAACAAAAAGCATTAGAAGACCATATACCAATAATTATGGATGATACACTAGAAGTAATAGAAAAAAACTTAAAACAAGAAAAACCAGAAAAAATATTAGAAATAGGAACAGCAGTTGGATATTCTGCAATATGTTTTACAGAATTTTTAGCTGAAAAAGGAACAATAGATACAATAGAAAGAGACGAACAAAGAATAGCAGAAGCAAAAGAAAACATAAAAAAAGCTGAGGTAGAAGAAAAAATAAACATATATGAAGGAGATGCGGTAGAAATACTACCAACACTAAATGAAAAATACGACGTAGTATTTATAGATGCAGCAAAAGGAAAATATCCATTTTTCCTAAAAGAATCATTAAGAATGATAAAACCAAATGGTATAATATTTGCAGATAACATATTATATAAAGGATATGTAATGAGCAATTACAATAAACATAAACAACGCACAGCTGTAAGAAACTTAAGAGAATACATAAAAGAAGTTAGTGAAAATCCAAACTTAGAAACTGAAATTTTAGAAGTTGGAGATGGACTAGCAATAAGCAAAATAAAAGAAAAGGTGGAAATATAAATGAAAAAAGAAAAAGAAGTAGAATTATTAGCACCAGCAGGTTCTTTTGAAAAAGCCAAAATAGCATTTTTATATGGTGCAGATGCCGTATATGCAGGAACATCATCTTTATCATTAAGAACAAGAGCAGATATGCAAGATAATGATTTGGAAAAAACAATAAAATATGCACACAGTATAGGAAAAAAAGTATATGTAACACTAAATATATTTGCTTGGGACGAAAAATATGATGAAATAATAGAAATGGCTAAAAAGTTAGAAGAACTAAAGCCAGATGGAATAATTGCTGCAGATGGTGGAGTTATGGAAATACTAAAAAAATATGCTCCTAGTGTAAAAATAAATGTAAGTACACAAGCAAACATTGTAAGTATGCATGTTGCAAACTTCTGGTACAAAAATGGAGCAAAAAGAATGATAATGGCTAGAGAAATGAACAAAGAGCAATTAAAATACATAATGGAAAATAAACCAGAAGACATGGAAATAGAAATATTTGTACATGGTGCAATATGTTTTGCATATTCAGGAAGATGTTTCTTAAGTGACTTTTTAGCATGTAGAAGTGCTAACCTAGGAGATTGTGCGCAAAGTTGTAGATGGTCATATAATTTATATGCAGAAGAAAAAAACAATCCAGGTGAATTAATGCCAATAGAAACAAATGAATATGGAACAAGCATATTTTCATCAAAAGATTTATGCCTAATAAAGGAAATTCCTGAAATAATAGAAATGGGAATAGATAGCTTAAAAATAGAAGGAAGACTAAAAACAGAATATTATTTAGCCAGTGTAATAAATGCATATAGAAATGCAATTGATGATTATAAAAAAGATCCAGAAAATTATGATTATACTAAATATTTAAAAGAATTAGAAAAAGTAAAAACGAGAGGACTAACAACATTTTATTTTAATGATAGAAAAAATAAAGACATTCAAGAATATGGCGGAAGACAATATAATGAAAATTATGAATTTGGTGGCAAAGTAATTGAAACTCAAAACGATATTGCAATAATAGAAATAAAAAATAAATTATCTGTTGGAGATACAATGGAAATTATAATTCCAAATAAAATAGAACCAGTTGAATTTAAAATAAAAAATCTTTATGACGTTGAAACAAATGAGGCCATAAATTCAATAAGTCCAGGAGTAAAAGGACAAAAAGTAAAAATGAAATTACCGATTAAATGTGAAAATAATTGGATATTGAGAAGAAAAAAATAAAAAATCCCTATATCAAAAAAGATATAGGGTTTTGCTATTTGCACACATTTTAAAAGACCTATAAGGAGTAAAAAAACTTAGAGTGAATATGCATGTGTGAACTTTAAATGTGGATAATAGCAAATGTTAATAGCGCATTGGCTAGTAACAAAACTATAATAGCACATTTATAGAGTTATGTCAAGTAAAACTTATTAAAAAACCTAAAATACAGCAAAAAAATGCAATAAAAAATGAGAGAATAGAATTGATTTCTGGAAAAATAACAATAATAGATCCAAGTGTAAAACCAATAATACTAAAAAAAGTTTGACAATAAAAATATTTTAACAAAAATTTAGTTACAAACATAAAAAATATACAGCCAAAAAAAAGCCCAAATCCAATAGGAAGTAAAATACTAAAATTTAATGATGCCACAGAATTAAGGTAAACAGAATACACACCCATAAGCATTAAAATAACAGTACTACTAACACCTGGAACAACAACACCAACAGACATAGCCAAACCTGCTAGTATAAGGTAATAAAAATTAGGACTGATACTTGAAAAATCTAATAATAAATGATTTTCCATATAAACCATTAAAAATCCAATTAAAAAAGAAACAAAAGAAAAAGCAAAATAAGAAGGCTTAATAGTGCATTTAGAATTTATGGTTTTTAATAAAGAAGGGATTGTACCTAAAATAAGTCCTATAAATAATGACTTTGTTTGAACTGGAAAATCAACAAGCAAATAATTTAACAAATTACTAAATATTAAAATTCCAATTATAATTCCAATAATTATAGGAAATAAAAATCTAAAATTTTTTTTAATATCCTTAAAAAAATATAAAATGCTATCTAATAATTTTTCATAAATGCCAAAAACAACACAAAGAACACCACTACTAATACCAGGCAAAATAGCTCCACTACCAATAGCCACACCTTTTAAACAATTAAAAACAAAATTCATAGAAACCTCCTTAAATAAGCTTATGAAATAAAAAATGAGGTCATGCACTATTATTTTAGAAAAACATATAATTAATGTATAGAAAAAGATTGGAGGGCAATTATGATAACAGCACTTTGTTTAACAGGAATATTTAGTGGCTTTTTAGGTTTTTTAAAAACAGCAGTATTTGTTGTACGGATATATTCAAGGTGGAAATTTATTTCCAGAACCTTTAACACCAGAAGAAGAAAGAAAATGCTTAATACAAATGTCAAAAGGAGATGAAGAATCAAGGAATATTTTAATTGAAAGAAACTTAAGATTGGTGGCACATGTAGCAAAGAAATATAGTACTTCGAAAGTAGAACAAGATGATTTAATATCAATAGGAACAATAGGATTAATAAAAGGAATAAATAGTTTTAATATAGAAAAAGGAGCTAGACTTTCTACATATGTGTCACGATGCATAGATAATGAAATCCTAATGCACTTAAGAGCAACCAAAAAGCTTGGAGCAGAAGTATATTTAAATGAGCCAATAGGAAAAGACAAAGATGATAATGTTGTTACATTACAAGAAGTGCTTGAAAATGATGAGAGAAATATTGAAGATGAAGTTGATATAAAAATGAAAGTAAAATTATTGTATGAAAAAATGAAAAATTTATTAAAAGATAGAGAAAAAACAATATTAGAATTACATTTTGGTTTAGATGGTAGCAAACCTAAAACGCAAAATGAAATAGCAAGAACAATGGGAATTTCACGCTCATATGTGTCTAGAATAGAAACAAAAGCACTTGAGAAGCTAGCTAGAGAAATAAAAGAATAAAATATAAAAAACATGAAACACTGGAAATGCATGGAAAAAATTGACAGATAACATAAAATAGTATATAATATAAATTGTAGCACATGTATATGTGCTATTGCAGGAAAAGGAGATACTGCATTATTGAAAAAGGAGTGAGAAAAAAATTTGAAATTTCAGTTTGAACGGGCATTTATAAAAATTTTGATATGCATGATAGTAGTTGCAAGCTGTTGTGCAAATCCAGTGGTTGCTTATACAAATAAGCCACAAAAAGTAGTAACTGAGGAAACAAAAATACAACCAGTAGTAACTGAGAAGAAAAAAATACAACCAGAAACTACTTTAATGCATCTTGTAAATAAAAAGCAAAAGGTGAAAAAACTTACAGCAAATCAAATTTCTCAAAAGATTGAGAAAGAACGAGAAGCAAAAAAAGAACAAGGTTGGATTTATATTCACGGATATCCATATCGATTGAGTGAATATGAAAAAACTCTATTATTAATGGTTGTATATGCTGAGTCAGGAGGCTCTACAATAGAAGAGCAAATGGCAACAGCAGAAACAATTCTGAACAGAGTTGTAACTAGAAGATTGTCCTTAACGCAAGTTATCTTTGAAAAAGGACAATTTGCCTGTGCAAGAAATGGAAACATTTACACAGGGATGGGAGAGTCATTGAGATTGATGACTCCAGACAGAGTATCAAACGATACGGCCCAGAGCGTAGAAGCAGTGCTATATGCCAAAAGTTATATAACTGAAGCACTGCTCACTGCCGAAGCAATACGAGTAGGAAAAGATCCTGAAGTGTATGGCAAAGGCGGTGCACTGTATTTTTGCGAATTATCTGGATGTAGTGAAAAAGAAAGAGCATCCAGAGAAAATATTGCAGTAAGTGTCCAGATAGGAGACCATATCTATTACAAGGTGTGGGATAAATAAAAATATCTGGATAGAAATATCTCCTTAAAAGAAGCTTATTTTATATAGGCTTCTTTTTGCGAGCAAAAAAGAATATAAGAAAGAAAAATGAAAATAATATGTAGAAAACAGGGAATATAGTAAATTGACAAACACAAGAACATTAATTATAATAAAAAATATAATTGAAAGGAAATGATGTAAATGACAAGAACTAAATTAAAAGATAGGGAACTGCCTACATATACAAAAGGGGAAGAAATATTTAATATGACATCACACATAGTAGGAGGAGCATTAGGAATAGTAGCATTAGTATTATGTGTAGTATTTTCAGCAATACATAAAAATGTATATGGAATAGTTAGTGGTGCAATATATGGAACAATGATGATAATATTATATACAATGTCAAGTATATATCATGGTTTAAGCCCAAAAAGAATATCAAAAAAAATATTTCAAATATTAGACCATTGTTCAATATTTTTGCTAATTGCAGGTTCATATACACCATTTGCACTATGTACAATAAGACAAGAAAGTGCAGTGGTTGGTTGGACAATATTTGGAATAATATGGACATTTGCAATTTTAGGAATAGTATTAAATGCAATAGATATAAAAAAATTTAAAGTTTTTTCAATGATATGCTATTTAGCAATGGGCTGGTGTATAATATTAAAAGTTAATTTATTACCAAAATTATTAGGAATGAACGGATTTATCTTACTAGTAGCAGGAGGAGTTGCTTATACAATAGGAGCAATTTTGTATGGAGTAGGAAAAAAACATAAATATATGCATTCAGTATTTCATTTATTTATTTTATTAGGAAGTATATTACACTTCTTGTGTATATTATTATATGTAATGTAAAAAGGAAGCAGTTATCTGCTTCCTTAAAAATCCAATCAAGTATATCATAAAATAAATTCAAAATCAAATAATGAAAAAGTTTGATTAAATGAGAATAAATTTGAAAAAGGAAGATAAAATGATATTAAGAAACCAAATAAACTTTTTTTAGAAAAAATTTCATTTGATACTGAAAAAAAGGTATGTTAAACTATATCTAGATTAAGAAATTAAGAAAATAAAAACTGAATAACACACCCTGCGTAGTGCGATAGACTTAAATTTTTAGAACCAACACACGTTAAGAGGGGCTGATCTCGTAAATATGGCGTGCATGCTCACAACTAATAGTGAGAAGCCCATGAGTATTTAGGTAGGCACCCACCTGTTTTTGGAAGCAGGTCCTTAAAAATTCAAGACATCTAACGGCTAAGGCGGGGATTTTTTATGCTTAAAAATAAAAAATGTTACTTATACAAATATGATATGGAAATTTTAAAAAACTTATGGTATAGTAAACAAAAAAGAAGTGGAGAGATAAAAAATTGAAAATTACTAAAGTAGAAGAATTAAAAAACAAAGCTAAACAAATAAGAAAAGGAATAATTTGGCAAGTATATAAAGCACAATCTGGGCACCCAGGAGGTTCTTTATCAATAGCTGATATATTAACAGTATTATACTTTAATGAGATGGATGTAGACGAAAAAAATCCAAGATGGGAAAATAGAGATAGATTAGTATTATCTAAAGGGCATTGTTCACCAGCATTATACAGTGCTTTGGCTAATAGAGGATTTTTTGATATAGAAAAATTAGAACAATTTAGAAATATAGATGGTTTTTTGCAAGGACATCCAGACATGAATAAGGTACCAGGAGTAGATATGACAACTGGTTCTTTAGGACAAGGCTTATCTGTTGCAAATGGAATTGCAATAGCTGGTAAACTAGACAAAAAGGACTATAGAGTTTATTGTATTTTGGGAGATGGAGAAATAGAAGAAGGACAAATATGGGAATCAGCAATGGCATCAGCAAAATACAAATTAGATAATTTATGTGTAATAATTGATAATAATAATTTACAAATAGATGGAACAATAGAAGAAGTAATGAGTTCATATCCAATAGATAAAAAATTTAAAAGCTTTGGATTTCAAGTAATAACCATAGATGGAAATGATATAAAGAAAATAATGCAAGCATTTAAAGTGGCAAAAAAAGTTAAAGGTAAGCCAACATGTATAATTGCTAAAACAACAAAGGGAAAAGGTGTTTCATACATGGAAAATAGAGTAGAATGGCATGGAAAAGCTCCAAATAAAGAACAATATGAAGAAGCAATAAAAGAACTAGAAAAATAGAGGTGAAAGGAGAAAATAGCAAAAGCTATGAACAAAAAAATGGGAGAAGAATTAATAGCAACTCGAAAAAGTTTTGGAGAAGCTTTATTAGAGTTAGGTAGAGAAAATGAAAATGTAGTAGTTTTAGATGCAGACTTATCAAATGCAACAAAAACAAGTTTATTTGCTAAAGAATTTCCAGAAAGATTTTTTGATATGGGAATAGCAGAAGCAAATATGATAGGAACATCAGCAGGACTTGCAACATGTGGTAAAATAGCTTATGCAAGTACATTTGCAGCATTTGCAGCAGGTAGAGCATATGATCAAATAAGATGTAGTGTAGCGTATCCAAAATTAAATGTAAAAATTTGTGCCACACATAGTGGAATAACAGTAGGAGAAGACGGTGCAACACATCAAATGATAGAAGACTTAGCTCTTATGAGAACAATGCCAAATATGACAGTATTATGCACATCAGATGATTTAGAAACAAAATGGGCAGTAAAAGAAATTTCAAAAATAGAAGGACCAGTTTATTTAAGACTTGCAAGAATGAAAACAAGAAAAATTTATGATGAAAATCAAAAATTTGAAATAGGAAAAGCTGTTCAAATAGGAGAAGGAACAGAGGCAACAATATTTGCAACAGGAATTACAGTAGAACAAGCGATAATTGCACAAGAAGAGCTAGAAAAGCAAGGAATAAATGTAAGAGTAGTTGACATGCACACAATAAAACCAATAGATGAACAAATGATACTAAAATGCGCAAGAGAAACTAAAAGATTGATATCAATAGAAGATCATAACATAATAGGCGGATTAGGTTCAGCAATAGCAGAAGTATTAACTCAAGAAGAACCTAAAAAACTTACTAGACTAGGCATTAAAGATACATTTGGAAAATCAGGAAAAGCAGAGCAATTAATTAAATATTTTGGAATAAGTTCAAGTGATATAATTAGCTTGCTAAAAACCAACAATTTCTAACATTTTTTAGCCTAAAACTATTGCAAAAAATGCACTTTATTGTTATTATAAGATAGAATAAAAAACAAAACCAAGGAGAACAAAAATGATAGAATTTAGAAATGTAACAAAAACATATGATACAGGTACAAAAGCTGTAAAAAATGCAAATTTTGTTATTGATAAAGGTGAATTTACATTTTTAGTAGGTTCATCAGGAAGCGGAAAATCAACATTAATAAAACTAATATTAAAAGAAGAAGAACCAACATCTGGAAATATAATAATAAATGGAAAAGATACAACATTTTTAAAGCCAAACAGAATACCATATTTAAGAAGAAGTATGGGAGTAGTATTCCAAGACTTCAGACTTTTACCAGACAAAACAGTATATGACAATGTAGCATATGCAATGTATATAGTAAGAGCAACACCAAGACACATAAGAAGACAAGTACCAATGGTACTTTCACTTGTAGGATTAAGTGGAAAAGCAAAAATGTATCCAAATGAATTATCAGGAGGAGAGCAACAAAGAGTTGCTTTAGCAAGAGCATTGGTAAACAACCCATCAATGCTAATCGCAGACGAACCAACAGGAAACCTAGACCCAGACACAGCATGGGATATTATGAACCTATTAAATGACATTAATATGAGAGGAACAACAGTAGTTGTGGCAACACACGCAAAAGACATAGTAGACAAGATGAAAAAAAGAGTTATACACATTCGCAAAGGCGAAATAATAAGAGACGACAAAAAAGGTGGGTACGATTATGAAATATAATAGATTAGGTTATTTATTAGGCGAAGGTTTGAGCAATGTATTTAAAAACAAAAAATCAACAGGGGCTTCATTAATGATAATGTGTGCAACAATGATAATATTTGGAATATTCTTAATATTAGGAGAAAACATAAATCACTTTGTGTCTGAAATAGAGTCAGCACAAGGAATACAAGTATATATAAAAAATGAAGCAACACAAAAACAAATAGAAGAACTTGGAGATAAAATAAGAAAAATTGATGGAGTAAGCACAGTAGAATATGTATCCAAAGAACAAGCCTTAGACCAAATGAAAGAAAAATTTGGAGATAAAAAAGACTTGTTAGATGCATATGAAGGAGAAAATAACATATTTACAGCATCATATGTAGTAACACTTGCAGATTTAAACCAAAGCAAATCAATTCAAGATCAAATTTTAACATTTGAAAATGTCAAGAAAATTACAAGTAAAGATGAAACTGTAACAACATTAATAAACTTAGCAAATGGAATAAAAATAGTAACAGGAGTAATTTTAATACTACTAGTAGTAATATCAATATTTATTATTGCAAATACAATAAAACTTACAGTTCATGCAAGAAGAAAAGAAATTTCAATAATGAAATATGTAGGTGCAACAAATGGATTTATAAGATGGCCATTTATTGTAGAAGGTATGATAATAGGAATATTTGCAAGCATAATTTCAATTTTAATAGTTGGAATGGTATATAGTTTACTCGCAAAACAAGTTGTAAATTCTCAATTTATGCAAGTAATAAATATGAGTTTAATAAGCTTTAGTGACATGTTTGAATCAATAATTTTTGTATATATGTTACTTGGAATAGGAATAGGAGCATTACGGAAGTGTAATCTCAATGAGAAAATATTTAAAAGTATAAAGGAGAAAACATGCGTAAGATTTTATGTATGACTTTAGCTTTTGTAATAATTAGTAGTTTTTGTCAAACAACATTTGTATATGCAGAAAATGAAACAAACACAGCAAATGACAATTTACAATCAGAAAAAGAAGAACTACAAAATAAAATAGATGAAGCAACAGGACAACTAGAAGGAGTACAAAGTGATTTAACAGAAAATTTACAACAAGTTCAAAAACTTGATGAAAAAATATCTGAATCACAAACACAATTAGATGAATTAAACAGTAAAATTGCTAAATTACAAACTTCAATGGAAGAAGTAGAAGCTAAACTAGGAAAAGCACAGGAAAATTATAATAAACAAAAAGAATTATTAGATAGCAGGCTAATTGCTGTGTATGAATCAAGTGATACACAATATTTAGATGTTATACTAAGTTCAAAAAGTATATCAGAATTTTTGTCAAACTACTTTCTAGTTACAGAGCTTGCAACATATGACACAGAATTACTAGAGGAAATGCAAAGCAAAAAAGACGAAATAGAAAAATCCAAAAAACAAATAGAAGAGACACAAAACCAATTGGGAACAATAAAAGAAAATCAAACTAAAACAGCAAAAGTTTTAGAAAACACAAAAACAGTAAGAGAAAACTTTGTTTCTAAATTATCAGATCAAGAAAAAGAAATTCAAACAAAAATTGATGAATATAATCAAAGATTTAATGAAATAAATTCTGAAATATTAGCAATAGCTATGCAGGGAATAGACACAAAATATATAGGTGGAGAGCTTGCATGGCCAGTGCCAGGATATACAAGAATAAGCTCAAAATATGGAATGAGAACACACCCAATAACAGGTGTTTACAAATTACATACAGGTGTTGATATTAGTGCACCAATGGGAGCAAATTTTATTGCTGCAAATGATGGAATAGTTGTAAAAGCAGGAATGAACAGTGCATATGGAAATATGGTAATGATAGACCATGGTGGTGGAGTTTCTACATTATATGCACATGGCTCAGAAATTTTGGTACAAGTTGGACAAACAGTAAAAAGAGGAGATGCAATCTTAAAAGTAGGTTCAACAGGATATTCAACAGGGCCACATGCACACTTTGAAGTTAGACTAAATGGAGTTGTTACAGACCCAATGCCTTATATAACAAATGGTTTAGTACCAGGAACAGAAAACAACGAAAATAGTAAAAATGCACAAAATGAAAACAATACACAAAATTAAGACAAACAAAAACGAAATACTAAGAATAAAATTAGGAGGAACTTATGAAAAAATTAGGTGTAAAATTAATAGGGGGATTAATAATTGCAACATTGTTATTACAAACTTCGACAGTTTTTGCAAATTCAACACAGAAAAAAATTGAACAACAAACAAATGAGCAAAAAGAAAACAACAAAAAAATTAATGATGCAAAATCTAACTTAAGTGATGTACAAGAACAAAAATCAGATGCACAAGATCAAGTAAATGATTTAACAACAAAAATTTCTACTTATCAAGCGCAAATAGATGAGTTAGATAACAAAATAAACGATTTAAATAATAAAATTACAGATTCACAAAACAAGTTAAATGAAAAACAAAAAGATTTTGAAAAACAAGAAAAATTACTAGAGAAAAGATTAGTAACAATTCAAGAAGCAGGAGAAACATCATATTTAGATTTTATATTATCTTCTGCAAAAATAACTGATTGGATATCTAACTTTTATTTAGCATCTGAGGTTGCTACAGCAGATACAGAATTATTAGAAAAAATACAAAATGAAAAAAAAGAAATTGAACAAGCAAAAACAGAATTAGAAAATAGCAAAAAGGAATTAGACACATCAAAATTTGAAAAACAAGGAGTATCAACACAATTGCAAGAAGCAAAAAAAGAAAAAAGTGCACAAGTTGCTAAACTATCAGATGATGAGAAGGAAATACAAGAAGAAATAGATGCACTTCAAGAAGCCAATGTTCAAATAGCAAAAGAAATAAAAGCTAACCAAGCAAAATATGCTGCAGAATTAAAAGCATTGGAAAATCAATCAAAAAATAATAATTCATCAAGTGGAAATAAAAACAATAACAGCAATAGTAGCCACAGCAGTGGAAATTATAATGGCGGTGGAAGTGGAAGACTACAAAGACCAGTTGCAAGTGGAAGCGTAACAGCAGGTATGTATTATCCAAGTGGTTCTTACCATGGTGCTATAGACTATGGAGTATCAGCAGGAACACCAGTATATGCAGCAGATGCAGGGGTTGTTATAAAAACAGCAAATTTAACATATAGTTATGGTACATATGTAGTAATTCAACATGCAGGAGGATTACAAACATGGTATGCACATGGTACATCTGGTTCAATATGTGTTTCAGAAGGCCAAATGGTATCAAGAGGTCAACAAATAATGAGATCAGGAAATAGTGGACATTCAACAGGAGCACATTTGCATTTTGAAGTAAGAGTTGCACCATATGATTACAATACTTGCCGTGTAAATCCAGCAAATTATATGTAGAATAAACATATAGTAATATGGAATAAAATACAATTATATATGGGCAGGGACTTTTAAGCCTTTGCCCAATTTATAAATTTTGGAGGCATAAAATGGAAGAAAAAAAGAGATTTAAAATTTACAAAGTTGTAATGTTAGTAATATTAGTAGCATTTATAACATTCTTACTTACAACAATAGGAATGTACCAATATTTTACTAAAAGCGGTTCAGGCCAAAAAATAATATCAACATCAAGTGAAAATCAAGACATAGCAAGTGAACTTAGCAAATATAAAAAAATAATAGACAAATATTTTTTAGGCAATGTTGATGAAGAAAAATTAAAAGAAGGAGCTATAAAAGGCTATATAGAAGGGCTAGATGACCAATATACAGAATATATCTCAAAAGATGATATGAAAGACTATTTAGAAGACACAACTGGAAATTTTGTTGGAATTGGAATATATATGACAAAAGACACTAATGCAAATAAAATAATGGTATTATCACCAATAAAAGGAAGCCCCGCAGAAAAAGCTGGAATCCTACCAGGAGATTATATAATATCAGTAGATGGTGTAACATATACTGCAGATGACATGTCAGTTGCTGCAAACAAAATAAAAGGTGAAGTTGGATCAAGCGTAAAAATAGAAATATTAAGAAATTCAGAAACAAAAACATTTGAAATAAAAAGAGAAAATATAAAAGTAAATCCTGTAGAAGGAAAAGTACTAGAAAACAATATAGGATATATAGAATTTTCATCATTTGATGAAGGAACAGCAGATGACTTTAAAGCTAAATACGAAGAACTTGCAAAAAAAGGAATAAAATCATTAGTAATAGACCTACGAAATAATGGTGGCGGAATAGTTTCAGAAGCATTACAAATAGCAGATTACATATTAGACAAAGACGATGTTGTTTTATATGAAGTTGACAAAAACAATAAAGAAGAAATAGAAAAATCTGAGAATGCGCCAATAATAAATATGCCAATAGTATTATTAACAAATGGAAATACAGCAAGTTCATCTGAAATATTAGCAGGAGCCTTAAAAGACCATGGAAAAGCTAAAATAGTAGGAACAAAAACTTATGGAAAAGGTGTAATACAACAATTATTAACATTACCAGATGGAAGTGGACTAAAAATAACATCTGAAGAATATTTAACACCTAATAAAACAAAAATAAATAAAATTGGAATTGAGCCAGATGAAAAAGTAGAACTACCAGATTCAGTAAAAAATGTTCTAACAGTTGAACAAAAAGATGATACACAATTACAAAAAGCTATAGAAATATTAAAAGCACAATAGATAAAAACAAAATTAATAAAACATAAAATGAAAGAAGGAAGAAAAATGAACTTACCTAATAAACTAACAATTTTTAGAATTATATTAGTACCAATAATGGTTATAATTCCATTTCTAGGAATAGATGAAAAATGGATGGGAATACCAGTACAATGGCTAATAATAGATTTAATATTTGTTATAGCTTCAATAACAGACAAATTAGATGGATATTTAGCAAGAAAAAATAATCAAGTAACAACATTTGGAAAATTTTTAGATCCATTAGCAGATAAAATACTAGTACTAGCAGCAATGGTAATGCTAGTTGAAATGCAAAAATTACCAGCATGGATTCCAATAATAGTTTTAACAAGAGAATTTGTAGTATCTGGATATAGACTAGTTGCTGTAGAAAAAGGCGGAACTGTTATAGCTGCTTCAAAATGGGGAAAATTAAAAACTGTAACACAAATGATTGCAATAATTTTAGCATTTTTAGATTTAAATGCATTTGGAGATTGCTTCTTGGGATTTTTACAAGGAGGAGATTTAGTATTAAACTTTGTTGTAACAGTAATGATGTTAGTTCAAACAGTTGCAACAATATTCTCAGGAGTTAATTACTTAAAAGGAGCAAAAGAATTAATAAAAGACTAGTATTAATAAATTGAAAGAATAATAGGTATGGAAAAAATTGCAAATTAACTTGACAAATTTGCAATTTTGCCGTAATATAGAAAAAGGTTTTTTAAAAAAGTAAAAAAGTTTAACTTTACGAAAGGAGAATTACAATGGAAGAAAAAGATGTAATATTAACACAAGAGGGATTTGATAGATTAGAAAAGGAATTAGAATATTTAAGAACTGAAAAAAGAGTAGAAATAGCTGATAGAATAAAAGTAGCCTTAGGATTTGGAGATTTATCAGAAAACTCTGAATATGATGAAGCTAAAAATGCTCAAGCAGAAAACGAAGTAAAAATAGCAGAACTAGAAAATAAAGTAAGACATGCAAAAATAATAGATGAAAAAGAAATTGATACAGAAACAGTTCAAATAGGAAATACAGTAAAAGTATTAGATATGGAATTTGATGAAAAAATTGAATACACAATAGTAGGATCTACTGAAGTTGATTTATCTCAAAACAAAATATCAAATGAATCACCATTAGGGGAAGCATTATTAGGAGCTAAGAAAAATAACATTGTAGAAGTTAATGCTCCAGCAGGAATAATGAAATACAAAATATTATCAATAAAAAAATAAACAAGTAAAGACCAGGAAAAAATTAAATTGTCCCTGGTCTTGTTTTATTTTTTAAATTAATTCAAATACAAACTGCTTTCTAAAGCAAGTGTAATCATATTATTTAATCCAGATTGGCGTTCCTCTGGAGTAGCAACATCTTTAATAAATTTAGAATCAACTACACTCATTAAACAAGAAGCATTTTTATTTAACATTTTAGCAACATAAAATAATGCAAAAGCTTCCATTTCAGCACTAACCGGGTTAAAGTTTTCAGGAACCCTTGCTAGAAATTTAGAAACATCAGTCATATATACATCAAAACAATCAGTACAAACAGTATTTCCTTCACAAATGTTAATATTTAAATTATTTGCAGTTTTTTCTAAAATAGAATTTAAGTAATCACTACTATTTACTAAATGGCAATTGTCATTATTTAAAGTATAAGCAAAATTTCCTTCACTAAAAACTTGCTTTGCTAAAACTATATCAAATAATTTTAATTCAGGTTTATAACTACCACAAGATCCAATTCTAATAATATTTTCGACATCATAAAATTTGTAAAGTTCATAACTATAAATTCCCATACTTGGCATTCCCATTCCAGAAGCCATAATAGTAACTTCTTTACCTTTATAAGTTCCAGTATAGGCATACATTCCTCTAACTTCATTTACTAATTTGTAATTATCTAAAAAATTCTCAGCTATATATTTAGCTCTAAGTGGGTCACCTGGCATTATAACAGTTTTTGCAATATCGCCAAGTTTAGCCTCATTATGTGGTGTTGGCATAAAAATTCCTCCTTTGATTTTAATAATATTAGTATATCAATAAATTTTAAAAAATACTATAGAAAAAGCAAAAAAACACTTGTAAAAAGAATAAATAAATGGTAAACTAGAAATAGATTAAAAAAAAACCGCATTTGGGTTTCGTTTTTTTAATCTTTTTTTATATTTAAGGAGGAATACAATGAACACAAAGTACATATTTGTAACAGGAGGAGTAGTTTCAGGATTAGGGAAAGGAATAACTGCTGCATCACTTGGAAGGTTATTAAAAAATAGAGGATATAAGGTAACAATACAGAAGTTTGACCCATATATAAATGTTGACCCAGGTACAATGAATCCATATGAACATGGAGAAGTATTTGTAACAGATGACGGAGCTGAAACAGATTTAGATTTAGGACATTATGAAAGATTTATAGATGAAAACCTAACACATAATTCAAGTGTAACAATGGGAAAAATCTATTTAAATGTAATAGAAAAAGAAAGAAAAGGAAAATACCTTGGAAAAACAGTTCAAGTAATACCACATATAACAAATGAAATTAAAGAAAAAATATATGAATTTGAGAACACAGACACAGATATAGTAATAACAGAAGTTGGAGGTACAATTGGTGACATAGAAGGACTTTCAATAATTGAAGCTATAAGACAAGTTGGACTAGAAAAAAATCCAGAAGATGTAATGTATATTCATGTTACATTATTACCTTATATTGTAGGTTCAAATGAAATAAAATCAAAACCAACACAACACTCTGTAAAAGAATTACAAAGCTTGGGAATTAAGCCAGATGTATTAGTGTGTAGAACTGAAAATGATATTCCGGATAGTATAAGAGAAAAATTATCTCTATTTTGTAATGTAAGAAAAACAGGAGTAATAGAAAATAAAACAGCAGATTGCCTATATGCAGTGCCACTAATGCTTGAAGAAGAAGGATTGGCAAGAGAAGTATGCAATCATTTAAAACTAGATAATTACATACCAGATAATTCAAAATGGCAAGAAATGATAGAAAACATAAGAAAAATAGATAAAAACGACATCGTAAAAATAGCAATTGTAGGCAAATATGTAAAATTAGAAGACTCATACATATCTGTAATTGAAAGTTTATATCATGCTGGATTTGCTAACAATGTGAACGTAAAAGTTGATTTGATTGATGCAGAAAAAGTAACAAAAGAAACAGTAAAAGATATGTTAGAAAAATATGATGGAATAGTTGTCCCAGGTGGATTTGGTAATAGAGGAATAGAAGGAAAAATAGAAACAATAAAATATGCAAGAGAAAATAAAGTTCCATTTTTAGGAATATGTTTAGGAATGCAAATGGCGGTTGTGGAATATGCTAGAAATGTATTAGGTCTTCAAGATGCTAACTCATCTGAGCTTGATAAAAAAACGAAAAATCCAGTAATACACATTATGGAAGAACAAAAGAAAGTGGACAAAAAAGGTGGCACAATGCGCTTGGGAGCTTATCCATGCATTATAAAAGATGGAAGTTTAGCTAGCAAAATTTATGGCAAAACAGAAATTTCTGAAAGGCATAGACATAGATATGAGTACAATAATGAATATAAAGAAAGATTAGAAAATGCGGGCTTAAAAGTTTCTGGAACTTCACCAGATGGAATGTTAGTTGAAATAGTTGAATTAGACCAAAAAGAACATCCATATTTTATTGCAGGTCAATTTCATCCAGAGCTAAAATCTAGACCAAATAATCCAGCTCCATTGTTTGTACGGATTAGTTAAAGTTGCAAAGGAAAGAAGATAAAGTTTTTCTTGAAAGAATAATTATAAAAGTGAGAAACTAGACAAGTTATGTCTAGTTTTTGACATTTTAAAAAAGGTGAAATTAAAAAAAATTAAAAAAATTTAAAATAAGTATTGACAAAAAAATAAAAAACCTTTATAATCTATAATTGTCAGGAGCAAAACGCAGGTGTAGTTCAATGGTAGAACCTCAGCCTTCCAAGCTGATGACGTGGGTTCGATTCCCACTACCTGCTCCAAAACTTCTGACAATTAACTAAATATGCAGGTGTAGTTCAATGGTAGAACCTCAGCCTTCCAAGCTGATGACGTGGGTTCGATTCCCACTACCTGCTCCAATTGTAATTAAATTACGGACTCAATCGTTCGTAATTTTTTTATATAAGTATTATCAAAGAAAACAAAATAAGTACATTCATTTTCACAACATGGAAGTGACGAGAAAAAATTTTTGAGGAAAAAATATTGAAAATACAACTCTTATATGGTAAAATTATGCGAAAAGGTAACGAATTATGAAAAAAATAATCGATGGAATGGGAGAAATAGAGTTTGGAAGATTTTATAACAAGAAAAATAAAATTATTTCTTCTTTAAAAGAAACACCAATTATAGATAGTGAAAAAATAGAAACAGTTTCATTAAAGCAAGCTGAAAAACTACTTGACAATGAATATATATTTAATCTTGTACAACATAGAGACGAAATTAATATTTATAAAACTAATCCTATTAATTTACTATCTAAATATAGATTTGATGTATTTGTAAAATACTACTATGTAAAATCATATATTGAAAATTCTAATTTAGATGAAGCTACAGAAATATATTTATCACACATAAAAGCATTTAACAATTTTCATGAGCCTGATGGAAGAAAAAACAATGCAAAAGACTTTATAATAAAGTTTAATTCTCTTATAGAAAATGTTAAAACCTGTAAAAAAATAGATAAAACTATAATTCCAATTAGTATTACAGGAATACCTATTGATGGAGCTCATAGAATTGCGATAGCATTGTATTTTAACTTAAAAATACAATATTGCGTTTTCGATTTATTAGATGGAAAATATGATGAAGCATTTTTTCTACAAAGAGGAATGCCACATAAATATGTTAAAAAAATAAAAAATATTAAAAATATGACACTAACTAAAGATGAAGATTTAACCTAGAGTTATATCTTCATCTTTTATATGGAGGAAAAATCATGAGTATCGTAATATATTATACAATTTTACTTTTAGAAATTTTAAATGGATTTTGGTGCTTTGTAAGAGGCTTTAAATACCTATATAAACAAAATAAAGGAACTAAGAATGTGGTAAAGCAAAATGGGGGAAAATCAAATATTCTTATTGTTATTCCGTGTTTGAGAGAACAAGGCATTATTGTTCAAACACTGAATTATTTTCTAAAATTAATTAAAAATTTTAATAATGTTAAAATTTTAATTGTAACAACGCAAAAAGAAGAATTTGAGAAAAAAAGCAACTTGAACCTAAAAAATCAGCTTATAAAAGATGTCAAAAATAATATGGAATTACAAAAATTAGTTAATAAATATAATAAAATATTATCTACAAATGAAATTAAAGAAATTTTAAAATATAGAAAGTTAGATAATATAGAAGAAATTATAAACAATAAAATTCAAAATTCAAAAACTACTAGTGCTTTGATAGATGAATTTATAGCTCAAAAGCATTTAGAAGAAAAAGTATATCATTATCATTATCCAAAAAATGAAGGAATTATGGCAGATCAGCTAAATTATGTATTAAATAAATTTGAATTTAAAGATGAAAAAAACTATTACTTTTCTGTTTATAATGCGGACAGTATTCCAAATAAAAATACAATTAAAGAAGTTTTAGAAACTATAAATAAAAAAGGTAATCCTGAAGTTATACAACAATATTCTGTTCCAATAAGTAATTGGAATGAATTATCTAACTTAATGAAAGGTTTTTCTATATATCAAGCTAACTTTGAACTTAGGTATGGATTAATAAATTCATATTTTACTAATAAATTATTGTATACATATGTAGTTGGACATGGAATGTATATTAGGGTTGATATATTAAAGCAAATTGGAGGATTTGAAAATAAATATTGGTGTGAAGATATATATATGAGTTATGTATTAAGAAATAAAGGAATACCAATTTATCCTATAAAAACGCTAGAAATTATGCAATCACCGCAATATTTATCTATATTAACAAAGCAAAATGCAGTATGGTTTAAAACTTCATTTGAATGTTTGAAAATTTTTAAAGATGTTTTTAAACAAAATAGAAAAATAGATCTAAATAGTATAGGTTGGTTAATTCAAAGAATAAGAATGAACATAACATGGTTGGGCATACCAATAGCATTTTTATATACACTTATAATATCTATGTTAAATAAAAGTATTACAATGTTTTGTATATCTGTACTAGCTTATGTTTTAATGATTGCATTAGAATATGGAAGCACAATTATTTTAATTGAAAAATTAACAAATATAACTTTAAAAAATAAGATAAAAGTTTTGGTTAATACATTAGTTGCAACTACAATTTCAAATATAGGACCAATATATTCTTTAATATCACAAAAGAAAGAAAAATATAAAACAGTGAGGTAGGAATAAATATGAATAGAGGAAAAATAATTGTAGTAGAAGGACCTTCTAATTCAGGAAAAACAACAACTTGTCAAAATATGAAGAATTATTCTAATTGTGTAGTAATAGATGAATGTATGGTATATGAAAAAAATCCTCCTAGGCCATCTAAGAGTTATGAGCAAGAATTACAAAATCAAGAGTTCTTTTTTGAAGTAGAAAAAAGAAGAATGAAAAAAGCAACTAAACTTGCTTTGGAAGGAAAAAATGTTATTTTAGATAGATGTGGATTATCTATAGTTGCAATTAGTTATGCATTTGAAAAATTAGGAAAATATTCAACTTGTAAACATGCGATGCGGTCTATATGAAAAATTGGTTAAAGATAATACATTATTACAACCAGATGAATATATATTTTTATGTACGGATAACAATAGTACAATTGAAAGAAATGAAACAAGAGAAAAAGAATTATCAAAATCTTGGATTGATGCTTCTTTTACAGATTATCAAAATGAATTTTATGAAATGTCAGCAAGAAAAATACCTAATAGTAGAAGTATATCTACTAATGGAAAAAATAAAACATATGTAAGTGAAATTATTGCAGAAATTTTAAATGTGCAAGAATTAGAAGATAAAGATTTATAAAAATGTTGATAAAAAAGATTAAATATAATAAAATATTGAAAAACATAAATGATTATATATAAATTGGAGGAATGAATATGGCAACATTTTATTTAATTAGACATGGTAAACCAGATTATACATATGGAGATACACATGGATTTATAGGACAAGGTCATGATTTTGCACCATTAAAAGAAGAAAATATAAAAGATGTTATAAAGACATCAAAAGATGCTAGACTAAAAAATGCACAAATTATTGTAACATCACCATATACAAGAGCATTGCAAACAGCTAGTATAATATCAAAAGAAACAGGAATTGACATTGTAGTTGAACCAGATATTAGAGAATGGCAACCAGACCTTACATACCAGTACAAAAACAGTGAAGAAATGAAAGAATATTATAATGATTATATTAAAAATAATGGGATTTATCCAACTAATGAAAAAAGAAAATGGGAAACAAAAGAACACTTAAGAAACAGAGGTATGTCTGTTATTGATAAATATAAAGAAAAATATGATACAATAATTGTAGTTGCTCATAAAATGTTATTTCAATCTATCTGCGATTGTGGAGATATGAAACCAGCTGAAATTTTTGAGACTACTTTTTAAACTAAAATATAAATGGAGAAAAATGAATGAAAGAATATTTCGAAAATTTAAATGAAACAATAAAAGAATATTTTAAAGTTCTATCAGATGAAGTACCAGATTTTTTATATGACTATATAAATACAACTGCAATGCAGAGAATAGACAAAATCGGTTGTGCTTGTGGAACAGACTATATAAAAATATTTAATAATAATTTTTTTTATTCAAATCTGGAACATAGTATAGGAGTTGCTTTAATTATTTGGAACTTTACAAAAGATAAAAAGCAAACAATTGCTGGACTTTTTCATGACATTAGTACACCTGTATTTAAACATTGTATTGATTTTATGAATGGAGACCATCAAACACAGGAATCTACGGAAGAATTAACAACATATATGATAAAAAATTCAAAAGAAATAATGGACTTGCTAGAAAGAGACAACATAAAATTAGACGAAGTGGACGATTATCATATATATCCAATAGCAGATAATGATACTCCAAAATTATCAGCAGATAGATTAGAATATACTTTTGCAAATGGACTATATTTAAAAAAAGTTTGGAATGTACAAAAAATAAAGAAAATTTACTCTAATATCGAAATACAAATAAATGAGGATGGAGTAAGAGAATTAGGTTTTAAGGATAAAAAAATAGCAGAAGAATTTATAGAAGGAGCAAGTCAATTATGGTCATTATGGGCATCAAATGAAGATAAATTGGCAATGCAATTTTTAGCAGATACTGTAAGGAAAATGTCTGAAGAAAATTTTTTAACTAAAAAAGATTTGTATACTTTATCTGAGAAAGAAGTAATAGATAGAATAGAAAATTGTGCCAATGAAAAGATTTCAAAATGCTTTAAATTATTTAGAAACTCAACTAAAATATCAGAAAGTGATTCTCCTGTTTTGGATAAATATTGCGTTAGTATAACTACTAAAAGAAGATATATAGTTCCATTAGTAAAATATGATAATTCTTATAAAAGAATAAATGAAATTTCAGTTTTGGCCAAAGAAAAAATAAATGATTATTTGAATTTTAAAACTAAAAAATATGCATATTTAGATTTTGACTTTTGATATAATCTATATGCTTAAATAAAACTAGTTAATTTAATAAGTCAGTAAAGCTGGCTTATTTTTAGTATAAAACAAATTTTAATTAGAATAGTAATTTTCAATGTAATATTTGACAAAATTAACATAACGTATTATAATGTAAATAATATGGCTCAAGAAGCTATATTGTATGTAAGCCTCGAGTTTACAACAGGGAATTGACAGATGAAAAATTAGGAGGTAAAAAAATGAAAAAAAATGAAGTTTTTTTTGAAGTCAAAAGAAATGTCAAAGGCGTAGCTGAGGGAACAGTGTTAGAATTTATTGGATTTCTTAAGCCTAAAGGACCTAGAGATTCAAAAAATCCTAGACCTTGTAAGTTTCTATTTCTAACGGAAGACGGTTTTCCTATAATGCTTGATTATAATCACATTCGCAAAAGCGATAAAGTGATTGAACAACCCAAAGAACTTAAACCTGGATGCATTGTGGAATGCATCCAACCGGAAAGTAAGCTTTATGGGGAAAGGCTAGTGGTGGAGGCTGTAGAAGGCTTAACCATCATTGCGAAGACAGAAGGAGGAGAAATAATGAAAATTGACATTTTTAGTATTAAAGTCGTATAAAGCTTTAATACTAAAAACGGAATGTAAAAGATTTTATAAAAAAATTTCAACATTAACGGGAGAAATTATCCCGTTTTTGTTTTTTTATGTTAAATATATTATTAGAAAATTTACTAATAAAATAAAATTCAATATAAGACAAACTCGAAATACTTGACATGAATCAGTTCGAAAATGGATACAAACGAATAAAATCTCTCACATAGGATTTGACAAAATCAACATAATATGGTACGATATAGGCATGTAGTTCAAGAAACTATATAATATAGTAAACCTCGTGTTTGCATGAAGATTTTGGCTTTTTAATAAAAAAATTTTGGAGGTAAATAATATGAAAATTTATTATAAAGACAAACGAAACAAAGAAGTTTTAGAGTATGTTGATATTTTAGTGTGCACAAGATGCAGATTAATCGTTCCTAAATTTTCTCGTGAAAGGGAAGCTGGTTATTATGCGTACATAGTTAAATATACAAATAGTGATGAATTAGATGAAGATGAATTAAAAGATTTTATGTCTCTTCTTCAGAAGGCAGCTGCTTGTTATGTGCACAGAGTTAAATGTACAAATAGTGATGAATTAAAAGATTTTATGTCTCTTCTTCAGAAGGTAACTGATTATTATGAGCATAGAGTTAAATGTACAAATAGTGATGAATTAAAATATGATGAATTAAATGATTTTATGTTTCTTCTTCAGAAGGTAGCTGATTATTATGTGTACAGAGTTAAATGTACAAATAGTGATGAATTAAAAGATGATGAATTAAATGATTTTATGTTTCTTCTTCAGAAGGCAACTGACTATTATGTGCACAGAGTTAAATGTACAAATAGTGATGAATTAAAATATGATGAATTAAATGGTTTTATATTTCTTCTTAAGAAGGTAGTGGGTCATTATGTGTACAGAGTTAAATGTACAAATAGTGATGAACTAAAGTATAAAAAATTAAATAATTTTGTGTTTCTTCTTAAGAAGGCGGACGGTTCTTTTACGTACAGACATCCAGATTTAGTTGAATATACAGAGGATGAGATTCATTCTAAAGAACTTAAACCAGGTTGTGTTGTGGAATGTATCAAACCGGAAAGTGAGCTCTATGGGGAAAAGTTAGTAGTGGAGGATGTAGAAGGCTTAACCATTATTGTGAAGACAGATGAAGGAGGAAGAAAGGAAATTGACATTTTTAGTATTAGAGTTGTATAAGACTTTAATACTAAAAGAAAACTGAATGTAAAAGATTTTATGAAAAATTTCAACAAAAACGGGAAAAATTATCCCGTTTTTGTTTTTTATGTTTAAATATATTATTAGAAAATTTACTAATAAAATAAAATTCAATATTAGATAAACTTGAAATATTTGACATGAATTAGTTCGAAAAGGCTTACAAACGAAAAAAAACTTTCACATAGGATTTGACAAAATTAACATAATATGATACGATATAGGCGTGTAGTTCAAGAAACTATATAATATAGTAAACCTCGTGTTTACATGAAGATTTTTGGCTTTTTAATAAAAAAATTTTGGAGGTAAATAATATGAAAATTTATTATAAAGACAAACGAAACAAAGAAGTTTTAGAGTATGTTGGTATTTTAGAGTTCGGAAGCTCCATTGGAAGATTTGCTAAAGGTTCTTATAAGAAGGCACCTATGTTAGAGATGAGAAGAGTTGAACGTACAAAGAGTGATGAATTAGAAGAGGAAAAATTAAAAGATTTTATGTCTCTTCTTCAGAAGGCAGCTGGTTTATATGTGCACAGACTTATTTGTACAAAGAGTGATGAATTAGAAGATGATGAATTAAAAGATTTTATGTTTCTTCTTCAGAGGGTAGCTGGTATATATGTGCAAAGACTTAAAAGTACAAAGAGAGATTATTTAAAAGATGATGAATTAAAAGATTTTATGTTTCTTCTTCAGAGGATAGCTGGTATATATGTGCACAGAGTTAAATGTACAAAGAGTGATAAATTAAAAGATGATGAATTAAATGATTTTATGTTTCTTCTTAAGAAGGTAGCTGGTTATTATGTGTACAGAGTTAAATGTACAAAAAGTGATGAATTAGAAGATGATAAATTAAATGATTTTATGTTTCTTCTTAAGAAGGTAGCTAGTTATTATGTGTACAGAATTAAATGTACAAAGAGTGATGAATTAGATGATTATGAATTAGAAATACATAAAAGAAAAACTGATTTTATGTTTCTTCTTCAGAAGGCAGACGGCTCTTTTACATACAGACATCCAGATCTAGTTGAATATACAGAGGATGAAATTCATTCTAAAGAACTTAAACCGGGTTGCGTTGTGGAATGTATCAAACCGGAAAGTGTGCTTTATGGGAAAAAGTTAGTAGTGGAGGATGTAGAAGGCTTAACCATCAGGGGGCTGACAGATGAAAGCAAAAGAAAGGAAATTGACATTTTTAGTATTAAAGTCGTATAAAGCTTTAAAGCTTTAATACTAAAAGAAAATTGAATGTAAATGATTTTATAAAAAATTTCAACAAAAACGGGAAAAATTATCCCGTTTTTGTTTTTTTAAAATTAATAAGTCAGTAAAGCTGGCTTATTTTTAGTATAAAACAAATTTTAAAAAATTGGCTAAGGCTAAATAAATATTTTACTTGTAAAATTTCACAAATTAGTGTAAAATACGATTAGATTGTAAATAATATTAGGAGGACAAAAAAACATGAGATTTGTAACAGATGAAGAATCAAAAATAAAATATAAAGAATTTTTAGAAAACCACGAGAGATGTAATTTTCAACAATCACTAGAATGGGCAGAAATAAAAAAGCCAAACTGGAAACCAGAAGTAATACTAGCAGAAGATGAAGAAGGAAACATAACAGGCTCACTATGTGTATGGATTAGAAAAATGCCAATATTCGGAAACATTATGTACTCATCAAGAGGGCCAGTATGTGACATACATAATATATCTGTAATGAAGCAATTAACAGATGGAGCAAAAGAACTAGCAAAAAAATACAAAGCAATAGTATTAAGAATAGAACCAGACATACTAAGCTCAGATCAAACATTTAGAGATGTTGTAACAAACCTAGGATACAAAATAAAAGATGATGCAAAAGATTTTAAAGACGAAATACAACCAAGATATGTATTTAGACTAGACATAAAAGACAAAACAGAAGAAGAAATAATGGCAGGATTTAAGCAAAAATGGAGATATAATATACGTTTAGCTGGAAGAAAAGGTGTTGAGGTAAGAGAAGGAACAAGAGAAGACTTAAAAGACTTCCACAAAATAATGATAGAAACAGGAAAAAGAGATGGATTTATAACAAGACCATTAGAATACTTTGAAAAAATGTATGATGAAATGGCACCAAACCATATGAAACTACTTATGGCATATTACGAGGGAGAACCAATCTCAGGAGTAATACCAATATTTTATGGGAACAAAACATGGTATTTATATGGAGCAAGTAGCAACAAACATAGAAACTTAATGCCAAACTATCTATTACAATGGGAAATGATAAAAATGGCAATAGCAAGACATGATGATGTATATGACTTTAGAGGAGTATCAGGAGTAGTTGATGAAACACATCCACAATACGGATTATACAGATTTAAACAAGGATTTGGAGCAACATTTACAGAATTTATAGGGGAAATATATATACCATATAAACCATTAACATACAAAATGTATCGTTTTTCAGAAAAAGCATTTAGAACATTAAGACAAATAAAAAGAAAACTAGCAAAATAAGGGAGAACCTAAAATGAGTACATTAGTAATAAAAAAAGAAGACTTAAGACACAATATAGATAAAATAAAAGAGTACACTAAAAAAAGTGGAAAAGATGATAAAGGTAACAATGTAAAAATAATTGCAGTAGTAAAAGGTAATGCCTATGGATTAGGAATTATAGAATACACAAAATTTTTAATAGATAATGGAATAGATTTTTTTGCTGTATCAACTTTAGAAGAAGCAATAAAACTAAGAAAAGCAGGAATTAAGGAAGAAATACTTATGTTATCTTCAACAGCTATTGAGGAAGACCTAAGAACATTAGTAAAAAACAATATAATAATAACAATAGGGTCAAAAGAAGACATAGAAGTGGCAGAAAAAATAGCTAAAGAAGAAAATAAGCAAGTAAGAGCACATTTAAAAATAGATACAGGATTTGGAAGATATGGTTTTGTGTACAGCAATAGAGATGAAATAGTAGAAACACTAAAACAAATAAAAAACATAAAAATAGAAGGAACATTTACACATTTTTCACTTAGCTTTTATGATGAAAAATATACAAAATTACAATTTGAAAGATTTATAAATGTAATAGAAGTGCTAAAAATGAATCAAATAGAAACAGGGATATTACATGTATGTAATTCATCAGCATTTGTAAAATATCCTAATATGCACTTAAATGCAGTAAGAGTTGGTTCAGCATTTTTAGGAAGACTATCATTTGCAAACAATATGGGATTAAAAAAAATAGCACATTTAGAATCAAAAGTTGCAGAAATAAAAGAACTTCCAGAAAAGTTTAACATAGGATATTCAAATACATATGAAACAAAAGGAAAAACAAAAGTTGCAATAGTACCATGTGGATATATGGAAGGTGTAAACATTACAAATGGTAGAGATATGTTTAGAAAAGTAGACAAGCTAAGATATATAGTAAGAGATATAAAAGACTTTTTCAAAAAACAAGCATTATATGCAAAAATAAATGAACAAAATTGCAAAATCCTAGGAAGAGTTGGAACATATCATGTAACATGTGATATTACAAATAAAGACATAAAAATAGGAGATAAAGTAATATTTAATATAAATCCAAAATTTGTTGACTCTAGTGTAAGAAGGGAGTACAGATAATGAAAGAAGAAAACAATAGTGAAGATATAAAAATAGATATCGAAAATAAAAAAGAAGAAACAAAAAAAATAAGCTTTTGGAAAAGCCTTTGGTATTCAATTACAAAAATAGAAAACTATCCTGAAATGGCAGCAACAGGATTAGGAAGAGCAATGAGCTATATGTCTAAAGTTGTGGCAATACTTGCAATTGTACTTTCTTTAGGAATGGTGTATAAAACAACAACAGTAGTAAAAAATGGCATGGACTATTTACAAAACAAATTCCCTGAATTTACTTATCAAGATGGTAAATTAGATGTACAAACTACAGAAAAAATAGAAATATCATCAGAAGATTCTATAGCAGGAAAAGTAATAATAGACACTAAAACTGAAAATGAACAAGAAATAAATAACTACTTAAATGAAATTACAAAACAAGGCGAAGGAATAATAATTTTAAAAGATAAAGTAATGATAAAAACATCAAACATATCAGGAACAATATCATATAACTATAAAGATAGTTTAGAAACTATGGGAATAACAAACTTTACAAAACAAGATATAATAAATTATGCAAACAGTAGCCAAATAATTTCATTGTATGTAAGTTTAGGAATAACAATATTTATATATGCATTTATAATGTATTTAATAACAACAATATCAAATACAATACTTTTAAGTATTTTTGGATATATAACAACATGGTTGGCAAGAATAAAAATGAGATATGTTGCAATATTTAATATGTCAGTATATGCATTAACATTATCAACAATACTAAATATGTTATATATAGCTGTAAATATCTTTGTTCCATTTACAATGGAATATTTCCAAGTAATGTATGTTGCAGTAGCAGTAATATACTTAGTAGCAGCAATATTAATACTAAAAACAGAATTTATAAAAAAACAATTTGAACTAATGAAGATTGCAGAAGCGGAAAAAATTATAAAAAAAGAACTACAAGAGAAAGAAAGAGAAGAGAAAGAACAACAAGAAAAAGAAGACAGAAAGAAAAAAGACAAAGAAGAAGAAAAAAAGAAAAAAGAAAATAAAAAGGAAGAAAAGGGAAATAACGAACCTGAAGGAGAAGGATGTGCTTAAAATAGAGGAGGAGCAATGAATAAGAAAGATAACAATAAAAATAACGAAAAAAAAGATAAAAAACTTTTAATAGTAATAGCCATATTAATTGTGGTATTTATTGGACTTATATGGGCAACATTTTATTTAAATAGCAATAAACAAGAAAAAGATGAAAAAACATTAGCATATACAGAGTTAATAAAAGAACTATCATATGGAAACATTGAAAAAGTAGAAATGAGAACAGGAAGTACAACAATAAAAGTAAAACAAAAAAATGTTGAAGAAGAAAAAACAGCAATAGTTCCAAATGTAGAAAGTTTCATTGGATTAGTGCAAACTAAAGTAGCAGAAGGAAATGAAATAGAATTAATACAAAAACCAAGAAGCATAATGGCACAAATACCAAGTATAATAATAAGCTTTTTACCTACAGCAATAATGCTTGCATTATTTATTATGATATTTAAAATGCAAGGACTAGGCGAAAAAGGAAAAGTATATGATGATACTGAAAGAAAAACTAAAATAAAATTTGATGATGTAGCCGGTTTAGACGAAGAAAAGGCGGAAATGAAAGAAATAGTAGAATTTCTAAAAAAACCTGAAAAATTCACAAGAATGGGAGCAAGAATACCAAAAGGAGTTTTACTATATGGGAAACCAGGAACAGGAAAAACTCTTATAGCAAAAGCAATAGCTGGGGAAGCAGATGTGCCATTTATATCAATGAGTGGATCAGAATTTATTGAAATGTTTGCAGGACTTGGAGCATCAAGAGTAAGAAAACTATTTGAAAAAGCAAGAAAATTGGCACCATGTATAGTGTTTATAGATGAAATAGATGCAATAGGCTCAAGAAGAACATCAAACAGTGGAGCTGAATCTGAAAATAACCAAACACTAAACCAATTATTAGTTGAAATGGATGGATTTAGTTCAGAAGAAACAATAATTGTATTAGCTGCCACAAACAGACCAGAAATGCTAGATAAAGCATTATTAAGACCAGGAAGATTTGATAGACAAATTACAATACCAGTTCCAGATTTAAAAGGAAGACTAGAAATATTAAAAATACATGCTAAAGACAAAAAACTAGCAGATAGTGTAAACTTAGCAAGTATAGCAGAAGATACAGCTGGATTTACTGGGGCAGAACTAGAAAACATATTAAATGAATCAGCTATAATAGCAACTAAAAATAAACATGAAGACATTGAAAATAGTGATGTTGAAGAAGCTGTGAAAAAAGTAACAGTTGGATTAGAAAAAAGAGAAAGAGTATATTCAGCAAAAGACAAAAAATTAACAGCTTACCATGAAGCTGGACATGCAGTAGTTAGTAGATACTTACCAACACAATCAAATGTAAAAGAAATATCAATAGTTCCAAGAGGTGTTGCTGGCGGATACACAATGTATAAATCAGATGAAGACAAATACTATATTTCAAAAACTGAAATGGAAGAAAAGCTAATTGCATTATTAGGCGGTAGAGCAGCAGAACGACTAGTTTTAAATGATATATCAACAGGTGCAAGTAATGATATAGAAGTAGCAACAAAAATTGCAAGAGATATGGTAACAAAGTACGGAATGAGTGATAAGCTAGGCCCAATAGACTTCCAAGGAAAAGAACCATATGAAATTCAAATGTTTGGAGAAAATATTGGTGACAAAATAGGAGAAGAAGTAAAAACTTTAATAGATATTGCTTATAATAGAGCAATAAGTTTATTACAAGAGCATAGAGATAAATTAGACCTAATTGCAACAGCATTATTAGAAAAAGAAAAAATAAACGAAACAGATTTTGGTAAATTCTTTGAAAATTAACAAAAATAACATAAGATGTGTCACCTAAGGCAATGACCGGTATGGCACATCTTTTTATTAAAAAGAAGGTGTAAATATGACAATAAAAGAAACATTAAGAAAAGGTATTATAGAACTAAAAATTAATAATATTCAAGAACCAAGTTTAAAGGCAAGACTACTATTACAATACATACTAAATAAACCAAGACAATATTTAATTATATATGACAATAAACAATTAACTTTAAGACAAGAAGTTAACTTTTTTAAAGGAATAAAAAAATTAGTAAAAGGAATACCTTTACAACATATTACACATTCTCAAGAATTTATGAAAATGACATTCTATGTAAATGAAGATGTATTAATACCAAGGCCAGATACAGAAATACTAGTAGAAGAAGTAATAAAAATAGCAAAAAGAATTAATGCAAAAAAAATATTAGATTTATGTACAGGAAGTGGAGCAATAGCTGTTTCTCTTGCAAAATATATAGAAAACAGCCAAATAACTGCAGTAGATATAAGTGATAAAGCAATTAGTGTAGCAAAACTAAATGCTAAAAACAATAATGTGGAAAACCAAATAACATTTGTAGAATCAGACTTATTTAAGCAATTACCAAAGGAAAAATATGACATAATAGTGTCAAATCCACCATACATAAAAAAAGAAATAATAAAATCATTAGATAAAGAAGTTCAAAATGAGCCTAAAATAGCCTTAGACGGGGGTTATGATGGATTAGATTTTTATAGAAAAATAATTAATAATGCAGATGAATTTCTAAAATTTACAGGTTATGTATGTCTAGAAATAGGCTATGACCAAAAAGATGATGTATTAGAACTGTTTGAAAGTAAAGGAAAATATGTAGATGCAATGTGTAAAAAAGATCTATTTGATAATGATAGAGTTGTTATTGCAAGACTAAACTAAATTTTATTGGAAGGAGTAAAAAATGTCTTTCTCGTCAGAAATAAAGCAAGAACTAAATAAAAATAGTAATTTATCAAACAAAGAATATGTTAAATATGAATTAATTGGGTATTTAATTTCAGGAAATATAGACATAGAAAAAAATAAATTAAAATTTTCAACAGAAAGTGATTATAACATAAATAGATTTTCAAAATTATTATCCAATCTACAAATTGACCATAAAATAGATGTAACAGGTAAAATATTTACAGTAACAATAAACATGAAAAATCTTGAAAAAGTAATAAGTTATAAAGAAAAACAAGTAGAATTTAAAGAAATATTGTCAGAAGTTAAAAATGAAGAATATCTAAAAGCTATTATAAAAGGAACATTTATGGGATCTGGTTCAGTAAATAATCCAGAAAACAAATATCATTTGGAAATTGTATTTGCAAATAAAGAAACTTTAGAAGAAATTTGCAATTTGCTTGAAACGCTAGGTGTTAAGAACAAAAAAATGATAACAGAAAACAAATACTCTTTATACATAAAAGAAGGAGAAGAAATATCAAAATTTTTAGCATTACTGGGAGCTAATAAAGCAGTTATGAAGTTTGAAGATATACGAATTCAAAAAGAAATGAGAGGCAAAGTAAACAGACTTGTAAATTGTGAAACAGCAAATTTAAACAAGACTATAAATGCTTCAATAGAACAAATTTCTGCAATTGAAAAACTAAAACAAAATGGTAAATTTAATAAATTAGATGATAATTTAAAAGAAATAGCAAAATTAAGAATAGAAAATCCCAATATGGCATTAGGAGAATTAGGAAAACTGCTAAAAAAGCCAGTAGGAAAATCAGGAGTAAATTACAGACTAAAAAAAATAATGGAGATAGCAAATGAATAAAAAACAAGAACTAGGAATTTATATACACATACCATTTTGTGCTAAAAAATGCTACTATTGTGATTTTGTATCATATCCAAATATGAAGGAAAAGCAAAAAGAATATGTAGAAGCACTAAAAAAAGAAATAAAATCATATGACTTGCAAAACTACAATATAACAACAATATACATAGGTGGAGGAACACCTTCATATATAGAAAGTAAATATATTGTAGATGTTTTAGAATATATAAAAAGTAAGTTAAATGCAAATGAAACAAAATTTGAAAATATGGAAATAACTATAGAAGTAAATCCAGGAACAGTCACAAAAGAAAAATTGTTAGATTATAAAAAAGTTGGAATAAATCGTTTAAGCATAGGCTTACAATCAACTAATGATAGATTATTAAAACAAATAGGAAGAATACATAAATACCAAGATTTTTTACAAACATATAATTTAGCAAGAAATGTTGGATTTACAAACATAAATATAGACTTAATGTTGGGACTTCCTAATCAATCAATAAAAGATTTAAAAGAAAGCATAGAAAAAGTGATAAGCTTACAGCCAGAACACATAAGCATATATTCTTTGATTGTAGAAGAAGGAACAAAACTGCATAAACAAATAGAAACTGGAGAATTACAACTTCCTGAAGAAGAGCTTGAAAGAAAAATGTATTGGTATATTAAATCTAAGCTAGAATTAGCAGGATACAAGCACTATGAGATTTCAAATTATGCTAAACCAAAAAGAGAATCGAAACATAATTCAAATTGTTGGGAGCAAAAACAATATATAGGTATTGGAGCTTCTGCACATTCATATTTGGATAATATTCGCTATTGTAATGTGTCTAATTTAAAAGAATATATAAGTAATATGGAAAATGTAGAAGCAGATTTTGAAGAAAAATATATTGTAAATGAAAGACAGAATCTGGAAGATAGAAAAAATGAATTTATGCTTCTTGGCTTAAGAAAAATTGATGGTGTTAGTATAGCAATGTTTAAGGAAAAATATGTGGAAAATCCTATTTTTAGGTATAGGGATTCATTGGAAAAATTGGTTAATGAGGGACTTGTTTTAATTGATGGAGATATGATTAAATTAACTAATAAAGGATTAGATTTGGCTAATATTGTTTGGGAAGAGTTTATTTAACTTTTAGGTTATTTGAAATTTTTACATATAATCTTTGAATTAAATTACGAATGTGCATGAAAAAAATTTAGAAATTATTATGAAATTTTATGGAAAGAGTTCACTTTAGTGGAAGGGTGCCATAAAATAAAATTAGAATTTCTTAATTTTTGTAATAAACCGAGTAATGAAATGAAAAGATTATATGTAAAAATTTCTTTTGAATATATAAAATAAATGAAAAATAAAAAGGAAAATTAAAAAATAAAATTCAATTCATAAAAAGAAAAAATGTTCGCAAAAAGTATTGACATTTTAAAAAAATGAAGATACAATAAAAGCGAACATTTTTTTAGTACAAATTTGAATGGAGGAATAAAAATGATAGGAACTCTACATATAAAAAATATAGGAATAATTGAAGATTTAAGCATAGACTTAAACAATGGATTAAATGTATTAACAGGAGAAACAGGAGCTGGAAAAACATTAATAATAGATTCACTTCAAATAATTTCAGGAGGAAGATTTTCAAAAGAAATGATAAGAAAAGGAGAAACAAACTCTTTTGTAGAGTTATGCATGTATGAACCAGACAATGAAAATTCAATAGATGGAAACATCATAATTTCAAGAGAAATAAATCTAAAAGGAAAAAACATGTGTCGAATAAATGGAAGAATGGTAACAGTGGCAGAACTAAAAGAATTTATGTCAAAATTTATCGAAATACATGGGCAAAACGACAATCAAAACCTATTAGATGAAAAACTACATCTAGAATATTTAGATGGATATATAGGTGAAAAAATAAGAAAAGAAAAAGAAATATACGAAAAACATTATTATAAATATAATCAAATAAAAAGAGAACTAAAAGAAAACTATGGAGATGAAAAAGAAAAACAAAGAAAATTAGACTTACTAAAATATCAACTAAAAGAAATAGAAGAAGCCAACCTAAAACCTAATGAAGACGAAGAACTAGAAGAAAAAAGAAAAATAGTAGTAAATAGTGAAAAAATTTCAGAAAATTTAAAAGAAGCAGATAGTTTAATTTCAGAAAACGGAATAGACAGTATAAGTATGGCAATAAGAGCATTAGAAAAAATAGAAACAATAGATGAAAAATATGAAAAAGTATCAACAAACCTAAAAAACATATATTATGAACTACAAGAACTATCAAGAGATATAAGTGGATATAGTCAAGATATATTTTTTGATGAAGAAGAAAGCAATTACATAGAAGAAAGACTAGATTTAATACACTCACTAAAAAGAAAATATGGAAACACTATACAAGAAATATCAAACTATAAAGAAGAAATTGCTCAAGAAATAGAACATATAGAAAATCTAGAAGAATATAACAATAAATTAAAACAAGAACAAAAAGAAACAGAAAACAAAATGGATTTAATTGCAAAAACAATACATCTATTAAGAAAAGAAAAAGCAGAAAAACTAAGTAATGAAATAAACAAAGAATTAGAAGATTTAGAAATGAAAAATGCAAAAATTAATATACATGTAGAAAGTTGCAAAGAATACTTAAAAACTGGAAAAGACATTGTAGTATTTTATATATCAACAAATATAGGAGAAAATGAAAAAGAGCTATCTAAAATAGCATCAGGTGGAGAAATGTCAAGAACAATGCTTGCAATAAAAAAAGTATTAGCAGACTCAGATAAAACAGAAGTATTAGTATTTGATGAAATAGATACAGGAATTAGTGGAAAAGCTGCAAATGCAGTTGCAAACAAATTAAAAGCAATATCAGAAAAACACCAAGTAATGTGTATATCACATTTACCTAATATAGCAGCAAAAGCAGATTACAATTATTTTATAAGCAAAGATGTAAATGATGAAAGAACAAAAACAAAAATAAAACTATTACAAGAAGATGAAGTAATAAAAGAAATTGCTAGAATATCATCAGGAGAAATAAACGAAATAAGCTTAAAATATGCAAAAGAATTAAGAAACAAAAAAGTATCTTAAGCATGAAAAAATTAAGAAACCAAAAAATATCTTAAAATATAAATATAGAGATAAATAAAAGTATAATATTGGAAAAAATGCACATACTAAAATCAGCTAAATTTAATTATAGATATGTTATTAAAAAATGCTAAATATAAAAGAAAGAAGTGATTTTAGTGAAAAATAAGTGCAAAAAAATAGCAAATGTAAAAGCAATAGAAATATTGGATTCTAGAGGAAATCCAACAGTACAAGTAGAGGTAGAACTAGAAAACGGAATAAAAGCAAAAGCAGCTGTACCATCTGGAGCATCAACAGGAAGCTTTGAAGCAGTAGAATTACGAGATGGTGATAAAACTAGATATATGGGAAAAGGTGTACAAAAAGCTGTAGAAAATGTAAATAAAAAAATAGCTAAAAAAATAATTGGAATGAATGTATATTCACAAAGACAAATAGATGAAGAAATGATAAAATTAGATGACACTCCAAATAAGTCAAATTTGGGAGCAAATGCAATATTAGGAGTATCACTTGCAGTAGCTAAAGCATCAGCCAACTCATTAGGAATGGAATTATATAAATACATAGGTGGAATAAATGCAAAAACATTACCAATACCTATGATGAATATTTTAAATGGTGGAAAACATTCAGATAATAATATAAGCATACAAGAATTTATGATAATGCCAGTTGGAGAAATTACATTTGCTGAAAGGTTAAAAAGAGGTGCAGAAATATATCATACACTAAGAAAAGTACTAAAACAAAAAGGATATAGTGTAGGAGTTGGTGATGAAGGTGGATTTGCACCAAATATGGAAAACGAAGAACAAGCATTAGATGTAATAATAGAAGCAATAAAACAAGCAGGATATGAACCAGGTAAAGAAATAAAACTGGCTCTAGATATAGCAAGTACAGAGATGTATGAAGAAGCCAAAAAAATAGGAAAGAACGGATATTATTTTTGGAAAACAAAGAAAATGAAAACAAAAGAAGAAATGATTGAATATTTAGTAAATCTATGTGAAAAATATCCGATTTGTTCAATTGAAGATGGGCTAGCTGAAGAAGATTGGGAAAGCTGGAAGATTTTAACCGAAAAATTAGGGGATACCATTCAACTAGTAGGAGATGATTTATTTGTAACAAATAAATCGCGTTTACGGTAGAGGAATAGAAAAAAATGTTGCAAACAGTATTTTAATAAAACCAAATCAAATAGGAACATTAACAGAAACATTAGACACAATACAACTAGCAAAAGAAAATGGATATAATACAATAATTTCACATAGATCTGGTGAAACAGAAGATACAACAATTGCAGATATAGCAGTAGGAGTAAATGCCGGACAAATAAAAACAGGAGCACCATGTAGAACAGATAGAGTAGCAAAATATAATAGATTATTATGCATAGAAAATGGAATCTTTATGTACTAAAGATTCCATTAAACAATGTATATTTTATTTTATTATATTCTTTAAAATTGTTAATTTTGTAATTGAAAATACAAGTAAGCCAACTGCTAAAACTGTTATTGCAACAAAAGTTGTTGTTCCAGCTTTTGGTAATGTTGCTGGTGGCTCTGCAAGTTTTAACTTAGGTGAAACATCAGATGTTTTAGATTGAGATTTATTATCAAAATCTGTATAAGTAGTATCAACTTTTTCGTTTGTATTTAATATTTTATTAACAATAGCACTATCAAAATTTTCTTTTAATTTTAATTTGTATTGAACAGTAGCTGTTTGTCCAATAGCTAAGCTTGGTATGTTCCAAGTTATTGAGTTGTTTGTTTTATCAACTGTAGCAGATATTTCACCAATATTTGCTTTGCTTACATAAGAAAAATCAAAATTATCAATTATTTCTTTAGGGAAGTAATCAACTATTTTAATATCTTTTAAAGTTTTTTCTTCAGGTACTAAAGAATTATAAATATCAGTTTTTATTGTTGATTCAACTTTATCATCTGTTACATAATAGAATGTTCCAGCTGTTGGATTTTCTTGTGTTCCAAAAATTTCTGTGATAATTTGATTGTATGTTTTGCTTGCTCCAGTAGGTGTTCCTTCAGGAGTGTTAATACCTGTTAACATTGTAATTACATTAACATTAGCTTTTTTTAAAGCTTCTAGCTTTGCTTTAGTTTTTGCTATAACATCATCTGAATAATATACTTTGTTATAATTTAGTGCTACATTTGGAACTCCATCTGTTAAAACAATCATGTACTTGCTGTTATCTGTTTTTGTAAATTCTCCGTTAGCAACTTCTAATCCTGCTTCTAAGTCTGTTCTAGGTCCAGTTGCTTCTATACTAGAAATACTATTTAGTAAAGCATTAGAGTCATTAGAAAGTTTGCTAACAACTTGTGCATCTTCAGTTGTTCCTTCTTTAGAAACATCAGTATTTGTTGAGAAACTAACAACACCTATTTTTAAGTTTTCATTATCTTTTAGTAAATTAGAAACTAAAGTTTTCGCAGATTCAAAAACTAAATCTTTTCTTACAGATCCAGTAGAAGTTTCTAATTTCATACTTTCAGAATTATCTAAAACTAGCATAATTTCACCAGTTGGTTTGTTAGATTTTTCTTCATTTGTAACTTGTAATTGTAAAGTTACTTCTTTGTTTTGTAAATTCTTAGAAATTAATTTTTTCTCGAATTTTGAGTTATCACTTAATTGTATAGTACAAATAGGTTCTTCAACAACACTCATTGTAACTGTGCTATATGATGCGAAAGAAACATTTACTAACATAATAAGTAATAACAATGTTGTAATAAAAATTTTCTTTTTCATAAGTTTATCTCTCCTTCATTTTTTTATATTAATATTTTAACACAACTTACAAAAAATACAACAAAATTTTGAAAAAAATTGTTGACTATAAATTTTTTCATCTATATAATGTGGTTAAATTATAACTGCTTTTTTTATAAAAGTAGAAACTGACTTTTGAAAAGTTAATACCTGTATATAGTTTGAGAATTAAAGGGATACTTTTATACAAAAATAGGAATAATTAAAACAAAGGAAAAAATAAACTAAAGAAGGGAGAAGTTTTTTATGAGAAAAATAGTAAAAAACAATAAAAGACACAAAGAGAAAAATATAGTTAAAAAGCAAACAGGCATTACACTAATAGCTTTAGTAATAACTATAATCGTGCTTTTAATACTTGCTGGAGTAAGTATTGCAATGTTAACAGGAAATAATGGAATAATAATACAGGCAAAACAGGCAAAAGAAAATAATAACAGTGAAACAATAAAAGAAAAAGTAGAAGTAGAGATATTAAAAAGCATAGACAGAAAAGGAAATTTAGATGAAAATACATTTAAAAAAAATGTGACAGAAAATATTAAAGGGAGTACTGTAACAAAAAGTGGAAATTCATTAATTGTAAAAGCAGATGGATATGAAGTAACAGTAGACAAAGAATCAGGAGAAGTAATAAGAGTAGCAAAATCAGATGAAGAAAATCCGACAACAGGTGTAACACCAGGAATAGAAGTAAGTAGAACAGAAAAAGACAATTATACAGATAGCAATAAGGAAAAAGCAACAATACCAGAAGGATTTACCGTAGATAAAAAAGAAAATACAATATCAAAAGGACTAGTAGTACATGGACCAGATGGAAGTGAATTTGTATGGGTACCAGTACCA
>CAKOWW010000014.1 GCA_934129785.1 uncultured Clostridia bacterium
ATAATAGAAAAAAGTATAATAATCAATTACTTAAATAGTAATTAACTATTATACTTTTATAGTACCAAATAAAGTGTTTAAATACTTAAAAGCAGTATTAATTTAATTAAAATACTGCTTTTATTATTTTATTCTATTCCTAAATATTCATTGTAAGTAACTTCTCTATCTATTACTTTTCCATCTTCTTTAATATCAATTATTCTATTTGCTACTGTTTGAGTCAATTCATGGTCATGTGATGTGAATAAAATATTTCCAACAAATTTTTTCATTCCTTCGTTTACAGAAGTTATACTTTCCATATCTAAATGGTTTGTTGGTTCATCAAATATTAGAAAATTAGCTCCTGATAGCATCATTTTTGATAATACACATCTTACTTTCTCTCCACCTGATAAAACTTTTACTTGTTTTAAAGCTTCATCTCCTGAAAATAGCATTCTTCCTAAAAAGCTTCTTACATATGTTTCATCTGGGTCTTTAGAATATTTTCTTAACCATTCTGTTACATTTTCATCTGTTTCAAATAAATAATTATTATCTTTTGGGAAGTAATTTTTAGTTATTGTTGTTCCCCATACTAGTTCTCCCTCATCTGGTTCTAATTCTCCAGCAATTATTTGGAATAATACTGTTTTTGCTAATTCATTATCTGCTAAAAATGCTATTTTATTTCCTTCTTTTACATCAAATGATATGTTGTCTAATAGTTTTACGCCATCTATTGTTTTACTTACATTTTTTACTTGAAGTATTTCTTTTCCTGGTTCTCTGTCTGGTTTAAAGTCTACATATGGATATTTTCTGTTTGATGGTTTTATTTCATCTAATTCTATTTTTTCTAGTGTTTTCTTTCTTGATGTTGCTTGTTTTGATTTTGATGCATTTGCACTAAATCTTGCAATAAAATCTTGTAACTCTTTTATTTTTTCTTCTTTTTTCTTGTTTTGCTCTCTTGCTTGTTTTAGTGCTAATTGACTTGATTCATACCAGAAGTCGTAGTTTCCTGGATATACTTTTATTTGTCCAAAATCGACATCTGCTATGTGTGTACATACTTTATTTAGGAAATATCTATCGTGTGATACTACTATTACTGTATTTTCAAATTCCATTAAAAATTCTTGTAACCAGTTTATACTTTTTAAGTCTAAATCGTTTGTTGGTTCATCTAGTAGTAAAACATCTGGATTTCCAAATAAACTTTGCGCTAATAAGATTTTTACTTTTTCTCTTGCTTCTAGTTCTTTCATATATTTATAATGATTTTCTGGCACTATTCCTAAATCATTTAATAGCATTGCTGCATCTGATTCTGCATTCCAACCATCTAATTCTGCAAATCTTTCTTCTAGCTTTGCTGCTTTCATTCCATCTTCTTCTGAAAAATCTGGTTTTGCATATATTTCTTCTTTTTCTTTCATTATGTCATATAATTCTTTGTTTCCCATTATTACTGTATCCATTACAGTATATTCTTCAAATGCAAAGTGATCTTGTTTTAGTACAGATAGTCTTTCTCCTTTTTCTATACTTACATCTCCTTTGCTTGGCTCTATTTCTCCTGATAATACTTTTAAGAATGTTGATTTTCCAGCCCCATTTGCTCCTATTATTCCATAGCAGTTTCCTTTTCCAAATCTAATATTTACATCTTCAAATAATACTCTTTTTCCGAATCTTACTGTTACATTATTTGCACTTAACATTTTCTCTCTCCTTTTTCGCTTTTATCCCTAGTATTATATCTTATTTGGGTATATTTTTCAAGGACTTTTTGTTTTCTATTTAATTACTAGTTGCTGGTTAATTGGGTATTATTAATACACAGAAATCCTTGATATATAATCTTTTCATTACATTTCTCTACTTATTATAAAACTTTATCAAAATAATTATCTAGTAATGTCGTACTTTATTATTTTTTTGTTGTTTTTTGTTTATTTTTTGTTTTTATTATGGTATATTTATTTTGAGAAAATGAGAAAGGTTGATATTTATGAGAAGAAATCCTAGAACGCGAAACAGGAAATCTAAAATTGCCGAAGAAATAAGCTATAAAAAAACTAGAACAAATTTGATTTTGCTTATTACAATTTTAGCTATTATTTTTGTTGGTGTTATTATTTTTTATAGTTCTAAATATAATTTCAATTCTAAAGCTTTAATTGACACTTATAATAAAGAAATTCAAGAACAAACTAGATTAAATTCTGGAGAAATAGGTAACAGAGAAGAAGAACCTTCAGACACTACTTTTACCTTAACTGCTCTTGGTGATGTTTTATGTCATAATACTCAATATTGGGATGCTTATGACAAAAATACTGATACATATGACTTTTCATATGTTTTTGATGATATAAATAAATACACTAAAACTTCTGATATTTGTGTTGCAAGCTTGGAGACTAGTTTTGCTGGTAAGGAACGCCGGATATAGTAATTATCCTACTTTTAATTCTCCTGATAGTTTGGCTACTAGTTTAAAAAATATTGGAATTGATGTTATTTCAACTGCAGGAAATCATTGCTTAGACATGGGATTTAATGGTTTGTCAAGAACTATTGATGTTTTAGATAATGCAGATATTTCGCATCTTGGTACTTACAAATCTCAAGAAGATCAAGATAAAATTTTGTATAAATATGTTAAAGGCATTAAAATTGCTTTTATTAATTATACCTACGGAACTAATGGAATTCCTGTCCCTTCTGATAAAAGTTTTTGTGTTAATTTAATTGACAAAGATTTGATAAGAAAGCATATTGAAACTGCAAAATCTGAGAATGCTAATATGATTGTCGCTTGTATGCATTGGGGAACTGAATATCAAACTTCTGCAAGTTCAGAACAAAAAGAATTGTCTGACTTTTTATTCAAAAATGGTGTTGATATTATTTTAGGAAATCATCCTCATGTTTTAGAACCTATGGAAAAACGTACTGTTACTTTAGATGATGGTTCTACTAAAGAATGTTTTGTTATTTATGCTTTAGGAAATTTTATTTGTGATCAAAATGCCGAAAATACTAGAAATTCTATTATTTTAAATTTAAATATAACAAAGCATATTGATGGTTCTATTTCTATAAACAAAGCTGATTATGTGCCTATTTACATGTATAAGGCTTCTAATAAGAAATTAAAAAGAATGAAAGTCGTTGATATCAATAGTGCAATTGCTGAATATGAGTCTGGCTCAAGCTCTTGGATTGATAAGTCTTTATATGATTTATTGAAGAAACAATTGACTAAAATCACTTCTATTGTTGGAAATCCTATTGATTAATAAAAACTTCAAACAGTCTAAATGCAATGTATAAATTTGCTTTTAGACTGTTTTCTATTTTTAATTTAGCATGTCCTTTTTCTTTAACCACCATGTTGCTGCTAATGTCATAATTATCGCTATTGCTACCATTATAACAAATCCAATCGGACTTTTTTCAAATGGTAGTGCAACATTCATTCCCCAGAAGCTTGATATCATTGTTGGTACTGCTAAAATTATTGTTATTGATGTCAAGAATTTCATAACTCCATTTAAATTATTTGATATTATTGATGCATATGCATCCATTGTTCCAGTTAGTATGTTGCTATATATTTGTGCCATTTCTATTGCTTGCCTATTTTCTGTAATTGCATCTTCTAGTATGTCTTCGTCTTCTTCATATAGTTTTATTATCTTCCCTCTTAGCGTTTTTTCCATTACTAATTCATTTGATTTTAATGATGTTGTAAAATATACTAATCCTTTTTCTAAGTTTAGTAATTTTAATAATTCTTTGTTTTTCATTGAATTTTTTAGAATGTATTCAGCTATTTCTGTTTCTTTGTTTATTTGCTTTAGGTATGTTAAATAACATGATGCATTTAAGTATAGTATTTGGAATATGAATCTTGTTTTTTTGTATGTTTGGAAGTTTTTTATTTTTCTTTTTTCAAAACTTTCTATTACTTTATTTCTTTTTAGTGATACTGTTAAGAAAAAGTCGTCTCTTACTACTATCATTCCTAGTGGCATTGTTGTGTATACTTCTGCACCTTCATTTTTTTCTGTTATGGGTACATCTACTATAAATAATGTAGTATTATCGTCTTCTTCTTTGTCTATTCTGGCTTTTTCTTCATAGTCTAGCGCATCTCTTATAAAGTCTTCTTGTATTCCTATGTTTTCACATACTTTTTTTATTTCGTTTTCCGATGGATTTACTAAATTTATCCATGCTCCTTTTTTAAATTCGTTAATTTCACTAAATTCGTTTGTTTCTATGTCTGTGTTGTATATCTTTAGCAATTCCATCACCCCTTATTTATTTTTTATTATAATTTCTAAGTCATTTTATGTTATACATTAATATCTTTGAATTATAAAAATAAAATAGCTCAATTTATTTTTTTGGTTAGTTACAATAAATCAAACTATTTTTACCTTTGGTGCGCCATCAGGGGGTCGAACCCTGGACCTTCGGATTAAGAGTCCGCTGCTCTACCAACTGAGCTAATAACGCATTTTCGACTTCTTTATTATAGTATTTTTTTTGTATGTTGTCAATAGCTAAATTTTTTTGATTTTTTGAAAATTCAAATGGTTATTATTATATAAAAAACCATAAATTTTTATTAATTTTAGTACAAAAAATAGTATAACTATATTATATAATTATACTATTTTTATATTTATTCTATTTCAGGACCTTCTTATTAAGAGTCACATGCTCTTTCGACTAATTATTTTATTATTCTGCTTGTTCTGGTGAAGTTCCTGTTTCTTCTGGTGCTTGTGTTGTTTCATCTTTTTTATCTACATTGTTTTCTGTTCCTGTGTTTTCTTCTGCTTTTGGTTGTTCTGTTACTGGAACATTATTAGATGGTGAAGTTGTTGTGTTACCTAATGTTCCTTTTATTACTATTCTTTGCATTGCATCATATGTATCTTTTGAAAGCAATTTTGTTGATATTACTTTTCCATTTAACATTTTTGTTATATATGTTTCTGTTTTTAAACCATTTGCACCTTTTTGCTTTACTTTTTCTGTTCCTGCTGGTAAACTTACATCTTCAACATATTTAGTAGTTACTGGTATTGATGCCACTGTTTTTGTTGAAAATTTAAATGTATATTCATTTTCTTCTTTTATTCCGTACATTGATATTGTTGCTATTCCGTTATTTGCTGATGCTACAATTCTTACTGGATATTTTCTTGTGTTTTTAAATTTAAAATCTGTTACTCCATAAACTACTGTTGCATCTCTTCCTGCTGGTACATATGATGTTACAAATTGATGATTTCTTCTTTCTACAACATCTAAATTTGCTAATAATACTGTATTATATAATGTCGATGAAATCTGGCATATGCCGCCACCTATTCCATCTACAACTTGACCTGCTTCATAAACTTTTCCATTTTTATATCCTGCTGCTTCTGTTCTTTTTCCTAATGCTTTGTTATATGAGAATGTATCTCCTGCTAAAACTACTTTTCCATTTATTTTTTGACATGCAATTCTTAAGTTTGTTGATCTGTCTACATCACTTACATCATATCTTGTTGTGAATGTTGCCAATTGTTCTGGGAATGCCTCTGAACCTATTTGGCTAATTGTTACTTTTGGTTTTGTTATTTTCAATTTTATTACATATTCATCTTTTTCTTCTTCTAATTTTTTTTTTGCTGCTTCTACATCAAAGTCCACACCTTCTACTTCTGGATATACAGTAAATGGATTTTTTGTGTAGTATGCATCTTGAGCTTCCTTGTATATTTCATCATGTATTTTTTGAATGTCTATTTCTTCTGGTTCTTTTTGGCTTACTGGTATTTCTATGATTTCATCATTTGCATTTATGTTATTTAAATTTTCTTTTACTTCTTCATATAACTTATCTGTATCTACTATAACACCTGCTTTTCCTTTTGTTATTATTAATTCATCATCTTCAACTGAATAACTTGATTCTATTACTACTCCTGGTAAGTTGACACTTATATCTTGGATGCTTTGCTTTGTAACATCTTCATTTAATGTCATCTCTACATCAACATTTTCTTTCATTATCAATGATTTTAGAATTTCATAATTATTTACAAATATGTTTTCTGTTCTTCCAATTTTGTATGCCGTTTCTACTGCTTTGTCTATATTATATTCAACTTCCATTAATGTTGGATTTAATGTACTTTCATAGTCTTCATATTTTATATTTATATCTTTTTCTTTCTTTTGATTATATATTACTTCTATTTTAGCCTTTGCTTCTTCATTTGTTAATCCTGATACTTCTATTCCTTCTATTGAAATTCCACTTATTATTTTTTCATTACCTATATTTACTAATGCAAATATTGTTGAAAAAAGCACTCCTATCACAACAATTAAAGCTATTACACATGCTATTACAATGCGTTTTTTCTTTGGTTTTTTATTGTCCATCTTTTTTATATCTTTTTCAATTTTTTTAGGCGACTCCTCGACCTTTTTAAATTCTTCCTTTTTTTCTTCACTTTCCAATTTTTCTTTCATAAATATTCCCCTTTTTTGTCATATTCGTTTATATCTTACCATAAAGCAATTTTTTTTACAATATGTTTGCTTTTTTAAAATTGCTTAAAGTCCTTGTAATATCTATATTTGATAGTATGTTTTTATTTTATTTTTATTCCTATTTATTTTTTATTTAAAAATTTTTGAAAAAATACTTGAACATTGTAGAATTTAATATTATAATGTTGATAGCAAAAGATAAATAAGGAGAGAATTAAATGGAATTAACTAAGAATATTTTTTTCAATACAGATAAATTAGTAGAAAATAGTAAGGTAAAAATATCATATATAGGAAAACTTTATCAAGATTCCTCTGAAAAAATATTTATTCATTATGGTTTCGGAATGAACTGGGATAATGTTAATGATATTGAAATGAATAAAACAGAATTAGGTTTTCAAGCTGAAATAAACTTATTAGAAGGTGACAGCTTTAATTTCTGCTTTAGAAATGAAAATAATATATGGGATAATAATGACGGTAAAAATTACATTTTTAATTTAGAAAAAGTTCAAACAGAATTATTAGTTTTAGATGATGAACCTGTTTCTTTAGGCTCTGCAAGAAAATTAAGAAAATCTTATTTATGGAGCAAAAAAGTTCGTCTTGCTGTTTATAAACTTATTACTTATCTTCCAAAGTTAATTTCTGGAAACTATAAAAGAAAAATGCCTAACGCTAATAGTTAATAATTTGTAGATTTATATATAATAAAAAACTCATTTATAAACTTTACTTTTTAGTACTGTTTATAAACGAGTTTTTTATTCTTTTATGTTATTATCCACCCACCATTTATTGATATTATTTGTCCTGTTGTAAATTCATCTTCTATAAGCCATTTTACACATTTGGCTATATCTTTTGGATCTCCTATTTTTCCTAACGGGGTTTCTTCTTTTAAATTTTCTATTTCCTCTTCATTTAAATTACTATTCATTTTCGTGTTTATCATACCTGGTGCAATTGAATTTACTCTTATATTTGAAGGTCCTAATTCTTTTGCTAATGCTTTTGTTAGCCCATCAATTCCAGCTTTTGAAACAGAATAAATTACTTCTAACGCTCCTCCAACTACTCCCCATGCTGAAGAAATGTTTATTATTAAGCCATTTTTTTGATGTACCATACTTGGTATTACTTCTTGCGACATTGCAAATGCTGAGTACAAATTTGTATTTATTACTCTTTGCCAGTCTTCATCTGTTTCATCTGTAAATAATTTATATTCAGATATTCCTGCATTATTTATTAGAATGTCTATTTTTTTGTATTTTTCTAATGCATATTTAGCTAATTTATTTGTCCCTTTTCTTGTTGAAACATCTGCTTTTACAATATCTATTTCTATGTTTTCTTTTTTTAATTCTTCTTTTAATTCTTTTGCTTCTTTTTCTGAATTGTTATAATTAGCTATTACTTTTATTTCATTTTTAGCTAATGTTTTTGCAATTTCTCTTCCTATCCCTTTTGAAGCTCCTGTTACTATTGCTACTTTTGACATTATTTCTCCTTTATAAATTATATTTTAACTACTAATTTATTAATATTTTTTATTTTACTAAACTTATTTTTTGTAAAATAAAAAAGCCAATAATTAAGAGCTTTCTCAAAACTAATGACCTTCAATGGAGCCACTTCCCAGATTCGAACTGGGGACCCTCGCATTACAAGTGCGATGCTCTGGCCAGCTGAGCTAAAGTGGCAATTATTTAGTTGTTTTGGTGACCCGTACGGGAATCGAACCCATGTCTCCGCCGTGAAAGGGCGATGTCTTAACCGCTTGACCAACGGGCCTTATATACAAAGAACTAAATAATTTTCAAATTATTTAGTTCTTTTGGTGAGCTATCCGCGACTCGAACGCGGGACAACTTGATTAAAAGTCAAGTGCTCTACCACCTGAGCTAATAGCCCACATAAATGTGTTACTCACAACGCTTCTATAGTTTACAATATTTTTTCACAAATGTCAATACATTTGTGAAAAAAATTTTAAAAAATTTGTATTTTTTTGTTTTAGCCATTTAATTTGTCTAAAATTTCTTGTACATCTATACCATGAACATTACATGCTTCTTCTAATGTTTCCATTTGTGATGCAGGGCATCCTAAGCAATGCATTCCAGCTTCTAGTAAGATTTCAGCCTTTTCTGGTGCTTTTTCTAATAGCTCTCCAATTCTTGTATCTTTATTAAATTGCATCTTTTTCTCCTTTCCCTTTAAATGATTTTATCTTTATCGATATTTTTCATTTTTTATTTTTTCGTAAAGTCTTTGTGTAACAAGAACTTCACATTAATTTTTAAAGTTTTACTTTTTTATTTTACCATATTTTTTAAAAAAAGTATAGACAAATTAAAAAAAATGTTGTATGATGTGAAAAATCGTAAGGTGGTGATATTATTTCTAGATTAATCGATTTTTACTTCATAACCTTTATTATATATCTTTTTATTACTTTATATTCACTTTATACATTTTTAGATTTATTTTTATTCCACACAAAACAAGGTTCTAAATTAAAAATCAAAAAGAAAAACTTTTAATTTCATATTATTTAAAGGAGGTTTTAACATTTTAAAAATCATACAATATTTATTATTTTTCCTAATATTTTTTATAATTTCATGCATATTATCTATAAAAACTTTTTATCCTATATACACAGCAACAGAAATTATAATACCTTATGGACTTCAGCCTTTTGATATTTGTTCTACAAATCCTGATTTATGGCATATAATAAAGCTAACATACATTTTTGTATTTATTTTTTCTAATTTTGTTATTAGTCACATTATTTTTTCAAGAATTATTTCTAGATTTTTGAATCTAATTAACTTTTCTAAAAACAAAAAAATATCTAATTCAGATTTATCTTTAAATTCAATTTATTTATCTGCTAAAAAAATTACTCACTCGCAAAAATTTTTAAGTAGTTTAAGTTTATTAATTGGATTTGATAAATTAGATAAAAAAAATATTATTATTCCTGAATCCGGACTATATCAGAATTTTTTAATCACTGGTACCATTGGTTCTGGAAAAACCTCAAGCGCTATGTTCCCTTTTACTCGGTCAATTTATGAATTATAATCATCATTCTAAACAAAAACTTGGAATGCTTATTTTAGATGTAAAAGGAAACTATTATAAACAGGTTTATGAATATTCTAAAAAATATGAAATTTTAGATGATTTAATAGTTATTGGTTTAGGTTCAAATGTTTTCTACAATCCGTTACATAAACCACATTTGAAACCACAAGTTTTAGCTAATAGGCTAAAAACTATTTTACTTTTATTTTCCGAAAATAATTCTGAATCTTATTGGCTAGATAAAGCTGAAGAAGTACTTTGTGAATGTATTAAACTTTGTAGATTATATAATAATGGTTACGTAACTTTTGTTGAATTACATAAATTAGTTACCCTTCCCGATTATTATAAAGAAAAAATTAAAACATTAAAAAATTTATTTATAAATTCTAAATTTTCTAATAAAGAACTTTATGATTTAAATGCAAGTTTGAATTTTTTTGAGAAAGAATTTTTTAATTTAGATGATCGTACAAAAAACATTATAATATCTGAAATAACAAGAATTACTAACACTTTTGTGTCTGATTATGATGTAATGGAAACTTTTTGTGCACCTAAAAGCAAACTTTCTTTTTCAGGTTTTGATGAAGTTTTAAGTTCTGGAAAAATTGTCGTTTTAAATATGAATATTTTCGAATATAATATGCTCTCTAGGATTATTGCTACATATTTAAAATTAGATTTTCAAACTGAAATAATGTCTAATCTTTCCAAAGGAGTTGTATATCCATCAGTATTTATTTGTGATGAATATGATAAATTTGTTAGCAAAACAGATGGTGAATTTTTCTCTTTAAGTCGAGAAGCAAAATGCATTAATATAGTTAGTACGCAAAGTTATTCATCATTAAAAAATGCGCTTAAGGATGAAAATAGTGTAAAAGTAATTATTCAAAATCTTATTAATAAAATTTGGTTCCGAACTGATGACATTTTTACTATTGAAGAATCACAAAAGCAACTAGGAAAAGAAGAAAAAGAAAAAACTTCCAAAAGTATATCTGAAAGTGCTAAAGAAACAACATTTAGTTACATTACAAACAGTTTAAATTCTCATAATTCTAACATTTCTGAGACCTTTAGTACTTATACACAAAATGATTTTATATATGATTTGAATTTTTTTACTCAAAATCTAGAAACCTTCACCGCTCTTACATTTTTGTCTGATGGAAATAAAATTTTCACGCCAAGAAAATTAAACATGTTTCCATATTTTGAAATAGATGGTTTATAGGTTCCTAAAACCTAAATAAAATTTAAGGAATGATTAATATGAAAAAGAAAATTTATTATATTATTTTTATATTTACTTTTTTAATAATTTTTATCAATTTATTTTCTATTTGCACTTTTGCTTTTGGTGAGCCTCAAATAGTAAATAAAATAAATTCTGCTTTTGAAAGTATAGAAAGTTGGATTTTAAAAATTTCAACACCTGCTGCAGCAGTTGCTGTTGGAAGTGGTATATTTATGAGAAAATTTAGTTTTGGTGATGAAGAAAAAATAAGAACTGGCAAAAAAATAATAAAAGGGTCCTTATTTTCATATGCTTTCATTTTAGCAATAAATTTAATTCTAGCAGCCATTAAATCTTTAATTGGTTAGAAGGTGATTTTTTGGAAAGCTCAACTAATATCACTCAAACAATTATAGATACCATTAATTCGATATTTGAGAAAATTTTTGCTTCTATTGACAATAACTTATACTCCGTCTTAGATGAAATTACATTTATAAATTCAGACATTTTAACAGATAAAAACTTTGAAAAAATATTTGGAACTTCTACATCAAATGGAATTTTATTAATAGCAAATTCTTTATTAATTGGATTTATTTTATACTATTCTATAAAATTTTTATTGTCTCATTTTACATATCAAAAAGTAGAAAATCCATTTAATTTCTTCATAAAAGCTGTTTTTTTCGGGCTTTGCATGAACTTTTCTTTCTTTATAGTTACTATTTTTCTAGATTTAAATTCTTATATTTCACTAGCTATTCGTGCCCATGGAGAAACACTTTTTGGAAAAAATATATGTTTTTCTGAATTAATTAATTTAATAAATTCAAAAATATCTGTAAATACTAGTTCTTTAGATATCTTTTCTGTCGATGGTTTTATTCAAAGTACTCTTAGGCTTTCATTATTAAATCTTATTTTCTCATATTCTCTGCGATATATTATGATAAAAATATTTGTACTACTCTCTCCTTTTGCATTTCTTTCTCTATGCCTAAACTCTACAAGTTGGTTTTTCAAAGCCTGGATTAAAAATCTTTTTTCTCTGCTTTTTATTCAAATAATTGTAGCATTAGTACTATTAATTTTATTCTCTTTAGACTTTTCTTCAGCAAATTTATTAAATCAATTCATCTATATTGGTGGTATTTATGCTTTAATAAAAGCAAATTCATTTGTACGTGAATTTATTGGAGGAGTTTCCACAGATATTTCTCAATCTGTGCATAACTTTTCTAACTTTAAACTTTAATTTTAATTATCAACACAAAATATAAAAGAAAGGAATTAATCAATTAATTTAATATTAAAATATAATTGATTATATAAAATTATGAAATTTATTTTTCCTCAAAATTATCATTTTAAAAATAAAATATTAGGTGTTATTGATTACACCACTGCATTTATAAACATTATTTGGGATTTATTTATTTTTATTATAGTAAATTTTATATTCAAATCTTTAAGTATTAAAATTTCAATTTTAATTATTTTTTGTTTTCCTCTACTTTTGTTTAGCTTTGTTGGTTTTAATGGTGAAAATATTTTTAATGTTATATGCTATATGTCAAAATTTATCTTTAGGCAAAAATTATATTTTTATAGTAAGAAAAAGTCTTGAATTTTTTGTCTAAAAAAGTTATAATTTGAGTTACGAGATTAATTTTAGATTAGGGGAGATTTATTATGAAACTTGAACAAAACGAAAAGCCACTTTTATTTTCAGAAACAATGATTCCAGACATTTTCTTTTCTGAACATTTATCTGAATTACCTGGAGATTATTTAAAAATATATTTGTATATATTATTTTTGTCAAAATATGGTAAAGATATAAAATTAAATGATCTTTCTAAAAAGCTTAATATTCCTTTAAAATCAATAAATGATGGTCTAAAATTTTTAGAAGAACATGGTTTAGTAACTAAAAAAAATACAGGATACATTATAGTTGATTTACAAGAAGCAACACTTCATAATTTATATAAACCAAATCTAACTGTTTCTAAGGAAAAAATAGAGCAAACAGCAAAAAATAAATCTAAAGCAAAAGTTATTGAACATATCAATAATATGTATTTTCAAGGAATTATGGGTCCTTCATGGTATAATGACATCGACCTATGGTTTAAAAAATATAATTTTGATGAACAAGTTATGATTGCGCTTTTTGACTATTGTTATAAACGTAGTGCTCTTCATAGAAATTATATTCAAACTGTTGCAGAAGCTTGGGCATCTAATAAAGTAAAAACTTATAATGACTTAGACAATTACTATAGTCAACAAGAAAGTCTAAATAAAATGAAAAAATCTATTGCAAAAAAACTTGGAAAATATAATGGACTTACCCAATATGAAGAAGCATATATTGAAAATTGGGTTTCAAATTTTGGATATGACATGAATATTATAGAAATAGCCTTAAAAAGAACTACTTTCAAACAAAATCCAACCTTTGAATATATAAATAGTATTATTACAGATTGGCATGATAGAAATTTAAAAACTCCATCTGAAATTAACGCTTTTTTAGAACAGAGAAAGAAACAAGATAAAAATGTAAAAGAATTAAAAAGCAAAGTTAATAAAACTAATTATGAACAAAGACAATATTCAAATTTAGATTTTCTATATGCTAATAATACAGAAATAAAGGAGAATTAAATGCCTAATAATGATTTTTTAAATTCTTTATTAAAAGAATATGAGCAAAAAAAATTAAAAGCTGAAATTGATGCAGAAAATAGAAAAATTAATTTATATAATAATGTTCCTAGATTTCAAGAAATTGAGGACACTTTAAATAATCTAGCTATTGAAACAGCTAAAAATATTTTAAATAAAAGCAATGAAAATTCTTTAGAAATTTTAAATAATAAAATTGAATTGCTAAAAAAAGAAAAAATAGATTTATTAAATTCATTAAATTTGAGCAGTGATTATCTAAAGCCTTTTTATGAATGCCAAATTTGTAAAGACACCGGATATGTTATGGATAATAATTATAAAACACATATGTGCACATGCTTAAAACAAAAATTATTAAATGATTCTTTTAATAAATCAAATATTTCTAATCTAGAAAAAGAAAATTTTAATAATTTTAAAAATTCTATTTTTTCTGATGAAGTAGATTTATCTAAATATAAATTTAATATTTCACCAAGAAAAAATATGGAAAATATAAAAAATAAATGTATACAATTCATAGAAAATTTTGATGATCCAAGACAAAAAAATTTGTTATTTACAGGCAACACTGGTTTACGGTAAGACTTTTATGTCAAATTGCATTGCTGGTGAATTGCTAAAAAAAGGAAAAACAGTTTTATATCAAACAGCACCCGTACTCCTTGAAAGCGTAATAAATTATAAGATGAGCAAACAAAAAGACACTTCTAATAATATTTATAAATCTGTTTTAGAAGCTGACTTATTAATTATAGATGACCTAGGAACTGAAAGTTTAAATAGTATGAAATTAAGCGAATTATTTACAATTTTAAATACTAGAATTTTAAATTTAAATAATAAAATTACTAAAACAATAATATCTACTAATTTAAATATAAATGATATTTTTAAAAATTATGAAGAAAGAATTGGCTCTCGTATAGTTGGATATTATGACATATATTATTTCTTTGGTGAAGATTTAAGATTCAAAAAAAATATTTAATAATTATAAACAAAAAAAAGAATATTTTATTTTAATAATAAAAAAAACAAGGAATAAAAAATACCGTATTTAAATTATTTAAATACGATATTTTTTATTATTTTATTCTTCCATATCTGGAGTTACTGTTTCTATACTTACTACTTTTCCGCCATCATTTGTTCTCATTAGAGTTACCCCTTGTGTTGATCTTCCTAGTATACTTACTTCTTTTACTTTTAATCTTATTATTGTTCCTGTATCTGTAATTAACATTACATCATCATCTTCTGTTGTAATTCTAACTCCAACTAATTTACCGGTTTTTGGTGTTATCTTATAAGTTATAACTCCTCTTCCGCCTCTTTTTTGCACTCTATATTCATCTAATTCTGTTCTTTTACCAAATCCATTTTCTGTGATTGCTAATAAAGTTGCTTTTCCTCCTGCTATAACAGATTCCATTCCAATAACTTCATCATCTTCATCTAGTCTAATACCTATAACACCTTGTGCTACTCTACCTATTGGTCTTACATCTTTTTCATCAAATGTAATACATAATCCATTTCTTGTAACTAGAACTACATTATCTTCTCCATCTGTTAATCTTACTGCAATTAGTTCATCTTCATCTTTTAATGTTATTCCTTGTAAACCTGTTTTTCTTGTTGTATCATATTCTTTTAAAGCTGTTTTCTTAATTAATCCATTTTTTGTAGACATTAATAAATATTTTCCATCTGCAAAATTTTGAATTGGTATAACTGCAGATACTTTTTCACCTGGATCTAAACTTAATAAATTAACAATAGCTGTTCCCTTTGCTGTTCTTCCTGCCTCAGGTATCTCATATCCTCTTAATTTATATAATTTACCTTTATTTGTAAAGAATAAAATTGTATCATGAGTAGAAGCTGTAAATATTTGTTTTACAAAATCATCTGTTCTTGTTGCAATTCCAGTAATACCCTTTCCACCTCTTCTTTGGCTTCTATATGTATCTATTGGCATTCTTTTAATATAACCAAAATGTGTCAATGCAACTACACATTGTTCCTCTTTAATTAAATCATCTAGGTCAATTTCTCCCTCTGCTGCAACTATTTTAGTTTTTCTTTCATCTCCAAATTTATCTTTTATTTCTATTAATTCTTCTTTTATGATATCGAAAACTAATTTTTCGCTATTTAAAATTGCTCTTAAATGTTCAATTAATTCCATTAATTGTTTATATTCTTCTTCTATTTTTTCACGTTGTAAACCTGATAATGTCTTTAACCTCATGTCCAATATAGCTTGAGCTTGTATATCTGAAAGTCCAAATCTTTCCATAAGTCTTTCTTTTGCATCATCATATGAAGAACGAATAATTTGAATAACTTCATCTATATAATCTAATGCTATTTTTAATCCTTCTAATATATGTGCTCTTGCTAAAGCCTTGTCTAAATCAAATTGAGTTCTTCTCAAAATTACATCTTTTCTATGCGCTATATAACAGTCTAATGTTTGTCTTAAAGTTAATATCTTTGGTTCTCCATTAACTAATGCAAGCATTATAATTCCAAATGTAGTTTGCATTTGTGTATGTTTAAATAATTGATTTAATACTACTTGTGCATTGGCATCTCTTTTTAATTCTATTACAACTCTTACTTTATCTTTTCTATCTGATTCATCTCTACATTCTGAAATTCCTTCAATTTTCTTTTCTTTTGATAAGTCTGAAATTGTTTTTATAAGATTTGCTTTATTTACTTGATATGGTAATGAAGAAACAATTATTCTTTGTCTATTCCCACTCATTTCTTCTATTTCAGTTTCTGCTCTTAATGTTATTTTTCCTCTACCAGTTTTATACGCTTGTTTTATTCCCTCAATTCCTAAAATTATTCCTTCCGTTGGGAAATCTGGTCCTTTTATTACACTCATTAAGTCTTCATCACTTACTTCATCTTCATCAATTATTTTTATAATTCCATTTATTACTTCTGTTAAGTTATGTGGTGGTATATTTGTTGCCATTCCAACAGCAATTCCTGATGAACCATTTACTAATAAAGCTGGTATTCTAGCTGGCAATACTGTAGGTTCTTGTAATCTGTCATCATAGTTAGGCATAAAATCAACTGTATTTTTTTCAATATCTGATAACATATATGCAGAAATTTTTGACATCCTTGCTTCTGTATACCTCATCGCAGCTGCTCCATCACCATCAACAGAACCAAAATTTCCATGCCCATCAATTAACATATATCTCATAGAGAAATCTTGTGCCATTCTAACCATTGCATCATATACAGAACTGTCTCCATGTGGATGATATCTTCCCAAAACAGAACCAACTGTATTGGCACATTTTCTGTATGGTTTATCTGCAGTTATTCCATCTTCATGCATTGCATAAAGGATTCTTCTATGTACAGGCTTTAAACCATCTCTTACATCTGGAAGTGCACGTGATACAATAACGCTCATTGCATAATCTATATATGCTGTTCTCATTTCTTTTTCAATGTCTCTTTCAATTATTTTTCCGTCGTTTCTTTCTTGTGGTCTCTCTTCCATTTTTTTCCCTCTTTTCCTTTATTTTTCTACATTTGTATTATACTAGACCACAGCAAAATATGCAAGCAATTTAAACTAAAAAACTCAATATTTCTTTAGGGAATTCTAGTTTTTATGCTATATATCCTTTTTAGAATTTATACTGCCTATTATTAAATTTATTCCATCAAAAAATCCTTGTTCATAACATTTTTTTGCTACTTCTATTATTCTTTTTTCATAATAATCTTCTATATCCTTTTCTTTATTTTTATTCTTCATGCTATTTTTTATTATTTTTTCAATTTCTTCCTCATTTGCTTTATATAATTTATCAAAAATCTCTTTGCTCATATTATCACTTCCTTTACTAATATATTTTCCTACATAATATTTTTTATTCATTGCTATTAGTTATGTTTTATTTATGCTTTGAGTATATTAGTTTATGTAATTTTTTATTATATAATATTTGAAATATTTATTGGAGGATTTACTATGAACAATATTGTTCCAAATAATTTAGAAGTAGGCGAAAGAATACGAGAAATTAGAAATAAACTAGAAATGAATAGAGAAAAGTTTTCTGAAATGATAGATGTCTCTGATGTATTTTTAGGACAAATCGAACGTGGTGAACGCTCTTTAAGTTTAAAAACCTTAGGCAGAATCGTTAAATTTACAGGTGCATCAACAGATTATATTTTATTTGGTACTCCTGTTACAAATTCAACACGAGATAAAATAAATAGAATATTAGATAAATGTTCTGATACAACTGTTGAATATATCTATCAAATTATTAATTGTTCTTTTACCTTTTTTAAAAGCAAAGATCTTAAAAAGTAAAATCTCATAACTGAGGTTTTATTTTTAGCTTAATTTTTTTACTAATTCTATTTGTTCTTGAGATAAATTAAAATTTTGCCCATTATTTTTTATAAATTCATGCAGTGTCTCTACTTCTTTAGCATTGTTTATTGTTTTTTCAATTGGAACTATATTTTTAAGTTGCTTTTTTATTTTATTATATTCTTTTTCCATTCCTAAAAAATCTTTTTTTTCAAAATAATTTTTCCAATTATTTATATATTTATCAATATATTCTATAGCTTCATATTGTTTATTAAATGTTGTCTCTATATTATTCTCAACGTTATTTAATATAACATTTTTTCCTTGTTTTATAGTTCTTGCAACTGCAGAATCTATTAAACCTGCTTTTCTTACTTTATCAACAACATTATCTAGTAATGATGAAATTCCATCTATTAATCCTCCTGTTTTTACTGCTTGTTGCATTTGTGATACATTTTCAAAATTACCTGTAATTATTCCTATTGCACTTTTTCCTAAATCAATTGCATCACTAACACTTTCCTGTATTCCATCTTTTAACCCATAATTTATTAAATTGTTTTTTACATTTATTAATTGTTCATCTATAAAATCTGGTAATAAAGCCCTTATTCCTAGGTCAATTGCTGTATTTATAGTTTTTCCTAATGTTGTTTCTAAAAAATTTTTTTGTTCGTTCTCATTTATTAATTTATTTTCTATTTTTATTTCTTTTTCTAGATTTGTTATTTTCATAATTCTCCTTTCTTTAATATTTAAATGTTTTTATTAAAATATTTATAAATAATTTTTAATTTATAAATAAATTTTACAATTAAATATTTTTTTATTATTTAATATTTATTTTTATTATTTTATTTTTTAAACCTTTTTTTATTTTTTTTATTATTAAAATAATTAATTATTTATTTTTTAATATTTTTATTTTAATATTTTGTATTTTTATAATAATTTTTTGTATAATTAAAACATTATTATTTTCCTGCTTAAAATTTTTCTGTACAATAAAATTTATTATATCTTATTTACACCCGTTTTTATGTTATATGTAAACTGTTTTATTAATTATGTTTATTTGCATGCAATCTTTTTATCAAGCATTGTAAAATAGGTATACCTAGCATTTTTTAATACTTGATTCTATATTTTTTACTAAAATTTTATTCAAAACAATCATTTTAATTTTTTAATTTTCATCAATATACTAAATTATGATTATATATATTTTGATATTTTTAAAATTTTTATTTGCTTTTTAAAATTATTATTTTAAATTATTTAAAATTTATTTTTTATTATTTTATTTTCTAATTTATTATTAATATTTTTATTATTAAATTAAATAATTAATTTATTTATTTTTGTTATTTATTTAGATTTCTATTAATTATTTTATTTTTAATTTTTATTTAAATTTGATATTTATTATTTATTTATTTATTTATTTTTTTAATATTTTTATTTTTTATATTTTTACTTTTTGTTTTAATAATTAATTTATTTTTATATTAACTTTTTATATGCTTAAAAAATTATTATTTTACTGATTAGATTTTTTCCTGCACAATAAAATTTATCATATCTTATTCGCACCCGTTTTTATGTTATATGTCAACTTTTTTATTGTTTTTTTCATTTGCATACTCTCTTTTTATTAAATTACGTAATATTGATATGCCTAGCTTTTTTCATTACTTAGCTCTATATTTTTTTCATACATTTTTATTCAAATCAAGCATTTTTATTTTTCTAATTTTCGTCAATATACTGAATTATAATCATATAAATTTTAATATCTCAATTTTTTATTTGACATTATTAATATAAATTTAAAACTTTCTATTTGTTTTTTTAATTAATATTTTAAGTTATTTAAAATTTGTCTTTATTATTTTGTTTATTATTTATTATTAATATTTTTTATTATTAAAATAAACAATTAATTTATTTATTTGTTTTTGTTATTTATTTCGATTTTTATTAATTATTTTATTTTTTATTTAATTTTATTATTTATTATTTATTTTATTATTTATTTTTTTATATTTTTATTTTTTTACTTTTTGTTTTAATAATTAATTTATTTTTATAATAACTTTTTATATGATTAAAAAATTATCATTTTACTAATTAAATTTTTTCATATATAATAAAATTTATTTTGATTAACCTTTAATATATAAAAATTTTTATTGATTATGTTTATTCTTCATACTATTTTTTTATTAAAGCATATAATATAGATATGCCTAGCTTTTTTTATTACTTAGCTCCATATTTTTTCCATATAATTTTATTCAAATCAAGCATTTTTATTTTTCTAATTTTTGTCAATATACCGAATTATAATCATATGGATTTTAATATCTCAATTTTTTTATTTAATCAGTATTAATATAAATTTAAAACTTTCTATTTGTTTTTTAAATTAATATTTTAAGTTACTTAAAATTTATCTTTATTATTTTTTTTATTTATTATTTATTTTTTATTATTTACTATTTTATTATTTATTTTTTATTATTTACTATTTTATTATTTATTTTTTTATATTTTTAATATTTTTATTTTTTTTAATAATTAATTTATTTTTATATTAACTTTTTATATGCTTAAAAAATTATTATTTTACTGATTAGATTTTTTCATGCACAATAAAATTTATTTCGATTAATCTTTGGTCGCTTTGTGTTATATGTAAACTCTTTTATTGTTTTGTTTATTTACATGCTCTCTTTTTATAAAATCATGTAATATTGATATGCCTAGTTTTTTTCATTACTTAGCTCCATATTTTTTCCATATAATTTTATTCAAATCAAGCATTTTTATTTTTCTAATTTTCATCAATATACTGAATTATAATCATATGGATTTTAACATTTTCAATTTTTTATTTAATTATTATTAATATAAATTTTACATTTTATATTTGTTTTTTTATTAATATTTTAATTTATTTAAAATATACTTTTATTATTTTATTTTTTATTCCATTATTTATTTCGATTTTATTAATTATTATTTATTTAATATTTTTTTAATATTTTTATTTTATATTTTATTTTAATAATTTTTGAATTTTTAATTCTAATAATTTATTTATTTTAATTTTTTTATTTTTCAAAAATTTTTCTAATATTTTTTTATAATACCTGTTTTTATATATTTCATGAATCTCTATTTTTTTATCAAAAATTTCTTTTATTACTACTGGACTTACTGAACTTAATTTATACTTATTTTCTATTATATGTAAACTTTTATGTTGATTCTGATCATACCTATTTATTTTTTTTGTTAAGTTCTGTAATTCAGATATGCCTAGGTTTTCTGAATCAATTACCAATATATTTCTTATATAATCTTTATTAAAAAAATATTCCATTTGTATTTTTTCATTTTCCATGTTATCTATCAAAATATAATCATACTTTTTTTTAAATTCTTCAAAATTATTTTTTATTTGTTTATACTTAGTACAAAAAATTAAATCCATATTCTTTTTTATGTTATATAAATTTTTTTCATATTTATTTATTTTTATAAATTTATTATTATTTATTATTTTTATTTTTTTTAAATAATATTTTTCTATTTTTTTATTAATATTTATTATTAATATTTTTTCTTTGTTTTTTAATAAATAATTTAATATTAATATAATAATTGTTGTTTTTCCTGATTTATTTTTTCCAAATATATTTATTATTTTTTTATTTTTTTGTGTCATATTTATTTTATTTTTTGTTTTTTTATTATTTTTTTCTTCAATATAAATTTTATTTATTTTTAATTCTTTTAGTTTATTTATTTTTTCCAGATTATCTTTATTTAATATGAAAATAATTTCAATTTTTTTATTTATTTTTCTTATTTTTTTTATTAATTCTTCAATACTTATTTCTCCCGGTATTAATTCACTTATAATTATCATATCTATATTTTTTATTTTTTCTATAACCTCTAATATTCCTTCTCTATATTCTAGATTATTAAAAATTATTTTTAAATTTTTATTTTTTGATATTTTTTCAATTATTTTTTTATTATTAATAGCTGTTATTACTCTTTTCATTTTTGCCTTCACCTTCTAGAATTTCTATCTCTTTTTCTGAACTTTCTATTTTAGCTAATATATGATCTTCTCCAACAAACATTAAGCATTCTCCTCTTTTTAATGATTTTATTTCTATTTTTTCTTTTTCTGATAAATTTGCAAATTCAGACAATATTTTTATATTTTCTTCTTCTAATGCAAAAAAAGTTTTTATGCTTGAGTTATTTAAAATGCTTTTTCCATATGTACCATTATCTAAACTAAATATATCTGATATGTCTTGTGTTATTGCCACTCCACTTCCGCTGTATTTTCTAATTGTTTTAAATATTTTATAAATAAAACTTGCAACTTCTTTATTAGATGTAACTCCTATTAGTCTCCAAATTTCATCTAAATATATTGCTTTTTTTCTTTTTCTATTTTCTTTAATTTTGTCCCAAAAAATTTCTGTAAATAAATACATTCCGTATTTCATATTTTCTTCTCCTAAATCATAAATATCTGCTACTATTAAATCATTATCTAATTTAATATTTGAGTATTCATTAAAAAATTTCATTGAACCTTTAACAAATGGAATTAATTTAGTTTGAAACTTTTTGGTGTTCTTATCTTGTCCTAATATTTCATATAGTTCTCCCAATATTGGCATTTCCTTTGGCTCTTTAAAAACTGTTCTATTTTTTACTATTTTATATAAACTTGTATCATCAAAATCTATATTTCTATTTTTATATGTTTTTATTAATTTTTCTTCAATTATAGCTTTTTCTTCTTCATTTAATTCTCCAAAAATCAGATTAAAAAATCCAATTAATTTTCCAATTTTTGTAGCCAAATATCCGTTTTCCCCTTCTTCTAAACTTTCTTTTCTTATTTCTAAAATATTTATATATGTATTTGAATTTGGTCCTATTTTTATTTGTGTGCCTTTGAGTTCTTCACATAAATTGTTATATTCTCTTTCTGGATCAATTATATATTGGCTTATTCCTAATAATTTATATCTTAAAATTAATAATTTTGTGTAAAAAGATTTTCCGGCACCACTTGTTCCAAAGATACACATGTTAGCATTTTTGTATTTTTCAGTATCATACCTGTCTATAAAAATTAATGAATTATTGTAAATATTAGTTCCTATAAATATTCCATTTTTATCAAATATCGTAGAAGATATAAATGGATAAGTTGACAACAATCCTGATGTTAAAATATTTCTTCTTGCTGCCTCTTTTATACTTTTATTATTTTCCATAATTGGTAAATTAGTTAAAAATATTTCTTCTTGCCTAAAATTTGCTCTTCTTGTTTGCATTCCCTTACTTTCTGCTATTCCTTCTATTTTATTTAAATAATATTCTAAATCTTTTTTATTATCTGCATAAACTGTAATATAAATATATAAAAAATATATATCTTGATTATTTACTTGAATTTCTTTTCTTATATATTTTGCATCATTATATGTAAAAGCAGCTATATCAATATCTTCTCTATTTTGGTTGCTTTCTTTTAATTCTACACCTACATTTCCTATGTGGTAAGTTAAATCTTTTATTGTTTTATATGAGTCTTGTTTTTCGTAGAAAATTGAAATATTCATATTTATGTTTGTTTCTATTAATGTTTTTAGTAATATATCATTTTGCTCTCTATAATAATTTACAACTATTAAGCCCGAATAATACAAATCATCTATTTCTAAATATTTAGGATTTTCCATGTTTATATATGATGGACTTATTTCGTCTTTTTCATCAATTGTTCCTGAAAAAAAATTATTTTTATCTTCCTTTTGTTTTTTCATTTTTTTACCTCATTTATTTTTTATTTATTTATTTTTTATTTATTTTTTTATACTTTTTTATTTAAATATTTTTTAGTGTTAAGAAAAGAAAAAAATATTTTTTCAATTTCTTGTTTTGTTGATATTTCGAATACTGAATTTCCTGATCTTGATAAACATTCTTTTATTTTAAAATATTTTTCTTTTAAATCATTTTTTAAAATTTCTTCTGAATTAAATGAATTTTTTTTTGAATTAATTTTATTTGAAATAATTATAAAAAAATCTTTTGATGCAGATTTTCTATTTAAATTAATTTTATTTATATAATTAATATATTCTTTTGCAATTTCTTTTAAATATTTATTTTCTTTTTGGGAAATATTTTTTTGAATATTTTTTATGTGTGGAGTTAAATCTCTTTTATTACTTTGAATTAAAATTTGGATATCAAAATTACATGTTTTTAAAAATATTTTATACGAATTTAAAATTGCTTCTTTTTCTAAATCTGATTTTAAATTATAATTAATTGGATTTATTTTTATTATTTTTATTAATCTATTGTCTTTTGTTTTTACAATACCATCTTCATATATTATTTGAATTGGTAACCATTCTTGTAAAGTTTTCTTTCTTATTTTTTTCACCTCCAATTTATTTTGCATTTTACTCTCTTTTTGTATCTTTGTCAAGAATTTTTCATCGACAAAAAACGACAAATTCTTTTTATAATTTATTTTAATTTTACAATTAACCACAAAAACTTTAAAAAATTAAAAGTAAAAAAAATAAAAAATAATTTAATTATTTTTTTGAATATTTTTTTTCATTTTGTTCATAATAATATTATAAGGTTAATAATAGTTGAGCAAAGAATATTATTAGATGATTTTTTGTTTAATACTATTCGAGCAAAGATTTGTTTTAGTGTATTTATATATATTATAATAAGTCGGCGATAAAAATTTATTATTTGTATGTTGGCTATATAAAAATTAATTTTATATTTAATATAATTTTTAAGTTTTAAAATACATGGTCTAATTATAGGTAATAAATTCGAGCTAAGATTATTTTTATATCTAATATATTTTTAGTGGTTGTTATTAGTCCTTTCAGGATGAATATAGCTACTTGTGGTGTACTAATAGTCGAGCGACTGATTAATATATTTGGTATCAAGCTTATTTATATAGTAATATATATTAGGTTGCAATATTAGATATATTAGTTTTAGTTAAGATTGTTATTAGCTTTATAAATTAATGGCAGAGAAAATTAATTTCCCTGCCATTAAATTTTATTTTTATATATCTAGATTTTTTACATATTTTGCATTTTGTTGTATAAATTCTCTTCTTGGTTCAACTTCATCTCCCATTAATAATGAGAAAATTTCATCAGCTTTTATAGCATCATCCATAGTTACTTTTACTAAAATTCTAGTTTCAGGATTCATTGTTGTATCCCATAATTGTTCTGGATTCATCTCTCCTAAACCTTTGTATCTTTGAAGTCCTAATTGATCTCTAGAAATTCCTTTTTCTTCTAAGTCTTTATATGCTTTATCTAAGTCTTCATCAGTATAACAATATACATCTTTCATACCTTTTTTAGATAATTTATATAAAGGTGGTTGAGCTAAATAAACATTTCCATTTTCAATTAATGGTCTCATATATCTAAAGAAAAATGTTAGTAATAATGTTCTAATATGTGCACCATCAACATCAGCATCAGCCATAATTATAACTTTTCCATATCTAATTTTTGTAATATCAAAGTCAGGTCCTATTCCAGCTCCAACAGCTAAAATTACAGGATTTAATTTATCATTTCCGTAAATTTTATCTGCTCTTGCTTTTTCTACATTAAGCATTTTTCCCCATAAAGGTAATATAGCTTGGAATTTTCTATCCCTACCTTGTTTTGCACTACCTCCAGCAGAGTCTCCCTCAACTATATAAACTTCACATTCATCAGCGTTTTTACTACTACAATCTGCTAATTTACCAGGTAATGTTGAAGTTTCTAAAGAATTTTTCTTTCTTACTAATTCTCTTGCTTTTCTTGCAGCTTCTCTAGCACGAGAAGCACTAATACATTTTTCCAAAACAGCTTTAGCAACATTTGGATTTTCTTCCAAAAAGTTTGATAAAGCCTCATTTACCATACTTTGAACAACACCTGTAACTTCACTGTTTCCTAGCTTTGTTTTAGTTTGTCCTTCAAATTGTGGTTCTTTAACTTTTACAGATACTACAGCTGTAATACCTTCTCTTATGTCTTCGCCTTGTAAATTATTATCTTTTTCTTTCAAAAACTTGTGGCTTCTTGCATAATCGTTAAAAACTTTTGTTAAGGCCCTTTTAAATCCCTCTAAATGAGTTCCACCTTCTATTGTATTAATATTATTTACAAATGTATAAATATTTTCTGAATAGCTTGTTGTATATTGAATTGCAATTTCAACTGGAATTTCACCATTTTTTTCTATATAAATTGGTGATTTGTGTAATTTTTCTTTATTTTTATTTAAAAATTCAACAAAAGAAATTAATCCACCTTCAAAACAAAATTCTGCTTTTTTAGGAGTTTCTTCTCTTTTATCTTCTATTATAATTTTTAGACCTTTTGTTAAAAATGCCATTTCTCTAAATCTTTTTTCTAGAGTTTCGTAACTATAATCTAAACTTTCGAAAATGGTATCATCTGCTAGGAATCTAACTTTAGTTCCTGTTCCTTTTGCATTTCCTATTTTTTCTAATTTTTTAACAGTTTTTCCTTTTTCAAAATACATTTGGTAAAGTCCGCCATCTCTTTTAATAGTAACTTCTGTCCATGAAGATAAAGCATTAACTACAGAAGCACCTACTCCATGAAGTCCACCAGAAACTTTGTATCCACTGTCTCCACCAAATTTTCCACCAGCATGTAAAACAGTATAAACTGTCTCAGCTGTTGATATTTTAGTTTTAGGGTGAATTTCTACTGGTATACCTCTACCATTATCTTCTACACAAATAATATTTCCTGGCTCTATAGTTACATTTATTTCTGTACAATATCCTGCTAAAGCTTCATCAACACAGTTATCAACAATTTCATAAACCATATGATGAAGACCTCTTACAGATGTACTACCAATATACATACCAGGTCTTTTTCTTACGGCTTCAAGGCCTTCCAATACTTGAATCTGCTCTGCTCCGTATTTATGATTGTACTTTTCCATTTAATTTCCTCCTTTTATTACTTTACCTTCTTTTACATTATATATTAAAATATTTTGATTTTCAATATCAATTTTATCTGTACAAGTTATAATAACTTGAGTATTATGAATTTTTTCTAAAAAATGTTCTCTTCTCTTTTTGTCCAATTCTGACATAAAATCATCTAATAATAAAACTGGATATTCTCCTATTTCATCATAAATAATATTTAATTCTGACAATTTTAAAGAAAGTATAGCTGTTCTATGTTGTCCTTGTGAACCATAGATATCTAATTGTTTCTTATTAATATATATCACAAAATCATCTCGATGTACACCCTTTGTTGTAAAACCTTTTATAATATCTAATTTTCTCCTTTGTTTTAATAAATTTAAATATTCTTCCTTATTATTGCACTCTGAAATATATTCAATTTCAATTTCTTCTTTTTTATCTGTTATTTCACTATGAATAGTTTTTATTTTATTTTTTATTTTTTCAATAAATTCATTTCTATATTTATAAATATTAATTGCATATTCTGCTAATTTTTCATCCCAAATTTCCAATAACTCTTCACTTTTATTTTCTTCTCTTATTTGTCTTAAATAATTATTTCTTTGTTCTAAAGTTTTTAAATATAAATTTAAATTATGCATATAATTTGGTTTTAATTGACTTATCATTATATCCAAAAATCTTCTTCTATTTTGTGGTCCACCTTTTAAAATATTAATATCATCTGGAGTAAAAATAACAACATTAATATTCCCTAATAATTCACTCAATTTTTTTAATCTTACTCCATTAACAAAAACACTTTTTTTATTTCCTAAATTAATTTTTATTTTTCCATCACGATCAGATTTTTTATATTCAATTTCTATAGTTGAATTTTCGGAATCCAATTTAATCATTTCTTTATCTTTTTTTGTTCTAAAAGATTTTCCCATACTGCACAAAAAAATAGCTTCTATTATATTAGTTTTTCCTTGTGCATTTTCTCCATAAAAAACATTTACATTTTCTTTTAAATTTATTTCTTCATTATTATAATTTCTAAAATTATTTATTTTTATTTTATTTATCCACATATTATTCTCCATTTGTGTATAACTTCTATCTCTTTTTTTCTTTTTTTTACTAATTTATTCTATTTTTTTCTAATTTTTTCGATTTTTTATATATTTTTTAAATATAAAATTATATTACTAAAAAATTAAATCGGCTTATTTTTGATTTTAACGCTTCATTTTTTTTAATTTTTTTATAAAATAATAATATTTTTTTATTTTTTATGATTTTTTCTAATTATATTGTATTTAAAAATAATTATTTAGAATTATTTCAGCCGATTTTAGGTCATTTTTCGTCGTTTTCATATTTTTTGCTATTTTTTTCTAATTTATTCTTTTTTTTTCGATTTTTTACGATTTTTTTCATTTTTTAAAAAATAAATTATAAATTATTATTATTTAATTAATTTTATTTTTATTATTTTTTTATTATTTTTTTTATTTTTTAAAAATTAATAAATTAAAAGTTATCCACACCCCTATTTTCTCTCGAAATCTTTTTTTTTCGATTTTTTACTAATTTATTCTATTTTTTTCATATTTTTAAAAATTAATTTTCCACAGGAGTTATCCACAATTTGTAAATATAAAGTGGATAACTTTTTTTATAATAAATTAGAAAGGCAGAATTTCTTCTACCTTTTTTACATCTTTTTATTCTTCTTTTAATCTAATTGGTAAAATCATATAAGTATAATCATTATTTTCAACAGACTTAATTATACATGGTGAAATACTTGTACCAAATTCAACAAAAACTTCTTCATCATCAATAGCTTTTAAACTATCTAGGAAATATTTTGGATTAAATCCTGCTTCAAGATTTTTGCCCTCTGTTGAAACATATAACTCTTCTTTTGCATCTCCAGTTTGATTAGTACAAGAAATTGTAACTTTTCCAATATCAACTTGTACTTTTACTGGATATTTTTTCTCTTTTTCAACACTAGATGCTGAAATTAAACTAACTCTTTCAAAACTATTTTGTAAACTATTTTTATTTACTCTAACTCTTGTTTCCCAACTATTTGGAATAACATTTTTATAATTTAAAAATTCTCCATCTAAAATTCTCGTTACAACTTTACAATTATCCATTTCGAATAATGCTTGATTCTTTGAAACCCCTATTTTTATTGGTTCAAAGGAATCAGAAATAATTTTATTAACTTCGTTTAAGGTTTTTCCTGGTATTACTGCACTAAAATTGTTGCTTTGTTTATTTAAATAAATACTTCTTAATGCAAGTCTAAAACCATCGACAGCAACTAAATTTAATTTATTATTTTCAATTTCAAACAAGCAACCTGTAAAAATAGGTCTACTTTCTTCACTACTAACAGCAAAACTTGTTTTTCTAATCATATTTTTTAAAATATTTTGGTCAATTTCTATAGAATTTTCAATTTCTATTTTTGGAAGTTCTGGAAATTCTTCTGGATTCATTGTTGCTAATTTATATAAAGATCCTTCACATTCAATTTCTAATAAATTATTTTTATTTAGTGAAATATAAATTTCTGTGTCAGGTAATTTTCTAATAATTTCACTAAACATTATAGCATTTACAACTGTACTTCCTTGTTCTTTTACTTCACAATCCATTACATACTCAATACCAATTTCTAAATCGTATGTAGTTAATTTAATTTCATTATCATTTGTTTGAATTAAAATTCCTTCTAGTATAGGCATTGTAGTTTTAGATGCTACACCTTTTACTACGGAATTAATAGCTTTAATTATTTTGTCTTTATAACAAACAATTTTCATTTTGCTCACTCCTTTATTTATTTATAATATATTAAATATTTTTAGTAGTAATAGTATTAGGTCCTGTGGAAACTGTGGAAAACTATGTTGAAAGTTAGAATCCCTAGCAAAAATGATGTTTATAACTTAGTGGATAACTTTCAAAATAATCCACAGTTTAAAATTGCAAATGTGGAAAAGTGAGATATACACAGTTTATACACAGGTTATAAACACCCCCATGTGGATAACGCATGTAAGGCTTCCGTAGGAATAGCTAAGATATCATTTTCCAAACAATCATTTTTCCAAACACAAATTTCAAAAAAATCTTGAAAGTATTTTGGTTATTATTGTTTTCCATTTATGATAATGTTTTTCACACTATCCACAATTAACTTAGTATTAGTTTTTTCTTTAACTTCTTTTTCAATTTTTTTGCAACCATGCATTACTGTGGAATGGTCTCTACCACCGAAGTCTACGCCAATTTGAGGGTAAGACATGTTTGCAATTTCACGGCATAAATACATAGCAATTTGCCTTGGAAAAGCAATATCATTTGACCTTTTATTACCAGATAAATCATCTTTGTTAATGCTAAAATATTTTGCAACAGTTTCTTTTATAAAATCACAAGAAATAACTTTCTCATTCTCATATTTAAACTCATTTATAATATTTTCAGCAAGTTCAATAGTTATAGGACTATGTGTTAAGGAAGCTCTAGCAACTATTTTATTAAAAACACCCTCTAACTCTCTGATATTAGAATCAATTTTGTTAGAAATGTTAGAAAGAATAAAATCATCAATGATAATATTCTCATCTTGAGCTTTTTTTCTTAAAATTGCTAAACGAGTTTCGTAATCAGGACAAGAAATATCAGCTAAAAGTCCCCATTCAAATCTAGATTTTAGCCTATCTTCCAAAAATTGAATATCTCTTGGAGGCTTATCACTAGAAATGATAATTTGTTTACCTTCTTCATATAAAGCATTGAAAGTATGGAAAAATTCTTCTTGAACTCTTTCTTTTCCGGCAATAAATTGAATGTCATCAATCAACAAAACATCAATAGTTCTATATTTATTTCTAAACATTTCATTTTTGTTATCTTTAATTGCATTAATCAATTGGTTTGTAAACTTTTCAGAAGTAACATATAAAACATTAGCTTTTCTATTATTTTCAATAATTCTATTACCTATCGCATGCATTAAGTGAGTTTTACCTAGACCAACACCACCATAAAGAAATAGTGGATTATAAGCATTTGAAGGTTCATTTCCAACAGCCAAAGCGGCAGCATGAGCAAATCTATTATTATTACCAACAACGAAAGTCTCAAAAGTATATTTTGGATTAAGTGTTGACTTATTAGATTCGATTTCAGCTAGATTTTCATTTGAATTTTCACTAATAATTTCAGAATCTTCTAACTTATTCTCTTTAGAAACATCAACAACAGAAAAAGTCCATTCCATGTTTGTGATGAATTTTAAAGTGTTGAAAATCAAAGATCTGTACTTATTTTCGATGAAATCTTGTTGAAATTCAGAATTAGTTGTAAAAACAATATGGTTACCATCAATACTTCTGATTCCTAATGGCACAATCCAAGTTTCATAAGATATTTGTGTTAATTCTGGCTTTAAAACTTCTTTTATTTTTGCAATCAATTCTTCTTTTTCGATAGCCATCTACAAATCATCCTTTCTTTAAAAATTATCCACAAAGTTATCCACAGGTGTTGATAACTTTGTAATGTTTTTGTAAAAAATCTAAAAGCTTACACGAACAAAAATTCAAGTAATACCAGTAAAAATCTTACTTATTTTTTACTTTCACATAATAACAAATTTTGATATGATAAGTCAATATGATTGTGGAAAAAATTTTTTTCTTGTGGATAATTTGTAAAAAAACTGTGGATAATTCAAAAAATATTACAAAAATATTACAAAAAGCAAAAATAAAATGAAATTATGTAAAACAAAAAAACATAAGAAATTATAAAAAACATCTTGACATTTATAGCAAAGCTAGGGTATAATCGATATACTTGTTATTTTGTAAAAAAATAATATCCGTAGAGATACGGAGATTTTATAAAAAAATCAATTAGGAGGTGTTAAGAATGAAAAGAACATTTCAACCAAAAAACAGACAAGAAAAGAAAGAACACGGATTTATGAAAAGAATGAAAACAAGAGCAGGAAGAAACATATTAAAAGCAAGAAGAGCAAAAGGAAGAAAAAAATTAAGTGCTTAATTAATTTGAATTATGTTTTATTAATATAATAAAATATTAGTAAAAGAAGGCCGCGAACTAACATTAGCGAGCCTTTTGCTACATGATTCAGGGAAGTAAAACAATGAAAAAAACAAAAATGTTAAAAAAAAATTATGAATTTAAAAATGTATTATCAAAGGGAAAATACTATTCAGGTCAATGTATAGAAGCATTTGTTAAAAAAAATAATAAAGAAAAAAACTACTTAGGAATAGCAATAGGAGTAAAAATAGCAAAAGCAACTAAAAGAAACTATATAAAAAGATTAATAAGAGAAAACTATAAAAACCTTGAAAATAGTATAGAAACAGGCAATAGCATTGTTTTCTTATGGAAGAAAAAGACACCACTTGAAAACGCAAAATATGAAAATATAGAAAAAGACATGAAAAAAATCTTTGATAAAGCAGAAATAATAAAGGAAAAATAATGAAAAAATTACTTATAAAACTAATTGAATGGTATCAAAAAAACATATCAATATGGTTTAAAAGTAAAAACATAAATTGCAAATTTTATCCAACTTGCTCAGAATACACAAAACAAGCAATAAAAAAATATGGAGCAGGGAAGGGTACAATACTTGGAATATGTAGAATTTTAAGATGTAACCCTTTTTCAAAAGGTGGATATGATCCATTAAAATAGAGCTAGGAGGAATTAAAATGTTTCAATTTTTTGCAAACATATTCGGTTATTTACTGCAATTATTATATATGCTAATAAATAACTATGGTTTAGCAATTATATTATTTACACTAATAATAAAATTGTTATTGCTACCATTATCAATAAAGCAACAAAAAACAATGAAAAAAAGTGCTGAATTACAAGACAAAATGAAAACAATTCAGTTTAAATACAAAAACGACCAAGAGAAAATGAATCAAGAAATGATGGAACTATATAAAAGTGAAAATATGAGTCCATTTAGTGGTTGTTTAGTAGGAATATTACAATTTGTATTGCTAATATCAATATTTTATCTAGTAAAAAGTCCATTAACATATATGGAAAAAGTGCCACAAGACAAGATATCTCAATATGTACAACAACTAAAAGAGGAAGAAAAAGTTGTAAGTAATGTATATCCAGAAATAGACTTAATACGCGAGTATGACTACTTAAAAGAGAAAAACCCAGAAGATGAAACAGTAGAAAAATTAAATGTTAAAATGAACTTTTTCGGATTGGACTTAAGTAAAATACCACAACAAAACATGGCAGACTATACAGTATATATAATTCCAGTATTATATATAATTTCATCATTTATCTCAATAAGAATGACAACACAAATGCAAGAAAAACAAAACAAAGAAAAAGAAGAAGTACAAATTGATGGAACAACTGGAAAAGAACTAGAACCAAAAGAAGAAGAAAACGAAATGGATGCAGTAATGCAAACAAATAAAATGATGTCATGGATGATGCCAATAATGTCTATATCAATAGCTTTTGTAGCACCATTAGGACTAGCTTTATATTGGCTAATGAGCAATATACTTATGATTGCTGAAAGATTAGTTTTAAACAAAATAATAAAAGACTAAGGGAGGCAAAAAATATGTCAAACAGTATAATAGCAGAAGGAAAAACTACAAATGAAGCAATAGAAAATGGACTAAAACAATTAAAAGTATCAAAAAAAATGGTAGATATAAAAGTACTTGAAAGTGAAGAAAAACGTAGCTTTTTCAGTATATTAGCACCAAGAGTAGTAAAGGTAGAATTAACAGTAAAAGAAAATTTAGAAAAAGAAGAAAAAAATGCAAAAACAGAAATAAAAAAACCTAAAAAAGAGATAATATTAACAAAAAAAGAACAAGAAGAAGCAGAAAAAAACATAGAAAATTTCTTAAAAGAGTTAAAAGAAAGCATAAAAGAAGAATTTGAATATGAAATAATAAAAACAGATTCAAAAATAAATGTTAATTTAAATGGTGAAGGACTTGGATATTTAATAGGATATAGGGGAGAAACACTATATGCTATGCAAAATATAATGTCAACAATAGCTGGAAAAGGAATACAAAATAGAGTAAGAGTAATCTTAGATATACAAGGATACAAAGAAAAAAGAGAAAAAACATTAGAAGAATTGGCAAAAAAAGTAGCTAAAACAGTAATAAAAACAAAAAAACCAATAAGATTAGAACCAATGCAAGCATATGAAAGAAAAATAATACATAGTGCATTGCAAGAAAATGAAAAAATAGAAACAATTAGTGTTGGAGAAGAACCACACAGAAGAATTGTAATATCATTAAAAAAATAAATATAATAAAATCGGAGGTCAAAGGTCGGATTTTACAAAAATAAACATTTGTAAACTCTAAATTTGACCTTTTTTATTTTATAAAAGAAAGGAAAATAAAATGAGCACTATAGCATCAATATCTACGGCTCCACGGAATTGGAGGAATTGGCATAATAAGAATGAGTGGAGAAAAATCATTTGAAATATTAGAAAAAATATTTGAGCCAAAGAAAAAACAAAACATAGAAGAAATAAAAGGATACACAATAAAATACGGAAATATAGTAGAAAATAGGGAAGTAGTAGACGAAGTACTAGTTTCATATTTTAAAGCGCCAAAAAGCTATACAACAGAGAATATGTGTGAAATAAATTCACATGGAGGAACCGTAATAATAAGAAAAATACTAGAATTATGTTTAAAAAATGGAGCTGATTTGGCAGAACCAGGAGAATTTACAAAAAGAGCATTTTTAAATGGTAGAATAGACCTATTACAAGCAGAATCTGTAATTGATGTGATAAATGCTAAATCAGAAAGAGAAGCAAAAACGGGAATAAAACAGCTAGAAGGATATCTTTCAAAAGAAATTGCAGATATAAAAAAAGAAATAATGGATGTAATGATAAACATTGATGTATCAATAGATTATCCAGAATACGATACTCCAGATGTAACAAATAAGCAAATAGAAGATATGCTAGAAAATGTACAAAAAAAGCTAGAAAAACTAGAAAAAAGCTTTGATAATGGGAAAATAATTAAAGAGGGAATTAAAACAGCAATAATTGGAAAACCAAATGCGGGGAAATCTTCATTATTGAATGCGATTCTAAAAGAAGATAGAGCAATAGTTACAGAATATGAAGGAACAACAAGAGATACAATAGAAGAATTTGTAACAATAAATGGAATACCATTAAAGCTTGTTGATACTGCAGGAATAAGAAATGCAAAAGATGAAGTAGAAAAGATAGGCATAGAAAAGTCTAGGGAAATAGCAACTACAGCAGATTTAGTAATTGCATTATTTGATTCATCTAGAGAACTAGATGATGAAGATTTAGAGATTTTAAAAATAGCAAAAAATAAAAAATCGATAATAATATTAAATAAAATGGATTTAGAAACGAAGATAGATGAACAAAATGAAAAAATCAAACAAACAAAAGCGCCTATAATAAAAATATCTGCATTAAAAAAAGAGGGCATAGAAAAATTAGAAGAAGAAATTACAAAATTGTTTAATTTAAATGAAATAAATTTAGATAACGAAATTGTAATTACAAATGCAAGGCATAAAAATTTAATATCAAAAGCAATAGAAAATGTAAAAAAGACAAAAGAGACTATGAAAAATAAAATGCCACTTGATATTGTTGCAATATTTATAAAAGATATTTTAGAAGATTTAGCAAACATAACAGGAGAAATTGTAACTGACGATATAATAGATGAAATTTTTGCCAAGTTCTGTTTAGGAAAATAATAGAAAAATAACGCACGAAAATCAAAAATAAGACAAAAAGACACAAAAAGCATATAACTTGTCAGTGAAAGAAACAAAAACGAAATAAAAGCATCCTGAAAGTAAATAAAAATTTTGATTAATAAGTATAAAAATAGAAAAAACAACAAGAACCTATGGATAAATGTTATAATAATTTGTTAAGTTACATAATAAAAAACCAATAAGTTAAAAATTACAAAATGCGTTCGACAAAATTCGACAAAACATAAAATGATAGTAAAAAATAAAGAAAAAGTAATACTAATAGGCTGAAAAACATAAACTAATAAGTAAAGGTTGCACTAATATTAAATAAAACGATGATTTTTGTTTCACACGGAAGGAACAAAAATGGTAAAAAAACATATAAAGTTGGAAACAAAAACAAAACTTAACTAGAACTTATAAGGAAATAATTCAAAATACAGAAAGTTTTTCAAACAACAAAATAAAAATAGATATATAAGAAAGGAAGAAAATTGATGGAACTAAAAAATGGAGAATATTATGCTGGAGAATATGATGTAGCAGTAATTGGTGCAGGACATGCTGGCTGTGAAGCAGGACTTGCATCTGCAAGACTTGGAATGAAAACATTAATATTTTCAATAAGTTTAGAAGCAATAGCAAATATGCCATGTAACCCACATATAGGAGGAAGCTCTAAGGGACATTTAGTTAGAGAAATAGATGCTCTAGGTGGAGAAATGGGAAAAAATATAGACAAAACCATGATACAAATAAAAATGCTAAACACATCTAAAGGACCAGCAGTACATTCATTAAGAGCACAAGCAGATAGAAAGAAATATCAAGCAGAAATGAAACATACTTTGGAAAAACAAGAAAACCTAGAAGTAAAGCAGGGAGAAATTGTGGAAATCAAAGTAGAAAATGGTAAAATAGAGGCAATTAAAACAGACCTAGGAGCAGTATACAAAGTAAAGGCAGTAATAATGGCAACTGGAACATACTTAAAAGGTAAAATATTTATAGGAGAATATTCAAAAGAAAGTGGCCCAGATGGAGTATCTGCAGCAAATAAGCTATCAGATTGCCTAAAGAACATTGGAATTGAATTAATAAGATTTAAAACTGGAACTCCTGCAAGAATAAACAGAAGAAGCATAGATTTTAGTAAAATGGAAGTGCAAAAGGGAGATAACGGAATAGAAGCTTTTTCATTTGAAGACGAACCAAGAGATTTTGAACAAGTTGATTGTTATTTAACATATACAAATGAAAAAACACATGAAATAATAAGAAAAAACTTAAATAGATCACCATTATATGCAGGAATGATAGAAGGGACAGGCCCTAGATATTGCCCATCAATAGAAGATAAGGTAGTTAGATTTAGTGACAAGCCAAGACATCAAGCTTTTGTAGAGCCTGTAGGGCTAGACACAGAAGAAATGTACATACAAGGTATGAGTTCATCATTACCAGAAGATGTGCAAATAGCCTTATATAGAACTATTCCAGGATTAGAACATGCTGAATTTACAAGACCAGCATATGCAATAGAATATGACTGCATTGATCCATCAAACCTAAAATTATCATTAGAATATAAAAAAATAGACGGATTATTTATGGCTGGACAAATAAATGGAACTTCTGGATACGAGGAAGCTGCCTGCCAGGGCTTAATTGCAGGTATTAATGCAAGTAGAAAAATTGAAGGAAAAGAACCAATAATATTAGATAGAACACAAGGATATATAGGAGTTTTAATAGATGATATTGTTACTAAAGGAACAAATGAACCATATAGAATGATGACATCTAGAGCAGAATATAGACTTTTGCTTAGACAAGATAATGCAGATTTACGATTAACACCAATAGGACATGAAGTTGGATTGATTTCAGAAGAAAGATATGCAAAATTTGAGCAAAAAAGAGAAAATATAGAAAAAGAAATAGAAAGACTAAAAAAACTTACAGTAAAGCCAAGTAAAGAAGTAAATGAAATGCTAAAAAATGCCGGAACATCAGAATTGACAACAGGTACAAAAATGGCAGAATTATTAAAAAGAACAGAAATTAATTATAATATGTTGGAAAAAATAGACCAAGAGAGACCAAGATTAACAAAACAAGAACAAGAAGAAGTAGAAATTCAAATAAAATATGAAGGATATATAAAACTACAAGAAGCCCAAGTAGAAAAATTCAAAAAACTAGAAGCAAAACTTTTAGATGAAAATTTGGATTATGAGAAAATAAAAGGAATAAGTTTAGAAGGAAGACAAAAATTAAACAAATTTAAGCCACATTCAATAGGCCAAGCTTCAAGAATATCAGGGGTTTCACCTGCTGATATATCAGTGCTTTTAGTTTACTTGCAACAAAAAAATAAGAATAAGCAATAGAAATATAGAAAGGAAAATAACATGGAGTTAGAAAAATTTTCAGAAATTTTTGTAGATTATTTAAAAGAAATAAACATTGTGCTTAATGAAGAACAAATTGAACAATTTTATAAATATATGAATTTATTAATAGAATGGAATGAAAAAATAAACTTAACAGCAATAACAAAACCTGAAGAAATAATATTGAAACATTTTGTAGATTCATTAACAATTGCAAAATACATTAAAAATGAAGAAACACTAGTAGATATGGGAACAGGAGCAGGATTTCCTGGAATACCACTAAAAATATACAAAAAAGATTTAAAAGTAACATTAGTAGATTCATTAAATAAAAGAATAAAATTTTTAAATGAAGTGATAGAACAACTAAATTTAGGAAAAATAGAAACAATACATGCAAGAGCAGAAGAGTTTGGTAAAAACAAGAAATATAGAGAAAAATTTGATATAGCAACCTCAAGAGCAGTTGCAAATCTTTCAACACTATCTGAATACTTAATACCACTAGTAAAGGTAAATGGAAAAGTGATAAGTATGAAAGGACAAGAAATACAAGAAGAAGTAAAACAAGCGCAAAAAGCAATACAAATATTAGGTGGGAAAATAGTGGAAAAAGAAAGTTTTAATTTACCTAAAAGTGACAATAAAAGAAACATAATAATAATAGAAAAAATAAAAAATACCCCAGCTAAATATCCTAGAAAACCAGGCACTCCAGCCAAAGAGCCAATACAATAAAATAAGATAAGTTCTAAAGGAACAAAAAATAGAAAAAAGTCAATAAATTTGCAAAAATTCATTGACTTTTTTACTATAGTTTTATATTATATTAGTGTGAAAAAAATAAAAACCAATAAATTAAATTTAACTAAAAATGGAGGCAAAAAAATGGGGAAAGTAATATCAGTAGCAAACCAAAAAGGTGGAGTAGGAAAAACAACTACAACAGTAAATTTAGGGACAATAATAGCCAAAAAAGGGAAAAAAGTATTATTAATAGATGCAGATCCACAAGGAAATGCTTCAAGTGGCTTGGGAGTAGAAAAAGAAGTAGAATACTCAACATATGATATACTAGTAAATGATACAAAATTAGAAGATGCAATACAAGACACAATAATAAAAAACCTAAAAGTATGTCCAGCAAATATGAACTTAGCAGGAGCTGAAGTAGAACTAGTATCAATGATGTCAAGAGAACAAAGACTAAAAGAAAAGCTAGACGAAATAAAAGACCAATTTGACTATATATTTATAGACTGTCCACCATCACTAGGATTAATAACACTAAACTCATTTACAGCATCAGACAGTGTATTAATACCAGTACAATGCGAATATTTTGCTCTAGAAGGCCTAGGACAATTGTTAAATACTGTAAATTTAGTCCAAAAACATTTAAACAAAAATATAAGAATAGAAGGGGCATTACTTACAATGTATGACATAAGAACAAACCTTTCAAATCAAGTAGTAAAAGAAGTAAAAAAATATTTTGAAAACAAAGTATACAAGACAGTAATACCAAGAAATGTAAGATTAAGTGAAGCTCCAAGTTATGGAATGCCAATAACAGAATATGATCCACGTTCAAAAGGAGCAAAAAGCTACACTAAATTTGCAAGAGAATTTTTAAAACAAAATGAAGAAGAGAAAAAAGCGAAACACATGTTATAATTACTGAAATTTTAAATATTTTAAAGTTATCAGAAAAATAACCATAAAAAAATAAGACAAAATAAAAAACATAAGATATAAGGAGGAAGAAAAAATGGCAAAGATGACAGGATTGGGAAAAGGGCTAGATGCATTATTTGGACCAACACCAGAGGAAGAACAAATACAAGAAAATGACACATTAAAGACATTACAAATAACAAATGTAGAACCAAATAGGGACCAACCAAGAAAAAGATTTGATCAAGAGGCATTAGAAGAACTAGCAGAATCAATAAAAGAATATGGACTTATTCAACCAATAGTAGTAACAAAAAAGGACGGATATTATAGTATAGTTGCAGGAGAAAGAAGATGGAGAGCCTCTAAATTAGCAGGGTTAACAGAAATACCCGCAATAATAAGAGAAGACAATGAAAAAGTAAATTCAGAAATTTCATTAATAGAAAACATGCAAAGAGAGGACTTAAACCCAGTAGAAAAAGCAATGGGAATAAGAACCTTAATAGATAATTATGATATGTCACAAGAAGAAGTTGCAAAAAAGCTGGGAAAAGGAAGAAGTACAATTGCAAACTGGGTAAGAGTGTTAAATTTAGAGCCACGCGTACTTGAGATGGCAAAAGAAGGAAAAATAACAGAAGGACACTGTAAAGCATTACTTGCAATAACAGATCCAGAAAAACAATATCAAACAGCAATACATATGTTAGAAAGAGGACAAACAGTAAGACAAATAGAGAAAAAAGCAAAAATAAAAGAAACAAAAGAAGAACAAAAAAGAAATCATATATTATACAAAAATATAGAAGACACTTTCCAAGGATTTTTCGGTTCAAAAGTAAAATTAGATGCAGGAAAAAGACGCGGAAAAATAATAATAGAATACACATCAAATGATGACTTAGAGAGAATTTTAGGATTAATTAAATAACAAGAAAAGAGTTGATTAAATGACAAATATAATAAACGAAATAGGAATAGAAAACTGTTTTTCAATATTAATAATAATAAATTTAATTTTATTAATAGGATTTATAATAACAATACTAAAAACGGAAAAACTAAAGAAAAAATATGAAAATTTTATGAAAAAACTAGGAAATGGCAAAACAATAGAAGAAGACTTAGAAAATTATATGTATAGAGTAGAAAGAGTAGAAAGACAAAATGCAGAAATAACAAGCTTTATACAAACATTGGACAAAAATTTAGAAAAATGTATACAAAAAATTGGAATTGTTAGATATAATGCTTTTAAAGATACAGGAAGTGATTTAAGCTTTACATTAGCATTATTAGATGAAAAAAACAATGGTGTAGTTTTAAATGGAATATATTCAAGAGAAATGTCAAACATTTATGCAAAACCAGTAAAAGAAGGAAAATCACAGTATACTTTATCTGAAGAAGAACAAGAAGCTATAAAAAGAGCAATACAAAGTGAAAAAATATATAATATAAAATAGAAAAATAACCAATTAGTTATTTAAAACTAGTTGGCTATTTTTGTTAAAAAAATTATTTTTTAACATGGTTATTTGTTTAAATACAATGCAATTGTACTTCCGATTCTATGGTTAAAATCTAAACTATAGAATCTTGAGTTTTTTGAAATTAAAATTGTTGATCCGTCTTCAAAGCAGAGAAGTTTACTACAGCTATGATGGGCCGGATTATCAACAATAGTAATTAAACGCTTATAATAAACTGTGTTACTGTTGGCGTTTGACTTCTGATTTGTTGTCGTACTTAATGAAATGTTTACAACTCGATATGCATACTTACTCAAAACAAATTCCTCCTTTGGCTAGTTGCCGTAAGTATATTATACCATGATTTACAAATATTTACAATAGGCTTGACGAAAACTTGAAAATTTATAGAAAATAGTATTGACAAACAGAATTTTAAATGCTATTATTAATACTGTCGTTAGACAACTGATTAAAAGTGGTTATATAATATAATCAGTTTGTAATGAGTAAGCCAAGATAAATTGGAGAGGTGGTCGAGTTGGTTTATGGCACCAGTCTTGAAAATTGGCGTGCGTTTGTAGCGTACCGTGGGTTCGAATCCCACCCTCTCCGCCAAAACAAAAAGAGTTAGATATTTCAAAAAGATATAGTAAATATCTAGCTCTTATTTATAAATATGGAGATGTACCCAAGTGGTGAAGGGGACTGTTTGCTAAACAGTTAGGTCGTGAAAACGGCGCGGAGGTTCGAACCCTCTCATCTCCGCCAAAAGTAATGAAGTATCTTAAGGATACTTTTTTTGCTTATTGGGAGGGTTTTTGAAAAAGCTAAAAAATTATGAATTTCATTAGTGTCAAGAAGTTTCGGAAAATAATCCGATAATATAATAAATTTTTTGAAACATAAAGATATAAAAAAGTAT
>CAKOWW010000015.1 GCA_934129785.1 uncultured Clostridia bacterium
AGAAAAGAAAATGCAAGGCGAAAGTAAAGAAATAGAAAAAGCAAGGAGTGTGTTGGAAGAAATGAGCCAAGATAAAAGTGAAAGATATTTAGCAGAATTAAGACAAAAGTATATAATGGATCAAAAAGCAATAGAAGATGCTGGATATGATAAAGGCTATGACTCCGGCTATAATACTGGACATGACTCAGGCACTCTTGAAGGAAAAAAAGAAAGAAGTATTGAAATCGCTAAAAAGATGAAGTCTAAAAAAATAAACATAGATGACATCATTGAAATAACTGGATTAACAAAAGAAAAAATTGAAGAGTTATAATTAAATATATTAATAAAGTGTTTAAATTAACAAAGGCAGTATCAATTTTTATGTTGATGCTGTTATTTTTATGCAAAAAATCCTAAAGTTTTTAGCTTTAAGAAAAAACTTTAAAAATAATATATTAAAAAAATATTTATAAATCAATACAATCAAGTAAAAAAATATTTTTTTATTAGACAAATTTTAAACATATAGATTTGTTCAAATTCCTTATATAGTGTGTTTTTATGTATAAAAAAAATCGTAAAGCTAAAAACTTTAAGATTTCTTTGACAGAACATAAGTAGATAAATTGTTGTTAAATTTTTAAAATTAAAATATATAAAAACTAGAGAGGGAAAAAATGAAAAAAACAAAAGATTTAAAGAAAGAACAGATAGGTATCACATTAATTGCATTAGTAATTACAATAATTGTTTTACTAATTTTAGCAGGTGTATCAATTGCAATGCTAACAGGAAATAATGGAATATTAACACAAGCAAATCAAGCAAAGGAAAACACTAAAGTAGCAACAGCAAAAGAAAAAGTACAAATCGAAGCAGCAGGAAGTTTAGATAATACAGGAGTATTTAGTAAAGTAAAATTTAAAGAAAACTTAAAAGGAAATTTAAAATTAACAGATAGTGATATAGTGGATAATGCAGATGGAACAATGACAGTAAAAATAGATGGTTATGATGTAACAGTAGATGAAACAACAGGAAAAGTAACAGGAATAGCAATATCAAATGGAAAAGCTCCATCAACAGGAGTAACACCAGGAGTAGAGGTAAGTAAAACAGAAAAAGACAATTATACAGATAGTAATAATGAAAAAGCAACAATACCAGAAGGATTTACAGTAGATGAAAAAGAAAATACAATATCAAAAGGACTAGTAGTACATGGACCAGATAAAGCAAATAGAGACAATGGAAGCGAATTTGTATGGGTACCAGTACCAGACATAAATAGTATGTCACAATGTTCAACAGCTGGTGGAAGTTGTGAATTACAGTTGGAAGATGGAACTTTAAAATGTACAACACATAATAGTTTAGATATAGTAGGGAAATTATATGCAACAGAGATAGGGGAAAAATTTGGAACAGAAAATAAAACATACTATGATGATAGCGGACTAAGAGAACCAGCATATTTAAAATATAGTGATAAGAAATCGGAATATAATACAATAGGGTTAACTCTTTTAGAAATGCAAGAAAACTACAAAAAAATGGCAACAAAAGTAGCAAAATATGGAGGATTCTATGTGGGAAGATATGAAACAAGCTTATCAGATGCTACACCAACGTCAGAAGGAACAAGTGGAACGGCACAATCAAAGCTAGGAGTAATTCCTACATCATCAGCAGCAGCAAATGAATTATTTTGGTATGGATTATATAGTAAACAAAAAGGATATACAGGAACAAATAATTCAGTAGAAAGTAGTATGATATGGGGAAGTCAATATGATGCAATATTAAATTGGGCAAAACAAGGAGTTGACAAAGAAAAAATAACAACCACGTCACTTGGAAACAATTCAGGTAGAATTGTTTCAACAACAGGAAATAGCAAGTATTTGGATGATAGTATAAATAATATTAGAGATTTAGGGGGAAACCTGTGCGAATGGACACTAGAGGCCGAGATCACCCTTTGGAGAGTTGGTCGTGGTGGTAGCCATTTTGACAGTACAGAGTCACCTAGTTCTCGAAATCGTCATAGCCCGATCCTTCTCGACTCCGGTGGTGGTAGTCGCCTTACACTTTATATTAAGTAAAACCTAACTCTACGAAAACCAAATCGAACAACAGAAGATTTGAGGAAAATAGCAAAATCCTTCACTGAACTTGGTAAAAAATTATTAATTAAAATTTACTTAAAACAGTTGTAAAAATGGTAAAAAATTGATATACTTAACTAGCAAAAAGTAAGTATATCTTTTTTAATGAAAAAATAAACAAGGAGGAAGAAAAAATGGAAGAACAAAACAAAGAAAACGAAGAAATCGTAGAATTAGACAATGAAATAAAAACAGAAAATGACACAATAAAAATATCAGACGATGTAGTAGCAGTAATAGCAGGAGTAGCAGTATCAGAAGTACCAGGAGTAGCTGGAATGGCAGGAGGATTTGCAGGCGGAATATCAGAAGTATTTAGTGGAAAGAAGAACTTAGCAAAAGGAATAAAAGTAGAAATAGATGAAAAAAATGCAAAAATAGATGTAAACATAATAGTAGAATATGGCTCAAGAATACCAGATGTAGCATTTGAAATACAAACAAGAGTAAAAAAAGCAGTAGAAAGCATGACAGGGTTAAAAGTAGAAGAAGTAAATGTACATGTACAAGGTGTAAACACAGATGTAACAAGTAAAGAAGAAACAGAACAAAACGAAGAAAACAATAACAACGAAGAACAAAATCAATAAAAATCAAATTATCAAAAAGAAAAATTACGAGCAAAAAATGTAGAAAGAAAAAGGAGAAAAAAGAAAATGAAAATTTTAGAAAAAATTACATTAATTATATATTCTAATATCATGTTAATATTATCAATAATATTATGTCTATTAATATTTGGATGGCTAGATATGGGACTAATAGGAGAACTTTGCTACAAAATGATAGTAGGAGAAACTTCAAGTAAAGTGCTATTAGGATTTGGGGTTGCATTTATACTATTATCAATAAGATGCATATTTTTTGATTCAACATCAAGAGAGCAAATAAAAGAAAGACAAGGAGTTTTACTAGAAAATGAAAGTGGAAAACTTATGATATCAAAAGAAACAATAGAAAATCTAGTAAATTCTGTTGCTCTGAATTTCCAAAGTGCTGAACAAGTATCAACAAGAGTAGAATTAGATAAAGAAAACAATGTAAAAGTATTTGTAAATTTAACAGTAACAGAAGATGCTATTATAAAAGATTTATCAGCAAATTTACAAACAAGAATAAAAGAAAAAATAAAAACGGCAACAGACTTAGAAGTAAAAGAAGTTAATATAACTGTAAAAAAAGTTGAACCAAAAGAGAAAGAATAAAAATAAGCAAGAAAGGAAAAGAAAGATAATGGAAGGATTAAAACAATTTTGGAGCCAATACAAAGGCGCAATAATAGGAGTTATTATAGCTATTTTAATATTAGTAACAAGATTACATGATTTAATACTAGCAATAGTAGTATTATTTTTAGGAGCATTTATAGGAAATTATGTTCAACAAAATAAAGATGATGTAAAAACGAAACTAAAAAGTTTTATCGATAAAATGTAATAGTGGGAAGGAAATAAAATGAACCGTACAGAAATAAGAGAACAAGCATTTAAACTAATATATAGTTTAGAAATTCAAAAAAAAGAAGACTTAGAAGAAGCAATAGAATTATATATAGAAAGTAATGAAATAACAGACAAAAATGCGATAGAATATATAAAAGATGCAATATTTGGTATAGAAAAAAATAAAGAAGAAATAATATCAAGTATTGAGAACAATCTAAAAAAAGATTGGAAAATTGATAGAATATCAAAAATAGATTTATCAATTTTAAAGCTTGCAATATACGAAATCAAGCATACAGAAGTACCATATAAGGTAGTAATAAATGAAGCAGTAGAACTAGCTAAAAAATATGGAGAAGACAATTCTAGAAACTTTGTAAATGGAGTATTAGCAAGTATAGTAAACCAATAGAAAAGGAAAAAGAAAATGAAATATGCAGATTTAGCAATAACAGTTTCAGATTTGAATAAATATATAAAAAATAAAATAGCTGATGATGAATATTTAAATAATGTTCTAATAAAAGGTGAAATATCAAATTTCAAGAACCATTATACAGGGCATATGTATTTTACATTAAAAGATAAAGATTCTTTAATAAAATGCATATGTTTCAAATCATATGCTCAAAAACTAACTTTCATGCCTAAAGATGGTATGAAAGTTATGGTTTTAGGCACTGTTTCTGTATTTGAAAGAGATGGAATTTATCAAATATATGTAAAAGCAATGGAAGAAGATGGTCTTGGAGACTTATATACAAAATATCAAGAATTAAAAGAAAAACTAGAAATACAAGGACTATTTTCAGAAGAACACAAAATGAAAATTCCAATAATGCCAAAAGTAATAGGTGTACTAACTTCAAAAACGGGGTCAGTAATAAAAGACATAATAAATGTTTCAACAAGAAGAAATCCAAATGTATATATAAGATTATTACCTGTACCTGTTCAAGGAGAAGGAGCTGCAGAAAAGATAGCAGAAGGAATAGAATATATGAATAAAAACAAGTTGGCAGATGTATTAATTTTGGCACGCGGTGGAGGCTCTTTAGAAGATCTATGGCCATTTAATGAAGAAATAGTTGCTAATAGTATATACAACTCAGAAATACCAATAATTTCAGCAGTAGGACATGAAACAGACTTTACAATTGCAGACTTTGTTGCAGACTTAAGAGCACCAACACCATCTGCTGCAGCTGAATTAGCTGTATCTGACATATATGAAGTTCAAAGAAAAATAGACACATATCAAGATAGACTTCGCAATAGCTTAATAAAAAAAGTAGAGCTAATGAAAATGAGATATGAAAAAGTAATGGCAAGTGTAGTATTTAAAGAACCACTAAGAAAAGTAAATGACAATTATCAAAAAATAGATACAATAATAAAGAGTTTAGATACATTAATAAAAACAAAACAAGAAAAAGAGAAAACAAAATATATAGAATTAGTTTCTAAATTAGATGCACTAAGTCCATTGAAAACTTTGTACAGAGGATATTCTATAACTGAAAAAAACGGAAAAGTAGTAAAAAGCGTAGAAGAATTAGAAAAAGGCGATAAAGTTTTAGTAAGATTATCTGATGGAGAAAAAAGAGCAACAATAGAAGAATAAAAAATGTTTGATGGTATTGAGAAGGGAGAAAATATAAAATGAAGAAAAGTTTTGAAGAACAAATGGAAAACTTAGAAAAAATAGTAGCAGAATTAGAAAACGGAAACTTGAATTTAGATGAATCTGTAAATAAATTTGAAGAAGGAATTAAAATTTCAAAAGAATGTAATAAAATATTAGAAGAAGCAGAAAAGAAAATAACAATATTAGTAAATGAAAATGGAGAAATGAAAGAAGAAAACTTTGAAACAGAAGAATAAGAGGGGAATTAAAATGAACAATTTTTTAGGATTTATACAAAATAAATATATATATGTACCATTTTTTTTATGGTTTGGAATACAATTATTTAAGTTATTATATGATTTAGTAACAACAAAAAAATTCAATTTTAAAAGATTAATGGGTGCAGGAGGAATGCCAAGCTCACACTCAGCAGTTGTTGCAGGGCTCGCAACACTAATTGGTAAATATCAAGGGGTAGATACACCAATATTTGCAGTATCACTAATTATGGCATTTGTAGTAATGTATGATGCATGTGGAGTAAGAAGAGCGGCAGGTAAACAAGCAGAATTATTAAATAAATTAATAGAAACACCAGGACTTACAGGAGTACAAGTATCAGAAAGACTAGTAGAAGTATTAGGACACACACCAGTACAAGTATTTGTAGGGGCTTTAACAGGAGTAATAGCGGGACTAGTATTTTAATAAAAATAAAAGGAGATGGCTCATATGACAGATATAGAAATAGCAAAAAACACTAAACTAGAAAAAATTGAAAATATAGCAAAAAAATTAGAAATAGATGAACAATATTTAGAAAACTATGGAAAATATAAAGCAAAAATTTCTAATAAAATAATAAAAAAACTGGAAAATAAAGAAGATGAAAATCTAGTTTTAGTAACAGCAATGAGCCCAACGCCGTTAGGAGAAGGAAAAACAACCGTATCAATAGCAATAGCAGATGGGTTAAACAAGATTGGGAAAAAGGCAATATTGGCACTAAGAGAACCATCATTAGGACCAGTATTTGGAATAAAAGGAGGAGCAACAGGTGGTGGACATGCACAAATAGCGCCAATGGAAGATATTAACCTTCATTTTACTGGTGATATACATGCAATAACATCAGCAAATAACTTATTATCTAGTTTAATAGATAATCATATTTACTTTGGAAATGAACTTGGATTTAAAAAAGTTACATGGAAAAGATGTGTAGACTTAAATGATAGACAATTAAGACAAGTTGAAACAGGCTTATCTGGTGAAAAAAAAATAGTGCCACGACTAGATAAATTTGACATAACAGTTGCATCAGAAATAATGGCAATATTATGTTTGTCAACAGATTTACAAGACTTAAAGAAAAATTTATCAAATATAATAGTTGGATACAATAATGAAAACATGCCAATATATGCAAGAGATTTAAAAGCAGAAGGTGCAATGACAGTACTTTTAAAAGATGCAATAAAACCAAACTTAGTACAAACATTAGAAGGAACTCCAGCATTAATACATGGGGGACCATTTGCAAATATAGCACATGGTTGTAACAGTGTAATAGCAACTAAAATGGCTATGAAATTATCAGACTATGTAGTAACAGAAGCAGGATTTGGCGCAGATTTGGGAGCAGAAAAATTCTTAAACATAAAAGCAAGAAAAAACAACTTAAAACTAAGTGCTGTAATACTTGTAGTAACTATAAAAGCAATAAAATATCATGGTGGAGTAGAAAAAGAAAAAATTCAAGAAGAAAATTTAGAAGCAATAGAAAAAGGATTGGCTAATGTATATAAACATATAGATAATTTAAAAAATAAATTTGGACAAAAAGTAATAGTAGCATTAAATAAATATAGCCAAGATACAGAAAAAGAGATACATTTTATAGAAGAAAAATTACAAGAACAAAACATAGAAATGAGTTTAGTTGAAGGATGGGAAAAAGGCAGTGAAGGTGCAAAAGATATTGCAAACAAAATAGTTCAAGTTGCAGAAGAAAAACCAGAAGCTAAATTACAATTAACATATGAAGATGAAGATTCTATAAAAGAAAAAATAAGAAAAGTTGCAACAAAGATATATGGAGCAAAAGGAGTGGAATATACAGATATAGCTAATAGTAGTATAGAACAAATAGAAAAACTTGGCTATGGAAATTTACCAATATGTATTGCAAAAACTCAATATTCATTCTCAGATGATGCAAAAAATTTAGAATGTAAAGGAGATTATAATATACATGTTCAAGATGTTGATTTAAAAGCAGGTGCAGGATTTGTTGTTGTACTAGCTGGAAAAATAATGACAATGCCTGGTTTACCTAAAAAACCAACAGCAGAACAAATAGATATAGACGAAAATGGAGAAATAAAAGGGCTATTTTAAAAAATACAAAAACAAAATCTTGGGGGTAAAAAATGAATGAAAAAATAACAATCAAAGGAGCAAAAGAACATAATTTAAAAAACATAAGCTTAGAAATACCAAGAAATAAATTAGTAGTAATAACGGGGTTATCAGGTTCTGGAAAATCAAGTCTAGCATTTGACACACTATATGCAGAAGGGCAAAGAAGATATGTAGAAAGTTTATCATCATATGCAAGACAATTCTTAGGACTAATGGAAAAGCCTGATGTAGAAAGAATAGATGGATTATCACCAGCAATATCAATAGACCAAAAAACAACATCAAAAAATCCGCGTTCAACAGTAGGAACAGTAACAGAGATATATGATTATATCCGTTTATTATATGCAAGAATAGGAACACCATATTGTCCAAATTGTCATAAGAAAATAGAAAAACAAAGCATAGATCAAATAATTGACAACATAATGAACCTAGAAGAAGGAACAAAAATACAAGTATTGGCGCCAGTAGTAAGAGGGCGCAAGGGAGAATATACAAAACAACTAGAAGGATATCAAAAAGAAGGATTTGTAAGAGTAAGAATAGATGGCGAAAATTATGAACTTTCTGATGACATAGAATTAGACAGAAAAAAGAAACATGATATAGAATTAGTAGTTGACAGATTAGTAATTAAAGAAGACATAGTAAGTCGTTTAACAGAATCAGTAGAAACAGCATTAAAACATGCAGACAATTTAGTATTAATAGATGTAGTTGGTAAAAAGCCAATTTTATATAGCTGTAATTATGCTTGTCCCGACTGTGGATTTAGTTTTCCCGAATTAACACCAAGAATGTTTTCATTTAACAATCCATTTGGTGCATGTCCAGAATGTACAGGTATTGGATATTTAATGAAAATGGATGAAGATTTAATAGTTCCAGATAAAAATAAAACACTATATGATGGAATAAAAGCATTTGGGTCAAGCACAATGAAAAAGGGAGACACAATGGCAAAAATGTATTTCGAAAGTATAGGAAAACATTATGGGGTAGAAATAAAAAACAAAAAAATAAAAGACCTTCCGCGTTGGTTTATGGAAAAAATCCTATATGGTACAGGTGATGAAGAAATAGATTTTGAATATACCTCATATGCGGGAACAAGAAGATTTAAAGCACCATTTGAAGGAGTTTTGCCAACATTAGATAGAAGACATAATGAAACAAAATCACAAGGAATGAGAGACTTCTATGAAATGTACATGACAAATTCTCATTGTACAGCATGTAATGGAGCAAGATTAAAACCAGAAATATTGGCAATAAAAGTTGGTGACAAAAACATAAATGAACTTACACAAATGTCAATAAAACAAATAAAAGATTATCTAAATAGTTTAGAACTAAATAAAACTCAAAAAATGATATCAGAACTAATACTAAAAGAAATAGATCAAAGATTACAATTTTTAATAGATGTAGGGCTAGAATATTTAACATTATCAAGAAGTGCAGGAACTCTATCAGGTGGTGAAGCACAAAGAATACGTTTAGCAACTCAAATAGGTTCTGGTTTAACAGGAGTACTATATATACTAGATGAACCAAGTATAGGCTTACATCAAAGAGATAATGATAAATTACTAGAAACATTAAAAAAACTAAGAGACTTAGGAAATACACTTTTAGTAGTAGAACATGATGAAGATACAATGTATGCGGCAGACCAAATTATAGATATTGGACCAGGAGCAGGAACACATGGTGGAAGAGTAATGGCTCAAGGAACAGCAGAAGAAGTAAAAAAAGTAGAAGACTCTGTTACAGGACAATATTTGAGTGGAAGAAAGAAAATACCAGTACCTAAAAAGAGAAGAAAAGCATTAAAAACAAAAGTAATAGAGGTACAAGGAGCAACAGAAAACAACCTAAAAAATATAAGTGTAAAATTTCCATTAGGAGTATTTAACTGTGTTACAGGAGTATCTGGTTCACGGAAAATCAACATTAGTAAATGAAGTTTTATATAAAACAATAGCAAAAGAATTAAATGGTTCAAATGAAAAACCTGGAAAATGCAAAGCAGTAAAAGGATTACAAAACATAGATAAAATAATCAATATAGATCAATCACCAATAGGCAGAACACCACGCTCAAATCCAGCCACATATACAGGAGTATTTGACTTAATAAGAGATATATTTTCAGCAACAGAAGAAGCAAAAATGCGTGGGTACCAAAAAGGTAGATTTAGTTTCAATGTAGCAGGTGGGAGATGCGAAAGTTGTAACGGAGATGGAGTACACAAAATAGAAATGCATTTCTTACCAGATATCTATGTACCATGTGAAGTATGTAAAGGAAAAAGATATAATAGAGAAACTTTAGAAGTAAGATATAAAGGAAAAACAATTGCAGATGTGCTTGATATGACAGTTGAAGAAGCATTACAATTCTTTGATAAAATACCAAAAATAAAACAAAAAATGCAAACATTATATGATGTTGGTTTAAGTTATATAAAACTAGGACAACCATCAACAACATTATCAGGTGGAGAAGCACAAAGAGTAAAACTTGCAACAGAACTTTCAAAAAGAGCAACAGGAAAAACATTATACATTTTAGACGAACCAACAACAGGGCTTCATATAGCTGATGTTCATAAATTAGTAGATATATTACAGAGACTAGTAGATGCTGGAAATACTATAATAGTAATAGAACACAATTTGGATTTAATAAAAACATGTGACCATATAGTAGATTTAGGACCAGAAGGAGGAGACAATGGTGGAGAAGTAATAGCTGTTGGCACACCAGAACAAATTTGCAAAAATGAAAGAAGTTATACAGGAAAATTCTTAAAAAAATATCTAGAAAAATAAATTAAAAGATTAACTAAAATTTGAAATGAACCCAAATTATTAGACAAAAAAGTTTAATAATTTGGGTTCATTTTTATGTTAAAATATTCAAATGAATTTTGTATTAACTATAAAGCAGTAAGGAGATTCATGTCATATTTCAAACGATCTGTATTATTATTGCTGTAATTTTTTTATTTCTTCTTTTGTGAGACCTGTTACTTGAGATATAACTTCAATTGCAATTCCTTGGTCTAATAATTTTTTAGCAACTAAATTTATAGTTTCTGTTTTACCTTTTGTGATACCTTCTGTTAGTCCATCTCTTTTGCCTTTAACATATCCAGCACTTTCAGTTGCTTTTTGATCTAATATGTATTTTTCTCTTAATTCTGCTAAATATCTTTCATGAGCATTATTGCTTATTTTTTCTAATTCTTTTTTAGCTTTCTTAATTTCTGAATGTTCATCCATTTTTACCACCTCGGGATTTTCTATGAATTTTAACCATGAGTTCATGTGTTCCTTTGAATTTTCTTTGTATTTTATGAACTTTGGTAATTCAATTATATATAACTCTATTACATCTGTCAATATAATTTGATGGTATTTTTCCTCTCTAATTTGCCATTTTGTTTGATATTTAGGGATTTTTTTTAAAGATTCCAATTCATAATCAGATATTAAAATTACTATTGTGTTTTCTAAGGCAGAATAATCTTTTCCAGCTTTTATATTAGAACTATACATTTTACTCCAATAAAATAATATTCTTTTTTCAATATTATTTTTATCTACAACCTGCATTTCAATATTACAATTTATTGTATTATCTATTTTAGCTTTTATATCCAAAATTCCAACTTTGTCATCAAATAGGTCTTTTTCTAAAATTGTGTTAGTATCTAATTTTACATTTGTTATTTTTTTGTCTACAATCGAGCTTATTAAAGATGCAGTAATATCTTCATTTCCAATATGCCCAAATATTCTTTTGAATACATAATCGTTTTTGGGATTTAATAATTTAATGATATAACATTCCTTCTTTCTTTTTTATTTTTAAATTTTTGAGATTTTGGCAGATTTGCCGTGAATTAAATTAATAATTTATCGTTTGACATATAACAGCATTATAATAACATAAAAAAATGTATATGCAATTTTTTTTATATATTTTTATAAAAGTTTTTGAACATAAGTTAGAATGAAATTATGAATTAGTATGAAGAAAATGTTTTGTTTAAGTTACGCATAAATTGAATTACATTTAGAAATACTGTAAATAGATATAAATATATTATTAAGAAAAGAAGGAGGATTAAAAAATGTATAATTTCAGAACAGATTTAGCAAGTGAAAGAAGAGATTTGTATGAAAAGGCGAATAATTTAAAAAATGGAATAGAAGGAATAGAAAGTCAAAAAGAAGATGTTAATGAAAAAATAAAAATTGAAAGAGTTCAAATATTAAATGAAAAAGGAGAAAAAGCAATTAGAAAGCCAATTGGAACATATGTAACAATAGATGTTAAAGACCTAAAAATAGCAACTGAAGAAGAAATGGAAAAAGCGGGTGAAGTTTTAGCAAAAGAATTAAAAAACATAGTTGACAAACATGTTGGAAGTCAAGATGAAGTACTAGTTGTGGGCTTGGGAAATATATATGTTACACCAGATAGTCTTGGACCAAAAGTTATAAATGAAATAGAAGTTACAAGACATATAATAAATTATATGCCTCAATATGTAAAAGAAGGAACGCGAAAAATAAGTGCTATTTCTCCTGGAGTGCTTGGAACAACAGGAATTGAAACAGTGGAAATATTAAAAGGAATAGTAGAGAATATTCATCCCAAACTTATAATTGTAATAGATGCATTAGCATCTAGAAGTATTGAAAGAATAAGTAGTTCTGTACAAATTTCAGATACAGGAATAGTGCCAGGAGCTGGAGTTGGAAACAAAAGGAGTGAAATAAGTATTAAATCATTAGGAATTCCAGTAATTGCGATAGGAATACCAACATGTGTAGAAACAGCGGTGTTGGTTAATGATAGCTTAAATTTATTTATAGAAAAACTGCAAGATGAAGCAAAATCAAATGATTATTTAAATAGCATAAAAAATGAAAATAATTATGAAGAAATAAAACAAATTTTGATGCCACGAGATTATAATTTAATTGTAACTCCAAAAGAAATAGATGGATTAATAGAAAACATAAAAGACATTGTAGCAATGGGAATAAATAATAGTTTGTAAATTGCTACTGGTTAATCGGTTATTATTAATACAGAAAATCCTTGATATATAAGCTTTGAATGAAATGACGAATGTGCATGAAGAAATTTCTTAAATTTCATAATAAACCGAGGAATGTAATAAAAAGCTTATATATCAAGGATTCATTTTGGGAATTTTATAAAACTCATTAACTGTAAATTGTAGAAATTCATAAAAAAATATTGCAAAAAATAAATAGTTAATATATAATCAAACTGTAGAACAAATCCCAAAGGAGAGAGAAATATGGACGAAAAAAATAAAAGTAAAAAAATATGGTTATCAAAAATTTTAGTTGTAATAGTAGTATTAGCAATAGCAGCACTATTAACAGTTATGATAGTAACATCAAGTGATCCAAAAAAATCTACAGATGGTTTATTAACTAATTTAAAAGCAGGAGACTTTGAAAAAGCACAAGAATTTTTAAGTGGCACATCATTAATAAATGATAACGAATTTGATGAAGAAACAGAAAAATTGTTATTTGATAAATTAGAATGGAAAATAACAAAAATAACAAAAGAAGATGAAAATGCAACAATAGAACTAGAAGTAACAAATAAAAATTTCCAATCAATAATATCATCTTATATGCAAAAAGCACTAAAAGCAGCATTTGGTGGTGAAAATGTAGAGCAATCTGAAATAGAAAATTATTTTAAAGATGAATTGAAAAATGAACAAGTAGAAAAAACAACAAACAATGTTACAATAAAAGCAGTAAAAGAAAATAAAAAATGGAAAATAGTAGCAGATGATACTTTAGTAGATGCACTATTACCAGGATTAAATGATGCAATAAATTCAATAGGATAATAAAATGAACTTCCACATATAAAAAATATATATGGAAGTTTTTCTATTTTAAAAACTATTTGGATTTTTCTTAGAAGTAGAACTATAAAGTCTACAAATATCACAATCAGTGCAAATAGTTAGTCTTTCTTCAAATATTGCTTTTAATGTAGTTACAAATTCATCAACATAACAATCAATTAAATGGACATAAATTTTTTTAGGAAGAAGAGTTAATAGTGAATTTAAAGTATAATCATTAGAGGAAAAGCTAATATCACTCAAATACTTAGTATTTAAAATATCTTTTGAAATAGAAATAATCTCTTTATTTTCATCTAGTAAAATAGACTCTTCGTTATTATAAATAATATGAACTAATTTGCAACCAGAATCTTGAGAATTAATATATAATTTTAACAAAGAAATAAATTCTAGATACTCCTTTTCAATAATATAATTATTAACAGCTTCATTAACAACATTATCTAAAATTTTCAAATAATCTTTAACTCTAAAATTTATAAAACCTTGAAGGACAATTGACTTGTTTTCTAAAATAAATTCGTAAAAACTATTATATAAAGAATTTATTTTTTTATCAAATGCATCATAAAAATCATTTTCAGTTATTTCGAAGCAAAGTTTTAAAATTTGTTTTCTTTCATTAAAATCAAAGTAGAAATAATTATTTTTTATAATACTTTCTAACAAGCCAGGCTCTAATTCATCAATAACTAATAAAGAAAGTATAGAACTTATTTTATTTGTAAATAACTCATTATCATTTCCCAAATAATGAATTATAACATTTTTATAATGTTTGAATTTTTTACAGCAAAAACAAATGTTATCTAATTCTATTGAATCTAGATTACTTAGTAGATATTTAATTAAATCAGAATTATTTGTTTTAATGCAAAGTGATTTCATAAAAAAGCTCCCTTCTAATAAAAATAGTATCTACTAAATATGCAAAACTTATACATTATCATATGATAGTTCTGAAAAAATGTAACTTGTATAAAATATAAAAAAAGAAATTTAAAATGATTTTCTTAAATTTCTTTTTTATAAGTATTATAAATAAATTTTGTAATCAATATCAGGGAATAGACAATCTTTTTTATTTATGTCTTTCAAAAATTCTTCATCTATTTTGTCATCTTTAATTTGATAATACAATTTTGTAAATCTTCCAATATGATCTTTTATCCTTTTTTTAGCATAATCAACCATTGTTCCATTTGTAATTATAAATAGCCAGTCACTACTTTGTGCAAGTAGAAGTTCTCTAGCGCATTGATTTAAAGCTTTTTTCTTTAATCCTTTGGCATTAGGGAATAGGCTAGCTAATTCACACATTCTATCGCCAGCAACATGTAAGTGTCTATGAACATAATCATTTGAAGGATTTAACCAAACTTCGCTATATCCATTTGCACCCCAACTTGAACGACAAGGTGAAGCAACCTGCATAGAAGGATATTTGTCAATATATTCAGATGGTGTAATTAATTGAAAATTACAATCATCATAATAAATCTTTTTAAATAAAATATATAACCAATATGGGCCTTCATACCACCAATGTCCATATAATTCTGCATCATAAGGACATAATATAATAGGAGGATTTTCAGTATATTGTGAGACATCATTAATTTGAGCATTTCTAGAATCTAAGAAATGACCAGCTTGTCTTTCAGCAGAGTCCTTAGCCCATTGAACATTATAATAATCTTTAAAATCAGATTTTCCCGTAATTCTATAATATTTGATACCAGTGTGAACTCTAACTCCATTGTGTGCAATATATGGTTTGATGTAATCGTAATCAGCTTCATACCCAATATCTCTATAAAATTCTCTGTAGTTATAATCACCAGGGTATCCGTTAATTGAACTCCAAACTTGTCTTGAGGATTCTATGTCACGTCCAAATGCTATAACACCTTCAGGTGAAACAATTGGAGCAAATGTACCATAAACAGGAGTAGGGTTGGCATATAAAATACCATGTGATTCTGTAATAATATAATCAATTCCAAATTCTTTTAAATATTTATCAGCTTCAGGAACATAGCCACATTCAGGAAGCCAAATTCCACGAGGTTTTCTTCCAAAATATCTTTCATATGTTTGAACACCAACAGCTATTTGAGCTTTAACAGTTTTTTCATTAACATATAAAATAGGGAAATATCCATGAGTTGCACCACATGTTATGATTTCCAAAACTCCTATATCTTGAAAATGTTTAAATGCTTCTATAAGGTTACATTTATAAACATCTTTAAATAAATGCAAATCATTTGAATAGCGGTCAAAATAATAATGTGATAATTTATTTAGCCTTTCATCACCAGCAGTTCTAGTTATTTCTTTTTTAGATAGTTCTATTAATCGTTTTAAATATTTTATATATTTCCTTTGCAATAATTTGTTATCAAGCATAGAAAGCAATGGTGGAGTCATAGACATTGTAATTCTAAAATCGACACCTTCATCAACTAGCTTTTGAAAATTAGTAAGTAAGGGAATATAGGTTTCTGAGATTGCTTCATACAACCATGACTCTTCTAGATAATCATCACTTTCGGGGTGATGTATAAATGGAAGATGAGCATGAAGAACAAAACTCACATATCCTTTTTTGTTTTGCATTATAATAATTCTCCTTTTTTTATATTTTATTGTTATGAAGATGGATTATTTTTGTCATAAATATCTTCTACATTTTCATTTTTGTAAATTGATTTGTATATATCATAAATATTATATATTTTTCCCATATTTCTCATAAATGACAAATTAACAATATTTTTTGCAGTTTCATTGCCAGTTTTTGTATCTCTAAAATAAATCATTTTTTGTTCTTTATTAAATAAAATATGATCATTTGGTGATTCAATTTCATTAGACATTGAAACATATACATAATCAGTAGTTAACTTTTCATTTTTTTGGATAGGGCGTCTGCCAAGTTCTATTCTATAATTACATTTACTATCTGCAACATGTAAATACCAACTGTTTGCAAAATCATTTATTTCAACTTCAAAACTGTATCCTAAAGTATCATTATGAACAATTAAAATTGGTTTTGTTGTTTCAAAAAAGTTTTCTCCATATTGTTTTTGGAAATTTTCTCTATCTGAATCTGAAATATCCCAATAAATAAATAGGGTGTTTGGAGTTTGTGCTAAAAGTTTTACAACAGTTTGATTATATCTATATGGCAAATCGTAATATTCTATAATATCTATTTTTTTCTTAGAAGTAGCCTTTTTTGCTGTGCTTTTTTTAGTTGTAGATTTCTTTGTAGTAGGTTTTTTATTAGTAGTTTTTTTGGTAGAAACTTTTTTAGAAGCACCTTTTTTAGCCGTAGAAGTCTTTTTTTCATCTACAGCTTTTTTTGTTGTTTTTTTGGTTGCAGTTTTTGTGTTACTTGTTTTTTTTGATGTTTTCTTTGGTTTTTCATTTTTAATTTCTAGTTCTTTTTGTTCTTTTGTTTTTCTTGGCATTTTTATCCTCCCTTAAGTATCTCTTTACTTTCTTTATATATTATACTAAATAAAAAATAAATTCAAGAGTAAAATGCAAGTTTTTAAAAAATATGTTACTATACAATGGTATTGATAAAATTTTCAAAAAAAATCCTTGATATATAAGCTTTGAATGAAATGACGAATGCGCATGGAGAAATTTTAGAAATTCTATGCAGTTTTATGGTAAGAGTTCACGATAGTGGAAAGGACCCATAAAACAAGTTAGAATTTCTTAAATTTTATAATAAGCCGAGGAATGTAATGAAAAGCTTATATATCAAGGTTTTCTTCGTATTAATAATAATCCATTAACAAGTAACCAAAATAAATTAAACAATATTTTCATCTTTCAATTCTGAAATAAAATCAGTTAAAAGTTCTTCAATAGATACGTTAAAAACGTGTGATAAAGCATATAATTCATAATCTTTTAAAATTCTTTTTCCATTTTCTAATTTATATAAAGAAGTTTTAGGAATGTCTATACCCATTAATGCTAGTTTTGTTGAAAGGCCAGATAAAGACAAATTATTTTTTTGTCTTAACTCTTTGATTTTTTTACTTGAAACATTTAATTTATTATTATACTTACTACATTGATACATATACAAAATCCCTTTCATTTAAAAATTTAATCAATAAGTAAATTTTATAGTAAAATGATAAAAAGATGTATCCACTAGTGATACACCCAAAATGCTTCTCCATGAACATTTGTCAATTCATTTAAAGCTTATATTTAAAGGATTTCATTTGAAAATTTTATTAAAATCATTAACCATTAACTTGTTTATCATTAAATTTTGGAAAAACTCTTTAAAAAAGAGCAAAAATGTTATACAATATTGTAAAATTGAAATTAGGAGAAGCAAATGAACAAAAAATGGCAGATTTATGATACAAACCAAGAAAAAATAGAAGAAATAGAAAACAGATATAATTTAAATAAGTTGCTAGCAACAATATTAGTAAACAGAAATATAACAACCAAAAAAGACATAGAACTATTTTTAAAACCAACAAGGGAGGACTTTTACAATCCATTTTTAATAAAAGATATGGACATAGCCATAAAAAGAATAATAAAGGCAATAGAGAACCAAGAAAAAGTAACAATCTATGGTGACTATGATGTAGATGGAATTACAAGTATTACGGTATTAAAAAGTTTTTTAAAAGATGTTGGATTAGAAGCAAAGCATTATATTCCAAATAGACTAAACGAAGGATATGGACTAAACAAACCAGCAATTGAAAAAATTGCACAAGAAGGTTGTGACTTAATGATTACAGTGGATTGTGGAATTTCAGGAAATAATGAAATAGAATATGCTAATTCTTTAGGAATAGAAACAATAATAACAGACCATCATGAGCCAGGAAATGAACTTCCAAAAGCACTAGCAGTTATAGACAATAAAAGAAAAGATTCAGAATATCCATTTAGAGAATTAGCAGGAGTAGGAGTAGTTTTCAAAGTAATTCAGGCACTAGGAAAAACATTGGGCCTAAAAGAAGAAAGCTATTTAAAATATTTAGATATTGTATGTGTTGGAACAATATCAGACATTGTCCCATTAGTTGATGAAAATAGAGTAATAACGAAACTAGGATTAATGTTAATAAAACAAACAAAAAATATAGGACTTAAATCAATAATAAATTCATCTGGATATAAATGTATAGATTCTACAACAATTTCATTTGGAGTTGCACCAAGAATTAATGCATGTGGAAGAATGGGAAAAGCAGAAGAAGCTTTAGACCTGTTCTTATCAACAGACATAAATGAAGTAAATGAATTAACAAATAAATTAAATGAACATAACAAAGAAAGACAAGAAACAGAAAAAGCCATATTTGAAAATGCAATTGAGAGAATAGAAAGTGAAAAATTAAATGAGAATAGAGCAATAATAGTAGGTGGAGAAAATTGGCACCATGGCGTAATAGGAATAGTTTCATCTAAAATTACAGATATGTATTTCAAACCAAGTATATTATTAAGTTTTGAAGAAGATGGCATAGGAAAAGGCTCTGGTAGAAGTATTCCAGGATTTGACTTACATGAAGCACTTATGAAATGCTTAGATAGTATAGAAAAATTTGGTGGTCATAGTATGGCAATAGGGATAACAATAAAAAAAGAAAACTTAGAAAAATTCAAAGAGGAATTTGAAAAAGTAGCAGAAGAAAAACATATAGAAGAAATAATACCAATAATAAATATAGATGCAAAAATCAACTTAAGTGATATAAATAAAGAGATGGTCGAAAGTTTAAGCAAGCTAGAGCCATTTGGAGAGGCAAATAAAACGCCAATATTTGCATTTAAAAACCTAAAAATAGATTCAATAAGAGCATTATCAGAAGGAAAACATCTTAAATTAACATTAAAAGATAATAATACAATAATAGATGCAATAGGATTTAATATAGGAAAATTAGCAGAAGAATATAGAATAGGGGATAAAGTTGATATAGCTGGAATACTAGAAATTAATACTTTTAATGGAACTCAAAAAATACAAATAAATATAAAAGATATAATGAAATCAATATAAAAATAGAAAGAAGTGGTGGTATGCAAGAACAAAAAGAAATAACAATTCAAGACATAATTGCAAAAAGAAAAAAACATGCTAGAAAAGTAGATACAAAACTAATTACAAGGGCATATAAATATGCACTTCAAAATCATGGAGACCAATGTAGAAGATCAGGTGAACCATATATAATTCATCCACTAAATGTTGCATACATTTTGGCAGATATAGGATTAGATGACAGCACAGTGTGTGCAGCACTTTTACATGATGTTGTAGAAGATACAAAAGTAACACAAGAAGATATAACAAGAGAATTTGGTCAAGAAATATCAGATATGGTAGCAGGTGTAACAAAACTTGGAAATATGCAATTTACATCTGTTGAAGAACAACAAGTAGAAGATTATAGAAAAATGTTTTTAGCAATGGGAAAAGACATAAGAGTAATATTAATAAAACTTGCTGATAGATTACATAATATGAGGACATTAAAATTCCTTAAGAGAGATAGACAAATTGCAAATGCAAAAGAAACAATGGAACTATATGCACCACTTGCAAATAGATTAGGTCTATATTCTTTAAAATGGGAATTAGAAGATTTATCTTTTAAATATCTATATCCAGATGAATATCATGAATTAGTTGAAGGAATAAACAAGAAAAGAGAGGAAAGACTAAAATTCATAGAAAAAATCATGGATGACATTAGAGTAGCATTGAAAAAACAAAGAATTGATGCAGAAGTTACAGGTAGAGCAAAACATTTATATAGTATATATAGAAAAATGAAAAGAGACAATAAAACTCTAGACCAAATATATGACTTATTTGCTTTACGTATACTAGTAAATTCAGTAAAAGACTGTTATGCAGCATTAGGAGTTGTCCATGAATTATACAGCCCAATGCCGGGAAGATTTAAAGATTACATAGCTGTTCCAAAACCAAATATGTATCAATCAATACATACAACATTATTAGGGGAAAAAGGAACACCATTTGAAGTACAAATTCGTACATGGGAAATGCATAGAATAGCAGAATACGGAATCGCAGCACACTGGGCATATAAAGAGGCAAGCTATTTTGGTAAAAAAGAATCAGTAAAAGTTGGAGAAGATAAGTTAGCATGGTTAAGAGAAACATTAGAATGGCAAAAAGAAATGCAAGATCCACAAGAATTTTTAGACACATTAAAAACTGAATTATTTGAAGATGAAGTATATGTATTTACACCAAAAGGAAAAATAAAAGTATTACCAAGAGGTGCAACACCAATAGACTTTGCATATAGTATACATGCAGAAATAGGTCATCATATGATAGGAGCAAAAATAAACAGTAAGATGATGCCAATAATAACACCTTTAAAAAGTGGTGATATAGTAGAAATATTAACATCAGATAACTCTAAAGGACCAAGTAGAGATTGGCTAAAATTCGTAAAAAGTTCAAGTGCTAAAAACAAAATAAAAGGCTGGTTCAAAAAAGCTCAAAAGACGGAAAACATAGAAAAAGGAAAAGACTTAATTGAAAAAGAGCTAAAAAGAATAGGAGTAACACATACAAACTTATTTAAAACTGAATATATTCAACCAATGCTTGATAAATATAGATACAAAAACATAGACGAAATGTATGCAGCAGTTGGATTTGGTGCAAACTCTCCAGTTAAAGTAATTGCAAGAATGTTACAAGAATATAGAAAAGAGCATGAAGAAGAAAACATAGAAGAAAAAATACAAGAATTGGCTCAAGCTAAAAACAATAAGCCAAAGCCATCAAATTCTGGAATTATTGTAAAAGGCATAGATAATTGCTTAGTTAAGTTATCAAAATGTTGTAACCCTTTACCAGGAGATGAAATAGTAGGATATATAACAAAAGGAAGAGGAGTTTCAGTACATAGAAAAGATTGCACAAATATTAAAGATTTATTATCTGAAGAAAATAGAATGATAGATGTAGAATGGTATAAAGAAGAAAAAGCATCATATCAAGTTGATATAGAAATAAACTCAAATGACAGAAATGGACTACTATTAGACATATTAAAAGAGGTTGGAACAACAAAAGCTAAGATTTTAGGGGTTAACACAAAAACAACTAAAGAAAAAATTGCAATTATTGATATGACACTAGAAGTTGAAAACTTAGAAGAACTAAATAAAGCTATAAAAGTAATTAGAAAAGTAGATAGTGTATATGAGGTAAGAAGGAAGAAATAAAATGATATTAAAAGAACTAAAGATAGATACATGGGTAGGTGACCCAACAAATTGTTACATAATATTAGACGAAAAATCTAAAGAATTAATGGTAATAGATCCAGCCGGTGATGTGGATAAAATAGTAGAACTAATAAATATTTTAGAAGGAAAATTAAAATACATCTATTTAACACATTGCCATGGAGACCATATAACAGGAGTAACAGAACTAAAAAACAGATGTGGTGGAAAAATATTAATACATAGAGAAGATGCAGAAGGACTAAATAATGGAGATATAAATTTAACACCATATATAAGAGAAGAAAAAATAGAATTAGAAGCAGATTCAAGAGTGGATGACAATGATTTAATACATTTAGGAAACTTAGAATTTAAAGTAATACATACACCTGGACACACAAGAGGAGGAACATGTTTATATATAGAAAGTGAAAAATGCCTATTTTCAGGTGATACATTATTTAGAGGAACATGGGGAAGAACTGATGTGCCAACAGGTAGTATAGAAGACATAATGGATTCAATAACAAATAAATTAATGAAATTGCCAGGAGAAACAATAGTATATCCTGGCCATGGATTAAGTACTAGAATTGAGGACGAAGAACCTATTTATTTAGAATTAAAACCAAAAAAATATTAAAATGAAAGGAGCACAATAATGGCAAAAACAGAACCAAGAACATTATCAGGATTTATGGAATTATTACCACAAGACCAAATTCAATTTAACCAAATGAAAAAACAAATCGAAGAAATATATCAAAAATTTGGATTTTTACCATTAGATACGCCAGTAATAGAACTATCTGAAGTTTTACTTGCAAAAGCAGGTGGTGAAACAGAAAAACAAATTTACAGATTTAATAAAGGGGATAAAGACCTATCTTTAAGATTTGATTTAACAGTTCCTTTATCAAAATATGTGGCAAAAAACTATGGTAATTTAAGTTTCCCATTTAGAAGATATCAAATAGGAAAAGTATATCGTGGTGAAAGAACACAAAAGGGAAGATTTAGAGAATTTTATCAATGTGATATAGATGTAATTGGAGATGGAGAATTAGATTTAATAAATGATGCAGAATTACCAAGTATAATTTATAATATATTTAAATCATTTGGATTTGACAATTTTACAATAAGAGTAAATAACAGAAAAATTTTAAATGGGCTGTTTGAAGAAATAGGACAAAAAGAAAATGCAACAGAGATTTTAAGAATAATTGACAAACTTGATAAAATAGGTAAAGAAGCGGTAATAAAAGAACTAGAGAAAATAAATGTAGATTCAGCTTCAATAGAAAAAATTATTTTATTTATTGAGATAGATGGAACATCTGACGAAAAAATTGAAAAATTAAAGAAACTAGGATTTAAAAGTGAGATATTTAATAATGGAGTTGAGGAATTAGAGTTTGTTATAAAAAATATGAGATTATTCGGAATTCCTGAGGATAACTTTAATGTAGACTTAACAATTGCAAGAGGCTTAGATTATTATACAGGAACAGTATATGAAACATTTTTAAATGATTACAGAGAACTTCGGAAGTGTATGTTCAGGCGGAAGATATGAAAACCTTGCAGAATATTATACAGATAAAAAATTGCCAGGAGTGGGGATTTCTATTGGGCTAACTCGTTTATTCTTTAAATTAAATGAAATGAATTTAATAAAAGACACAAAAAAATCTGTAGCTGACATATTAATAATACCTATGGTTGAAGATTTAAGTATTCCTATTAAATTAGCAACAAGATTAAGAAATAATGGCATAAGAACAGAAGTATATTTAAATAATAAAAAACTTAAAGCAAAATTTAAATATGGAGATAAACTACAAATTCCATATGTTATAGTTATTGGAGAAAATGAAATAGCTGAAAATAAGTTTAAATTAAAGAATATGGAAACAGGGGAAGAAAAGGAACTAACTATAGAAGAAATTGAAAAAATAAAATTTTAAATAAAAAAAGAAACCTGAAAGTGGTTTCTTTTTTTTGCCTATATTTTAAAGCTTAAATGATATTAAAGAAAACTTCTAACTGCTTAGCTGAAATTTTCATAATATCTTGATAAGTATCATTGTTTCTCGTAATTGCAGTAATTAATATTACATCATCATTGGAATTGTATCTTCCAATAAGTTGTACAATATTTGGAATTTTGTACAACCTTCTTATATTGTCTGGTATATATGGCAATTCAAACATATTTGAGTATTTTAACTGTAATCTAACAGTTTTTTGATTACTCAAAAAATTTCTCAAACTTGTCATATATTTTTCATCATTTTTTATTAAATTATAAGCAACATAAAAAAATGATGAAAAAATTACAATTAATAATGCTAAGATAACTAACACTTCATATTTTCCATTATATTCCATTTTTGTCTCCCCTTTAGTTGTGTTTATTTTAATATAAGAAAATATAGGCATAAATAACAAGAAAATTTAATTCTTGTTATAATAGTATAAAAATATCTATCACAGTATATAATAGCACAGATTACATAAAAAAACAAGACTATTTGTACAATAAGGTAATAGTATTCCCATTTTTTTGAATTAGACCATCTTCTTTTAAAAGTTTCATTTCACGCATCATTGCACTTCTATCAACACTTAAATAATCAGCTAAATCTGTTAATGTAAATGGTAAAACAAAGCTTTTACTAAGTTTTCTTGTAGAAATAAGCGAAAAATATGAAAGAAGTTTGTCGCGAGTGGAGCGTTTAGTTAAAAGTTCTACTCTCATATTTAAATCAGTTACTTTTTGCAAAATTAATTCTGGAAGATTTTCTGCTAATGTCTGATGAAATTTGCAATTATTTCTACATTTAGTGTGGATATTATTGTATGAATAAATTATAACCGTACATTTTTCGCGTGCTTCAACAAGTAGTTCATTATTGGTGGTTACTGTATAAAATACTTCACCGAAAATATTATTTTTTGAAAAATGTTCTATGATTGTTCTGTTACCATTTAAGTCGTATCTAACTAAATCAGCATTTCCACTTACAAGAATACAAAATTGGTTACGTTTTTCAATGTAGCTGGTAATAACTTGGCCTTTGTTAAAATGTTTTTTTTGAATATTTGTGCAATTTTTTTCAAAATCTGCAATAAAATTTTCTATATTAAAAGTTAAATTCATTTTTTCATTACTCCTTTTGATGAAAAAATTATACTATAAAAAAGTTGCATTTGCAACAATAAAAATGTAATACAAATGTAATAAAAGTTCAAAAGCTACAGCTGAGCCTATTAAAAAAATAAAAAAAAGTATTTTTATAAAAAGTTGCATTTGCAACAGAAAAACAAAAAACATGATATATAATAAACACATACATAAACAAAAAAACAAATAGGGGGAAATGTAAGATGAAAGTCATTAAAAGAGACGGAAGAGCAGTGGATTTCGACAGAGAGAAGGTAAGAGTAGCAATTGAAAAAGCAAACAAAGAGGTAAAACCAAAGGAAAGAGCAACAAAAGAAGAAATAAAAGAAATAATTGAATATATTGAGGACCTAGCTAAGAAAAGAATTCTAGTAGAAGATATTCAAGACATAATAGAAGAAAAATTAATGGAATATCAAAGATATGAATTATCAAAAAAATATATAGTATATAGATATACAAGAGCATTAGTTAGAAAACAAAACACAACAGATGAATCAATATTAGGATTAATTAGAAATGAAAACAAGGAATTAGCAGAAGAAAATTCAAATAAAAACACAATGTTAGCTTCTACACAAAGAGATTATATTGCTGGAGAAGTATCAAGAGACCTAACTAAGAGAATGTTATTACCTGAAAAAATCTCAAAAGCACATGAAGAAGGAATTTTACACTTTCACGATGCAGATTACTTTATACAACCAATATTTAACTGTTGCTTAGTAGATATAGGAAACATGTTAGACAATGGAACAGTAATGAACGGAAAAATGATAGAAAGCCCAAAAAGTTTCCAAGTAGCATGTACTGTTACAACACAAATTATTGCAGCAGTTGCAAGTAACCAATATGGTGGACAATCTGTAGATATGATTCACTTAGGAAAATATCTAAGAAAAAGTTATAATAAATTCAGAAAAGAAATAGAAACAAAATATAAAGGAAAAATAAGAGAAGATGTTATTGAAGACTTAGTACAAACAAGATTAAAAACAGAATTAAAAGCAGGTGTACAAACAATTCAATATCAAATAAATACATTAATGACAACAAACGGACAATCTCCATTTGTAACACTATTTTTACATTTAGATGAAAAAGACCCATATATAAAAGAAAACGCAATGATAATTGAAGAAATACTAAGACAAAGATATGAAGGAATAAAAAATGAAGCTGGAATATATGTAACACCAGCATTTCCAAAACTAGTATATGTATTAGATGAATTTAATTGCTTAAAAGGTGGAAAATACGATTATTTAACAAAGCTAGCTGTTAAATGTTCTTCAAAAAGAATGTATCCAGATTATATTTCAGCAAAAAAAATGCGTGAAAACTATGAAGGAAATGTATTTAGCCCAATGGGATGTAGAAGTTTCTTATCACCATGGAAAGATGAAAATGGAAACTATAAATTTGAAGGAAGATTTAATCAAGGTGTTGTAAGCATAAACCTTCCACAAATTGGAATTATTGCAGAAGGTGATGAAGAAAAATTCTGGAAATTATTTGATGAAAGACTAGAACTATGCAAAGAAGCTTTAATGTGCAGACATTATGCATTATTAGGAACACATTCAGATATAAGCCCAATTCACTGGCAATATGGTGCAATAGCAAGACTTGAAAAAGGTGAAAAAATAGACAAATTACTTTATGGTGGATATTCAACAATGTCATTAGGATATATAGGAATATATGAATTAACAAAATTAATGACAGGTGAGTCACACACAAGCCCAGTAGGTCATGAATTTGCATTAAAAGTTATGAAACATTTACAAGAAACTGCAGCAAAATGGAAAAAAGAAACAAACATAGGATTTGCATTATATGGAACACCAGCAGAAAGCTTATGTTACAGATTTGCAAGAATAGATAAAGAAAAATTTGGAACAATAAAAGATGTTACAGATAAAGGATTTTACACAAATTCATATCATGTTGATGTTAGAGAAAAAATAGATGCATTTGAAAAATTAAAATTTGAAAGTGAATTTCAAGATATGTCAACAGGTGGAGCTATTTCATATATTGAAATACCAAATATGAGCAAAAACATAACAGCATTAGAATCAGTAGTAAAATTTATTTATGAAAATATTCAATATGCAGAATTTAATACAAAATCAGATTATTGCCATGTTTGTGGATTTGATGGAGAAATTGTTTTAAATAAAGATAATGAATGGGAATGCCCAAATTGCGGAAATAAAGACCATAGCAAAATGACAGTAGTTAGAAGAACTTGCGGTTATTTAGGAGAAAATTTCTGGAATGTTGGTAAAACAAAAGAAATAAAACAAAGAGTTTTACATCTATAAAATTTAAAAGGTAAAAAATTATATAAAATAAAAAATGCTTTGAATTGAGAAATTCAAAGTGTTTTTTTGTATGAAAATAAAGCAATGGTGACTATTAAAAAATATAATAACATGGGAAACCTTAACAGGGGGATCTGCAACTCTAAAAACCAAGGCTGAAATGAATTTTTAAATATATTTATAATTAAATTTATTGAAAAAAGCTTTAAAATACAGTATAATATAAAAGAACCAAACAAGGAGGTACTTACAATGAATATTGGTTTACCAAACGAAGGATTTACCTATAGGAATAAAGATGGAGGTATTGATGCTTGGGTTGATGAAAAACGGGTTCTAAAAATGAAAAGCCATGTATCTTTCAAAAAATTAATGAAAGCTATAGCATATGCATTAAAGGGAAGAAAGGTATGTTATTATTGTGGAAAGGAAATGAAAAAAACAGAAATTACAATAGATCATGCGATTCCGCAAGAAATAGGAGGACCTACAATTCCTAATAATCTATATCCTGCATGTTCAAAATGCAATAGTGAAAAGTCAAACTTGTTTGCACAGCAATATTTTCAACTTAGAATTCTTAAAAGCGAAAAAGAAAGAAAAGAATATCGGGAAAAATGCTTAAAAGAAAATGAAAAGCTAAAATATATTAGCCATTCCAAAATATTAGGAAATATGGTAACATATATAAGCGTTTCAGATGTAAAGTTGGTTAAGGGACAAGCTAAGGACAAAGATTATCATTATACAAAATATGCAGAAACCGAAAAGTTTTATAAAACATATAACAGATTAAAAAAACCGATTATAGTTGACAAAAATCTAAAACTTTTAGGTGGTTTTATTTCATTAATGTATTGTAAAGAACACGGAATAGATACTATACCAGTTATTGTGATAGAAAATATTGAAATAATTGAGTAGTATTAATTATAGGTAAAAAGGAAGAAGGCATGCTTTAGTTAGGCATTCCTTCTATTTTTAAATTATTTAGTTTCTCCAGATAAAAATCTATTTAGTAATTGTTCTCTACATAAATTTTCAAAACTATCATCTAAACTTTCAAGTTTAATATCTTCATCTTTATATTTTCTTCTTAAACAATGATTTATTATATAATCTGTCAATTCAGGGTTTTTAGAAAGTAGGGGACCATGCAAATATGTAGCAATAACATTATCTAAGAAAAATCCTTCTTTATCATCTCCAAATTTGTTTCCTTTTCCATAAAGTACATTTCCAAATGGAGTATCTATATCATATGTTTGTCCACCATGATTACAAAAACCAATTATTTTAGTTTCTTTACCATCTAACATTGTTGAGATAACAATATTTCCAATACATCTTTTTTTTCTATCTGCAATTGCTTCTGTGTAATAAGGAAAAACTTCTAAGCCAGGAATTATATTTCCTTCAACACCTTTATAATATTTTCCAAATAACTGGTAAGCTCCACAAATAAGTAAGAAAAATACTCCATTATCTACAGCTTCTTTTATATTTTTTTTGTATTTTATTAAGTCATTTGCTAAAATTCCTTGTTCTTGGTCAGCTCCACCACCTGCAAAAACTAAGTCATAATCACTAAAGTTAGGTGCTTCATCTCCGATAGAATATGGGGTTATAGAAGCTTTTATTCCGCGTTTTTCTAATCTATAACGTAACACTTGAATATTTCCAAAATCGCCATAAAGTTCTAGTAAATCTGGATATAAATATAATATTTTTAATTCTTTCATAATTGTAATACTCCTTTCATTTAAACTTTAAGACCTAATGCTTTTCTAGTTGGTTGAAGTGATGTGTAGTTTGCAATAACATATTTTTTCTTATTATTAGAATACAAGCTTTTTACAGCTTCATCTAAATCTAAATATGGTTCTATTTTGTTTGCATCAAATCCAGAAGTTTTAATTCTTATTGCGATATCATAAGCTCTTTGACCAGAAGTTATAATTCTTGAAACATTATTTAAATTGTCAAAATTGATATCCCAAATCCAAGAAACATCAAAACCATCTGCCATATTGTCATTTAAAACAAATAACAATTCTTTTTCATCATCATCTTCGTTTAATATTCGTAGGCTTACATTTGCACCAGTTGGATTTTTAGCTAAATTTATAATTGTTGTAGCATTTTTAATTTGTACTTCTTCAAGTCTACCATTGTTTAAAACAAAGTTTGATAAGGCTTCTTGTATAAATTTAGTTTCAATATTGTATAAACTTACACATGCAATAACTGCAACAAAATTGTAAATATTATAAATACTGTTAAATTTAATTTTATATTCTATATTGTCAACTTTAAAAGTCCTATTTTTCAAGTCAATATCTGTTCCTAATTTATATATTTCATTTTCTCCGTAATTACAGTTAGGACATTTAAATTTTCCTATATGTGAATATTGATAATATTCATATTCTAGTCTAGTAGAGCAGAATGGGCAGAATTTACCTTCGCCAGCTTCTTTTAAATTTGGAGTTGCAAATTCATATTTTTCTACACTAAAGTATTTTACATTTTTATTGTTAGGATTTGCTTTTCCAAGTCTTGCAACATTTGGATCATCATTGTTTAATATTAAATTATTGTTGTAGGTTTTTAGAAAATCGTTTATTCTAAGAATTAGAGATTCAACTTCGCCATTTCTGTCTAATTGGTCTCTGAAAAAGTCTAATATAACTAAAGTGTCTAATCTGAAATCTTTAAACACAACAGGTACATATCCTTCATCAACTTCAAAAACTAAGTAATCAGCTTTAATTTTTCCTGTTAAAGTACAGTTTTTTAATATTGTTGAAAGTATACCAGTTTCCATATTGTTACCTTCAGTATTACTTAAAACTTTTTTGCCAGCAGTTTTTAAAACATGACCAATTGCGTTGTTAGTCATAGTTTTACCATTTGTTGCAGTAACTGCAATTACAGGGCAGTCAACTTTAAAATACTTGAATATATTTCTATCCCAGTCATATGCAATTTTTCCCAGAAAATTTCCGACCATGTTTACCACAAATTTTTAAAATTAAATTTAAGATTTTCATTGCTAAAATTATAAAGAAATCTTTCATATAATCACCATCTTTTCTCATTTTTTTGCTTATTATATCACACTGAAAAAACAAGGGCAATTAAAATGCAAAATTTGATTTTATTTTTTTATTATAGTAAAATATGAGAAGATAATTGAAATTTAAAGTTAAAAATTAGGGAGAATAAAAGTACTATGAAATATTTGAATAATGAAAAAATTGAAAAAATAAAATTAGATAAAAATAATATGTATGTTGTAATAGATTTTGATAGAACAATAACATCAAATGAAAGTGCTGATTCTTGGGACGCTACAGGACTAGAATTAGGGGAAGAGTTTAATAAAAAATTGGGTGATTTATATAAAAAATATAGGCCTGTAGAATTAGATTATACAATTACATTTAAAGAGAAAAACAAAGCTATGGAAAAGTGGTATCAGGAATGTATGGATTTATATTATAAGTATGGATTAACAAAAGAAAAGCTAGAAAAATCAATTGAAGAGAGTAAAATGATTTTTAGAAAAGATGCAATTAAATTTTTAAAAGATATGGCTAATAAAGGTATTCCTGTAATAATTTTATCAGCAGGTATAGGAAATGTTATTGAAAAAGTTTTAAGAGATAATAATTGTCTTTTTAAAAATACGTTTATAATAAGTAATTTTATAAAATTCGACCAAAATGGCAATATGGAAGAGTTTGAGGACAATATTATACACACTTTAAATAAAACAATGAAAAATCATTTGCCAGAAGAAATACAAAAGAAGGTTGATAATTTAGAGTTTGCATTATTATTGGGTGATATGGTTGAAGACAAAAAAATGTTAGATGAGTCAAAATTAGATAATGCAATTCTTGTAGGATTTTTAAATGACAAAATTGAAGAAAATTTAGAAGTTTACAAGAAAAATTTTGATGTGGTTTTAACTTGTGAAGATGCAACATTTGAAAGTGTAGAAAACGTTGTCTTTTAATTTTTTTAATATTTTTAGACATGATTTTGTGATTAAATATAGAAAATTAAATGGAGGTGAATATATGTATGATATAGTAATAATTGGTGCAGGACCAGCAGGAATAACAGCAAGTTTATATGCTAAAAGAACAAATCTATCAGTTTTAGTATTATATAAAGATGAATCAGCACTAGAAAAAGCTGAAAAGATAGAAAACTATTATGGGTTCGAAAATGGGATAACTGGGCAAGAATTATACAAAAATGGAATAAAGCAAGCCAAGAATTTAGGAATAGATGTAAAACAAGAAGAAGTTGTAAAAACTGATTATGAAAAAAATGAGTATAAAATAATTACAACCAAGGAAGAATATAAAACAAAAGCTTTAATTTTAGCAACTGGAAATAAGAAAAACGCACCCAAAATAAAAGGAATAAAAGAATTTGAGGGAAAAGGAATTAGCTATTGTGCTATATGTGATGGCTTTTTTTATAGAAACAAAAATGTAGCAGTTTTAGGAAGTGGAGATTATGCAATATCTGAAACAAATGAGTTGATAAATATTGCAAAAGAAGTGACAATTTTAACAAATGAAAATCAGGCTCCAAATGTTAGAGCAGAAAATGTAAAAATAAATACTAGAAAAATAAAAGAAATTGATGGAGAAACAAGAGTACAAAAAGTTGTGTTTGAAGATGGGACAAGCATAAGCACAGATGGAATATTTGTGGCAGAAGGAGTTGCAGGAAGCTCAGAATTTGCTAAAAAATTAGGAATTATGACGAAAAAAGATAAAATAGATGTAAATGAAAATATGGAAACAAATATAAAAGGGTTATATGCTTGTGGAGATTGTACAGGAGGACTATTTCAAGTTTCAAAATCAATTTATGAAGGAACAATAGCTGGCTTAGAATCGGCAAAATATGTGAAAAATTTAAAGGAGGAAGAACAATGAGTATATTAAAAATAACAAGTGAAAATTATGAAAGTGAAGTATTAAAATCAGAAAAACCAGTGCTAATTGATTTTTATGCAGATTGGTGTGGGCCATGTAGAATGATGTCACCAATAATTGATGAAATAGCAGAAGAAATGCATGAAAACATAAAAGTTGGAAAAGTAAATGTAGACGAAAACCAAGAATTAGCAATGGAATATGGAATTATGAGTATTCCAACAATTGTTATAATAAAAAATGGAAAAGCAGAAAAAACACTTGTAGGTTTGCGTGATAAAGAAGAAATAAAAAGAAATTGCCTAGCTATTTTATAGGCAATTTCCAATTTGATATAAATTCTAATTTTTCCATTGTAACAGGATGAATGCAAGAAATTTTATAACTGTGTAATGCTTGTCTATTTACAAGATTAGAAGTGCTACCATATAATGTGTCACCTAAAATAGGGTGACCAATATAAGCCATATGAACACGAATTTGGTGTGTTCTGCCGGTTTCTAATTTGCATTTCACGAAACTGTGATTTTCAAAATTTTTTAATACCTCGTAATGTGTTATGGCTGGAACTCCAGAATCTGAAACGCATCTTTCAATAATACTTCCAGATTTTCTGGCAATAGGTAAATTAATTGTGCCTGATAAATTATTTAAATCAAAAAGATTTTCTACTAAACATAAATATTCTTTTTTAAAAATATTATTTTCCATTTGCTTTATAAATTCTTCTTGAATATATTCGCATTTTGCAAAAATAACAATTCCAGATGTATCAATATCAAGCCTATTTACAGGTCTTATTTTTTTCTTTAATCCAATTTTATCAAAATATGCACGAACACCATTAGATAAAGAAGTCTCAAAATGCATTCTAGAAGGATGAATAGCCATATGTGCTGGTTTGACTACAACTAGTAGCCATTCATCTTCAAATAAAATATTTAAATCTATTTTGTTTGGAACAACATTTGAATTGTCTTCTTCATATCCTAAATCAATAGTTATTATGTCTGATGTAGATGCAGTGTTTCTTGTATCAGCTATTTTCCCATTTATAAATATTCTTTCGTTTTTTATAAGTTTCAATTTTAAGCGTGTTGAAAAATGAAATTTAGAAGCTAAAATTTCATTTATTGTGTGATTATTAAATTCATTTTCTACTATATATTTTAGTTCCATTGTTAGTTCCTTTCTCAATATTTCTATTATAACATTTTAATGAGCATTTTACAAAAATTAACGGTATAAAATAAATTGTTTTTGGGGAATATTATAGTGGAAGAAAATTCGTGTACAAACTTTTGGCATAATTGTAAAATGTACTAAAAGTACAAGAAAAACAAGTAGAAAATATGAGGAGAGATTTTAAATGCTCAAAACGAAAGAGAAAAGTGGAGTTACATTAATAGCACTAGTTATAACCATCGTAGTTTTACTTATATTATCTGGAATATCAATTTCTATGCTAACTCGGAGAGAATGGAATATTAACTAATGCAAGTTATGCTAAATTTGCAACTGAAATAAAAGGATTAGAGGAACAAATCCAAATGAAGAAATCAACAAAAGATTTTTCATATTCTGGAACAATAAATGACTTATTGGAAATCTCTAGTATCTATAATGAAAAGTTAATAATTGAAGACAATGAGCTAAGATATGTTAATAGCAAGGTTTCTGCAAAGGAAAGAAATTGGTTGAATAAGTTAGGAATAGCCAAGTCAAGTGATTATTATACAATAGAATTTGATTCGAATAATGGATCTGAAATAGTAAAAAAACAAATAAGAATGGGAAAAACTATTGAAAATACATATATTCCACAAAAGGAAGGATATACATTTCTAGGTTGGTATTTTCTAAGACAGGGAAATGATTCAGAAAATCCTACCTATGAGGAAGTTGAATTTAGTGCGGATACAAAAATATATGAAAATTACTTCTTGTATGCAAAATATTCAGGAGAAGCAGTAATGATGCCATGCCCAGAATATACATCTGCAGGATTTTGGGAATATAAAGATAAAATAAAAAGTATTTCATTTATACAAGGAGAAATACCTGATAATTTGCCAACACTATCATGGAATATAAGAGAAAGTAGAAATAGTGCAGATATAATAGCCTATTTAGAAGCAGATTCAGATGACAAATATAATTTGACAATAATATCAACACAAAAAATATATGCTAATGCAGATACATCAAGATACTTTAATGACTTTTCTGAATTAGAAACAATTAACTTTGACAATTTAGACACATCTAAAGTAAAAACTATGCATTGGATGTTTAATGGATGTACTAAACTAAAAGAGATTAATTTAAAAAACTTCAATACATCAAATGTTACTAATATGGCACGTATGTTTAGTAATTGTAAGAAATTGGAAAGCTTAGACTTAAGTTCATTTATAACTAATAGAGTTGAAACTATGCATAGAATGTTTTGGAATTGTAGCGCTTTAACGGACTTGGATTTAGAAAATTTTAATACAGAAAATACAATTAAAATGCAGAGCATGTTCGATAGCTGTAAGTCTTTAACAAAATTAAATTTAAGCAGTTTTAATACATCAAATGTAACTACAATGAAGAATATGTTTTGTAGTTGCAATGCTTTACAGAAAATTGAATTAGGTAGTTTTAACACATCAAATGTTGTGACAATGGAAAATATGTTTTATGATTGTACAAAATTAGTCAGTTTAAATTTAAGCAATTTTAATACTGAACATGTTATTACAATGGAAAGTATGTTTTCAAATTGTGAATCCTTAACAGAATTGAATTTAAATAATTTTGATACACAAAATGTCACAACAATGGCTTTAATGTTTAATTCTTGTCAAAGTTTGCAGAGCTTAAGCATAGATAATTTCAATACTTCAAAGGTAAACACTATGGAGTCAATGTTTGGATATTGTAAAAGTTTGACAAACATAAACGTGAAGAATTTTGATACAATGAATGTTTTAACAATGAAAGATATGTTTAGACAATGTATAAAATTAACTAAATTGGATATTAGTAGTTTCAATACACAAAATGTTACAACTATGGAAAATATGTTTAGATATTGTACGAATTTAAAAACTATATATATAAAACCTTTTGACGGAAAAGAAAATAAAGGATGGAGTGTTGAAAATTTGAGTTCTACAGAAACTTTATTTCTTGGATGCAGTAATTTGATTGGTGAGGCTGGAACAACATATAGGGAAAATTACACAGATAAAACATATGCACATATAGATAAGCTTGATAATCCAGGATATATGACAGAGATGAAATAACGGTGATGATATGCATAGTAATAGTACTAATTTTGAATATTAGTACTATTTGTTAGTGTAAAATATTTGTAGGCAAAAATAAAAAGTATGTCTACATTTTTTAATTAATATTGAAAAAACATAGATAATCCAATACAAATGATTTTTCAACAAACACAAAAGAAATGATAATATCTATGTTTGAAGAAATTACATCATAAAGATTTTATAAATGGTAATTTAGTAAATAAGCTGAATAAATCAGAACATACTTGGAAACTGGGAAAATCATATCCAATACTTGATTTGGAATAAATGCTAATTATATTTGAATATTATGTAAAATTGTGGTAAAATATAAATGTAGTATTAATGTTCATATGTTAATGAAAAATTTCATTAACAGTTTACAAAATACTAAAAGAGTTTAAAATTATTTACATACAAAGGAGAAAATAGAAATGAAGAAAATAAAATATTTTTTAGACAAAGTACCAGAAGAGGTGGAACAGGACAAAATTGGGTTTGGATTTCTAAAAAATAAAATTCAGAAATCAATGTATAAAATTTCTTATATGTTAGGGAGAATTATATGAGTAACAAGCAAATTAGATATAGAAATATTTTGGAAAAAAGCCCAATAAAGTATTTATGTCCTATTTGTGGTTCATACCATGATGTTCCTGAAATGATGCCACTAAAAAAGTGGAAAATTGAAATCAAGTGCCCGAATTTCCCAGAAATTTCTGCAGAATATGAGATAGAAAGCTTTAATGTTAAAAAAACGCAAAACTTATATGTAGGTATTGAATTTGAAAGAGAGTTCGATGGATATTGCTATATATATACTCATGCACAAGAACTTATTGGGAAAAATGAAGAAATGGTATTATCCTATAAAGAAAATAAAGAAACTATTGCTTTTAGGATAAATATGAAAAATGCAAGAGATTTTGAATCTTGTTATCATTGCAGACAAAACAAAGTCTGTCATTGGCCACGTCTAAAGAAAGAACTAAAAGATTGCGAAGACTGTAATGTCAAGAAAAAATGTCTGCATTATGAAAATAGCACTAAAGATTTTAAGATCATAGGGTATAGAGCAGCCAAAAAATGTATTTGGTATAAAATAAATGGAGAAAGTGATCTGAAACTAGGATTTATTTTTAAAAAAGACAAAATAGAAGAAAAATGATTTTAAACTCAAGTTTATCTCTCAAGATATTTTCTTGGGAGATTTTTTATATCTAAAATCAGCTTGAATAAAAGTACAAAATCTGATAAAATAAGCGTGCAAACAAAAAGGAAAGGAGAATATGATATAAAAAATATATCATATAGCAAAAATGAGAATAAGATACAAAAAATGGGCAAGACCAGAACTAGAAGCAAGTAAATTTTATGAAGACGAACCAGAAAAATGGAAAAGCAAGTGGAAAGAACACTATAAAAATCCAGAAAATCCATTTATGTTGGAACTAGGATGTGGAAAAGGAAACTTTATATCACAACTAGCAGTTGAAAATCAAAATATAAATTACTTAGCAATAGACTTAGTTGATGCAATGTTAGGATTAGCTAAAAGAAATATAGAAGAAACATATAAAGAAAATAATTTAGAACCTGAAAATGTATTAATAACAAGGTTTGACATAGAAAGAATCAACTTAATTTTAGACAAACAAGATAATGTTCAAAGAATATACATTAATTTCTGTAATCCATGGCCAAGGGGAAAACACAGAAAGAAAAGACTAACACACACAAGGCAGTTAGAAAAATATAAAGAATTTCTAAGCGAAGATGCCGAAATTTATTTCAAAACAGATGATGATGAATTGTTTGAAGCAAGCTTAACATATTTTGAAGAATCTGGATTTAAAGTAATAAAGAAAACATATAACTTACATGAGGAACCTATTTTTGAGAAAAACATAGAAACAGAACATGAAAAAATGTTTTCAGAGCAGGGAATAAAAATAAAAGCTTTAATTGCAAAAATTGAAAAATAAAATTGGAGATGAACAAATTGGAAGAACAAGAAGTTATAGCAAACAAAGATAATAGAGAATTTGTACTAAAAGCTGTAAGTGAAAAAGGAAAATTTCTGGATTTAGTGTCACCAGAACTTCAAGATGACAAAGAAGTTGTAATGACAGCATTAAATCAAGATGCTGAAAGCTTAGAATTTGCAAGTGATAGATTAAAAGACGACAAAGAAGTAATAAAAAAAGGTGTGGATGGAGCACCTTGGACAGTGTGTTATGCTTCTGACAGATTAAGAGCAGATAGAGAAATTATATTTGATAGTTGCAAAAAATATGGTCAAGCATTATATTTTGCATCAGAAGAATTAAGAGATGACAGGGAAGTAGTAAAATCAGCAGTAGAAAATAAAGGAATAATAATAAAATATGCAAGTAAAAGACTTCAAAATGATAAAGAACTAGCGTTAATTGCGGTGGGACAAAATAAACAAGCATATCATTTTATATCTGAAGAATTGAAAGAAGATGAAGATATAAAAAAATTATTATAGCTTTAATAAAAAATAAATTAAAAGAAACAATCAAATTTATAGTAGCAAGTAGCCTAACAAATTTGGTTGTTTTGATTATATATAAGAAACTGTTAAAAATATTATTAATTACTTTTAAAAATTTTCTGTAAAAATTTTGTGAAAACAGTTGAAAAGCAACTAAAATTATGTTAATATTTAACAGGTGTTATTTAGACACTTTATTTTTTCGAATGGCAATTCAGCCAAAATTTCCAAAAAAGATTATAAAACAGAAGAAAAGCAATTTTTAAGAATTACATGAAGGAAAGGTGAGAAGAATAGAAAACATTTTAGATGTAAAAATAGATTATGTTTTTAAAAAACTATTTCGGAAGAGAAGAAACAAAGTCTGTAACCAAAGAAT
>CAKOWW010000016.1 GCA_934129785.1 uncultured Clostridia bacterium
TGCTATCGAGTTCGCGACAAATACGCCTCTTGGGACTTTCACCCTAGATTTATGACATGCCCGTCATACAGAAAAAACGCCACATTAGGGCGCCACATTAATATTGTTTAATTTATATTTAACTATTTTTCACAATTTTCTATTATTCTGATTTTAGTTTTCACAAGATTCAGTTCTGCTTAATATAAAGTACTGAACGGAAAGTTACATAGCTAAGGGCAATGTCATAATCGCAATTACGCATGCTGGCTCTGAAGTAGCTATCGTCGTCGTAATAACCACCACAATGGACAAATGGAAGACTAGTATTCGAGTTGCTTTTTTCTGCTACATATTCATAGCAATTTCCTTCAAGATCATATATGTTCTGCACTTTATCTGATAAATTCTTACCTGTTTCTGCTTTGCTTCCTGTATGTCTAGCTGGATTATATGTTCTTACATCATAAGTATTTTCTTTTCCATCTGTTTTCCCATCTATAAATTTCATTACCATATCCCATTGTATTCCTGAACACATTGCACTTTTTACATAATTGCTACTATCTCCATACATATCTTTTCCTATTCTTTTAAACTCTGTTTGTTTTTTATCTGTATATACAGTTGCATTTTGTTTGCTTACTGGTTTTGAATTTTCGATTCCCGTTTCATATCTTGATATATAAAATCCATTATATTTCAATACTGCAGTTCTTTCAGCTTTTTCATTATTTGTTGCATCATCTATTGTTGGTTGTATGTCTGTTGGCAAATACTCAGTATCTGTAAATGTATTTTCTATATTCCTATAATAACCACTTGGATAACTAAAATCCATTTGATATGCATCTTCACTTGCTACTGGTATCCATACAAATTGATTATATAAAGTTTGAACATTATATACTCCATCTTCATTTTTCATTGTCCAATCAATATTTTCTATATCTGACTCTGGTATATCATATATTACTAATCCATTTGCTACTTTTTCTTCCCCTGGTATTTTTGACACAGTAAAACCTGCTGGTATTGTTACTTTATTTCCTTCACTATCAACATAATTATCTTTTTTTGTTTCAATCACGATTTTCCCTGGTACTGCATTCCCTGTTTGTTTATTTATATATTCATTATTTCTTTCTAATTTATTTTCTTCATCTTCCTTTGTTAATTCTGTTTTTTCTTTTGCTAATTTCGCCTGTGTTAGTATTCCATTATTTCCTGTTAGCATTGCAATGCTTACTCCAGCAAGTATTAAAAGTACAATTATCGTAATTACCAATGCAATTAATGTAATTCCTTTTCCCTCTTTTGTTTTCAACATTTTATTCTCTCCTAATTTTTTATAATTCATAACTTTCTTTTTCTCTGAGCATATTCTATATTTGTGCTAAAAGTTTGTACACGAATTTTCTTCCACCACTATGTTTTCCAAATCCGTTTACTTTTATACCTTCTTTTTTGTACTAAAATCATCTTTAAAGTTACTTTTTATTTCACAGTTCTATGTTTTACAAAATAGAAATCGAGTAATAACAACAACCTTACTCGCATATATCTGCTACATTTACTATACGAACTTCGAATAGTTACTAAGGCTTTGGTTTGTATAGCAAACTCGCCCAGCTCAATGTTACTGTTCATTCTGTGCACACTATAGATAAGGAAAAAAAGCCACATTAGTGGCGCTACGTTAATATTGTTTAATTTATATTTAACTATTTTTTCAAAATCTTCTATTGTTCTGATTTTGGTTTTTACACTCCTTGCATTTTCTTTTTCTGAATTTCCATTCGGTTATCTAATGGTCTACATCTTTTTAGTTGCCTCAGAGTACCACCTCTACTTAATATAAAGTGTAAGTCGACTACTATGGCCACTATAAGCATAACCCGGATAGTTGTCGTTGCGATAACTAGGAGAATTGACGTGAGAATAGTAGCCGCCACGAGGAACTCGAATATTGGTGTCATAGGCCTCTAATGTCCATTCTCTTAAGTTTCCACCCAAATCTCTAATATTATTTATATTATCATTTAAATACTTACTATTACCTGTTGTTGTAACACTTCCACTTGAATTATTTCCACGTGATATATTTGTTATTTTATCCTTATCTGTTCCATTTTTTGCCCAATTTAGCATTGCATCATATTGGCTTCCCCATATCATACTGCTTTCTACTACTCCATTTTTTCCTGCATATTCTTTTTGTTTACTATATAATCCATACCATCTATATGTTGCATTATTTTCTGACGATGTTGGTATTACTCCAGGTTTTGATTGTACCGTTCCACTTGTTCCAGCTGAGCTTGCTGTAGCATCTGATAAACTAGTTTCATATCTTCCAACATAGAATCCTCCATATTTTGATACATTTGTTGCCATATTTCTATAATCCTCTTGCATTTTAGCAAGTGTCAATTCTATTGTGTTATAAGTTGATCCATCTGCATTACTTGTATCTTTTAAGTATGCTGGTTCTCTTATCCCCTCATTAGCATTATAAGTCGTATTTACTGTTCCAAATTTTTCTCCTAGCTCTGTTGCATATAATTTTCCAACTATGTCTTCATTATCATCATGTATTTTACATTTTAAAACTCCATCTACTAATTGTAAATTACAACTTCCTCCTGCTATTGAACACTGTGACATACTATTTATATCTGGTACTGGTACCCATACAAATTCACTACCATTATCACCATTTGCCTTATCTGGCCCGTGAACCACTAGTCCTTTTGAGATTATATTTTCATTTTCATCTACGCTAAAGCCCTCTGGTATTGTTGCTTTACTTCCTTCACTATCAACATAATTATCTTTTTTTGTTTCAGTTACAATTTTTCCTGGCACTGCATTCCCTAGTTGTTCATTTATATATTCATTATTTTTTTCTAATTTATTTTCTTCATCTTCCTTTGTTAATTCTGTTTTTTCTTTTGCTAATTTCGCCTGTGTTAGTATTCCATTATTTCCTGTTAGCATTGCAATGCTTACTCCAGCAAGTATTAAAAGTACAATCACAGTTATTACCAATGCAATTAATGTAATTCCTCTTTCCTCTTTTGTTTTCACCATTTTATTCTCTCCTAATGTTTTTATAATTTATAATTTTTCCTTTTTCTCTGAGCATATTCTATATTTGTGCTAAAAGTTTGTACACGAGTTTTCTTCCACCACTATGTTTTCCAAATCCGTTTACTTTTATACATTCTTTTTTGTATTAAAATAATCTTTTAGGTTGTGTTTTTTACTTCATTGCTCTATATTTTATAGTCAACAAATTTTTTCGAAATTTATAAATAATTTACGATATTTTCCACCTATATTTTTTTGAAAAAAATGTGGACATATTTTATTTGTTATTATATAATAATGGTGTATTAATATATAAAGAAAGTGAGTAAAAGCTATGTCAAATGGTAACAATTCCTATGATTATAAAAATAGAAATTTATCAGAAGTTTTTAAAGAGTTACAAGAAATTCAACGAAACCCTGAAATTAGAGAATCATATGCTAAGCAAGCACAGGAATTTGAAAAACAAAAAAAGAAAGATAAAAAGCAAAAATTAAAAGAAAAATCAGCCGTAAATAATATGTCTGGTTTTGGTTCAGCTAAAAAAATTAAATCTAATGACTTAAAACTATCACACATAGTCACAGGTTGCAGTATTTTAGTAGTTTCAATGGCTTTATTTTTTCCAAAAGATGTTTCTTTTAGGACAAGTTACGCTAAAACAGATGACTTGCAAGATGCAACTCAATATGAGCTTAATAGGCATAGTTTAAATATGCAAAACATCATTTCTGAAAATGCCGGAATGGATAGAGTTAAAGAACAAGTTGTTGAAGAGCGTGATGTTGAATTTGAAACAAATTATGATGATAATGCTACACTTCCAAAAGGTGAAGAAGTTGTAAAACAAGAAGGAGTTTTAGGTAAAGATAAAGTTACAGCTGTCAAAACATATGAAAATGGCAACTTTGTTGAAGAAATTATTTTAGCAAAAGAAAAAATATCTGACCCAACACCAAAAATAATTGATCGTGGTACATCTGATTTTTTAGCAAAACATAAAGTTCATATTGGAGATACAATGTATTTAACTACAAATGTAACTTTAAAAGAAAGTGCTGATGATTCTTCTCCCGATGTTGCTGAAGTTAAAAATTATATAGATGTAAAACTTCTAGAATTACCTAGTGAAGAATGGTGTAAAGTTTCTTTTGATGGTGTAGAAGGATTTACAAAAACTTCTAACCTAACATCAGCAGCTACAACACCAAGTGCACCTGAGAAAAACAGAATACAAAGAATTTTACTTAAAGTTAATATTTCTATGGAATTAAATCGTGTAAGTGGCCTTACACTTAATGATTACAAAAAAATATTTACTGGCTTACCTAATGATACAAACAAAATATTTGAAAATAACTATCAAACATTTTATAACATAGAGAAAAAATATAATATTAATGGTATTTTCTTAGCATCTATGGCTATACATGAAAGCGGTTGGGGTACTTCACAAATTGCAAATGATAAGAAAAACTTATTTGGATATGGTTCTTATGATAACACACCATATGAATCATCTTTCGAATTTTCAGATTATAGTGAAGGTATAGAAACTGTTGCAAAATCTCTAGTTAAATATTATTTAAATCCATCTGGAACTAAAATTTATGATGGAGAAACAGCTGCTGGCTGGTATTATAATGGTCCTACACTATCTGGAGTTAATACAAGATATGCAAGTGACCAAGATTGGCACACAAAAGTATTTAACTATATGCAAACATTATATAATCGCCTTTAAAATATGATATTCAAACAAAATTCTAGAATACTAAAATATTTGTAGGTATTCTAGAATTTTAAATAATACAAAATTTGGAAGGAGTTTTAGTATGAAAAATTTTAAATTTAAAATAAAAAATGTAAAATTAGCTTTCGCACTTTTAATAATATTAGCTATAGTTGTTTTATTATTGTTTTATCATTTTGTTTTGGCAGATGTATTTTCTAGAAATAATTTTGCTAATCAAATGATTGAACTTTCAGACGAAAATGAAACTTCAGTTTTTAATATTCAAAAAGTACTATTATATAGTGATGCTAATGCTATTGATAATTCTGAAGATCATTCTTTAAAAAATATGAGTATTTGTCAATTTACCGATTTATCCATTTACATAGATAACAGTTCTTCTAACACAGAACTTTCTTCTGAAAATACTGTTAAAGAACTTTATATTGATAATATAAATATAACATCAAAATCTGATGTTGGAACTAAAATTTTAAATTATAAAAATCCAATGAATTTTGGTAAATATAAGAATATTAAAGAACTTGATAACGGTAGAATTGATTTTAAGGTTATTAATACAAATCAAGAAAATGAGAGCCAAAATTATTCTGAGCCAACTTTTTATACAGATTGCTCTAACCCAATTACTTTAGGCTATTTAAATAAAGATATTGTTACTAATTATTCTGTTTCTGATGCTAGTAAGTCTGTATCTTTTAATGGCAAAGTTTTAAAAGAGGCTAATGTCAACTTAGATGATATTAATTATACTTTAAATTTCACTATTCATATTGTAAATAATTTAAATCAGAAGTTTGCTTATAATATGAAACTTGATGTTAATCTTAATGATGATAATGGTGGTATTTATAATGGTTATACTTATAAGGGTAAAACTACTTCTGGTTCTGAATATAGATTTTTTAAAGAAATTTAATTTTTATAAGTTAAAGGGGATTAAGACTTTAAGTTTTAATCCCCAAATTTATATTAAATTACATTATGCTCTTTTAAAATTTTTTCAATATCTGTGCCTTCAATTTTCTTAATAGCTTCTTTTAACACGATTTTTTCTTTTAAGCCTAAATTCATATCTGTAATCTTTTTTCCGTCTCGCAATTGAACAGTTGCATTTAATAAATCTCTAATATCATATACACTTCCCCAAACTTCTGGTACTCCACGATCTATATTTAGTAATGTATAAACTGCTTCCATTGCTGTACGAATTGAATATTCTGTTGTGAATATTGTATCTCTTTTTGTTTCTGCAAATTGTCCTAAAAATGCGAAGTTTTTGCTTCCTTCTGGAACTACTAATGGTCTATCTCCTGCCCTTCTTGGCATAAAGAATGCTGTGATATATGGCATCATACAAGGAATTGTATTAGCACTATTTTCTGCAATATCTTCTATTTGGTCTTCTGGTACTCCTAAATGGTATAACCATTCCATGCATATTTCTTTACCAGTGCAATCTCTCATTGCTTTTTTTACATAATTTCCTGGTCTATCACTAAATAGTCCATATATCCATCCTACTAATTGATTTTTTGGTTGGCTTCTAAATTGAGGTTGTCTATTAAATGTCCAGCTTAGTAACCAGTTAGAGTCTTTAACTGTAACTATTCCTCCTGTTACAACTTTTCCTGTAAACGGATCTCTTTTGCAAATTTTTTGAATATATGGTGGAATACGGTCATCTAATGTTGTTACTGTTGCACTCATCCAATTACTTTGCTCTGGATTGCCACAGAATTTATCTGGATTTCCAAAGTCTGGACTTTGTGCAGAAATTTTACGCCACATATCCCAACCACCACCTGGTTTAATTTCTGAATTAAATTCTGCTGGTTTGTTTTGACTTCCTAATGATGAATTTTCAACACATCCACCATTTGTTATAAATACTAAGTCATCTTCTAATAAATCTATATGGTCTTCTGTTCCATCTCGAAGAATATCAATTCTTTTTGCTAATTTTTTGTCTTCTTTAATGTCAAATTCAATGTTTTCAACTTTTACTCCATAATGGAATTGTACCCCAAAGCTTTCAAGGTATTTTACCATAGGAAGTATCATTGATTCATATTGGTTATATTTTGTAAATCTTAGTGCTGTAAAATCTGGTAATCCTCCAACATGATGTATAAATCGTTTTATATATAATTTCATTTCTAATGCACTATGCCAATTTTCGAAGGCAAACATTGTACGCCAATATAACCAGAAATTTGAATTTAAAACTTCATCATCAAAATAGTCTGTGATTTTTTTGTCGTATAATTCTTCATCTGGAGTGAAGAACAATTTCATTATTTCCATTGCTCCTTTATCAGATAAAGCAAATTTCTTGTCTGTATGTGCATCTTCACCTCTATTTACAGTTGCTCTCATTAATGAATAATTTGGATCTTCTTTATTTAACCAATAGTATTCATCTAATACGCTTACACCTTCTGTTTCTATTGATGGTATTGAACGGAATAGGTCCCACATGCATTCAAAATGGTTGTCCATTTCTCTACCACCACGCATTACATATCCTAGCCCTTCATATAAATATCCATCACAGGCTCCTCCTGGAATTGGTTCTTTTTCTAAAATATGAACTCTTTCGCCTTTCATTTGTCCATCACGAACTAAAAAGCATGCTGCTGATAATGCAGCTAACCCTGAGCCTACAATATATGCAGATTTTTTATCTACATTTTCTGGTTTCTTAGGTTTAGCAAAAGCTTCATAATTTCCACTACTATAATACATATTTTTTTCCTCCTTCGTTATTTTAATATTCCATATTATAAAAATAATATTAGGAAATTTACAATAAACAATGAAAAATATATGTCTTATTTTTTTACATTTTATACATTTTGTCTAAATTTTCTAAAGAGTTTTCAAAATTCCCATCTATTATGACTCTTAGTTTTGATATTATATTATGTGGGTCTTCTTTCATTCCGTTTTCTATCCAATCCTGAACAATTCCTACAAATCCATATTTGTAAAAGTCTGCCATAAACTCTTTATTTTCTTCTTCAACATTTAGGATTTTTGATTTTTCTTCTATTACATTCATTAATAATTCTTTTGTTTGGTTATATATAAATCTTAGAAAAAACTCTCTACTAATAGAGTTATATGTATTTCTTACAAATTCTTTATTGTTTAATATATATTCGAAAATAGACAGAAATCCTTGTTGCCATGTGTTGTATGTGTCTTTTCCTTCCATTGGTTGAATTACTTCGTTTAAATATATCCACTCTAACAAATCATATACATCTTTGAAGTGATAATAAAAAGTTTGCCTATTTACTCCACAGTCATTTGTGATGTTTGCTATTGTTATTTTAGATAATTCTTTTTTTGAGAGTAATTTTTTTAGTGATGTGGCTAATGCTTTTTTTGTTATTTCTGACATTCTTTTCACCTCTATTTTGTTTTTTTATTTAATTCTGTATATATAAAATTTTCAATATATTTTGAATTTTCTTTATAATTTTTTCTAACTGTTGTTGAACTTATTGGAAATTTTTTTCTTTCTATGTCTACTATTCTATTTTCTATTTTTAAATAATTTGAAACTTTTTCTCCATATAGTTCACTACTATAAAAATGTGTCACTGGAATGTTTTTTATCAGTTTTGATAAATATTCCATTTGGATTTTTACACTTTCTTCATCAAGTCCATATTTTTGAGGACTGTTATATGCATAAATAATATGTACATCTGGATATAATTGTTTTATCCAGTTAGCTCTTTGCTTTATATCAATATCAATGATGTTAGTATCATATATTACAACATATACTTCGTCCATTTCTTTTATGGCTGTTTCTATTAATAATTGATGCCCCTTATGTAGTGGTGCAAATTTTCCTATTGTGAATCCTATTTTTTTACTATGCATTTTTTCTCTTTTCTGATGGCTGTTGTCCATCTTTTTTTACTTAATAATTTATATGAGTTTTTGTTTGACAAATATTAAGATTCTGTGTATAATATAAATATAGGAAACGGAAACCACAAACGTGGCTTGCCGAGAGATTGAACACATCTAACTCTGCAAAGTTAACAGATGTGTTTGTTTATTTTATTCCTTATTTGTCCACATTATAAATATAACTGTCAATAAGGCTACGTTTATAGTTACAGAAATCATAAATCCTATTATTAGGAATAATAAAAAATCTACCATAAACACCACCTCACTTTCCCAGAGTTGTACTCTGTTATGTATGGTGGCAAACCACATCTGCTTATTCTCATTTCCTATGAAAGTTATATTATAATATTTCTCTAAAAAAAACAAGCGAACATAGTAAAATTTTATAAATATTTTTGATGTATAGAAAACGCAATAAAAAAACAAGAAAATATAATATTTCAATATTTTCTTGTTTTTTTATTGGAGGCGACACCCGGATTCGAACCGGGGATCAGAGTTTTGCAGACTCGTGCCTTACCACTTGGCTATATCGCCGAATATATGGAGCGGGAAACGGGGCTCAAACCCGCGACCTCTGCCTTGGCAAGGCAGCGCTCTATCAACTGAGCTATTCCCGCATGTTTTTGCTTCTTTAATTAAATTATATGCTTAAGCATTTTAAATAATACCAAAAATACGCTATATTGTCAAGTAGTATTGCTTAATTTTCACAATTTCTACTTTCGTAAGATTTGCATTTTCTTAATATATAGCGTATTTTTGCTTCGTTCTTTATAATACATTTTTAATTTATTTTTGTTTTTCATCTAGCTATTTACTTTTTGAAGTTGTTTTTTTAGATGTAGTCCTTTTCTTAGCAGTTTTAGTAGTTTTTTTCGCTGATGTTTTTGTTTTTCTAGTTGTTTTTTTCTTTGTTTCTTTTTCTATTTCAGTTGCCTCTTCTGGATTCCATTTTTCTCCTGGCTTTGGCTTGTTCCAAGAAATGTAATCACATGATTTTGGATTATTTTCGCATATATAGTAATTTCTTCTTCTTTTTGTTTTTCTTACTTGTACTGTTCCTCCACATTTTGGACATGGGACATCAATTGTTTCTACTATTGGTTTTGCATTTTTACATTCAGGATATCCTGGGCATGCTAAGAATTTTCCATATCTTCCATATTTGTAAACCATCATTCTTCCACATTTATCACATGGTACATCTGATACTTCTTCTACCAATTCAACATGTTCTAGTTCTTTTTCTACTTTTTCTAGCTCTTTTTCAAATGGTCCATAAAATTCTCTAATCATTTTTTTCCATTCTTCTTGTCCTTCTGCTATTTCATCAAATTCATTTTCTATTTTTGCTGTAAATTCTACATTTATTACATCTGTAAAATTTTCTGTAAGTAGTTTATTTACTATCTTTCCTAATTCTGTTGGTATTAGTTGTTTCTTTTCTTTTTCTATATATCTTCTTTCTAGAATTGTCGTTATTGTTGGAGAATATGTACTTGGTCTTCCTATTCCTTTTTCCTCTAAGGCTTTTACTAAACTTGCTTCTGTATATCTTGGTGGTGGCTCTGTAAAACTTTGTTTTGGGTTTATTTTTTCTAGTTTTAGTTCCTGATTTTCTTTTAAATCTGGTAACATTCCTTCTTCTATTTCTTCTTTTTCATCAGTTCCTTCAACATATAGTGTCATAAATCCCTTGAATTTGATGCTTTGTCCATTTGCTTTAAATGTATATCCTTCTGCATCTATTGTTACAGCCATTGTGTTATATACTGCTGCTGTCATTTGACTTGCCATAAATCTATTATAAATTAGTTTATATAGTTTGTATTGGTCTTTTGTTAATGATTCTTTTATTGAATCTGGTTCTAAGTCTGCATATGTTGGTCTTATACCTTCGTGCGCATCTTGTGAGTCTTTGTTTGTTCTATAATATCTGTTTTCATAGTAACTTTCTCCATATGTACTAACAATGTGTTCTTTTGCTGCATGTCTTGCTTCTTCAGATATTCTTGTTGAGTCTGTTCTCATATATGTTATTAAACCAACTGCTCCTCTTCCTGGAATTTTAACTCCTTCATAGAGCCCTTGTGCTACAGACATTGTTTTCTTTAATGTAAATCCTAATTTTCTTGATGCTTCTTGTTGCATTGTACTTGTTGTAAATGGTGGTGCCGGTGTTCTTTTCTTTTCTCCTTTTTTTACGTTTTGTACAATATATTTTGCTTTTTCTATTACTTTTAGTATCTCTTCTACTTCTTCTCCACTATGTATTTCTTGTTTTTTGCCATCTTTGCCATAAAATCTTGCTTCGAATTTTTTCTTTGATTCTTTTTCTTGTAAGTTTGCATATATGTTCCAGTATTCTTCTGGTATGAATTTTTCTATTTCTTCTTCTCTGTCTACAATTAGTTTTACTGCTACTGATTGTACACGTCCTGCTGATAGCCCTCTTCTTACTTTTTTCCATAGTAATGGACTTATTTTATATCCTACTATTCTATCTAATACACGCCTTGCTTGTTGTGCATCAACTAGATTGATGTCAATATCTCTTGGTTCTTTTATTGCTTTTTGTACTGCTCCTTTTGTTATTTCGTTAAATGTAACTCTTGTTATTTTTGGAGTTTCATCTTCTAAAATTTTTGCTAGGTGCCATGCTATTGCTTCACCCTCACGATCAGGGTCAGTTGCAAGGTATACTTTTTTTGCTTGCTTTGCATCTTTTTTTAGGGATTTTATCAAATCTCCTTTTCCTCTTATATTTATATATTGTGGTTCAAAATCATTTTCTATATCTATTCCTAGTTTTGATTTTGGTAAGTCCCTTATATGTCCCATTGATGCTACTACTTTTGTACTTCCCCCTAAGAATTTTTTTATCGTATTGGCTTTTGCTGGTGATTCCACTATTATTAATTTATCAGCCATGTGCTCCTCCTTTACGCATTTCCCTTTTATTTTGCTATATGTTATTTTAGCTTAATTCATCATATTTTGCAAGCTTTTTTGAGAATTTTTGTTTTCTTGTGTTACTAGATAATGGTTTTGATAAAATTTTCAAAAGAAATCCTTGATACATAAACTTTGAATGAAATGACGAATGTGTATGGAAAAATTTTTTATAATAGAAATGCTTTTTTTGAAAAGTCGCAAATTACATCTTGAACACATATAGGTGTTACTTCGTTTTCTTTCAAAACTTCCAATACTTCATTTACTTTTTCTTCGTTGTTTGACAAATATTTTATTGTTTCATCTTCTGTTTTTATTTTAGTATTTAGGTATTCTGTTTTTATTACTTTTATCCCATATTTAGGTTCTTTACCTTTTACTAGCTGGTCTTCATTTATTATTTTGTAGTATTCAAGTTTTATTGGATATATAATTCCAGCTTCTTTTAATGTTTCCTTTTTTATAAATATACTGCCGAAAAATGTTTGCATATTTTATCTCATCCCCTTTTCAAGGTACAACTATGGTTTAAAAAGTTTTACTTTTTTCCCTTTACCTCTTTCTTATGTATAATATTCCTCTATAATACTTCTATTTCATAGTGTTTGCAAGCTTTTTTCATCGCAGTTTTTTTGCTTTTTATGTTATTTTCTACATTTTTCGACTTTGTTCTAAGTTAAAATTCTAAAATCTCTTAATTATTTAATTTTTATCTACAAAATTCGATGTTTTTTTCATTTGATTTTTGATATAATTATTTTATGATTATAAATTGAATTTAATTTAGTTCCCCATTTTAAAATTAAAAATAGTAGCAATTTTTTATATTACTACTATTTCTTTTTATTTTATTGTTTCATCATTTAAATTTTGGATATATTCATATTTTTCTTTTTTGGCTATATTTCGTAATTCTACATATAGTTCTGCATTTGTTGTAGCTTTATATGGATTAACATACAAAATATTTAGAAGTCCTAATGTGATCATTGATAATATGTTCCAGCCAAAAAAAGATACATCTAATAGAAATGTTTTCCATTTATTTCCTTTCATCATTTTTTTTGAAAGTTTAAATACTTCTTTTCTATTGGCTTTAGGATTTTCTGCTAATATATATGGAATCATTCTATATTCATACATTTTTATTATTCCACCTATTATTGTAAAGTACCATAAAAAGTTATATATGTTTCTTAATAACATTGTTATTGCAACATTTATCCAGCTTCCTTTTCTAAATATTTCTTTCATTTCACCTATTTTTGCAGTTTTTTCATTTCTCGCTTTTAAGAAATATCTTCTTCCAGATACAATTAATGGGTCTGCTATTATTACTGTAAATGCAAATGCTATTATTGCAGTTATTACTACTCCTGTTGCTATTCCAGGCTGTTCGAAATTGAATAATTCTATTGCGTCCCAAATTTTGAACATATATCTTTGGGTTTTAGTTGCACTATTTAAATTTACTCTTATCATTTCAACAATTTTTTGTTGATTTTCTGTTAATACTTGCATTTCTTCATCTATTTTTTCTGAATAGTCCATTAAACTGTTTGTATTACTACTTATTATATTTTGTTTGTTTAGCTTACTTCTTTCTCTCACTTGTCCATTTCGCATTACATATGTTGGGTCTACAGAATCTTCTGATTGCCACAATCCCACTATTGATGTTCCAAATTCTCCTGTTAATAATGCTATTATAAAGCACACTGCTAGTGCTGTCCAATAGTTTTTCTTTAGAACTTTTCTAGCTTTTCTTTTTAGTTCTTTTATTTTCCACATTATTTGTTTTTTCTCCCATTTTTAAATTTATTCTAATTATAAAACAAATATATGTTATGTGCAAGTGGTTTTTTAGGTTTTAAGATATTTGTCTAAAAAGGATAGTAACCTTTTCGTTACTACCCTTATCTTTCTAATTTTCTTTTTTGTATTTTATAGGTTATTTTACTTACAAATGATGCCGGCACGAGCTTTGCACCCAGTTTTGCTAGTTTAACATCAATTCCTGGTACAATATAAAATTTGCCTCTTTCCAATTTCTTTATTGCATATTTTGCAACATCTTGGCTGTTTGCTTCTCTCATATGAAATTTTACATTTGCTACATTATTGAAATTTGTTGAAACAGGTCCTGGACATAAGATACTTATTTGTACATTTGATTTTTCTTTTTTTAATTCTTCTCTTATGCTTTCTGACAATCTTACTATATAAGCTTTTGTAGCATAATATGTTGCCATTAATGGTCCTGGCATAAAACCAGCTATTGATGCAACATTCAGAATTTTTCCCATACCTTTTTTCTTCATATCTATTAAATATAATTTTGTTAAAATGTGGTATGCTGTTATGTTTGTCTTTATCATATTTAATTCTTTTTCTAAACTTGTTTTTGTAAAATTTCCACAATCTCCAAATCCTGCATTATTAACTAAGATATCCACATTTTTTACATTTTTGTGGATTTCTTTGCAGTTTTCTTCTATGGATAAGTCTGTACTTATTGTTTCTATTTTTACATTTGCTTTTTCTAGTTCTTCTTTTACCTTATTTAACTTGTTTTCATCTCTTGAAACAAGAACTAAATCATATCCTTTTTGGCTTAATTCTCTTGCTATATCTCTTCCTATTCCAGATGATGCACCTGTTATTAATGCTTTCATTTCATCACTCCTAAGATTTTCTACTAAATTTGTTTAGTATTATTCCTACTGTATGTACAATCTCTGTTGACTTGCTATTTGCAATATTTTTTCCTATTGCTTTTCCTCCAACTGTTAATGCTGCTACTGTTGCACTTAGTATAAATTGTATTGGAAAATTTATACTAAATTGTTGTGTTATTTTCATGGAAATTAATGCACTTATTGCTCCACTAAGTACTCCGGCAAATATCTCCTATAACATCTGCACATATATTTGCAACTCTTGGCGCATTTTTTATTAGCTTTATTGAATCTTTTGATCCTTTTACTTTTTTTGTTGCTTTTGCATGAAATTCGTGTTCATTTGCTACTGTTACTGCAACTCCTATTATATCAAATATTATTCCCATTGCTATAACTAAAATTAATATTAATATTGCTGAAAATAGGCTTAAATTTGATACCCCATTTTCTGATATGTAGGAAAATAGCATTGATAATATAAAAGTCATTATAAATACTTCTATAAACCATTTTAATTCCGAGTGTTCTTTTGTTTCTTTATTTTTCATTTTTGTTTTTTTGCATAAATATGCAATTTCTCCCTTCCTTTTTTTTATATTTTTTATTGATTCGAAAATTTTTTCTGTTTTATACTCATAAAGGAAATATCTTTTCACCAGATATTTCCTTTTATTCTTTATTATTTAGATGGTCAAAATCTAAGTAAATTTTACAGTTTAGGTCTGGTTGAATTTCTCTTTTCTCCGCTTAACATTACTGTTGTAGCTGTTTCCATTTAAGGAGAAAATCTATCAGATAAAAATAGACACCAGATCGCCACTTAAATCTGTACCTTAATCCCTAGATTCCTATGCTTTTGATTTAAGCAAACATTCTAGAAGTTTTCCTTAACACACATGCTATTCTTTTGCTAGTCTCTTTTGCAATTGCAATTTCATAATTCAGAAGCAAAATTAATTTGGCCAATTTTATTTCTACTTTAACAAATTAATTCCAATACATTCACTCAAGACAGGCTACTCTATGTATTTTGTGTCTTGGCACTCAACATAGGTTTTACTTAAAAAATCTATTAAGCCTCCACGAGACTAGGGATCATATGTATGCCATTACATAATACCCTAACCCCTTTACTCCCTGGTTACACGCAAAACTGGCATTTCACGCACAAACAAGAAACTTCAACGATGTGCCCTTTAGTGGATTTTTAGCCCCACCCTCACAAAAGTTTGTATGACTAGAATAATGCACCATCGATATATAGTATAACATTTTTTCAAAATTATTCCAAATTCTCTTTGGTTACTTTTTTGTTTATTTTTAGTTTTAGTTTGTTTTCGATTAGGTCGTTATATCGTGTTTTCTCTGTTTTTCTCGTTTATACTCGTTTTTTCTATTCTTTTCTATTCTTGCCTTTTTTTCTGTTTTTTGCTAAATATGTTTCTTTATTTCATCATATATTTCTTTATGGATATCTTCTATTGTTCTTATTTTATCATTTTCCACACATTTTATTTCATACCAGTTATATTTTTTTGCAACATCACATGCTGCTGAATATGCATCTATTAAATGATTTTTGTCACTTTCATGAATATCTTTTTTGCTTTCATGTGTGAATTTATTTTCTCTATTTTTCATTAATTCAATTGATTTTTCAACCGGCATATTTAAGAAAAATACTTCTGTTGGGATTGGTAACCCATACATTCCAAATTCATATTCCCATAACCATTGAAGAAATTTTTCTCTTTCTTCTTTATCTGAGATTTTTCCTGCTTGGTGTACCATATTAGCTGTTGTATATCTGTCTGCTAATATTATTCCACCATTATTATAATATTCTTGATATTCTGTTTTAAATGTTGCATATCTATCTACTGCAAAAAATGTTGATGCTATGTATGGACTTATTTCTTTTGCATTTTTTCCAAATTCTCCAGATAGATACATTTTTACTAATGCTGAACTTGGACTCTCATAATTTGGAAAGCTTACTACTTTATAGTCTACTCCGTCTTTGCTTAGACTTTCTTGTAGCTTTTGGAATTGAGTTTGTTTACCACTTCCATCTGTTCCATCTATTACAAATAATTTTCCCATTTTATTTTTCTTCCTTTTCTTTATTTTCTTCTTTGTTATTTTTGTTTTTTTCTAACATCTTGTTTATTGTATTTAATATATCATCTGAATTTTCATCAAAATCATCTTTTACTAAGTTAAACATTTTGTTTTCCCTCCTTGTTTCTCGTTTATTATACTATTACTATTTTATTTTTTCAAGAATTTATAATTAACATTTTTTCATTTAGGTTGACCATATCATAAGTTATTCATAATTTTTTCCATTTAGGTATTGCAAAATAACATATGCTAATATATAATGGTGCCAAATCCTAAAATTATAATTATAATTTTAGTTGCCTTTAATTGAAAAGAGGTAGTATTATGAAAAAATTTTTATCAAATTACAAATCAACAATAATTTTACTTGTTGCGATTATTGTTGGTGCACTCGTAGGAATTATATTCCAAGAAAAAGCAACAATTTTAAGTCCTTTTGGGGACATATTTTTAAATCTTTTATTAGTCATCATTGTACCACTTATATTCTTAACAATAACCACTTCAATAGCAAAAATGAAGCAACCTAAAAGACTTGGCAAAATTATGGTTACAATAATAGGAGTATTTATATTTACTTCAATTATTTCGGTATTATTTGGATTTGCAAGTACATACTTTGTAAAATTAGTTAATCCAGAAGATGGAGAAAAAATAAGAATTTCTTTAGAAAATCAAACTTTAGATAATTCACAGGAAGATTCCGAAGAACTTACTATTGCAGATAGAACTGTTAATTTGCTAACAGTAAATGATTTTCAAAAATTATTATCAAAAGATAATATAATAGCACTTTTAATATTTTCAATAATATTTGGAATTGCAATAAATATGTCTGGTGAAAAAGGTGAACCTGTATATAAATTTTTAGAATCAGCAAATGTTATAGTTAATAATATTGTTAAAATAATAATGTATTATGCACCAATTGGTTTGGGTTGTTATTTTGCTTCTTTAGTTGGAAGTTTTGGTGCTTCAATTGCTGTAGGTTATTTAAAAACATTTGTTATTTATACTATTGTTGCACTATTATTCTACTTTGGAATTTATACTTTTTATGCTTTTCTTGCAGGTAGAAAAAAAGGTGTCAAATTATTTTGGAAAAATGCTTTACCTTCAACATTAACTGCTTTAGCAACATGTTCTAGTGCAGCATCTATTCCTGTAAATATTGAATGTAGTAAAAAAATGGGCGTACCAGAAGATATTGCTCAAACTACAATACCTTTGGGAACAAGCTTTCATAAAGATGGTTCAATAATAGGCTCTGTTTTTAAAATAATGTTTTTAGTATGCTTATTTGGAACTAATATTTCAACTGCTGGAAGTATATTTGGAATATTAGGAGTAGCTTTACTTGCTAATTTGTTAATAACTGCCGTTCCTATAGGTGGTGGAACAATTTCTGAAATGTTAATAATTTCAATGCTTGGATACCCTCCTGCGGCTCTTCCAATATTGACAATTATAGCTACTATTATAGACCCTCCAGCAACAATGCTAAATGTAGTAGGTGATACTGTTTCATCTATGATGGTAACAAGGGTGGTTGATGGTAAAGGCTGGATAAAAGAAAATTAATGAATTTAAATTATAAAATAAAAGATTAAAAATATAGAAATAAATGTGGAAGTTTTATTTAAAATAAACTTTCACTTTTTTTATTTTTTAATATTTTTAAATGTCAAATGTGCGCAAATAATTTTTAGAAATTTACTATGATTCATATAAAATTGCTTTTTCAATATGGTTAAGCATTCCTTTTCCTTTATAGAAAACTATTTCTATAACATCAAATCTTATGGCTTTATTTCTTTGGCTTTTATAATTATAATAATATTCAGCTGCTTTAACAATATGCTTTTTCTTCATTTTTGTTACTGCTTCACTAGGTCTTCCATATTTAAAATTCGACCTTGTTTTTACTTCAAAAAATACTAATTCTTTATTTTTCAAATCATATGCTATAATATCAATTTCCCCGAGTTTACATCTAAAATTTCTTTGTATTATTTTATATTTGTTTTGTGCTAAATATTTTGCAGCAAGCTCTTCTCCTATTTTTCCTAGTTCTTGATTATCTAAATACATGTGTATTCTCCTTTCTCTTTTTTTATATATCCTTCTATTTCTAGCATTATTAAGATGTTGTTAATTGCTTTTATTGAGCTTCCTATTTTTTTTGCTATTTTTATTGGTGTGTTTTCTCCTTTGTTTATTAATCTGTATATTTTTTTGTATTTTTCTTCTTTTGGTTCTCTTTTCTCTTCATCTTTATTCTTATTTTCTTTTATAAGTTCTTCCTTATATTCTAGAAAATCAAAACTTTCTATTATATCTTTTGTGTTTGTTATTAAGCTTGCTCCTTTTTTTATTAGTCGGTTTGTTCCTATTCCACATTTATCACTTAAATCATGTGGTATTGTAAATACTTTTCTATTTTGTGATTTTGCAATTTTTGCTGTTACACTTGTCCCACTTCTGTGTTTTGCCTCTATTACAAGTATTCCAATTGATAAACCACTTACAATGCGATTTCTTTCAATGAATTTTTCTGAACTTGCTTCTGTTTCTGGTGGGTATTCACTAACAATCAATCCATTATTTTTAATTATTTGCTTATATAATTTTTCATTTTCTTGTGGGTATATATTATTAAATCCGCACCCTAAAACTGCTATTGTATTTCCTCTATTTTCTATTGCTCCAATATGTGCATATGTATCAATTCCATTAGCCATTCCACTTATTATTGTTATGTTTTGTGATACTAACTCTTGAGCAAATTTCTTTGCCATTTTACTTCCCTTTTCTGAGCATTTTCTCGAACCTATTATTGCTATTCCATGTGTGTCTAGAAGTTTGATATTTCCTTCTAAATATAGTTGCTGTGGTGCATTTTTTATATTTCTTAAGAGTTTAGGATATCGGGTATCTTCTATATTTATTTTTATCATTTAATTTTTCCTTTCTTTTTATTGTTTTATCTTCCCCAATATTTTCTATCCAAACTTCTATATTGTACAGCTTCTATTATATGTTTTGCCTGTATGCTTTTTGAGTTTTCTAGGTCTGCAATTGTTCTTGATACTTTTAATATTCTGGTATATGCTCTGGCACTTAGTTTTAAGTTTTCAAATGCTTTTTCTAATATTCTTTTTCCTCTTTCATCTATTTTACAGTATTTTTCCATTAATTTAGGTGTTAGTTCTGAATTTGAATATATGTTTTCATTTTTATATCTTTCTAGTTGTATTTTTCTTGCTAAATTTACTCTATTTCGAATTTCTTTTGATGATTCCTCTTTTTTACAGCTCTCAAATTTTTTATATTCAATACCTTCTACTTCAATATGTAAATCTATTCTATCTAATAGTGGTCCACTTATTTTGTTTAAGTAATTTTTTATTTGTTGTGGCTTACATGTACATTCTTTATCTTGGCTTCCATAATTACCACATGGGCAAGGATTCATACTTGCTATAAATATAAAATTGCAAGGATATGTAACTGACATGTTTAGTCTACTTATTGTAATTTTTTTATCTTCTAATGGTCCTCTTAGTAATTCTAATATCTTTTGATTAAATTCTGGTAATTCATCTAAAAATAATACTCCATTATGTGCTAGGCTTATTTCTCCTGGCTTTGGATTTTTTCCGCCTCCTACTAATGATGCTGATGTTATTGTATGATGTGGGCTTCTAAATGGCCTTATTGTTATTAGTGGCTCTTCTTCTGCTAATATACCTGATATACTGTGAATTTTAGTGACTTCTAATGATTCTTCAAAGCTTAAGTTTGGCAATATGCTTGGTAATCTTTGAGCTAACATTGTTTTTCCTGAACCTGGTGCTCCTATTAGTAGGCAATTGTGTCCTCCTGCTGCTGAAATTTCTAATGCTCTTTTTACTGTTTCTTGTCCTTTTACTTCTGAAAAATCGAACTCATAATTTTCTTGATTTGCTAAATTAAATTTTTGATTTTTTTGTTTTTGAATATAATTTTCTCCATTTAAGTATTCTATTATTTCTTTTAATTCTTGGATTGCTAATATTTCTAGCCCTTCTACTATTGAAGCTTCTTTTGCATTTTGTTTTGATAATACAATTCTTTTTATTCCTAATTTTTTTGCTTCTATACATATTGGAAGTATTCCATTTGTTTTTTCTACTTTTCCATCTAATGACAATTCTCCTATAAAAATTGTTTCTTCTAAAAATTGTTCTACATTTTTGTTTTTTTGGATTTTTTCACTTGATATTAATATTCCTATGGCTATTGGTAAATCGAATTTTGATCCTTCTTTTTTTGTATTTGCTGGAGCTAAATTTACTACTAATTTTCTACTTAACAGCTTAATTCCTGAATTTTTTATTGCTGTTCTTACCCTTTCTTTTGATTCTTTAACACTTGTATCTGGAAGTCCTACCATTTCAAAGTTTGGCATTCCTTCTGATATGTCTACTTGAACAGATACTAAGTATCCATCTAGTCCTTGAAGTGCCATGCTTTTTACAATTGATAACATTTAATTCCTTTCTTATATGTTCGGATGTCTGAGGCCATTACACATAAAATGAAGGTTAGACAAAATCTCTTGGGGTAGTTTTTATCTAAGGGGATTGTGGGTATGAATCTAACATAAATTTGTGATTCAAATTAGGTATTGTTATACTTTTACTAACATTTTGTGCTTTTATATTTTTTTGGAAATTGTGATATAATTAAGGGGCATAATGGCCTCAGATATCCAAACATATATATTTTTTTGTTTTGGGTGTTTTTATGATTTTTAAATAATTCGAATAAAAAATCTTTTTCGATAAAACTGTTTTTATTATAATTGTCTTAACATAATTTGTCAACACTTTTTTTGAATTTTTTTGTTTTATTTTTGTTGAGTTTTTTCAAACCCTTTGTGCTGTTGGCTTTTCACATTTTATTTTTTTTAATTTAATAATTTGATTTTTATAGCATAAAAATATGCCATATTTCCATATGACATATTTTTTATTTCATATTTTATTTAGTTATTTCTGTTTCATTAAAGTACATATTTAGATATTAACGAATTTATCATTCTTATGTCTACATTTGACTTGAAATCAAATTGCAATATGTGTCCATTGCTAAATGTAATTATTAATTCGCTGTCTATGTCCATAAATCCTGCTGTTTCAATTCCGTAATATTGTATTTTTGAATATGGATATGAAAAATATGCAATTTTTTTGCCTGTAACTCCTTTTACATTTATTACAAAAATTCTACTATTTGTAAATATTACTTGATCTCTAATTGTTTTGAACGCACACATTATTTTTTCGTTTTCCACTAATAGTTTTTCAATTTCTGGTCTTACTTCTTTTATTTCTATTTCTTTTAGGTTTAAAAAGTTTGAGTCTAGATTTATTCCTGTTGATAAGTTTGGCATAATATCCCCTCCTATTTTTTATTTTGCATTCTTACTTCGCCATTATCAATTAATTTATAACTAATAAGTTTATCACTATCTAGGTTTTCTTCGTGAATATCTACTGCAGTAATTTGATGATTATTATATGTTGTATAATAATAAATTCCTTTTGTAGCATTACAACAAGATGTATATATTGTTATTTCATATTTTCCGTCATCTAACTCACAGCATCCTCTTGGTTGATCAACAGAGTTTAAGATATGAAAGAATTGACTTACACTTTCTCTTTCACTTTCATCTGAAACTGAATTCATTTTTACAAAAGATGCCCTGATAAATCTTGATTGTGATGATAAATCTCCCGGAAGTCCTATGCCTCCCATCCCTCTGCTATAATATTCTAAATTTAAATCTTTTGAAAAATTGTTTTGTGGATTTTTTGGTGATAAGTGCATATACTTGTTTAATTCAAATAATTGTTTATCAAACCTAGGATTGTTAGTTAACACTCCAACAGGATTTTCATATACATGTATTCCATCTTTAATAGCTTCAACTGTTATTGATTCATTTTCATCAGAAATCAACCAATGTAACTGAGCTAATGGTAATTGAGAATTAAATTTTATATTTGTTATGTTTATATTTTTCAACAATTTTCTTGCTTCTTTTACATTCTCACATTGACTAAGTATCCATGGAATAAATTCAAATTGTGCTATGTTGTCTTTATCAGGTTTCACGTCGTAATAGCATGCATTTCCAACAAAGTTTAGCCCTGCAATTCCTAGTCCTTTTTCGTTTACTGCGTCATAATATAGTGGATAGTTGTCTGATATGTATGCCATGCCTATTATGGCATAGTGCTTGTTTATGTTGTTTTTGTTTCTGAATTTGAAATTGTAATTTCTTGGTGTTATTGTTATTTCTTCTTTATATGAGTATTCATAGTCTAGTGTTCTTCCAAAGTAGAAGTCTTTAGTTTTGTATGTTACGGCTGTACACATAAAATTCCTCCTTTTTTTTGCATTATATCATATGCTGAAGGATTTGTTCAAGAATTTTGCGCGTTCTGTGTGAATTTACGACTTTATGCATGGATTATGCATTTCGTGTGGAGCTGCGCCTTCATGCATGGATTCCGCATTCTGTGTGAATCTGCGCCTTCATGCATGGATTCTTCATTCTGTGTAAATTGGCATCTTTTACATTAATTATGCCTTCTGCATTATTTTACGCCTTCATGTATGATAAGGATTTATGAATTTTCTTGATTGTTTTATTGCGGCCTTCGGGTTATGAGCGAGGTTTGACGCGTTTTTGTAGTTTTGTGAAAATTAGAGTTTTTGTTGGTATTTCGGTATTTACAAGAGTCTTGAATTATAGAACATTTGTGTCTTTTTATGGCTTTTTTTGAGATGATTTTACCCAATGGGTATGGGATGTTTGTTCTTACAAAATCGGCTCTTGTGGGAAATATTTTTATTAGAAAAATTTTAATTTTTAGGAGGATTTAGATTGTGAATAATTTAAGAGAGGTTAATGATGATATTTTGAAAGATTGGTTAATGTTTAGAGAGGATGATTTATGTTCTTTGACTTGTGATGAGGATAGAAAGCACTTTGTTTATTTTAATGAGATTTCTGAGAGAATTTTGAAGAATGTTCCAGAACAAAATAAAAAGTATGTTAAGAAACAACTTGATCTTCTTGATGAGAATTTTATGGATTATATTTGCTATTGGAATGAGAAGTATTATAGGAATGGTTTTTGTGATGGTGTGCAGCTGATTGGTGGATGTTTTGATATTTAATTAAATATATTTTTCAAAATTTTGAAAAACCTTTGAATTTTTATGTACTTTTTTCAAATTTATAAAAATACAGATTTAACATAATTATTGATTTTGTGTTAAATCTGTAACCTTTTTGACATTCATGCTTACTTTTTTATTTTTGTAGTACAGTTGTAAAAGTTATATTATAGATAATAATAATCTCATAAAACTACCTGTTAAATATATTACAAATTCAATTTCATTGTAAGAACATTTTTCTCCATGTTTAACATTATTATTCTGATATGTAGTATAATAATCAAATAGTTTTATATACATATTTGATATTTCTATATTAATACCTTTGTCTTTTAATATTTTTCCAATTTCAGATTTATTGTTTTCTAATGTTTTTTTATTATTTACAATTTCTTGTACAAGTAACTCTAAACTAAGTCTTAAATCATCTAATATATTTCTAGTATCATCTTTATTTTGATATTTTTCCAATGCTGATATAAATTTTTTTCGACTTGAGTTATATTTTTCTAACCATACTAAAACATCATTCACTAATGCATCATCTAATTCCTCTGCACCTTTAGGATATAATAAATATCTATTGTTTTCTTTTTGTATATTTATATTTATTCCAAATACATTTATTATTTCACTTATCTCTTCATATAAACTTTCTTTTATATTGCTTGGAATTATACTATTATCCATTAAAAATATTATTTGAATATATTTTATTACACTAGTAAGATCTTCTTGAAAAGCTTTTCCTATACAAGTATTAGAAAATTTAATATAGTTCTTTCCTGTTATATCAAGCCAATCTTTTTGTCCAATATCTATTTCAGTATATAAATCTACAGTACCAAAATCTTTATGTTCTATTCCTGTATATTTAATAAAAACATCTCTAAATTCATTCTTTAATGATATATTCCCTATATGCTTTTCTAAAATTTTACTTAATGAATTTTTAAACCTTTTTATATTTTCCTTTTCTTTTGTTTCGATATTAAATCTTCTATAAAACTGTTCTATTTCTTGTTTCATTTTTTACTCCATTCTTTTTATTCACATATTTTTATGTTTTAATATTAGTGTTAAACGCTTTGAAATATTATCAGGTATAAAAGCAAACTTTTTCCAAAACCAATTTCCATCTTCATCTGGTTGTAAGATAATGTCTTTATCTTTATATACTTCATCTAAAATATATTTAACTAAAAATATTTTTGACTTATATAATTTGCCAAGCATATCACATGCAAATCTTCATAAATTATTGAATATCTAATTATTTTGTATTTCTTAATAAGTCCTTTATCTATCATTAAGAATATCTTTTTCCCTTTTGAAAAAGTTTGTATATTTAGCGAATTCAAACAACTAGATTTATTATACTTTCTAATAAATTCTGAATACTGCATTCTATTATCATAATTATATTCTACAATTTCCATATTAACTTTCCTTATTTATTATGTATTAATATGACATATGCCATTTATTTTTATTTTATTACAGATCTTTATTATGCTATCTTTTTCTTCATTTAACTTGTTATTAGAGATATCTAAAGAAGGCATAAATAAACACATATCATATTCAAAATGATTAAATTCATTTAATAGTGTTTTTTTTGATATCAAATTTGCCTTTAAACCATGATTATCCTTTAAATATATATTGATTATTTGATGTAATTGATAAGTTTTATTTTTATCTATTTTATTTATGTCTGTATTATATAATGTATTTTCAACCATTAATCTTAATTTTAAATAATTTAAAGTATGATATAAAGTTCTATTTAATACTGGATATTTTTCTTTATCAACTATTTCATTCACTATTTCAGTTTGTAGTATATCATTTACTGAAACATTATAACTATCATCCATTACTTTTTCTCCAAAGCATTCCTTATATTCATTATTGATATCTATAATTTGACTTTCATATCCATGCATTAGCTTGCATAATTTTTTATAATGATCTTCCTGCTGAGGTAATAGATTAAAATAACTTCTCATAAATGGAATTAATGATAATAAAAATTGTTCTTTGTTTTTTACATCATTTAAAAATGATCTTTCTTTAAATAATTGAATCACATTTTTTATTTCAAGCATCAAATCTAAATCTCTATAATTTTCTGAATTATTTACTCTTCTATCTACTTTTATAAATCCATTTTCTTCATCTTTATCATTATTTAATAGATATAAGTTAAAACAATTCTTATATTGGTGTTGCATTAATTTTATAGTATTAATATTATGTGTTAATATAATTGTATTCTTTTTTTCTAAGACTTTCAATATAGCATATACTATTTTATTTTTATATATCGAATCAAAGCTAGATATAGGATCATCAATTATAACTATATCTTTTTCAGAATTTTTGGCTGCTAATAGTTCAAAATATAATGAAATAAAATTTTGCTCTCCTGTTGATAAAGGAAGTTCCTGTCTACTTTTTCCAATTATATCAGTATCATTTAATTTAAAAATAATATTTTTATTACTATCTCTTTCAAGTTTTACCTCTTTATTTAAACAATTTTCAATTATATTTTTTAAAAGTATTTCATCTTCCTCTGTTAATTCAACTTTTTTATCTAATAATTCCTTTAATTCTATATATAAATCTTTTAATTTATTTTTTTGTACCAATTTTATAATATATTTACTTATTTCATTTTGTATTTGAATTAGAATCAATTTCATCTCTTCAATTAGTTTTTGAATTTCTTCTATATCCCCTTTTTCAAAAGCAAAATTAAATGTATTTTTTATATGAAATGGGTCATTATTGTCTAGTTCCAAAATTTTCTCTGTAATTTCTTTTTGTTTTGGTGTTAATTGATTTACTATTGTCTCTTTATTTTTTTCTAATTGCTCTTTTATATTTTCAGGTAATATATGTGTTTCTTCGAAAATACAAGTAGTAATACCGTTATGTTTTTCTAATATTTTTATAGCATCATTATCTATATCTATTTTCTTAAATCCAATAATTTTTTTAAAATTACTTGTATCAAATTCAATTATAGTTTTAACTATTGAATTTGGTTTCTCTAAATTGTTTTTTATATAATTAAATTTTTCATCATTTGATACCACTTTACTATCTAAATCTAACTCATCTACTAATCTTAATATTTTTTCAGCATCATAATCTTTCCCTTTATCTCTATTATTAGCTAAAGCACTAATGAAATCTTTTAAATTATCGTTATTTACAAAATTACACAAATTATTGTTTTTAGCTTTTATACCATATTCATCTTTTAGATATGTAATTATTTGTCCTTTTATATTTCCAACAACATTTTTTATTTTTTCTCTTAATTCTAATTCCTTGTTTATTTGAGAACCTAAAATATAGTCTGATATTTTCTCTTTTTCTCGAGGAGCAATATTTCTAAAAAAGAAATCATCAATAACAATTATCGGACTATCTTTTGATTTTTCCGTATATATATTATCATTATACTCATACATATACTCTGATTTTATTTCGTTTTTTAATGTTTTTGCAAAACTAGATTTTCCTACTCCATTTGGTGCATATATATCCGCAAATCCACAATCTGAAAATTCTATTTCATTATTTATATTCCAATTTTCGAATGAAGCATTGAATCTGTTTGGTACAATTAGTTTTGTAAATTTAATATTCATTTAATCACTTCCTCTATTTATTATATATCACAAATATTTTAAGTATTTTGTCGAAATATGTAAAATTTTATCAAAAAAGCAAAATAATCCTGTAATATAAAATTACAATTACTTTGCTTTTCCTTTGTATATTTTATTTAAATGTTTGCAAACTTTCTAAACATTTCTCAATAAAAATATTCATATTAGTTTTAGTTGTACTTTCAAAATATTTTAAAAGTTTGTTTACTTGTTCTAAATCAGCTTGTCCTGTATTCTTCGGAAAAAGTTCTTCATATACTTTTCCCTTTTCCTTGTCATTTGGTAATTTACTTATTAATTTTAAATCATATAATACATGATCAAGATTAATATCATTCCATATTGGTATAATATATGGACTTAACCAGTGATTTTTAAATATTTCTCCATTTTTGTATTTTTTTATTTTTTCTTCTGTTGTATCATCTAAATCCATTATTGGCATAATAAAAAAGTTTATAAATTTTTTATTTTTTTCTTCTATAATATATTTTTGTTTTAATTTGCTTTTATTTTTAAAATCATTGTTTCCTAATATTGTCATTAAACTATCTATTTGTATGCTCGTTTTTCCATTTTTTAATGAGTATATTTCTATAGGTAAATGTAGATTACTTTTAATATATTCTGCTAACAAAAGTTCACTTTTTCCATGTGCTATTATAATTCCTTTGCAGTAATTAGGTTTCCTCACCATTATTTTTTTCCTCTTTTTCTTCTGAATCTTCTAGAACATATTTTATTTCTTCAAAATCTACATACGAAGTTGTTGGTATTCCTCCAAATAAACCTTTAAAATACAAATCACGAGCATTATGATTTTTTTGTATTGTTATCCCATATTCTTTTATTGAATTTACATATTTATTTCCTTCATAATCTGCTGATAATATATATATACATTCTTTTGGCAAAATTTCTAACAATAATGTATTATGAGTTGTTATAATTAATTGTCCTGTTATTTCATCCTTAATTGATAAAATTATATTTTTCATTAATAGGTCATGAATACCATTATCAATTTCATCTATAACAACTGTTTCTCCCATTATTGCACCAATTAATGTATCAAATTCTTCTATAATTTTTTTAGTTCCTTCTGATTCTAGTTCTATTGGTATTGATTTTAAATTTCCACCTATCATTTTATTAAAGAATAACTTATATCTTATTTTATCATCTTTCTCTTCTATAACATATTTAACGCTTTTTATATCTGCATATGCTTGAGTAAAAAATATGTTTAAAACATTTTCATATTTTTTTATTTCATCAATTTTATTTTTAGATATCACTCCAGATTTTAAATCTGCTAATACATTTTGTTTCATGTAATTATCTGGCATAAAATTTAAGTACCATTTGTTTACATGAATTGTCATTGATAATATTTTATTAATGATTTCCAATATTTTTTGTGAAATATTATTCTTTACGTATTCTTTATTTTTTTCTTTTTCTTCAAAAACTAAAAGAGATAAAAATGAGTATTTTCCCCAATATTTTTCAATATTTTCTTTTAATTCTTCATTATATTTTTCGTTGATAAAAATATTTTTATTTAATTCTTTCTCATTTTTTGATAATTTAAAATAATATCCTTTTTGCTTATTGACAAAGAAATATAATTTTTCCTCTACTATTTCTTTATTGAATTTTACTGAATAAAATCCTTCCTTGTTATTTATTTTGAAACCATATTCAATTTCGGTATCTTCTTCTTCATTGATCATTCTATATTCGTCTAAGTTTAATGATAATTGCCATATCGGCTTCATATCCATTGGTGTAGTATCTATCATTTTCTCTTTTAATTCAAAAAATTCCTTTGGTAACATATTTAATTTGACATCAATTATTCTTGAAATAATTAATTGTTGTAAAAATTTAAATAGTTCTACCAAATTTGTTTTACCACTACCATTTTCACCATATATAGCAATGAATTTATTTGTCTCATTTTTAGTTTTATTTAAATTAAATGATATATTTTTTAATGATTTAAAATTTTTAGCTTTAACATATGTGAACATATATAAATACCTCCTTTTTTCTATCATTTTATATAAGTTTACACTATTTTTGATATAAAGTCAATGTTTTTTTATACATTTTGTATTACTTTTAGCTAACTTTGTTTTATTATATGTATTTTTTTATAAAATATGTGAATAAATTAAAAATATTAGTATTTTATTTTTTATTGGATCATGTGACAAAGTTTTTTCATTTTTTTGAAACTTTTTATTCATAATATAATTAAAAATAGAGCCATACTCAAATAAAGTATAGCTCTGCAAAAGTATTAAAACTTTTTCTGACTAATATAAGTTTATAATTTAATTATTAATTCGATAATATTATTAAAATACACTTTCATATTCTAATGGTACAATATTTTCATATAATAAAGTAAACTGTGAATTTACTTACTTATAATCATGATAATGTCCAAAATACCATCTTTTAAATGTACATTTTTCTGAAATCTGCTGTAAATAGTCAGTTAAAATATCTCTTTTATATGTTGGATTTATTAATGTTTGTATACTTGTTGGACAACAATGCGAAATAATATAATCAACTTTATAATTTATTTTTTCTAGATTTTCTATTCCGTTTTCCATCTCTTGATTTGTTGGAAGCTCTAAATCCCACCACGAAAAATCTCTAATTCTAAAATATGCTCCTCTTTTACGATACTCATATATTTTTTCTTCTTCATCTAAATTCAATATTCCATCTTGAATATCATGCGATCTAGCACCACCAAAAGCAAATATTTTTTTATTGTCAATGTCAAAGATTTCTCCTCTCATTAAGTGTAATACTGAATCTCTTATTTTGTGTACTTTTCCACCTTTCCATTCTTCAATTGGATAATTATATAATCTTGTATAATTTTCATGATTTCCATCTACAAACAATGTTGTAAAATTCTTGTTATTTAACCAATCTAGTGCTTCTTTTTCTCTACTACTCTCTTCTTCAAATGTCCATACTCCGCCAAAATCACCACATATTATTATATAATCGTCTTTTGTCATTTCTGATTGTATTGGAAAGTTTTCTTCTGTAAATCTTGAAAAATCACTATGTGTATCTCCTGTAATGTATATCATAATTTTCACCAACTTTCATATTATCTAAACAAATAATATATAATACTTTTAAATGTATGCTTAAATTCTAATAATTCCTCTTGAATTCCATTTTTTCCGTTATATCCGGATATTAATTTTCCTTTCATATAATCACATCTTTCAAACTCAATAATATACCTTGGTATTCCACATGATAAGATAGTATCAATTCTTATTGAATTATCATTATATATTCTACCAATATCACATAATTTTTTTGTTTTTTCTAATTTATTATTTTTTTCATTATACTCACATTCATATATTTTGACATTATTATAAGATTTTGTTGTTGGAGTAATTATAAGTATTTCTTTTGAGTCATCAGAACATTTATATTCATCTATAATTTTTATGTTTTTTGGTATTTGATTTTCATTAAAATACACATCTACACTTTCATATTTTATATTCTTTTCTATAGCGATTGTAATTATTCTACCTATAAAATAAATAAAAAATAACACTAATGTTGCTATAGAAGCTATATCTCCTAACATTCATTTTCTCCTTATATATTTTTATGTATCTCTCATAAACTTTGCAAATAGCTTAATTCTTTGTTTATTCATGTCTATATTCTTCTCCCTCTTCTGCAACCATATTTAAATCATAACATTCTTCCTCATTAGTAACCCTATACTCAAAGCCATCATCATTTCTATCGGCAGTTCCAAGTCCAAAATATTTTTCAAAAAACTTCTTAACTTTAACTATTATATTTTCCTTTTTCTTTGCCCTATTACCTCCACCAAACCTTCTCATAGGTGGCAATATCTTTTCTATATCTGTTCCATTTGTTTTAACTTGTCCATCTCTAAAAACATTATCTATTTTGTAATTCTGTGTTTTCGATTAATTTCTTAGATTACTCTTCTCCTTTTATAGACAATATTTCTTTTTCATTAATCATTTGAGAATTTTCACTTGTGTTTCTGATTCCATTTTCCTCAACTGTTTCAGCATGTCTAATTAAACAAATAACGGTATCATTCATTTTAAATAGCTTTCTCCTCTTTTTTATATTATATATTTTTTTATTTGTAAAATATTACTAAAGTTCAAATTTGTATAAAGTTTCACCTGTTTTTAATTTTTTTATAAAAATTGCTCCAAACTTTTCATAATAATTTTTTAAGTCTGTTTTTAGATATATTGTTGTAAATCCTCTATTTTTTGCCTCTTTTAATATGGCATCATTTAATATTCTAGAATATCCTTTTTTTCTATATTCTTTTTTTACATACATTGTAGCATACCACGGCTTTAGTTCTTTTTCTTCTTCACAATCTTTTGGAAATATAGATATAAATCCTATCAACTTATTATTATCTACTAAAATTAACTTGCAAAAAAATTCATCGTTAAATGCATTATAAATTTTCTCTTTTTTTCTTTCTATTCTACATTTTCTATTTTCTTCTTTATTGTCTGCCCATTCATCATATTCTAATTTTGCAACTTCATCTAAATATTCTAATTTATTTTTCAAATTATATATTTGCATATTTTTTCTCCATATTACGTATATAATTATCAGCCTCATCTCTAGATTTAAAAATAAATATACTATGATTCATTTTATATTTATCCAATAACTTATAAATTTGTGGCAACTTTTCGTTAGCAAAATTAATAATGCATTGTTTAAAATTTTCATCTAGTTTCTCTTCTACCCAAGGCAAATCATCTCTTTTTTGGCCAATTCGTGATTTTGCACCTTCAAGGCAAACTTGAGTTGGAAAATCCAACAAAAATATAGTATCACATTCATTTATTCTTAATTCTAATGTTTTTTGATAATTTCCATCTATAATCCATTTATCCGTTTTAAAGATTTCTTTTAATTTTTCTTCTAGCTCTTCTTTTGTAATATGTGTACCATCTTTTTTATGATATAGCATATCTATGTGATATAATGGTAATTTAGTAATATTTTTTAACTTTTTAGAAAATAAACTTTTTCCGGCACCCGGACTTCCAATAACAATTATTTTTTCCATTTTTTCTCCTTCATTTACTATTTATATTTAACATTATAACATATTTTTTAATTTAATCTATATTTCCCATACATTTTCCGATTTCCCCACTCATATCCCCTGTCGGGTTTTTGTTTTTCCATCGAAAAATGTCACAATAAAAACATAGTAATACAAACAATTACTAAAAACAACAGAAAGGAAGCAAAAAAGTGACAGGTAGTATTGAAAAACGAGGAAAAAACAGTTACAGGCTAATAATATTCAAATGATATGACCTGGATGGCAAACCAATAAGGCATCAAAAAACAATACACTGCAAGAAAAAATCAGAAGCACAAATAGAACTTCCAAAATTTCTAACAGAAGTAGAAAGTGGACTAATAGTAGATGGAAATATCCCAACATTTGCTCAATATGTGGAAATATGGACAAAAGATTATGCATTAAAAGAACTAGCGCCGTCAACTTATTACAGATACAAACGCATGCTAGAAATAAGAATAACTCCATATTTTGGAAATTATAAACTAAATAAAATCAAGCCAACAGATATAATGAGATTTTATGATTTGCTTGAAGAAGATACTCAAATTGTTAGAAGAAAAAATAATAATAGAAAGAAAACAAAAAAAACATTATCTCAAAAGACGATATTAGAACATCATCGTTTGCTATCGACAATGCTTCACAGAGCAGTATATTGGCAACTTGTTGTAAGCAATCCTGCTGAACATGTTCAACCACCGAAAACATCTAAGCCGTTAAGACATCCTTATGATGAAGATCAAACCAAAATTCTTGTTGATAATTTGCAAAAGTTAAAAGGCAATCAAATTACATATCCTACTGCAATTTTACTTGATATTTTTACTGGAGCAAGGCTTGGCGAACTTGTTGGGCTTGAATGGAGTGATGTTGATTTTGAAACTGGAAAAGTTCAGATAAATAAAACAACCCAATATACTTATGGTGAAATCTTTGAAAAAGGAACTAAAACTGCAAATAGTGAGAGAATTAATTATATTTCTAAAACTAAACTTGAATTACTTAAAAAATGGCAAAAAGAACGATTAAAACAAAAGATGCTTCTAGAATCTAAGTGGCAAGGAAGTAAAAGAATTTTTACTACTGATTATGGTGTTGATATTCATCCAAATACACCTTCAAAAATATTAGGCAAAATAATCAATAAATATGGATTGAAAAAAATTACATTTCATGGTTTAAGACATACCAATGTTACTCTTATGATTGCTAAAGGTATTCAAACTCAAATTATTAGTAGAAAAGTTGAGCATTCAAGTGTACAAACTACCGACAGAGTTTATTCTCACTTCTTTGAAGATGAATTAAAAAACGTTCCTAATGTTATGGAAGAATTTCTTACTGTAAAAGCAATTTAAAATAGACGAGATTTAATATATGATCCCGCCTATTTTTTTAAAATGGTAATTCAAAATTTTCATTTAGTCTGGTTTTAACATATTCTATAAATGATTGTTGCAATTTATAATCTTCATTTTTCTTTATTTTTTGATACAATTGACTTAATCGAATAAAATTTGTTTTCTCAACTTGAGCAATATCTGATGCTTCATATTCATTTATAAATTTTGAAAATCCAACCTTATCAAAAAACTCTAATTTATCAATATTATATGGTATTCTTTCTAAAAACTCTATTACAAACTCATCTGATAAAGGAGCATGTAAGCAAAAATTTTTTTCAGTTTCTTCATCATATTCACCATAATAACTAAAACAAATTTTATCCATGATATCTTTTAATGCTTCTTTTAATTCTTGATTTGCATTTTTTTCAGCATTTGACGTAATTTTCATTGGAGCAGTTTCATTTTTGATTTCCTTTTTGTCTTCATTGTATTGAGATATTTCATTTAAAATATCATTTATAGATTGATATCTTTCTTTCGGATCATCGTTTAAACACTTATCTACTATATCATCTAAAAAATGCATCCTTGGTGTATTATATTTCTTATATATATTTTTTCTATGAGTTCCCTTTGTTGTTACTCCAAATACAAGCCACTGTACTATCTGTCCAATAGCATAAATATCCATTGTTTTTTCTGGTTTGATTTTACTATTTCTTTGTTCTGGAGCGGAAAAATCATAATTTGCCAGTCTTTCACTCTCAGTAGTGTGTCCAGTTTTATCAAAAAAATCGGGATTATAATATGCTATTCCAAAATCAGCAATATGTATTTTATCATTACTTATAAGAATATTATCAGGTTTCAAATCTCTATGTATTATACCAGCATCATGAATGCTTTTTGTTGCATTTAATAATTGTTTTACTATATCTATAATTTCATCTTCACTATAATTTTCATTATATAACAATTTATTCTCATATTTTTTCATGCAAATGATTGGATAAATACTATTATTTATGACAATTTCATCATAAAAATACATTTTCACTATTCCATCTTTATCACTTAATTTTAATATAACATTTCCATATTCACACAAAAATCTATTTAATTTCTCTTTTGTATTATTAATTAATACTTTTACAGCTACATTTTCTCCAGACATATTTCCAAAATATACTGTTCCGTTGCCTCCTGATTTCGTTTCTAAATTTAATATATTTATAATTCCATATTTAGTTTTTATTTGCATTTTATTAAGTTTTAAATAACCATTTAATTCTTTTATAGATGTTTTATTATCTGAAATACCTTTATTTAATATCTGCTGTTCATACATTTCAATAATAGGATATAAATTTTCTCTTAATTTTTCTCTTCTTTCTTGATATCCAGCATATTTCTGCATTCCACTTCTAAAATCTGCTTTTGTTCTTACCAACTCAAATATTTCTGGAATTTCTTTTCCTTTATTCTTTAAATCTTGTTTTATTTCAATAATATTATTAATAAATTCTTCTTCCGATATTGATTCATTATTATATGTTGCCAGTTTTTCTAATTCAGAATAAAAATTAGTTACCTTTTTTGCATCCATTATAGTCATCTCCTATCATTATTTTTATCTTATTATATCACGCATTTTTATTTTTGACAGGTATTTCCAAAAACTTTCGCCACTTTTTTAGGCAAATAAAAAAATCAAGAAACTTTGAATCCCTTGATAAATCTGGTTGCGGGGGTAAAACTCGAACTTACGGCCTTCGGGTTATGAGCGAGGTTTGACCGGTTTTTGTGGTTTTGTGAAAATTAGAATTTTTGTTGGTATTTCAGTATTTACAAGAGTTTTAGTTTGTAGAACATTTGTGCATTTTTAGGGCGTTTTTGGAGAAGATTTTACCCAATTTTTACCCAATGGGCATGGTACGTTTGTTCTTACAAAATTGGCTCTTATAAGAGATATTTTTATTGAGAAAAATTTTAATTTTTGGAGATTTTAGATTATGAATAATTTAAGAGAAGTTAATGATGATATTTTGAAAGATTGGTTAGAATTTAGAGAGGAGGCTTTGTACTGCACTTTAAGTGCTGAAGATAAAAAGCACTTCGTCTATTTTGATGAGATTTCTGAAAGGATTTTGAAGAATGTTCCAAAACAGAATAAAAAGTATGTTGAAAAACAGTTAAAACAACTTGATGATAATTTTTTTGATTATATTTGCTATTGGAATGAAAAGTATTATAGGAATAGATTTGTTGATGGAGTAGAACTTATTAATGGTTATTTTGAATAAATAATAAAGATTAGGAATATCAATTTTTGCTTCTTGATATTCCCTTCTTTATTTATCATATATCCTTATTATCGATAATTAAAATATTATCTTTTTTTGGAACAATTTTTCCATTTAAGTATTTACATATATCTTCATAATTATAACCAAATAAATCTTTATAATAAATTTCCGTATTAGTTATGTATGTATTATTTGATATATCTCTGCTCCTACTATTGTAGAAATCAATAGAATTAAATACAATAAACATGCTCTCTCCTGATGAAATAGCTTTGCGTTTTATTATTTTATTAAGTATAACTTTACTTATTTCTCTTTTTGAAATTTCTTTACCATCAACAATTCCTTCATGTCTGTCATACTCTATTGTAAAGTTACTTTTATTAACATCTATTATTGCAACACTAGCTCCAGTATTTTTTATTTCAAGAGTCAAATATTCTTTTGCACTATTAATGCCATCTAGTCCAAAATTATTATAAATAAATAATTGTCTATTCAAATTATTTATGTTTTGCTCTAAAAAATCTTTATCCAATATTGTCCAATTAACATCTAAATATGGTCTCTGAGATGTTCTTAGAATTTCATTATTATCTCTTCTATCCATTTTTGTAATGAATAATAAGAAAATCGCACTAACAATTGTTCCTGCATAAGTTCCTATAAATGACAGCCAATCATACTTTTCAGTCAAATTATATATATACGGAAAGAAAAAATGTCCTAAATTTGCTAAATCTATTATAAAAAATGCTATGGGAACTAGAAATATCATCCACAATATTTTTGAAGTTTCTTTTTCTTCATTATATTCTTTTTTTAATTTTTTCATACATTGCCTCTTTTCATTATCAAAGGAAGCAAAATACTGGTGTAATTTTAATTACATTTATACTTTGCTTCTTTTGTTTATTTTTATTCTTGTTATCATCATTTCATTTTGTATATAATATGCTTAATTTTTTATAAAACATATAAGCAAAATAAAATCATAACCACCCGTAAAACGGGTGGTTTGCTCTTAGCCTAGAAGGCTTTTGTACTGGCACTTTTGGGCTTAAG
>CAKOWW010000017.1 GCA_934129785.1 uncultured Clostridia bacterium
TGCCGAACGGCACGATGTGGTGGTGTGAGAGGGAATGAAAATTTTATTTAATAAAATTTTCTACTCTACTCGATTATGGCACCCTTCCACTAAAAGTGAATTTTAATGAGCATCTGTTAAATTTTGTTTTAAAGTAACTTTTATAATTGTACCCTCAGGAACTTGCTCATCTTTCGCAGAATCTTGTGTAGTAACTACTCCGGCTACCTTCAATACTAATATTTAAGTTCTTATTTTTCAAAATGCTTGTAGCTTGAGAGGCATTCATTCCTTTTAAATCAGGAACAGAAACAGATGTTGCAACATTGCTACCTTCACCATAAATAACTATTATAGAATTTTTAGTAAGTGAAGAGCCTGGTTTTGGTGTTTGATCAGCAACTAATGTATTATTTGCATCACCTTTTACATATGTTTTTACTGTAAAACCAGCATTTTTCAATGTTTTTTCAGCCTCAGCCACTGTTTTATTTCTAACATCAGGAACTGTAATGTTAGAAGAATCACTTGAAGAAGAATCTTCAGTAGATGGAATACCTAAATAAGGTAAAATTTCTGATAACATTTGAGAAACTACAGGTCCAGCTAATTGACCACCTTGATGATTGTTTTTTGGTGGGTCATATAATGTTAATAGTAAAACAACTTGAGTGTCTTCAACAGGTGAAATTGCCACATATGAAGCAACATAACCTTCATCTAATTTATTGTATGTTGGTTCAGAAGTACCAGTTTTACCACCTATTGAATATCCTGCAACAGCAGCATGTCTACCAGTACCTTGAGTTACAACAGATTCCATCATAGATTTAACTTCTTGTGAAGTTTGCTTAGAAATAACTTGTCTTACTTCTGTTGGTTGAACTTCTGTAACAGAACCTGTGTCAGTATTTGTAATTTCTTTTACAATTCTTGGTTTCATAAGTTTTCCATCATTAGCAACACATGAAATAGCAGTTATCATTTGAAGTGGTGTAACATTTAGTCTTTGACCAAAAGACATAGTAGCAAGTTCTACAGGTCCTACTTTATCAACATTTTGGAATATACTACTTTGTTCTCCATACAATCCTGAATTAGTAGAATCAAATAATCCAAAGGCTTCATAATATTTATATAAAGTTTGAATACCAATCCTTTTTCCTAATTGCATAAATGCTGGGTTGCAAGAATTCATAAGAGCTTGTCTTAAAGTTTGCGAACCATGTGGCTGAGCTCTCCAACAAGCAATTCTAAGTGGGGTAGAACTAGATGCATCTTCAAATTCTTCATATCCTTTACAAACAAAATCACCAGCTTTATCTGTTGTGGTAATATTTTCTTCTAGAGCAACAGATGATGTAATAACTTTAAAAACAGAACCAGGTTCATATGTTTCAGCAACAGATTTATTTGACCACATTTTGTATAAAGCTGTACTTTTTTCAGAATCTGAAAGAGAATTGTATGTTTCAGCAAGTGTGCTATTTGGTGTATAAGGTGAATTTAAATCATAATTTGGGTATGAAGCCATTGCTAAAATGTCACCATTTTTAGGGTTCATAACAATAACATTTCCACCTTTTTTACAATTATTATCATCAACAGCTTGTTTTAGATATTTTTCAACAATTGTCTGAATTTTTAAATCTATTGTAAGTGTTAAATCGCTACCGTTTTCTGCTGAAATGTAAGTTTTTTCAGCATTGGGTATTTCTTGTTGGTTACTTGCTTTTGAACTTACAATTTTACCAGGAGTACCTGTTAAAGCAGATTCCCATTTTGATTCAATACCACTTAAACCTTGATTATCACTACCACAAAATCCGATAACTTGTGAAGCAACAGTACTGTAAGGGTAATATCTTTTTGTATCTTCATCAATGTTTATTCCTGCAGATATTTTATTTTCATTCATCCATTCTTTTAATTTATCAACTTTTTCTTGTTCAACTTTTTTAGCAATTGTCTCAACTTGTGCAGAACTGTTAAGCTTTTCTAAAGTTTCATTATAATCCAACTCAAAGATTTCAGAAAATGTTTTTGCTAGTTGTTCTTTTAATGCCTTTGTATCTTCATCGGAATTTTTTTTGATTTTTTTTGGATTTATTGTAATAGTATCAACCTGTGCACTAATAGCTAAAGCTTTTCCAGTTGAATCGTAGATATTTCCACGTTTAGGACTTATAATTTGATTAATTGTTTGTTGATTATAAGCTTGTTCTTTTAAATAATTTCCTTGCACAAATTGTAAAAATCCAATTCTTCCCATAAGTAAAATAAAAATTATTAGAACCACAATTAAAGAAGTTCGCAGTTTTTTGGTATGTACTAAATTTCTTGATTCAAATGGTGTGTTTATTTTTATTATTTTATTTTGTTTTTTATTTGAATTTTCATTATTTTTCATATAAACGCCTCTTTTGTTAAAATTTTGCAATTATATTTTATATTAAAAATTGTGAAAAAGCAATAAAATTAGTATAAAATATCATTGAAGTAACATTAATATTATAGATTTTTTTGGAATTTTAAAATAGCTATTTTTTATTTAAATGTTGATTAGTAGGAATAAAAAATAAGAAATATAATTTTATCAAAAATTAATCATATTAATTATAAGATGTAATAAAAAATACTTGTAATTTTTGAAGAGTTATGTAATAATTAGCCATAAGAGATATTACTAAAAAGGATACGAATTAAAGGGGGAGGTATTTCATGAAGTGTAAAAAAATATTAATATTAATTACAGTAATTTTTCTCACATTTACTATGAATTATACTTGTTTTGCAAATAATGCAGATAAAAATGAAATTACAAATGATTTTGAATTAACTTCATACAGCTCAATTAATGATGAAGTTCAATATGGGGTTTATGCGAAAAAAGATGATGAAAATGTGGTGTTGTCAATTAAAGCAACAGATTATAATTTACCATCAAATTTATATAAGTATAAATATGATATTCGATTAAGAATTACATATTCACAAGTTGATTATAAAGTGTTAGAGTGTAAAGTTATAAATAATAAAACTGGTGAGATTATTGAAGATTTATCAGAGGAAAATATAAATAAACTTTTTAATATTGAATATGGTAAAACTATTATTGAAAATAGTTGGGTTGATGAAATAAAATTGTCTACGCTCAAAGAATATGAAGTTTATAAATATACTGCTAGTGCTACAGTTCAATTTCCTAAGATTATAAATGATGTAGGAGAAAATTGTATTATTTATATTAAACAGTGGTATGATGAAACTTATAAAAAAGAACCAAATATGTATAATAACATATCAAGTACAGCTATATCTGGATCATTTAATGAATATAAAGCTGGAGATACATTTTATATTATGTATAAAAAAGCATCTACGGAGGAATTATTAAAGTTAATTGAACAAGATAAAATCATTTATTTAAGTAAATATAATGATGGTGATACATTAGATTATAAGTTTAAAGATTATATTTATAATGATACACAAAATGATATAACTGTTAACGTTAAAAGTACAAATATGGGAGTTGAAAAAGCTGATTCTACAATAATAGGAAGAGGTCAAATCTATGGATTTAGTTGGATGATAGATTCTGCTACTATTAGTTTTTCAGAAAATAGCAATAATGAAGAAAATAAGAATCAAGAACAGGCTGGAGATAGTAAAGAAGAAAATGAAAATGAAGAACAAAAAGGTAAACAAGAAACAAAAACATTAGGAAAAGATAATACTTTGGCTACTGGTAAATTACCACAAACTGGCGTTAGTTCAACAATTATAATAAGTCTTATGGTAGTAACAATAATTTCAATAATTATTTATAAAAAGTATGATAGTTATAAAGATATAAAATAAACTAAAAAATTATTTTTATAATAACTATATAATTTTCCTTTTTTATTTAAATGTTGATTAGTAGGAATAAAAAAATAAGATATAGGATTTTATCAAAAATTAATTATAAGATAGAATAAAAAATAAGAAATATGCTATCTTATGCAGAAAATCAACTTGACATAAATATAAAAAAGAGTATAATCATAATAGAAATGCAAAAATGCATATGGAGGAAAATATTATGGAAATTGTGACTTTTTTTGTTAATTGTACAGAAGTGATTTGTTTAATAGCTATGAGTATACTGATCATGGTTATGGCTGTAGTGGGAAGTATTTCTATAATTAGAGCTGTAATTAGAGAAAATAAGGAACATTAGTAGATAATGAATGATAGTACAAAATTGTACTATCAATTTTTTTTACATCCCCTATGATTGAAAAAGATATAATAAAGAACAAGAAATACGTTGACTGAGAAAATTTTTATTTATATAATATGATTAAATTATAATTGCTTTTTGTTATAAAAGTGGGAGATAAACAAAAGAAGGGAGCTTGTCAAGATCAGAGTGTAAATTAATTTGTAAACAAGTCTTGAAATTGTAAATATATTATGGTATTTTAAATAATCATAATAATAAAAACAAATACAAAAGCAAAAATATAGAATAATCCCAAATTGTTAGATAAAATAGAGTTTAATAATTTGGGCTTATATATATATTAATCAAAAAATTAGAAATTAAAATATATAAATGGAAGGAAAGCAAAATGAAAAATAATATAATAGAAGAAACAAATTTTATAATGAAAAAATATCACATAAAAGCAAATAAATCATTAGGACAAAATTTTTTAATTAGTCAAGAAGTTATAGACACAATAGTAAACAAAAGTGAAATAACTAAAAATGACTTAGTAATAGAAATAGGACCGGGACTTGGAACATTAACAAAATATCTATTAGAAAAAGCTGGAAAAGTTATTTGTATAGAATTAGACAAAAGAATGATTGGAATTTTAGAAGACAGATTCAAGTTATATAATAATTTTGAAATAATAAATCAAGACGTATTAAAGGTAGATTTGAACCAATTAATAAAAGAACAAAAAGAAAACAACAATATAGAAAATGTAAAAATAGTTGCAAACTTACCCTATTATATAACAACACCAATTATAATGAAATTATTAGAAGAAAAATTAGACTTAGAATCAATAACAGTAATGATACAAAAAGAAGTGGCAGATAGACTAATCGCAGTACCAGGAAGTGAAAATACAGGAGCAATAACATATTCTGTATATTATTATGCAGAAGGTGAAAGTATATTAGAAGTTCCAAACTATTCATTTATTCCAGAACCTGAAGTAACATCAGAAGTTATAAAATTGAAGATTAGAAAGCAACCAAAAGTAAATGTTGATGATGATAAAAAAATGTTTAAAATTATAAAAAATGCATTTACTCAAAGAAGAAAAACATTACTAAATGGATTAACTAATACAAAGATATTTAAAAATAAAGAAGAAGGAATAAAAATATTAAATGAAGTTCGGATTAGCAGAAAATATAAGAGCAGAAAAGCTCACATTAGAAGATTTTGCAAATATTTCTAAACTAATATAAAATACCAGTATCTTTTTTTGAAATATTATGTTATAATATATAAGAATAAAAAATAGGGAGAAAAGGATGAACCAAATATTAGTAACAAAAAAACTATATATAACGCCAGAACTAAAAAGAAAAAAGAAAATCTATAAATTTGATTTCTTTTTATCTGTTTTTTTAGTGTGCATTTTAATATCCTTATGTATTTATGCTTCTTATGACAGAAACAAAGGTGAAGAAACATCTAAAGAAATATTAGATGGATTTAGTGCTAAAGAAGATACAACAATAGCAAAAAACAATGTATTAATAGCAGTATTAGATGATGATTCGCAAACACCAGAAACAGACAGCGAAAGTTCTCCATCTAAAAAAGTAACGGCAAATACAACAAAAAAAGAAAAAACAGCAGATGGCTTTACATATACAACAATAGCAACAATAAATATACCAAAAATAAATGTCCAATATCCAATACTGGATGGTGAAACAGACTCAGAACAAGAAACAGAGAGCTTGTTAAAAATATCACCAACGAAGTTTTGGGGAGCAGACCCAAATGAGGTGGGAAATTTTTGTATAGTAGGACATAATTATAGAAACACAAAATTCTTTAGTAAAGTTCCAACTCTAGAAAAGGGAGACGTTATAGAGATAACAGATTCAGCAGGTAAAACACTTAGATATTCAGTATATAACAAGTATGAAGTTGTGCCTGAAGATTTAAGCTGTACATCACAATTAACTGATGGAAAAAAAGAGATAACATTAATAACTTGTACAAATGATAGTAAAAAAAGAGTTATTGTAAAAGCAAGTGTGGTTTAAAAATTAACAAACAAAATGAAATGGTCATAATATACTAGAAGAGATAAAGGAGGTATATTATGGCCAAAATTATTGTATTTAACAATGATACAGATAGAATGGAAACATATTATAGAGGCGAATTAGAATCAATGCCTTATAATACAAATGGAACTTTGAAAGTAAAAGAATTTAGAGGCTCAAGTAATAGTAATATATTGTGGACAACTAAAAGAACAATGCAAAGCTGGAATAGCCAAAGATATATATTTGGTTCACCAATACCAGTAGGATTTGCATTTAAAAGACCATATGAGCGGTGGACATGGAAGCCAAAGTCAACATTATGCAGGTACTGCATTTGATGTAGGGCAAACATTAACAACAGTAAAAAGAACAGCGTTGTGGAATAGCGCAAAAAACTCCGGAATTTGGTATTATGTAGAACCATTAAGTTTAACACCTACATGGGTACATTTTGACAAACGCTTTGGAAAACCAGCATGTTCTTCTGGAGGATTTCCACAATTAAAAAGAGGAAGTGTTAGCAATTATGTATGCATAGCACAAGACGACTTAAATACATTGGGATACAGAACAAATGGATTAGATGGTATATTTGGAGAAGCAACTAGAAATGCTGTTATAGCATATCAAAAGGCAAAAGGACTTACAGCTGATGGGATTGTAGGTTGCAATACATGGAGATCATTACAAGAAGCGGTTATTGGTACAGGACTAACTAGCACTACAATAAATTAAAAAGTAAAATAAAAAATAGGTTTAAACTAAATTTTAGCTTAAACCTATTTTTTATGGATTTTATGCTTTCTTCTCAATTGGATAATCATTTTTTTGTAATTTTATTAATCCATTAATTATTGCGTCGACAACGCCTTTATTATAATCATTTAATTTTGAATATTTTGAAATAATTTCAGAATCAAATGAAATATTATTTACAGGTAAAGTATTTTTTATTAAATCTGCGAATAAAAAATCAGAAGATATGTTTAATACTTTGCAGAGATTAATTATGGTAGTTGCGCTTCCAAATGCTATGCCACGTTCTAATTGACTTATATATCTAGGTGACAAAGAAAGTTTTTCAGCTAGTTGCTCTTGTGTATATTCAGCATTTTTTCGTGCAAGTTTAATTTTTTTACCAATATTTTCTCTTAAGTTTTTTTCTAAGTTATTCATGGAAATCCTCCTATATTTATAATAAAAATAGTATATCAATTTAAGTTTTTAAATAAAATGAACAGATAATGGCAAGAAAAGCCTAAACTAATAGTATAAGTGTGACACGAAAATATGATAAACTAAAAAAATTTTTATTTATAATCATCAATGAAATTTTTAAAATAAATAAGTTTGATTGTAAATTATGGGTTATTATTAATACAAATAAATCCTTGATATATAATCTTTTCATTACATTCCTCGGTTTATTACAAAATTTAAGAAATTCTAAATTGTTTTATGGGTCCTTTCCACTATCGTGAACTCTTACCATAAAACTGCATAGAATTTCTTAAATTTCTTCATGCACATTCGTCATTTCATTCAAAGCTTATATATCAAGGATTTATTTTGGAAATTTTATCAAAACCATTATCTAGTAACCAAAAAAATAAAAAAATTTGAAAAAAGGCTTGCAAATTAGAAAAAGTTATATTACAATTTAGAAGAAGTGGAGAGATGTGGCACAAAGTGGTAAAAAAGTGGAGCGAGGTGAAATATAATTGCTAATTGGTGAATACGAGCATTCTCTAGATGCAAAAGGCAGACTTATAATGCCAGCAAAATTAAGACAAGACATGGGAGAAAAGTTCATCATAACAAAAGGTTTAGATGGATGTTTATTTGCGTTTTCACAAAATGAGTGGTTAAATTTCGAAACCAAACTAAAAGCATTACCATTATCAGATAGAAATGCCAGAAACTTCGTAAGATTTTTCCTATCTGGAGCAACAGAATGTGAAATAGACAAGCAAGGAAGATTTTTAATACCAAGCAACTTAAGAATATCTGCAGGACTAGTAAAAGAAACTGTTGTTATAGGAGTTGGAACAAGATTAGAAATATGGAACAAAGAAACATGGGAAAAATGTGATGAAAACATATCAGCAGATGAAATAGCAGAAAATATGACAATGTTAGGTATATAACTTGAAAAAGTTTATATAAAAACCAAAGAAAAGTATACTAAAGAAAAAACACTTTTAATTTTACAAAAGATAAAAAACAAAAGAAAAATATACTAAAGAATAAACTACCAAAGATAAATTTAACTAAAGATTATTATACAAAAGTAAGAAACAAACAAAAGACAAATTAACAAAAGATAAACACACAAAAGATATTAATGTACAAAAGATAAATGTACAAAAGAATTATTTTTTAGAGGTGTAAAATTGGAATTCAAACATAAACCAGTCATGCTAGAAGAATGCATACAAGGATTAAACATAAAAGAAAATGGAATTTACATTGATGGAACTTTAGGTGGAGCAGGTCATAGCAAAGAAATAGCAAAAAGATTATCTAAAGAGGGATTGCTAATAGGAATAGACAGAGATGAAGAAGCATTAAAAGCAGCAAAAGAAAAATTAAAAGAATTTCAAAATGTTAAGTACATTCACAATAATCATGACAACATAAAAGAAATAATAGAAGAATTAAATATCGAAAAAGTAGATGGAATATTGCTAGATTTAGGAGTATCTTCGTATCAGTTAGATGAAAGAAACAGAGGATTTAGCTACTTAGGAGAAAATGAACTAGACATGAGAATGGATAGAACGCAGAAACTAACAGCTAAAGAAGTTGTAAACACATATGAAGAAGAAAAACTAGCAGATGTTATTTATCAATATGGAGAAGAAAGATTTTCTAGAAGAATTGCAAAAAATATATGTATTGCTAGAAAAGAAAAGCCAATAGAAACAACAAAACAATTAGTAGAAATAATAGAAAAATCAATTCCAAAATCAAAACAAAAAGATGGACATCCAGCAAAAAGAACATTCCAAGCAATTAGAATAGAAGTAAATGATGAAATAAAACCATTATATAAAACAGTTAAAAACTGTATAGATTGCTTAAAAACTGGTGGAAGATTATGCATAATTACTTTTCATTCTCTAGAAGATAGAGCTGTAAAAAATGCGTATATTGAAGCAACTGGAAAATGTACATGTCCGAAAGATCTACCATATTGTGTATGTGGAGCAAAACAATTGGGGAAAATTATAACAAGAAAACCAATAATTGCAAGTGAAGAAGAACAAGAAGAAAATTCAAGAAGCAGAAGTGCTAAATTACGAATTTTTGAAAAGATATAAAACAAAAGAAAAGGAGGGGAAGCTAAAAACTTATGGAACCAAACATATATGAGTTTAGTACCAGTCCAAGAAAACTTGAACCAGAACTAAACCCTAAAAGACATAAGCAAAGAAAAAAGCTTAGAGTCATTGAAGACTTGCCAAGGCAAGAAATAAAAATTTCAAAAGCTCAAAAAAGAAAACAAACAAAATTAACATTGGTTGTTATTGCTATTTTTGCGCTCTTATTAACCATAAGTTATAGGAACTCTCAAATAAACGAAAAATTTACGCAAGTTCAATCACAAAAAAAAGAATTAGCATCATTGCAAAAAGAAAATGAACAATTAAAAGTAAATATAGCAAACGGATTAAATTTGAACACTATAGAAAAAATTGCAAAAGAAAAATTAGGAATGCAAAAATTAACTAATAAACAAACATTATATGTTAGTCTACCAAAGAAAGACTATGTAGAATCAGCATCAGAAAAGGTAGTTATAGAAAAAGAACAAAATTGGTTCAAAAATTTTGTGAATAAAATATTTAATAAATAGAAAGTTATTTGATAATTAAATGACTTTCTTTTTTAATAGAGTAAATAAATGTTGATTTATAAAGTATACCGTGTTATAATGAAAAAACAAAGGGGGCAACTGAGTTGAATGAAGCAGAAAAACTAAGCTTAGCAATAGAAATAATAGAAAATGAAATTGCAGATTGTATGATTAAATTAAGAAAGTCTAAGGATGAAAAACTTGAAATACAATACAAAAAAATGATAGATACAAGGGATAAAATTTATAAAAAAGATAAAAGAGAAATAGAAAAATTAATTAAGGAAGTTGTAAATAGAAAATGACAAATATAGAAAAAGAAATGATAGCTAAAAGACCAGCAGGAGATAAAATTAATCCTAACAAAAGAGCAATTGAAAGAATAGATTCAAAGTTAAATCCATTACTAAAAGAAAGAATGAAAGAATATACACTATCTGAAGAAGAACATGAGGAAATTTTGGAAGATATAAAAAGAACTTCATATGAAGGTAAAACTAAAGTAGAAAATCCAAAATTCCTAATAGTACTTGGGCAAACAGGAAGTGGAAAAAGTAATTTAACTGCATCTATTTACTCAAAAGATGACAATTTAGTAATTATTGACTCTGATAAATATAAAGCATACAGGCATGATAATAAGGAAATTCTTAGAGACCATTTTGCAGAATATGCTTTTTTAACTGCACCAGACTCATATTTACATAGAGATGAAATGTTAATAGATGCAATGAATTCAAAATATAATATTTTAATGGAATGTGCTCCATCAGAAAAAGATGGACTATTTGTAGATATAGATAGAATTCAACAATCTGGATACACTGTAGAAATTCATGTGCTAGGAGTAAGTTCATTAAACAGTTCTTTATCAGTACATGAAAGATATGAAAATTTATTGGAAATAAATAGTGATGTGGCGAAATTAACAAAATTAGACAGACATGATGATTCATTTAATTCATTAAATAGAACAGTAAAAGAAAATCAAAATAAGAAAAATGTCGAAATTTGTGTGTATAAAAGAGGAGAAAATGGAAAATGTGAACCAGAAAAAATTTATGATTCATCAATAGGAGATAAAAGATATTCATGTGCATATGAAGCACTTGAAAATGCACAAGCACAAGATTTAGAAAAAATAAAACCAGAAGTAGGAACAAGAACAAAGCAATTAATGGATAAAATGATTGCAAGAATGGCACCAGCTAATCAATTAAAACAATTACTAGAAATATTAAACAGATATGAAAAAATTGTAGAAAAAGACATTGATAAGGGGGAAAATAAGTGAAAATAACAGTACTAGGAACAGGACATGCAACAGTAACAAAATGCTATAATACATGCTTTACAATAAGTGAAAATGGGAAATATTTTTTAGTAGATGCAGGTGGAGGAAATGGAATTTTAGCACAATTAGAGAAAACGAATATAAATCCAGCTGACATAGAAAATATGTTTATATCACATACACATACAGACCATATAATGGGATCTGTGTGGATGATAAGAGTAATTGGCAGAAAATATATTGTAGAAAATTATGAGAAACCATTTAATATATATGGAAATTGTGAGGTAATTAACGCAATAAGAAAAATGTGTGAAGCTGTGTTACCTAAAAAATGGACAGATTTATTTGATGACAAAATTATTCTGAATGTTGTTGATACAGGTGATAGTGCTACGATTTTAAATAGAAAAATAGAATTTTTTGATATTGATGCTGTTAAAGTTAAACAAACAGGATTTATATTCTGGTTAAATGAAAAAGAAAAATTCACTTTTATTGGTGATGAAACATGTAGACCATCTACAGAAAAATACATAAAAAATAGCAAATGGCTTTTTGCAGATGCATATATGGCAGGTAAAGAAGCAGAAGAATATAATCCAATAAAAAGACATCATCATAGTACAGTAAAATTTGTAGCAGAACTATGTAAAAAATGCAATATTGAGAATGTTATAATGTCACATACAGTTGATACAGATTTAAAAAATAGAAAAGAAGTATTTACTAAAGATGCTAAAAAGTACTTTGATGGTAATGTATTTATACCAAACGACCTAGAAACAATTGAACTATAAAATAATATAAATAGAATAAAGAAAAACCTTCTTAAATAAAATCTATAAGGAGGTTTTTTTATGGTTGAAATGAAGCTATCAAGCAAAAAGAAAATACGAAATGCATTATTTATATGTTTTTTAATAATATTGATTTTAATAGGAAGACTAGGTTTTATACAATTTATACAAGGAGAAGAATTATCTAGTTTAGCATATGAGCAACAAACTTTGGATAGAAAAATAAATCCTAAAAGAGGAACTTTATATGACGCAACGGGGAAAAAGGTTTTGTCAGTTAGTAGCACAGTTGAAACTGTTACAATAAATCCGGGAAATATATCAAAAGAAAACAAAGAAAAAGTAGCAAAAAAGCTGTCAAAATTATTTGAACTTGATTATGAAAAGACTTTAAAAAAGGTAACTAAAAGAAGTTCAATAGAAACAATTGCAAAAAAAGTTAATAAAGATAAAACAGATGAATTAAGAAAATGGATGGAAGAAAATAAAATAACTACAGGAATAAATATAGACGAAGACACAAAAAGATATTATCCATATAGCACATTTGCAGCACAAGTAATAGGTTTTTGTGGAAGTGACAATCAAGGTTTGGATGGAATAGAAGCTAAATATGATGAACAACTAAAAGGAAAACAAGGAAGTATTAGAAGACACACAGATGCCAAAGGTGGAGAGATAGGAAAAGAAGGAGAAAATTATGTAGCTGCAGTAGATGGAAATGATCTGGTATTAACAATAGATTTTACAATACAATCAATTGTAGAAAAATATCTTGAAGAAGCATGTATAGACAACAAATGTACAGATGGTGGAAATATTGTGGCAATGAATCCACAAAATGGAGATATTTTAGCGATGGCAACATATCCATCATATAATTTGAATAAACCATATGAAGCGTATACAGAAGAATTAAAACAAAATTGGGAACAACTAGAACAGGCCGAAAAAACTAGAAATTTACAAGCTGTTTGGAGAAATAAAGCAATTGCAGATACATATGAACCTGGTTCTGTATTTAAATTAATTACATCATCAGCGGCGCTAGAAGAAGGAATAACAGACACAGATAATAGTGGAGAATTTTGCTGTACAGGTGGAATAGAAGTTGCTGGTGTAAGAATAAAATGTTGGAGATATTATAGACCACATGGTTCAGAAAGTTTAAGACAGGCTTTAATGAATTCATGTAACCCTGTGTTTATAGGACTTGGACAAAAAATTGGAGTACAAAAATATTATAGTTATTTAAATAAATTTAAGTTACTACATAAAACAAAAATAGACTTGCCAGGAGAAGCAAACAGCATATTTTTAGCTGAAAATAAAGCTCGGGCCTGTTGAACTTGCAACAATAAGTTTTGGACAGAGATTTGAAATAACCCCAATTCAATTAGTAACAGCAGTATCAAGTATTGCAAATGGGGGAATGAGTATTAAACCAAGAGTAGTAAAACAAATAGTAGATAGTACAACAAAGGAAATATTAGATGTTCCTGTACAAAAGGAAGAACAAATTATATCAAAAGAAACATCAGAAAAAGTTCTTAGCATGATGGAATCTGTTGTGTCAGAAGGAACAGGAAAAAATGCTAAAGTTGCAGGATATAGAATAGGTGGCAAAACAGGAACTTCAGAAGATGGAGTAAATACAAATAAGTATGTAACATCTTTTTGTGGCGTTGCACCAATTGATAATCCACAAGTAGTTCTTTTGGTTACTTTATATAATCCAACAGGAGAAGGGGGACATCAAGGAGGTGTGTGGTTTATTTTGTCGCTACATTTTAAGCAACATTTAAAAAGCCTTACAATTTAGGTGAAAAAATAGAACAATCAAATCAAATAGAAAGTGATTTCAGAATTACTTTCTCTTTAAAAATATAAAAGGAGGACATGCTATGTCAAAAGAAAATATTATTGGTACAAATTTTATAATGACTAACAGAGATTTGATAACTAAATTTGGAGTAAATTCAGCTATAATGCTAGGAGAATTATATGGAAGAATGAATTATTTTAGAAAAAGAAATGAATTAAAATATGGGTATTTTTTTGCTACAAAAGAAAGTATAGAAAAGAGTACTAGATTAAGTCCATATAAACAAAGAAAAGCAACATCAATTTTACAAACAGCAGGAATTTTAAATGTAAAACATATAGATATTCCACCAAAGACTTATTATAAAATTAATGAAGAAAAGTTGCTGAAAGTACTGAAAAATTCAATAATGCACGAGGTGAACAACTAGTAATTCGTATTTTAAACAACTAGATGTTGAAGATTTCGATTACAGTATGTTAAAAAACTTAACACAAATAATAATAAGTAATAATAATAAAATAATAATAAATAATAACACACACAGGAAAAATTTAAATTAAAAAATATTATTAAAGGCAATTAGGACAACCTGTCCTAATTGAATATATCCTTACAGAGAGTAAAGGTATATAGCAAAAAAGAGTTTATGATTTATAAATAAATAGTTAATTATAAAAGCAAAAGGTGGACAAGTTGTCCACAATTGATATAATTTTACAAAGAGTAAGAGTATATCAATAAAAATACATTATAAAAAATGTATGCCTTTTTGTAATACATTTTTTAAAAAGTAATACTACTAGAAAGCTTTGCTTTCTAATGTTTTATGGGTCGATGTAATACATCTATTCTTGCACTACGTGAAAAAAGTAAAAAATTTTGAAAATGGGCAGACTTTATAAATTGAACACGTTAGAATAAATATAGTTATTAAATATAATAATTTTAAATTAAGTGTAAGGAGAGATGAAAAATGTTAAATAAGGAAGAATTAAAATCATTTCAAGAAGAATCTGTTATTGATTATTGGTATAATACTAGGTCAGAAGATTTATATATACTAAATGATGTCGATAAAAAGAAAATAGCAGAAATAACAAAAGGAGAAGATACCTATCAAAAAATAGCAAATGAAATATCTAAAATAGTTAAAGAAGATGATAAAGAAATAATTTTAGAAAAAATAGATAAACATTGTAACAAATTAATTAATATTGGTGGCTATGAAAACGAAAAGTTTTATAAAGTTGGATTTATGGATGGAATTAATTTGATTATTGAATGTATAGGAGGAAAGCCAAATGTTAAGTAAATATGGAATTTTATATAGCAAATATTTAGAAGAATATAAGCCAATAACATATCAAGAATTGATAATGAATGGAACAATAAATGATTTTTTAGAATTAAAAGATGAAGAACTTAATAACTTAAGAAATTCTATTATAATTGAATTAAGAAATAAATATAAGAAACCTAATACAGATAGTTTTATAGAACTAGTAAAATATAATAATTTTATTTATAACAAAGCAGATGAATTAGTAATTTGGACATCATGTCCAAAATCAATATAAAACTACATAGATAAGGAAATGCTTGAAAAAATACTTATATAAAATGTTGAACAAAAATCTGACACTTTTTTAAAATCTGACAAGTTAAAGGCTTTTCCTGTAAGTGTTTTAAAGGTATATGTTAGACACCTTTTCTTGCACTACATAAAAAAATATATTAATTGTAAAAATTAGTAGAAAAATTTTTAATTTTAGTATATAATGCCATTAGAGTAATGACACTCTGAAGGTGAATAAATGAAGGATGAATATTTAATAAAAATAGACGAGCCAAGAATTCAAGAAACATGTGATGCATACTTTAAGTGGAAAGACTTAAATACATATGTAAAAAGTTTAGTATCAAGAGGTATTAATATGCCAGATGCAATAAGTGAGCCTATGGGTTGCTATTGCTTAAATCTTCTTTGGAATAAAAGTTCAGGAGGAGATGCCAAATCTCTTGATGGGAGAAAAATAGAGTTTAAAGCTACAAGTAACTATGAATATGATTTAAGTAGTTTTGGACCTAGATGTGACTTTGATGATTTAGTATTTTTAAGATTTGATTTAGACTTAAATATGTTGTTTGTGTATGATACAGGTATTAATTCAGAAGAATTAAAGAAACTTCCAGTATCAAAAACAGCAACAGTAGGAGATTATCAGAAAGCTGGTAAGAGACCACATATAAGAATTATTGAATCAATAATTAATGCAAGAAAACTAGAACCTACTGTAATATTTAATATTAGAAGAGGAATGATAGTTGAAAAAGGATGAAAGGTAGAGTGTTAATTACTCTGTTACTATAACTAATAAAATCGCGGCGTGCCGCAAAAGATAAGGAGAAAATAATTATGTATAAGATTTGTAGCCTTTTTGCAGGTGTTGGTGGAATAGATTTAGGATTTTTAGAAACAAATAAATGTGAGATAGCATATGCTAATGAATTTGATAAATATGCGGTAGAAACTTATGAAAAAAACTTTGAAAATAAAGTTGATTGTAGAGATATTCATAATGTTAAAGTAAATGAAATACCAGAATTTGATATAATGGTAGGAGGATTTCCATGTACTTCTTTTTCAGTAGCTGGATATAGAAAAGGATTCGAAGATGATAGAACTGGAGATTTATTCTTTGAAATGGAAAGAATATTTAAGGAAAGAAAACCAAGAGTAATATTTTTAGAAAATGTGAAAAATTTGGTTGGTCATGATAAAGGAAAAACTTTTAAGACTATAATTGAAAAATTAGAAGAAGCGGGATACAAAGACAAAATAAAATGCCAAGTATTAAATGCTTGCGAATATGGTAACATACCACAAAATAGAGAAAGAATTTATATTGTAGCGTTTAAAGATAAAGAAGATTTTGATAGATTTCAAATGCCAATGCCAATGACTTTAGATAAAAATATAAAAGATGTTTTTAATTTTGATACAAAAGTTGATGATAAATATTATTACACAGAAGGAAAATACAAAGGTAATATATATAAATTGCTAACAGAAGAAATGGATGATGATAATACAGTATATCAATGGAGAAGAAAATATGTAAGAAAAAATCAAAGTAATTTAGTGCCAACATTAACGGCTAATATGGGAGAAGGAGGACATAATGTACCACTGATAAAAACAAAGTTCGGAATAAGAAAATTGACACCAATAGAATGTTTTTATGCACAGGGGTATCCAAAGTATTACGAATTGCCAACAAATATGAGTGATGCTAGACTTTATAAACAAGCTGGAAATAGCGTTGTTGTACCCGTCATAAATAGGATTGCCGAAAATATAATGAAGGCATTAAAATAAATTTTGACAAATAGCATGAAGGAGCATAAATAAAATGAAAAAGGAAGTTATAAAATATGAATTAAGTCATGATGGCAAAAAAATAAAAAAAGGAAAGTTAAAACTATACATACCAAATATAAAAGGATTGAGTAAATATATAGAGGAATTACCTAATAAAATTGGAATTGAGGAGAGTATATTTGTTTTAAATATGCTAAATTTTCATTTTATATTTCCAGCAGATGACATATTTTTGGATAAAAATATAAAATATGAAGAATTACAATATATGTTAAAACAAAAGGAAAATAGTAATACAATTTCTATAAAGTATGATGATTTAATTTATAAGAGTTTACTAAATGACAGGATTTTTAAAATAAATATGACTTCAGAGGAATATGAAGATTTTAGAGTGATGATACTAAATGAAATCTCGGATATAAAAAATGAATATAGTGATTTGTTTGATAGAGAATTAATAAAATTAAAAAAACAACAAAATATTATAAAAAGAATGAAATTAGCACTTAAAAATAAAGAATTTATTCAATTTAAGAAGAAGTTAATAACAGAAACAATTCAAAATATAAATAAAGATGCTATTACACTTGATAGTAAAAAGGCAGAATATAAATTTTATGAGAAAGCTTGTGAACTGATTGAAAAATATGATGAAGATAAGTACTATGAACTTATAAAAGATGTAACAGATTATTTAAATAAAGAATATGAAGAATGCAACAAATTTCAGGAATATAAAGAAGAATGTGAATATATTAATTCTGGAAAAGGTATGGAACAAAAATTTGATATATTGATTTGGATATGTTCTAATATGTCTCCAAGAGCAGAAGCATTAGATGCAATGAGATTAGACGCAACATATATCTATGATCAAATATTAAATAATTACTATAGATTAGAATACAAAAAGATTAGACACAAAATGACTTATGAAGAAAAAAGACTATTTCAATTATTCTTTTTTGGTAGAAAAGCTTTTCTATATAAAGTACCTATTTTTACACAATTTATGAAATCATTTTTTGATGCTAATAATGAATTAATATTCTCGGGATTAATTTTAAAAAATAGCAATCCTAATTACAAAGAAGATAATAATGAACTAAAAAGAAAGTGGTATGAATTTTTGAATATGTATAGTATAGGAATAAAAAATTATAATATTATAGAGAAAATAGAAGATCCAAGTAAGATAAAAACGATTATAAAAAACGAATTTAATGAAGAAGATTCAAAAATTTTAGAGTGTGTATTAGAAAATTATTCTTATGATATAATTAAAGCTACATTTAATAAAGATGAAGAATATATAAATGAACTTGTAAAAGAATTACAACAAGAAATAAGGAGTGATAGTTCGAATGAAATTATTAAGCAAAAAAATTAGAAATACAACAGCTATTTTTATTATAGTGTGCTTAATATATATACTTTCAATCATTATATCTATAATATTATATAGCAACAGTGTTGAGGGTGTAAAAGATTTTTGGGAAGTGATAGCTAATATTACTGTAGTAATAGGTGTTATTAGTATATTTTTATCTTTTTGGCAAAATAATTTGAATGAACAAGAAATTAGTAAAGAAAAAATAAACTCGGAAATAAAATTATCAGAAGAGATGAATAGATTAGATATATTAGACTTTCAGCCTATGGATAATTTGAATATTAATCAAAGACTAATTGACATGATAAATAGTGCAATGGAATATTTAGTAAAAATAAGCTTATATGACGGAGAGAAAATAATAAATATAGATAGATATTTAGAATTTAATCTTTTAAATCATAAAAAGATTATATATGTATTAATAAATCTATATGATATAATTTTAAAAACAGGAGATAAATCTATTATAGAAAAGATAGACAGGAATAAGAGATATTTAGTAAAAGAAATAGAAAGATTAAATAATATTGATACAGAAATTCAATTGTTATCACAAAAAATAGAAAACATAAAAAAGTTTAATGCATCTAATGCTATAAAATCAAATATTATAGTTGAATAAAATTTTATAAATAACTAGAACTTAGTGAAAACTATTTTCTAGTTATTTTTTTGCAAATTTTCATAAAAAATTAATAAAATTTTTTAAAAATTACCGATTTTTGAGTTTTAAGTGGCATTTACCTAGTAGGGAGGAAAAAGTAATAAAATTTTTTCTAACATAATAAAATTAAATATCAAAAAATAAAGAGGTAATTGAAATATGAAACAAAAATCTGAACGTCTAGTTAATAATAAAGATTTATATCAATTTCAAGTTGGAAATATGAATGTTGAATTTAAATATTCTGAAAATAATAAAAAAATTAATGAATGCATGACAAATATTTTAAAACAAAAAAACAAAATGGGCTGATATATTATACTGGGCACGTTATACTATAAGAGAATGGAGGGAAGAAACGATAATGGCTGGACGAAAATCAAAATATTCTTCAGAAAGTTTAAATACAAAAGGAACAAAGATATGGTCAGTTGCAGTATATATAAGACTTTCACAAGAAGATAGCGACAATGGAGAAGACAAGCAAGAAAGTAATAGTATAACAAGTCAAAAGGCATTATTAAATGAATTTATTGAAGAACATGATGATTTGATTGTTTATGATACTTATGTTGATGATGGTTATACAGGAACAGATTTTAACAGACCTGGATTTCAAAGGTTACTAGAAGATATGAGAAAAGGAAATATTAATTGTGTTCTAGTAAAAGATTTATCAAGACTTGGAAGAAATTATATAGAAGTAGGAAATTACATAGAGCAAATATTTCCGTTATTTAATATAAGATTTATTGCCGTTAATGATAGTGTAGATAGTTTTAAAAATCCGACAAGTACAAATACAATATTAGTACCATTTAAAAATTTAATTAATGATGAATACTGTAGAGATACATCAATAAAAATTAGGTCAGCACTAAATGGAAGAAAAAAGAAACGGAGAATTTGTAGGAGCATTTCCATCATATGGGTATATAAAAAATCCAGAAGATAATCATAAGTTGATTATAGACAAAGAGTCAGCCGAAATTGTAAGAAAAATTTTTGAATGGAAAGTAAATGAGGGGTTAGGAAACTTAAGCATATGTCATAGACTGAATGATATGGGCGTATTAAACCCAACAGGTTATAAAAAGAAGAAGTTAAATCAAAATTATAATAATTCTCAAATTATGCAAGAAGATTATTCATGGTGTCCATCAACTGTTAGAAATATTTTAAAAAATGATATTTATATAGGAAATGTTACACAAGGTAAAAGAAGAGTAAAAAGTTATAAAGTTCATAAAGTGGAACAAGTACCAGAAGATGAATGGATTACAGTAGAAAATATGCATGAACCTATTATAGACAAAGAATTGTTTAAGAAAGCACAAGGATTAAGAAAAGTTGATACTAGAGTGCAAGATAGCGGGACTTTAAGTATGTGGGCAGGTGTCTTAAAATGTGCAGATTGTGGGAGAGCAATGCACAAGAAATATTGTAAAAATAAGAGTGGAACAGTATATGAATATTACATATGTGGTACATACAGAAAAAAGTCAAACAAGTTATGCACAAAACATACTCTAAAAGTGGAAGAATTAGAAAACGCAGTATTAGAAGCAATTAAATTACATATAGAATTGCTTGTTGACACTGAAAAATTATTAGAGCAAATTAATAAATCAAACACTAAAAAATTGGCAAATGAAAATATGGAAAATATAAAACAAGCTAAAGAAAAAGAGATAGAAAAAATAAGTAATTTAAAAAGATGTTTATATGAGGATTGGAAAAATGAATATATAACAAAAGAAGAGTATTTGGAGTATAAACAAAAATATGAACAAGATATTGAAAAAATAAAAGAAATAATGGCAAATTTGGATAAACAAAAAGAAAAGCAAGAAGAAATTATAAATGGAAATAGTAAATGGATAGAAAACTTTAAAGCACATAAAAATATAACAGAATTAGACAGAGATATTATAACAGAGCTAATTGATTACATAGAAGTTCATGAAGATAAAAAAATAACCATTCATTTTAAGTTTATGGATGAATTAGATAAAATATTAGAGTACATAGAAAATGAAAATAAAGCAAGTATCTTTGAAAAAGTAAAAGAAGCATAGGTGTAGCGATAAAATACATCAAGGAGGAGGTGTTGCAGCGCCTGTCGGTGGGCAAATATTTAGTGAAATATTACCATATTTGGAGGTTACAAAATCAAATATAGATGAGGTGGAAAATGTAGAACAAGTTGAAACTCCTGATGTTACTCAAAATACTATAAGCGAAGCAGAAAAATTGTTGAAAGAAAGTGGTTTAGAGTTGGTTATTGAAGATGGAACTGATGGCTTGGATTATAGTAATATGATTGTGAAAGAACAGATTCCAAGGCCAGGAATTACGGTGAATAAGGGAAGCAAAGTATATGTGAAGTTTTAAATTTTCAAAATAGATCCTTGATATATAAGCTTTGAATGAAATGACGAATGCGCATGGAAAAATTTTAGAAATTCTATGCAGTTTTATGGTAAGAGTTCACGATAGTGGAAAGGACCCATAAAACAATTTAGAATTTCTTAAATTTTATAATAAGCCGAGAAATGTAATGAAAAGCTTATACATCAAGGATTTGTTTATATTAATAATAACCTATTAACCAGTAACATTTAGTATAAAAAAGTGCTGAAAACCCTATACAAAAAGTGAAAATAGTTATATAATGTAAAAAAATTGTGTGCAATAATTTGGACCAATGGTTTAGTAATAATCGAAAGGATTGATAAAAAAATGAAATTAAAGGAAATGTTAGTAGGGCTAGAAGGCCTAAGAGCAAAAGGAGACTTAGAAATTGAAATTAAAGGGTTAGAGAGTAACTCAAAAAACATAAAGGAAGGATACTTATTTGTAGCAATAAAAGGATTTTCAGTTGATGGGCACAAATATATAGAATCAGCAATAGCAAATGGTGCAACAGCAGTTATGGTACAGGAAGATTGTGACTTAAAAACAATAAAAATACCTGAAGATGTAACAATAGTAATGGCAAAAGACACAAGAGAAGCACTTGCAATTACAGCAAATAACTTTTATGATGAACCATCTAAAAAATTTAAACTAATAGGAGTAACTGGAACAAAAGGAAAAACAACAACAACATATATGATAAAAGAAATACTTGAAAAAGCAGGAAAAAATGTTGGTTTAATAGGAACAATAGCAACATATATAAATGGAAAAAAACTAAAAGATAGTGACAGAACAACACCAGAAAGTTTAGAATTACAACAATTATTTAGCAAAATGGTAGAAGAAAAAGTAGAAGTAGTAGTAATGGAAGTATCTTCACAAAGTCTAAAATTACACAGAGTAGATGGTTGTGACTTTGACATAGTTTTATTTACAAACTTCTCAGAAGATCATATAAGCGCAAATGAGCATCCAGATATGGAAGACTATTTCCAATCAAAATTAAAATTATTTAAAATGTGTAAAACAGGAATAGTAAATACAGACGATTTACATGGAGCAAAAATTCCTAGACTATTTCCAGAAAGCGACATTACAACATATGGTATAGACAATTATGCAAATGTATTAGCAAAAGATATTACAATAACAAATTCATATGTAGACTTTAAAGTTAAAATTACAGATAGAAATGAAAGAGTAAAAACAGGAATACCAGGAAGATTTAGTGTATATAATTCACTTGCTGCTATTTGTGTAGCACAAAAATTTGGAATTTCACCAGAACAAGTAAAAGAAGCTTTATTAGAAGTAAGAGTACCAGGTCGTTCTGAATTAGTTGATAATAAACTAGAAATTCCAATTATGATAGATTATGCACATTCACCAGAAAGCTTACAAAACATATTACAAGCAGTAAAAAGCTATACAAGAGGAAGAGTTATTTCTGTATTTGGTTGTGGTGGAGACAGAGATAAAACAAAAAGACCAATAATGGGAGAAATATCTGGAAGAATTGCAGATTATACATTTATAACATCAGATAATCCAAGAACAGAAAAACCAGAAGATATTACAGCACAAATTGAAGAAGGAATAAAAAAGACAAAAGGTAAATATAGTGTTGTTGTAGATAGAGTAGAAGCAATTAAAAAAGCTATAAAAATGGCAAATAAGAGAGATATTATAGTACTTGCAGGAAAAGGACATGAGCCATATCAAGAAATAAATGGAAAAAAATATCCATTTGATGAAAGAATTATAGTAAGAGAAATAATAAAAGAATTAGAAAATAAATAGGAAAGGTTGGGAAAAAATTGAAAATAGAAACATCGGTATTATTAATATCTTTTATAACAGCAGTTATATTAGGAATTATTATTATACCAATATTAAAGAAACTAAAAGTTGGACAAATAGAAAGAGACGACGGGCCAAAATCTCACTTGAAAAAACAAGGGACACCTACAATGGGTGGAATAATAATGATAGTTACAATGATATTAGTTGTTACAGGAACATATATATATTTAACTTTAAATGGGCAAAGCGAGGTAGCACATAAAGTAGTACCTATTTTGCTACTAACATTAGGATTTGGACTAATAGGATTTATAGATGACTTCAAAAAACTAGTATTAAAAAATACAGAAGGCTTAAAACCAAAATATAAAATGTTAGGATTATTAATAATCTCTGTTGCATATGTAATATATTTAGTTTATGGATTACATATTGGGACAGACACATACATACCAATATTAAAACAATATATAAATTTACCATTATACATATATATACCATTTGCAATTTTAGTAATACTTGGAACAACAAATGCAGTAAACTTAACAGATGGAATTGATGGACTTTCATCTAGCGTTTGTACAATTATAATAACATGTTTAACAATAATAGGAATAACACAAAGCGAACTAGGAATTTCAATATTAGGAAGCATAGTAATAGGAGCAGTACTTGGATTTTTAATGTTTAACTTACATCCAGCAAAAGTATTTATGGGGGATACAGGTTCATTGCTACTAGGCGGAGTAATATCAGCAATGGCACTTTATTTAAAAATGCCACTTATATTATTAGTAATTGCGCTAATACCAGTAATTGAAACATTGTCAGTTATTATTCAAGTAGCATATTTTAAAAAGACAGGAAATAGAGTTTTTAAAATGACACCAATACATCATCACTTTGAACTTTCAGGTTGGAAAGAAAGTAAAGTTGTAATTGTGTTTAGCTTAATAACATTAGTATTATGCATAATCGGACTAAAGATAATATAGAATTATAATAGAATAAAAAACAAAAGTTAAGGAAGGAAGCAAAATGGCTAAAAAGAAAAAAGAAAAAAGTTTTTCAAGTTTTGTAAATAATCCAATAGATTTCACATTACTAATAACAATTTTATTGTTATTAGCAATAGGTTTAACTATGGTATTATCAGCAAGTTCGCCATCAGCATTATCAGAAACAGGAAATAGTTATGCATTTTTTTCAAAGCAATTACTATTTGCTGTAATAGGGCTTGTAGCAATGTGGTTTATTTCAAAAGTTGATTATAGATTTTATCAAAAATTTTATAAACAAGCATGGTGGATTTCATTAATACTTTTAGCATTAGTTCTAATTGCAGGAAAAACAATTAATGGAGCCAAAAGATGGATATATTTAACAGATGCAATATCTGTGCAACCATCTGAAATGGTAAAAATATTAATGATAATATTTTATGCGGGAATATTAGTAAAAAACAGAGATGAGTTGCAAAATTACGGAAAAGGTTTTATAAAACATATGTGTTTTTTAGCACCAATTATTGGGCTTTTATTACTAGAACCACACTTTAGTGCATCAATAGTAATAATAACAATTTGTTCAATGATGATGATAATGGCTGGTTGTAAATTCTGGCACTTTCTTGCAACAGGAGGAATAGCTGGATTACCTGCAATGATATTCTTAATAGTAAAAGAACCATACCGTTTACAAAGAGTTGTAACATTTTTAGACCCATGGAAAGATGCAACAGGAGATGGTTGGCAAGTAATACAAAGTTTGTATGCAATAGGTTCAGGAGGGCTATTTGGTGCAGGATTAGGAGAAAGTAAACAAAAATTTTTATACATACCAGAACCACACAATGATTTCATATTCTCAATTTTAGGAGAAGAATTAGGATTTGTTGGTTGTGCAGTTGTATTAATATTATTTGCAATATTCATTTGGCGTGGAATATTAATAGCAATGAGAGCACCAGATATGTTTGGAAGTTTAATTGCAGTGGGAATAACAACTTTAGTTGCAATACAAGTAATTATAAATGTAGCTGTTGTAACATCATCAATGCCAGCAACAGGAATGCCATTGCCATTTTTTAGCTACCGGAGGAACAGCACTATTTATATTATTATGTGAAATGGGAATATTGTTAAATATTTCAAGAGCAAGTGCAAAAAAATAGTGAAAGGAAGAGAAAAAATGAAAGTAATAATTGCAGCAGCTGGAACAGCAGGACATATTAATCCAGGTTTAGCAATTGCAAATAAAATAAAAAAAGAAGAAAAAAATTCAGAAATAATGTTTATAGGAACAACACGAGGACTAGAAAATGATTTAGTACCAAGAGCTGGTTATAAATTAAAAACAATTGATGCATATGGATTAAGTAAGAAAATATCAATAGAAAATATAAAAAAAATGATAAAAACATTACAAGGTTATGGAGAAGCAAAAAAAATAATAAAAGAATTCAAACCAGATATTGTAATAGGAACAGGTGGATATATATGTGGAGCAACAATCAGTGCGGCACATAATTTAAAAATTCCAACAATGTTACATGAAAGCAATGCATTTCCAGGAAAAGCAATAAAAATGTTAGCAAGAAAAACAGACACAATATTAGTATCATTTAAAGATGCTATTCCAAGAATAAAAAATGCTAAAAATGTAGTATTTACGGGAACACCAGTAAAAATAACAAAAAAAGATTATACAATACAAGAAAAAGAAAAAATATTAGAAAAAATTGGATTAAAATTGGGTAAACCAATAGTACTAGTATTTGGTGGTAGCCAAGGGGCTAAAAAAATAAATGAAACATTAATAGAAATAATAAAAAACAAAGAAAACGAAAACTATCAGATTATTTGGGCAGCAGGTCCAAAACAATATGATGGAATAAAAGAAATATTAGAAAATAATGAAATAAATATAAATAATATTAAAAATGTAAAAGTATTACCATACATTTATAATATGGAAGAAATAATGAATACTGTTGATATAATAGTTGCAAGAAGTGGAGCAATGACAGTAACAGAAATATCAAATTTAGGAAAACCAGCAATACTTGTGCCACTACCAAATGTAAGTCATGACCATCAATTATATAATGCAAAGGCTTTAGAAAAAGTTGGTGCGGCAAAAATAATTTTAGATAGTGAAATTAATGATAAAAAATTGAATAGTACAATAGAAAAAATAATTGAGAATAAAGAAAATATGCATAAAATGGGAGAAAAAGCATTAACTATATCAACAACAGATGCAGAAAATAAAATATATAAAGAGGTAAAAAAATGTTTAAAGACATACAATACAAATTTATCTTAATATTTTTATTGGTAGGAATATTAATAATAACTGGGTTTAGTGGTGTATTTATATTATCTATAAATAATATCACATCACAAATCCAAACAAATTCTGTAACAGAGATGGGACAAGTTATTGAATTATTAAATCAAATGAAAGCAAATACAAAAATAACATCAGCAATTTTAATTGCAGTTTTTAGTGTTGTAGCAATATTAGTTTCAGCATTTCTTTCAAAATTTGTTATTTATCCTATAAACAGATTAATAAAAAGTGCTGAAAAAATAACAGAAGATGAATCAAAAGGATTTAAAAATAGAAGTAAGAAAAAAGGCGAAGTAGGAAATTTAGAAAATGTTTTTGGAGTGATGACAACAGAGCTAAAAGAAAAACTAAGTGAAGTTTCAACACAAAAAAATCAAATAGAAACAATCCTTTTACATATGACAGATGGAATTATTGCGTTTAACATGAAAGGTGAAATTCTATTAATTAATCCAGCAGCAAAGAAATTTCTTGGAATACGCCCTGAAGATACATGTTTTGAAGATATATTTGGAAAATTCAACTTAAATATAAATATGGAAAAAATAATTTACTTAGAAAATTGGACATCAACAGAACAAAGAATACAAGTTGATGACAAATATGTAAATACGTTTTTTGCACCATTTAAAAATGAATCAGAAAGACCTGATGGAGTAATAGCTGTAATTCAAGATATAACAGAACATGTGAAATTAGACAATATGCAAAAAGAATTAGTTGCAGATGTATCACATGAATTGAAAACACCAATTACATCAATAATGGGATATGCAGACACTTTGTTAGAAGGCGAATATGACAAAGAAACACAAGATAAATTCTTAAATGTAATTGCAACAGAAGCTAGAAGAATGGCAAAATTGGTAACAGATTTATTAACACTTTCAAGATATGATAATAATAAAAAGCATGCACAAAAAGAGGCTTTTGATTTAGGAGAATTAGTAAAAAAATGTCAAGATAAATTGGCCATAGAAATAAAGAAAAAAGATCATAAAGTAAATTGCTTTGTAACTGCAGATGTACCGCCAGTTTATGCAGATAAATATGATATTGAAAGAGTGGTTTTAAATATTTTAACAAATAGTATAAAGTATACACCAAATGGTGGTGAAATAAAAATATATGTTGGATTTGTATATAATGATGCATATATAAAGATTTTTGATAATGGGATTGGTATTCCTGAAGAGGATTTGTCAAGAATATTTGAAAGATTTTATAGGGTTGATAAGGCGCGTACTAGAGAAATGGGTGGAACAGGACTTGGCCTTTCAATTGCAAAAGAAATTTTGGATAAAAACGGTGGAAGTATCGATATTAAAAGTGTTGTAGGACAAGGTACAGAAGTTGTAATACGAGTTCCTACTAAAGAAGAATAGAATTGTATTTCTTTAACATATAATCTTTTTATAAAATATCTCGGTTTATTTTGAAATTTAAGAAATTCTAATTTATTTTATGGCACCCTTCCACTAAAAGTGAACTCTTTCCATAAAATTGCATAAGAATTTCTAAAATTTCTTCATGCACATTCGATATTTTATCTAAAGATTATATGTTAAAGTCCTTAGAAATTGTATGATAGTTAAGATTTTGTATATATTCATTATATATGAAATCTTTTTGTTTTACTATAGGAATCTTTTTTATTTTAATAGCATTATGTACTTGATAATTGAGTACTTTTAATATATAATATTAGGAGCGAAAAATATAAAGGAGAGATAAATTTGAGTTCAAATATGAAAGAAATTTTAGAATGGATATATTGTATAGTAATAGCATTAGTATTAGCAATGCTATTTAGATATTTTATAGGAACACCAACAATTGTAAAACAGGTATCAATGTATCCAACACTAGTCCAAGATCAAAGACTATGGTTAAATAGATGGGGAAGAACAACAAAAACATTGCCAAAACGTGGACAAATAATTACATTTGAAGAACCTGCCAAAACAAATTATACAGAATCTGAATTAAATAAAGAAAATCCAGTTGCAAAGTATAATAAAAAAACAGGTGTAAGATGGTTTATAAATAACTTTTTAGAAATAGGAAAAAGAAGTTATATAAAAAGAGTAATAGCACTTCCAGGAGAACATGTTCAAATTAAAGATGGAAAAGTATATATAAATGAACAAGAATTTGAAGAACCATATTTACAATCTGGAATAGTAACAGATATAATGGGTGTAGGTTATGATGATTTTGTAGTACCAGAAAAATGTGTATTTGCAATGGGAGATAATAGAAATCATAGTACAGACTGTAGAGCTTTCGGATGTATTCCGTTAGAAAAAATAGAGAGTACAGTAGCAATAAGAATATGGCCATTAAATAAATTTGGAAAAGTAGAATAAACTTTTAAGCAAGGAGACTTGTATGTTTGAAAATATTTTAGGAAATAATTCAATAAAAAATCTATTATCAAATTCAATCAAAACAGATAAAGTGTCACATAGTTATATGTTTGTTGGAATATCAGGAATTGGTAAAAAAATAATAGCAAAAGATTTTGCAAAAGGAATATTATGCTTAAATAAAGACAAGTACTGTAATAATTGCAAATCATGTATAGAATTTGACAGCAATAATAATCCAGATTTAATTTATATTGAACCAGATGGGAATAATATAAAAATAGAACAAATAAGAGAATTACAAAAAAGAATACCAGAAAAGCCAATAATATCAAACAGAAAAGTTTGTATAATAAACGATGCAGATACCATGACAAAAGAAGCTCAAAATTGTTTATTAAAAACATTAGAAGAGCCACCAGAATTTGTAACAATAATATTAATTGGATCAAATGAAAATGCATTTTTAACCACAATAAAATCTAGATGTATGATAATACATTTTGAAAAAATAGCAGATGAGGAAATATCAAATTTTTTAAGAAAAAATTATGAAATAGAGCCAACTACAAATATGCTAGATTTATTTCAAGGAAGTATAGGAAAAGCTATTGAATTAAAAGATAAACAGGAACAATATGAAAACATAAGAAATATAGTAACAAAATTAAACTCAAATGACTTGATTGACACAATTAAAACGGCAGAGAGTTTATACAAAAATAAAGAAGAAATATATGAAATATTAGAATATATTAATATAACTCTACTAAAGATGGCAAAAACAGATTATAGGTACACAAATTGCATACAAATTGTGGAAAATACTAAGCAACGATTGAAACAAAATGCAAATTATGATATGTGTATAGATAATATGTTATTTAACATGTGGGAGGAAATAAATTGAAAAATATAATAGGAGTTAGATTTAAAAAATTAGGCAAAATATATTTTTTTAATCCAAAAGGATTAAAAGTAAAAAAAGGTGACAAAGTTATAGTAGAAACAACTCAAGGGGAAGAATATGGAGAAGTAATGATTCCTAATAGATTTGTAAATGATGAAAAAATTGTTGCACCATTAAAAAAGATTGTAAGATTAGCAAATAACAAAGATGACAAGCACTATGAAGAATGCAGAAAAAAAGAAAAAGAAGCATTTAAAACATGTCAGAAGAAAATAAAAGAACATAATTTAAAAATGACATTAACAGATGTAGAATGTAAATTTGATGATAGTAAAATTTTATTTTACTTTACAGCAGATGGAAGAATAGACTTTAGAGAACTAGTAAAAGATTTGGCAGCAATATATAAAACAAGAATTGAATTAAGACAAATAGGAGTAAGAGATGAAGTAAAAAGAATTGGTGGAAATGGAGTATGTGGTAGAGAATTATGTTGTTGTACATTCTTAAGAGACTTTGAAGCTGTATCAATAAAAATGGCTAAAGAGCAAAATATATCTTTAAATCCATCAAAAATATCAGGAAATTGCGGAAGATTAATGTGTTGCTTAAAATATGAAAGCAATGTATATGAAGATAAATTAAAAAGATTACCAAATATTGGAGCTATTGTAAAAACACAAGATGGTGAAGGTGAAGTCGATAATATTGAAACTTTGAAAGAAACTGTTAGAGTTAAAATAAAAGATGGAGATAGTTACATATATAAAAAATATCCAGTATCAGAAATTAAAGTTATAAAAGATATAGCAAAAGTGAAAATGGATGAGGAAGAACTACAACATAAAAAAGAGCTAGAAGAACTAGAAAAAATGGAAATGGAAGATATGAAGAAATAGTAGTATGAAGAAGTTTTAGGAGGTGAATTATTATGGCATATAGAATATCAGATAAATGTATATCATGTGGTGCTTGTGCAGCAGCTTGCCCAGTTGGTTGCATATCTCAAGGTGATGATAAGTTCGTAATTAATGAATCAGTTTGTATTTCATGTGGTACATGTCAAGGAGTTTGTCCAGTTGATGCACCAGCAGAAGCAGAATAATATGGTTTAGGCAGTATGGTTGAAGGGACTATACTGCTTTTATATCATTCCAATCGCATTCAAAAAGTGCAAAATTAGATATTACAGCACTAAAAGCTAAATACATTATAAAAATGGAAGGTGTGTGTATGGAAGAAAATGATGAAGAGGTAAAAAAGACTAGCAAGAAGGGAACTATTTTTAACTTTATACTAATAATAACGATATTTGCAGGCTTATTAATATATATGATAAATGTAGATGGAATAGATAATATTATAAATTTATTACATCAAGTGAATTATAACTGGGTTATAGCAGGTTTAATTTGTTTAACAATTTATTGGATTTGTGAGGCAATTACATTGCATGTGCCATTAAAAAGAATGTATAAAAGCCAGAATTTTGGAAATTCTGTTAAAGTATCTATGATTGGACAATTGTTTAATAATATAACACCATTTTCATCTGGAGGGCAACCAATGCAAGCATATGAATTGACTAAAACAGGGAAAAGAGTTAGTGATTCTTTAAGTGTGTTGATGTTAAAATTTATAGTTACTCAAATAGCGTTAGTTGTTACGACAGTTATAATTGTATTTGCAGAATTTGATTTTTTCAAGATGTTAATGCATGATTATTTGTGGGTTGCTATTTTGGGATTTGGAGTAAATATAGTAGCAATAATAGTAGCGATTATTGCTGGAATAAATAAGAAATTAATAACATCAATAGTAAATCCTATAATAAAATTGTTGGGAAAAATTCATATATTTAAACAACCAGATGAGGTGATAGATAATTTTGATAAAAGTATGGATAATTTTAGTGGACAATTTAAAGTTATGAAATCAGAAAAATTGATGGTTCTAAAAATGTTTGTTGTAGCTGTAATACAAAGTATGAGCTACTATTCGATAACATATATGGTTTATAAGGCTTTTGGAAATAGTGGAATAACATTTTTACAAATAATTCCGGCACAAGCATTTTTATTATTAATTATGACTTTTGTACCTACACCAGGTTCAGGCCTTGGAGCAGAAGGTGGATTCTATTTATTGTTTAATTCTATATTTAAAAAAGGAACAATAAATATGTCAATTTTGTTTTGGAGAATATATACATTTTATTTACCAATAATTGTAGGAGCATTATTTTTAATTCCGATAAAAGCTAAAAAAGGAAAAGGAGACTAATTAAAATAGTCTCCTTAAATATTATCTATTTGTTATTTCTTCTAAATCTAATAATTCTTGCCATCTTGCATCAACTTCTTTTTGGAATTCTTCTATCATCCATTCATTTCCAGGTTTAAACATGTGTTTAAAACGTTTTTGAGGTCTTAAAAATTCTTCTATAGGAAGTTTTTTAGCTGGTTTATAATTAATTTTATATTTTCCATCAATAACTTCATATAAAGGCCAATAACAAGTTTCAACAGCAAGTTTGTTAATTTGCATTAACATGTCTGTTGGGTAGCCCCAACCTCTAGGGCAAGGAGCCATAACATTTAAGAATGTTGGACCTTTTGTATAAATAGCTTTTTCAGATTTTTCATATAAATCTTTAAAATTCATATAACCAATAGTTTGTGCAACATATGGTAAGTGATGGCTAACCATTATTTTAGTTAAATCTTTTCTTGATTGCATTTTTCCTGGTATTACTTTACCAGCAGGTGATGTTGTAGTATCTGCAAATTTTGGTGTTGCAGAAGAACGTTGTATACCAGTGTTCATATATGCTCCATTGTCATAGCAGACATAAGTCATATCATGTCCACGTTCCATTGCGCCAGATAAACTTTGTATTCCTATATCATAAGTTCCACCATCTCCACCAAATGCTATAAATTTAGTTTCAACATTTTCAGGTAATTTTCCCTGTTTTTTCATAGATTGATATGCAGCTTCTGCTCCTGATAATGTAGCAGCTGTACATTCAAATGCTGTATGTATAAATGAATCTGTCCATGCAGTATATGGATAAATAAATGTAGAAACTTCCATACAACCAGTAGCGTTAGCAATAACTGCATGATCTTCTTTTTTTAGAGCTCTTAATACCATTCTTGCAACTGGAGGAGCTCCACAACCAGCACACATTCTATGACCAGCTGTAAATCTTGAAGGTTTATTTGCAACAACTTCTTTTACATTGTAAGGCATTAAATTTCACCTTCCTTTCTTAGTCCTAAATATCTGTAAGGATTTTCAACTTTGTTATTTTTTACAATTTCTAATAAATCATTATATACTTTTTCGATATCTTCTGCTTTAGTATCTCTACCACCAATGCCGTAAATATAATTAACAGCAGGTACTGTGTTTTGTGCTACATACATAGCACTTGTAACATCTTCAAATAGAGCACCACCAGCAGCATTTAAAGAATCAGCTTTATCTAATATTGCAACAGCTTTTTGATTTTTTAAAGCTTCTGCAATTTCTTTTGCTGGGAAAGGTCTATAAACACGAACTTTAAGAAGCCCAGCTTTTATTCCTTGTTCTCTTAATTTATCTACTACAAATTTTGTAGTTCCAGCAGTTGAGTTCATGCAAACTATAGCAATTTCACTATCTTCTAGTTTGTATTCTTCAAAAAGACCATATTTTCTACCAGTCATTTTCTCAAAGTCTTTTGCAACATCTAGAATTACTTTTTTAGCATTTTCCATAGCAATTGCTTGTTGAGCCTTATGTTCAAATAAATAACTTTGAAGGTCTAAAGGTCCTACAGCAATAGGCTCTTTTTCATTTAATAAATAATGTTCAGGCTTATATGTACCTACAAATTCTTTAACTTTACTATCTTCTTCTAATTCAATATTTTCAATTGAATGTGATGTTATAAAACCATCTTGGCAAACCATTAAAGGTAGCATAACATCTTTATTTTCGGCAATTCTATGTGCCATTAATGTGTTATCATATACTTCTTGATTATTTTCAGAAAATAGCATAATCCAACCACTATCACGAACTCCCATTGCATCTGAATGGTCACAGTGAATATTTAGTGGTCCTGATACAGCTCTATTTACTAAAGATAAAACTATAGGCAATCTTAAACTTGAGGCAATGTAAATCATTTCCCACATTAAAGATAAGCCATTTGCAGATGTTGCAGTCATAGCTCTTGCACCTGCAGATTCTGCACCAATACAAGCTGACATAGCACTATGTTCACTTTCTACAGCAACAAATTCAGTATCTACACTTCCATTTGCAACAAATGTAGAAAAATATTGTGGTATTTCTGTAGAAGGTGTAATAGGGAATGCTGCTACAACATCTGGATTAATTTGTTTCATGGCAGTTGCGACTGCTTCATTACCACTTAATCTTTCTCTTATACTCATATAAAATCTTCCTTTCTTATTTTAAAACTTATTCTTCTTTCATTTCGATTGCTCCAAAAGGACAAACCTTAGCACAAACTCCGCATCCTTTGCAATAATCAAAATTGAAATCTTCTCTTTTACAATCTTTGTTTACTGGAATAGCATCATCAGGGCAAACAGGGAAACAAAGCCCACATTGTTTGCATTTTTCACTAATAAATACAGGCTTTGCACTTCTCCAGTCACCTGTTTTAAATTCTCTTGCATTACCAGCAGTATAAATATCTCCACCAGGAGTTAATTTTTCCATTGGTGTATTTGGATTTATATTTGTCATATTTTCTTAACCTCCTTTAATGCCATTTCTAAAGCTTTCATATTTCCTTCAATAACTTCAGGTTTTTTAGCAAATTTATGCTTAAAAGAACCTTCCATATCCTTTAGTAAAGCTTCATCTGACATGATTTTACTAACTTTTATAATTGCTGCTAACATTGGTGTATTTGGAAAATATCTTCCAAGAGTTTTTTCAGATATTTTTCTAGCATCAATAGTGTAGATGTCACCTTTATAACCTTTTAATACACTTTTTAAATACTCTTTAGATTTTGTTGTATTAATTACAATTGCGCCAGTTTCTTTTAATCCAGCTGTAACATTTACTGTTTCTAAAAGTGTGTCATCAACAACTACAACATAGTCTGGTTCATAAATGTTACTATGAACAGTTATTGGATTACTACTAATTCTGTTGTATGCAGTTATTGGTGCTCCCATTCTTTCAGGTCCATATTCAGGAAATCCTTGAATGTATTTCCCAGTGTTGAATGCTGCATCAGCAAGTAATAATGATGCTGTTTTTGCACCTTGACCGCCACGGCCATGCCATCTGATTTCTATCATATTACTCATTGTTTTGAGCCTCCTTATTTTTTCATTTTTACTTGTTTAGTATATGCCTAAATAGTATTAATGTCAAGGTGAAAACTTCCATTCTGACTAGTAAGTCGTACGATTTATTTTAAAAATGCTGTTAGAAAATTAAATATATATTTTTATTTGTGACTCCCAACTTTTAACAGTCTGTAATTTCATAACAGACTGCTAAAAAGCCGGTCCTACCCGAATTGTCACTTCATAAAAATATATATTAAACTTTTTTAAAATGAAAAAAGAAAGGCTTTGAATTAACCTTTCTTTGTGTCTTTTTTTGATTCTTCTGGAACAACTATATTTTTGGGTTTCTTACTTGCTGATTTTGGCTTAGAAACATCTAAATGATCATATACAGGTGAAATTTCTAAGTTAGAACCATCACCAGAAACTATTTCTATTTTCTTCTTTTCTTCCATTGGATACCTCCAGTTATTTAATTCTAAAATAATATTACCACATAATGGTAAAAAGAGCAATAGCAGTAAAAAAGAAAAATAGTTACATTAAAATTATCGGAGTTTAAAAAGTATAAAAAATTTTGCATAAAAAATCCTAAAGTCGAATATTTTACGAATAATTTTAAAAAAGTGTAATTAATAATTGTTATTAAATTAAAAAAATATATAAAAACAAGAGAGGAGATTATAAAAATGGTAAATTGCAAAAGTAAAATATAGTTTACAAAACTAAAATAAAGGTAAATTGTAAAGCAAAAAAAATTGCAGCAGGAAAGTTTGCAAAAACAGTTGAAAAATAATTAAAATTATGTTAATATTAAACAAGTGTTATTTAGACACTTTATTTTTTCGAATGGCAATTCAGCCAAAATTTCCAAAAAAGATTATAAAACAGAAGAAAAGCAATTTTTAAGAATTACATGAAGGAAAGGTGAGAAGAATAGAAAATATTTTAGATGTAAAAATAGATTATGTTTTTAAAAAACTATTTCGGAAGAGAAGAAACAAAGTCTGTAACCAAAGAATTGGTAGGAAGTATATTAGAAGAAGAAATAACTGAAATAGATTTAGAACAAAATCCAATACTAGAAAAGAACATAAAAGACGAAAAAATAGGAATACTAGACATAAGAGCAAAACTAAACAATAATACAAACTGCAATGTAGAAATACAATTAGTAGACCAAAAGAACATAGAAAAAAGAGCATTATATTATTGGTCAAAAATGTATATAGAAAGCATAAAAGCAGGACACGATTATAGTGAACTTGAAAAAGGAGTAGTA
>CAKOWW010000018.1 GCA_934129785.1 uncultured Clostridia bacterium
AATAAATCTTCGTATAAATTACAACCACCCTCACTATTCCTGCTCATTCTACTAGCACTATCAAATACCAACTTATACTTTTTATTTTGTTTATTCATTTTAACTTCTGCTATAATTTTTTCAAAATCTTTATATCCAATAACTTTAGCACCACTGCAAGTAATTTTTATTATTTTTGCATTAGGATATAGTTTCTTTATATTCCTAATTTGCCTTTGTATATTTTGAGTTGGCCTACTTATCCTTGCAATTCCTATAACTTTTTCCATATCAAATCTCCCCATATTTATATATTAAAAGTAACGAACATTATTTTTAATACTAATTATAATACCGACTTTTTCAGACCACAAGGTTGATTTTAATACTTTTTTGTGAAAGGTTAAATTTAATACTAAAAATTGTGAAATGCTAGTCAAATTTGTGTTTATATGGTATACTCATTATATTAAGGAGTGAATGAATATGGAAAAAGAACTAACAAAACTTGAAAAAGATATGATAGAAAAAATGATAGAATTAGTAGAAAAGAGTAAGACAGAAGAAACAATAATGTCATATAAGGATTTAAGTTCAGAGTTTGGAATAAGACAAGACCATATAGGAAAACAGCTTGGACATATAGCTGAATTTTGTTTGGATATTGGAGTACCACCAATATCTGCAATAGTTGTAAATATCGAAACAAAAAAGCCTGGAAGCGGTTTATATGAAGTATTAAAGGATAAACCAAAAGATTGTGAAGAATATATAGAGGAAGCACAAAGGTGTAAAGACTGGAGTAAATTAAAAAAATATTTATAAGCTAGGTATATATCTAACAAAAATCTAACAAATTTATTGTTTTTTAAAATGTTGACAAAGTATTGATATAATGGTATACTTGGAAAAGAAAAGTAAGAATTCACATTTTTATATAGGTACAGATAGGCAAAATGTAATGGAAAAAGATGTTATATGGAATAGAAGTTGTAAAACTTAAAATCCTGCGGTTGAATAAACCGTGCCGGTTCGATTCCGGCCATCTGCACCATTAGAACCTCAAGTGTTTCGTAAGATATGCTTGAGGTTTTAATTTATAAAAAATCAGATTATATGAGGAGGTTTCAAATGAAAATAAATTACCCACCATATACAATAACAGATAAAATGTTAAATTTAGCAACAAGCATAATGGAAAAAATAGGAGAAGCAAATTATTTTGAAAGTTTAAATAGATTTCCAGAATTAAGAAGGAAAACAAGAATACAGTCAATACATTCATCTTTAGCTATTGAAAATAATCAATTATCATTGTTTCAAGTTGAAGCTGTAATAAATGGAAAAGCGGTTATAGGAGAACAAAAAGATATTCAAGAGGTAAAAAATGCATATAAAGCTTATGAAAAAATTGACAATGTGAATCCGTATTCTGTAGATGATTTGAAAAAAATACAAGGAATACTAACTTTTGCTATTGAAGATGATAGCGGAAAATTTAGAAATCATGGAGAAGCTGTTTATGATGGGGATGTTCAAATATTTATGGCTCCACCTCATAGAATGGTTCCAGAATTAATGGATAACTTATTTAGATGGATGAATGAAGTTAAAGAAAATGTTAATCCTTTGATTTTATCTTCTTTATTTCATTATGAATTTGTATTTATACACCCTTTTTCAGATGGAAATGGAAGAACAGCAAGATTATGGCAAACAGCAATACTTGCACATTGGAAAGACTTGTTTAAATATATTCCAATAGAAAGTATAATAAGGAAACATCAAGAAGAATATTATACAGCAATTCAAAATTGTAATAATGCAGGAAGTTCAAATGAGTTTATTGAGTTTATGCTTAAAGTTATAAATGAAGCTGTAGATGGAATGATTGTGACATCTAGTCAAGAAACTACACAAGAAACTACACAAAAGACTACACAAGAAAAAATAATAAATTTAATTAAGAAAAATCCAGCTATTACACAAGTAGAAATGGCTAAAATACTTAATTTAACAAGAGATGGCATATCATATAACATTAAAATTTTAAAAGAAAAGGCATAATTGAAAGAGTTGGCTCTACCAAAAATGGGATTTGGAAAATATTATAATAAAAATTGTGAGGTTTGAAATAAAAAATGACAAATGATAAGTATGCAAAGGCATATACGGAAGTATTAGAAATATTAAAGTATTTGCCCCAAAATGAATATAATAAGATTGCTACAGAAAGAATAAATTTTTTTGAAGCTAATAAAGATACATCATACAAATTTAGAATAAATCCTGATATACCATTAGACAAACAAAACATTTCTATTGAAACAAATAGCATTATAATTATATTGTTTAGAGACTATTTTGCCACAGAAACTCAAAAGAAAAAACTAAATGTTATACTAAAACAAAATGAATATAAATATCAAGAAGAAATAAAAAATAAATATAAGCCTAATGATATGTTTAAAGCTAGAAAAAGCAATAGCTTCAATGTAGTAGAAAATAATAATTTACCAATTGAAGTTAAAGAAAATAATTTTTTTAAGAAACTTATTACATATATAAAAAGTCTATTTAGAAAAAAGGAATAATAAAAAATGAATATAAAGGAAGAATATCAAAGGTTAGCAAGTGAATCAATGAATAATGATAATTTTGCACATTTTATGACAATTGCAAAAGAAATTTCTAAACATTATTCTGAAAGTCAAAAGCAAAATGTTAAACAAGTAAAGGTAAAAATACAAAATGGGATACAGGTAAAAAATGTATATAATGAACAATACCAATCTGAACAAATATTTATGATTTTATTCTATCATCGATATGCTAATATGATTAATAAAATGAATACACCTGCTGAAATTGGCGGAAGTGTTAAAACATCCAGTTTTTTAATACCTGCTTACTATAATCCAGTAGATAAAAAAATTTCATATCAATTAAATGTTATAATGAGAGAAAAAAGTAATAACTTTGCAAATGTAATGGAACTCTGTTTACATGAAAATAGACATGCTATGCAATTCAAATCATTTAGTATTGACAAAGCAGATGATATGCTTGATTTTGATCCTAATAGTATTTTTATTTTAAAAGATTACCTTGTTATGCAAAATGTTAATTATCAAAGAAATCATATAAATTCATTAATGGAAATAGACGCAAATCTATATGCAAGAGGAATAAGCAAACACTTAGTATCTCAATATTTTAGTGAACATCAAGAAGATTTAAAAAATACTGATTTTGCATTTAAGGAAAAAATAACAGATAATCCATTTGACGAATTATCGGAATATGGATTAATATCAGGAGAGTATGTACTTGAAGATGGTCAAAAAGTAGATAGAGCAATAATGATGGATAAAAATTTAAAAAATACAATTTCTCCACAATTGGTTGAACAATACCCTATGCTAAAGTTAATCTGGAAAGATGGGAATTTTAAAACATACTCTGAAATTATGCGAGATAAACAAGTATTATTGCAGAGAGCATCAGATAAGCAGTCAGAAAAACTAGAAAGCCCAAGCTATAGTATTGAACCAATAACTGAAAAAGAAAAAATAGAAAGACTATATGGAGCAATTATTCAAAGTGACCCAATGTTATATTTAGAGAGTTTACTTTCACAAAAACAAATTCAATACTTTAAAGTAAAAGAATTATTTAGCATACATCCAACATTATTAGATGAATATCAATCTCAAATAGTAGAAATTTTTTCGAGAAAGTCAGTTGAACTTGATGATAGTCAAATAAATTTTTTTAATAGATTATCAAGCGAATTAAATGTGAAAGTACAAAGTCCCAATATTTCAAATATACAAATGAATAAATTGGTACGAAATGCTTTAAATAATGGTGCTCGAGATAAAAAAGTTAAAGAAGCTGATGAGCAGATACCTTTTGCAACAAATAATTTGGCTGATCTAGACGAATTTATAGAATTTATTGATCCTAAAATGGTAAATGATTCTAGATTTTTAGCACTCTTAAGAAAATATAAAACATTAGATATGTCTCCAGAGGAATATGTAGAATATATTGAAAATCGTTATAAAAAACAAATTGAGACAACAAATGTTGAACCGATTGATAAAACAGAAGATACAATTAGATAAAATATATACTTAATTATTTTTTTAACAATAACAGATAATTAACAATTTTGATATATCAAAAAAATATAATATAAATACAATAAATTGCATTTATAGGAGGTAGAAATTATTACTATCTCCTTTTAAAATTTACAATTCAAAACCTTTTGATTTTTCATGATTAAAGTATGTATCCTGTAATTTTCTATAACTGTCTCTACCTTTCCAAAAATCTCTTGCTCAAAGTTTATCAATGTAGTTTCTGTCTTTGTCTTTGGTATGAACAACAGGAACAAACATTAAGTGCATATGTGGTACACCTTCATCTAAATGTACTACTGCTGATATTATATTTTTTTCTCCTAGATTTTTATAACTGCAAATAAATTTATAACATTCATCAAAATATCTTAAAGATAAAATCATAAATAAATTATAAGCTGAAAAGGAAAAAATAAGACAAGAACTGAAAAAAATTTAAAGACTTTTGGTATAGTGTTATGAGCCATTTTCACAAAAGAATTTGCTATGACAAAGATAATAACTATAAAATTGTTAGTGATGACTTATATAAAAATGGCATATTTGACGACAATGATAATGAAATCGCTAATAATATTTATAGAAGAGTAACTATACCAGATGAAAACAAAGTAGAAAAAAATATAAGAAAAAATGATATAAAATTTTAATATGGATGTAATTTAAATATATGGAAAATGAGAAAGATAAATATTGGGTAAATATAATAAATAATATGAGTTTAAAAGATAAATTAAGATTAGGAATATGTTTATCTACAAGTAATTGGTCTAATATCTTGTACAATAAAACAGAAATGTATGAGAAATTTGATACTATGCTAAAAGAAGTTGATGAAGAATATAGAACTACTATCGTAAATTTTGCAAAATATAAACTTGTGATGTTTGTAATGGCTAAAATAATGGAAATAGAAGATGTTGAAAAAAATAAAGTTGTATTATATTTAATAAATAATATCATCTAATATTAAAGCTAACTCGGATACGTCTTGCTTGAGAGTATACCTAAGTTAGCTTTACTTAAATATTTAATCACCTACATTCCATCCTTCAGAGCTGTTAATTAATTCCTTAATACTTTTTTCAAATTCTTCCGCTATTTTTCTATTTCTTCCACCATCTATAGTTTGTAGTTCTTCAAATGTTTTACCAAAAAAATCTTCAGGTAAATTAATTGTATTGCTCCTATCTTTACAATGAATTGCACTTGATATATCTACATACTTTAATTTTCCATTTATCATTATTGCATTCCATGCATGTCCTACATTATACCATTCAGAATCGATTGAGCCTTGTATATGCTTACAAGGTAAAGAAAACTTTTTACACAAAAATTCATATATTTCTGCAAAATTCATACAAACACCATATTTACTAAGCCATACACTATCAGTATTTCCAGACATAAATCCTTTTTCCTTTTGCTTACATTTTTCACATTCCTCTAAGTGTTCAATTATTTTTTTAGTTCGCACAATGGCTTTATTCGGAATATCAGTGTTATTTTTTGAATCTTTCAAAAATTTTTTTCTACTTCCTAACCCTAAAAGTTCGCATTGAGAATTATTATTTCTACAATAAATTCTATAATATTTAGTTAAATTCTCATCAGATTCTTTTCTCCATTCTTGCTCTGCATAAGCATAATTTAAACCAGAGTATGCATAATTAAAATAATTAACACACCAATCAAAAATAACTTTATATTTTTCTTCATCTGTCATTTCTGAATTAAGTCTTTTACTTATTTCATTTATTGCTCTTTCTTTTCTTTTTTCTGTAGATGCTTCGTATTCTCTATATTCTTTTGATTTTGCTATTAATTCTTTATTTCTAAAATAAGTGTCTGTTTCTTCATCATAAAAATATTCTGGAGTATCACCTTCTAAATACATTTCAGACAATTCTTCAAATGATTCTGCTGGAATTATTTCATCTTCTTGTTTTTCTATGTTAAAAACAGGGCATTCAGATTTTTTATATAATCCTTTTATATCAACTCTTGGTAGTTGACTTTCTTTTGCATATTCCTCTCGTGCCATTTGAATATCTTGAAACAGTAATTTTCTTACTTCTTTAAGCAATTGATCAACAACATCTGAAACTTCTGTTAATCCTTCTTCATATTCTGCATATATTTCAAAAGTGTAGTTTGGTAAGAGGTTTTTAACATCTTTATATGGTGGTCTTTGTAATTTCCAATGATTAGGATTGTTTTCACAATTTTGCTTTGCTATAAGAAAATTTTCTTTAGATAATCCATCTAGTGGTATTCTTATATGAGCATTTCCTGTTAGTCCACTCCAATTTGTAAAAATATTTTTATCATATAATTCTTCAACAATTGGAATGAAAAGCTCAGCAGCAACTACATCTTTAATTGTATCTCTTGTCATGAAATCTGTTGATGTTATTTTATTTTCTTCATAATCCCATTCTAATTTTTGTGTAATCTTCATATTAATACCTCCAATCACTCTTATAAAGCTCATATACCTTAATTATACTATATTTTTCAATATATTACAAATTATATAAGAAAAATTGACATAATTCTAAATTAGTGCTATAATAGAGTTAGTTTAAGTCGATAATGTGACTTAAAGAGGGTAAGTTCTACCATACTTTATTTTAAAAATAAAATTATTAAAAAATAAAAGTATGGGCGCCCATACTTTTAAAATTCAATTATGACCGTTATAAAGTACACTAGTTGGAAATATAGCATAAGTCCATCCTATTTGGTGAAACAAGAGACTGATTAATTGAAAAAAATCAAATAAAGTATGTGGCAATGATACACACTAACTTATTAATTTATGACCGTTCTTAAAGTAGCTAGTTGAAATAAGAGCATAAGTCCCATAAGTCAAAATGCAGGAGACTGATTAAGATAAGATTAGAGAAAGTGTAGCCCTTGTAAATGAACTAAAAAAAGCTAAATCAAAAAATAAGATGAACAAAAAATAAAAATAAAAAGATTTAGCAAAATAAGTAGCCTATATAATTAATATATAGGTTACTTTCTTTTTAAAATAAATTATTTTTAAAAAGTGAATTTTTGTCTAATTCAGTTGCAATTTAATAAAAATATGATATAATTCTATTAACTTGATTGATATTTGTATCAATCGTCAAGAGAGCCAAAAGTTGTAAATAACTACTTCGTTGGCACCATTAGAACCTCAAGTAGTTCGTAAGATATGCTTGAGGTTTTAATTTATATTATAGGGAAGTCCATTATAGGGCTATATTTAATGATAGGTTAAAAAATATATAAAATAAAAAAAGATTTTCCTGACGTTAAAGGTTTTTCTTCAAGTAATTTATGGAGAATGAGAAATTTTTATGTAACATATAATAATATGGAAAATCTCGCACCACTAGAGCGAGAAATAAGTTGGAACAAAAATGTGGCTATAATGAAGAAATGTAAAGACCAACTTGAAGAGAATTTTATATTCAAAAAATTATTTGACAAAACTATAAAAAGAATATATAATAAAAATAGAAAATGAAAGCCACAAATGTGGTTGCCACTAATATGTAAAAAAACACATTGAAACCGGCAAAGTTTACAGATGTGTTTTTTTATTGTCTATTTTTTATTTGCTTAAAAATACTGTAAATATAATTAAGGCAAATACTATAATAGTTTCAAAAACTAATGCGAATAAAAGTAAACATATTATTTCTAATAAAATAGCTTCTATCATAGCACCACCTCCTCACTCACAGATAAACCGTGGATTAAAAGTGGCGAACCACATCTGTTATTTTTCATTTTCTATGAATAATAATATATAATATATTTAACGAAAAAACAAGCGAACAACAAAATCTTTTGTAAAAAGTTGACTAAAAAAAAGAAAGAACGTATAATAGTTATGTTAAAAACGCAAACACATGAATAAAAAAATAAAACATACAAGGAGGAAAAAACATGAAAATACAATATAAAGACAAAATACTAGAAACAAAAGAAAAAACAAAAATAAGCAAATTATTAAAAAAAGAAATAGAAGAAAGCGAATACATGATAGTAGGAGCAAATTATAACAATGAATATGTAGATTTAAACAAAGAAATAGAAGAAGATGGAAAAATAGAATTAATAGACATATCTTCAAAAGAAGGAATGAGAATATATAAAAGAACACTAATATATATATTTGCGAAAGCACTTAAAAAAATGTATCCAGACAACAAAGCAACTGTAAACTATCAACTTGCAAACGCTACATACTGTGGTATTGGAAAAATTGAAGTAACAGAAGAATTAGTGCAAAAGCTAAATGAAGAAATGAGAAAAATAGTAAAAAGTGATTTACCAATAGAAAAGAAAATAATGTCAAGAGCAGAAGCAGAAAAATTTTATGAAGAAACAAAAACAGCAAGAGGAAAATTACAATATGATTTAAAATCAAATCAAAAAATAGAAATGTACTATTGTGAAGACTATTTTAACTATTGCTATGGAATACTTGCAAATCATACAGGAGCAATAAAAATATTTGAAGTTATAAAATATGACAAAGGATTACTATTAAGATATCCAAGTAAAGAAAAACCAACTCAATTACCTAAGCTAATGCAAAGCAGAAAAATAAGATGGGCATTAGATGAATATAATGATATTCATAAAATATTAAATATAAATACAGTCTATAAGCTAAATACAGCAACAGCAGAAAAAAGAATAAAAGATGTAATCATGTTAGATGAAGCATTACATGAAAAGAAAATAGCCAATATAGCTGATAGAATAGCAAGAAATAGAAAAGTAAAAATGGTTTTAATAGCAGGACCATCATCATCTGGAAAGACAACATTTGCTCAAAGATTAGGAATTCAATTAAGATTAAATAAATTAAAGCCAGTAACAATATCAGTAGACAATTATTTTGTTGAAAGAAAAGATACACCTAAAAACGAAAATGGAGAATATAATTTTGAATGTATAGAAGCAATCGACTTAAAACTATTTAATGAACATTTAACTAAATTACTAAATGGTGAAGAAGTAGAAATGCCACAATTTGATTTCCATGAAGGAACAAAAAAATATAATGGTACAAAATTAAAATTGAAAGATGATGAAATACTTGTAATAGAAGGGATTCATTGCTTAAATGACAGATTAACAAGTAGTATACCACAAGACGAAAAATTTAAAATTTATATAAGTGCTTTAACAGTACTAAATATGGATAGATATACAAAAGTATCTTCAACAGATACAAGATTAATAAGGAGAATAGTAAGAGATTATCAATTTAGAGGATATTCAGCAAAACATACATTAAATACATGGCATTTAGTAACAAAAGGAGAGGTTGAAAATATATTCCCATTCCAAGAAGATGCTAATGCAATATTTAATACATCACTAATATATGAATTAGGAGTTTTAAAAGGAATTGCAAAACCAATTTTACAAGAAATTACACATGATGAACCAGAATATGCAGAAGCACAAAGATTACTTGCAATGTTAAAATACATAAGAACAATACCAGATAAATTAGTACCAACAAACTCATTATTAAAAGAATTTGTTGGTGGTGGAGATTTTAAATATTAATAAAAAAGGCTTAGATTTAACTTTTTTGATCAGCTTTATGTCTTAAGAGAGGAATGAAGAAAAATGGAGGTAAGAAATTTTACTAAAATAGATGAAGAATTTATATGTGAACATTGCGGAAAAAAAGTAAAGAAGCTAGGATATTCATGTAGAAATCATTGCCCATATTGTTTACATTCAAAACATGTTGACAAAAATCCAGGTGACAGAGCAGAAACCTGTCATGGAGATTTAGAACCTGTAAGTCTAGAGATAGATGGTAAAAAAGGATATGTAATTGTATTTAAATGTAAAAAGTGTGGAGCAATACGAAAAAATAAGACTGCAAAAGATGATAATATGGATTTAATTATAGACTTAAGTAGTAAGCAAATCTAGCAAAATCAAGGTTTTTAAAATAAAAAATAGACTCACAATTGTAATAGTTGTGAGCCTATTTTTTTATATAATTCTATTTAAATTACCGTTTGTAAATTCTTTACCTTCAAATCTATTACCTGATTTTACAGTGTTTATAATGTTATTTATTTCATTTAAAGATTCATCTAAAATATCAATTCTTGTAGAATCAACATTAAATTCATTAGGAGAAATAGAAGTTGTTTTGCTATTATAAATTGTAGTTACAGTTTGAATGTTGTCTGGTAAAATTCTAAAATTCATATTAAGTCTGTCGTTTAAATAATATGTTTTTGAGTTTGTACATTCTAGCTTACAATTTGGATAGCATTTATTAGAATTTCCAAGTAGGCAATAGTTCATATTAAGTACAGGGGCTTTTCCATAAACAATCAATTCTTTTTGTAAGTAATTATAATTACATAAACTTTCTAAAGTTTGTTTATCAGATTCATAGGAAAGAGTAAATGCGCTAATTCCTAGTTTTTTTAATTCTAAAACACTTTCAGAATTAAAAATATTAAAAGTATAGTTTGCTGTTAATTTAAAATGTTTATCTAAGTCAGTAAATAAGCTATTTAGAAGCTTTATATTACCAATATTAGAAACAACAAATCCTTTTATTTCATATTTTTTTACTGCACTTTTTGCATTTGTGTAAAATAAATTTCTGTAATTTTCTTTTAAAATAGTAGGTAAGTAAATTGAAAGCTCACCTTTTTTGCTTAGCGTTTGTAATATTTGATCATATTTTTTATTTACAAAATATTTTAATGGAATATAGATATTATCCACATTTTGTAAAGAAGAGTAGTCAATATCTTCATGTAAAATGTTTAATAAAATTGATATTTTTTTATTAGAAGCTTTTTTTATATCAATTTTATTATTTGCAAATTCTCTCATGCTATCTAAAATGTTTTCTTTTTCATTTTCTTTAGTACAATTATCTGGCAATTTTCTATTTATTTGTGAAATTGCATAATTTTCTACTAATAAAAGTGCTTTTCTTCGTAGTTCATTTAAAAGACTTAGTTTTGGTATAAATAAATTTTTGTCTAAATCGATATCTATTGTTTTAAATTCATATGGAGTAGAAGAGGTTTTAGATAGTTGCTTGATAAGTGTTTCTTTATCTAATGGCCTATTTTTTGCGATTTCTGGAATTGTATCATCTAATCTATAAGTTATACTCATATTTTTATAAACTTCTAAATTTTTATTATATGGCTTTATTGTTATTTCAATAGGTAGATCTTTTTTGACTTTAACATATGCTTTTAAAGGAATTTTCCTATTTTCTTTTTTATAACTTTCTGTAGCAGATAATAAAAGTTGTTTAGAAGACATTTTATAAATTTTATCTCCAGGTTTTATATTTCCTTTCATTCTACCAATATTAACAGTTTCACCAATTTGAGTTTCTCTAATATTTTTTCCACTGGACATCAATTCAGAAATAGTATAAGTTCCTTGTTCATTTTCTAAAGAAATAGTATCTCCAATATTTATTTTTTTGTTTAATTTTAATGTGATAATACCTTTGTTTTTATTATATTTTTGAACAATTCCCAAGTAAAGTCCCATATTATTTGGTTTTTCCTTGCAAATCAGTTTTTGGTTATAAGAATTGTCTAAATGACCACATGAAAATCCACCACGATTAAATACTTGCATTAATTCTTCTTTATCTTTTGAAGAAACTTTATAGGTTTCAGAAGAATAGGCAAGGTCAATATATTTTCTATAAATTCGTGTAACTGTTGCAACATAAGCAGGAGACTTCATTCTTCCTTCGATTTTTAAACAGGTAACACCAGCCTTGATGAAAAATGGAATATAATCTAAGCCACATAAGTCTCTGGTACTTAGTAGATATCCTGAATCTATTTTTTTATCATTTTCTAAAAGTTCGTATGGGAGTCTACAAGGTTGAGCACATTTGCCACGATTACCAGAACGACCACCAATCATACTTGAAAATAAGCATTGGCCAGAATATGAAATGCATAAAGCACCATGTACAAAACATTCTGTTTCAATATTAGAATTATTACAAATATATTCAATTTCAGAGGTTGACAATTCTCTTGCAAGAACAACTCTTTTAAATCCTAATTCCTGTAAGGTTAAAGCACCATTTAAACTGTGAATAGTCATTTGAGTACTTCCGATGAATTGGCAAGTCGGGAAGTAGTTCAATTAGTTTTGTTGCTAATCCAATGTCTTGGACAATTATTGCATCAATTCCAAACTCATAAGCTTTTTTTGCTAATTCTAAAGCATCTTCAAATTCATCATCTTTTATTAAAGTGTTAAGAGTTAAATTTGTTTTTACTCCACGAATTTTTGCGTATTCAATTGCATCTTTTAAATTATCTAAATCAAAGTTACTTGCAAAAGCTCGGGCGCTAAATAAATTTGCGCCAAAATAAACGCTGTTTGCACCATTTTGCACTGCAGCTTTTAAACATTCGAAATCTCCAACTGGAGCAAGTAAATCTATCATTTTTATCACCTATTTTAATATTTTTATAGTTTTCTTATGTGTATTTTTTTCTAGAAATTTGTCAGTCACATTATAGCATTTTACATGATAAAAGTAAATAAAAACGTTAATTATTTTATCTTAGAAATCTCCCTAAATTTCTTGACAAAAAATGATGAAAAATGATATTATCTGAGTATCGAAAAAAGAGATTGAAGGGAGAAAAACCAATGAAAAATAAAATAAAAAATATTATAGGAATAACAATAATATTATCAACAATAATATTTTGTAGCAGTACATATGCAACAAACACAACAAATAGTAGTAACACATCAACAAACAGCAAAACAAATTCAAGCAGTAATAGCACATCAAACAAAACAAATAAGACAAATACAAGTAGTAACACAACAAGTGGTACATCAACAAAATCAAGTGATGCCACATTAAGTGATTTAGGAATAAAACCAAATGATTTTACAGGTTTTAAATCAGGAACAACAAGTTACAAAACAACAGTGCCAGAAGATGTAGCAGAAGTTGAAGTATATGCAAAAACAACAAGCTCAAAAGCAACAGTAACAGGAACAGGAAAAAAGAAGTTAGAAAAGGGAACAAATACAGCAGAAGTAACAGTAACAGCAGAAAATGGAACTAAAAAAACATATACAATAGAAATAACAAGAGAAGGAAAAAGTGAAGAAACAACTGCAACAACACAAACAGAAGAAACAACAACAGATGCAAATGAAAACATAGGTGATGGACTTTCAAGTCTAAAAATAGAAGACCTAAAAATAGAACCAGACTTTAAAACAAATGTATATGAATATAGAGTTAAATATATAGGAGAAAAAGAAAAATTAGACATTGAAGCAAAAACAACAAACAGTAATTACAAAGTTGAAATAACAGGAAACAATGAACTAAAAGAGGGAGAAAATATTATAACAATTTTAGTTTCAGATGCCAATTCAAACAATATAGCAACATATCAAGTAATAGTAAACAAAAGTCTAGTAGATGAAGAAACATTAGCAAAAGAACAAGAGCAAAAACAAAAAGAGGAACAAAAAAAGAAAATGATGGTTGCAGGAGGAATTGGAGCAGGCTTACTTGTTTTTATAATTGCAATAGTTGCAATAGTTAAACATAGACAAAACAAGGCATGGGCTGAAGAATATTCAGTTCCATACTCAGGCATAAATGATGATGAAGATGAATTTTTACAAGAAAATGAAGAAATACAAAATACAGTAGATAATAATCCAGAAAATGACTTTAGTGAAGAGCCACTAACAAAAGAAAAAGCAAGAGAAACATTTTTAAATAATTATAATAATTCATATGATGAAATAGATGATTATGGAGAAAGACCTAGAAGAAGACATAAAGGAAAAAGATTTAAATAAAATTAAAAGAAGTTCCAATGCAGGAACTTCTTTTTGTTAAAGGATTAGCAACAGCCACCTCTATTACCTCCGCAACAGCAGCAGATTAATAATATAAGGATTATAATCCAGCAACAATCGTCACCAAAACCGAATCCACCGCAACCTCTGTTTTCTGGCATACTCTAGACCCCCTTTCGATTTTAAGAACTATGTTTTCTCTTTGTTTTCCTTTGTATGATATATCATATGAGAACTAAAAAAATGTGTTACAAACAAAAATAAAAAAATTAAATAATTACTTTAAACAAGAGAAAAAATATGATACAATCGGAAAGAACAAAAAAGCAAAGACACTATCCTATGGAAGGGAATGAGAAAAATTGAAATCAAAAAAAGTAGGAGAAATATTTAGTGATTACAAAACAAATTCAAATATCAAATATGCAGAAGTAAGAGCATTAAATGTAATAAAAAAGACAAATACACTACAAGTATTGCTTTATTTTGATGAATATATAGAAATAAAAGAAATATGGTATTTCGAAAAATTCTTAAGAGAAAGATTTATGTTTTTATCAGTAGATATAAAAATAGAATACTATGAAGCTGTAGAAAAAAAGGACATAAAAACAGAATGGAGAAATATCATTGCATATATGGCACATAAATATCCATTAACAAAGCCAATGTTACTACTAAAAAGTGATGTTGATGTAGTAGAAAAAAATATAACTGTAAGAATGCATATAAAAGGTGCGGACTTTTTAAGAGCGAAGAAAACAGACAAAGAATTAGTAAAAGTTCTAAAAAATCTATTTGGAATTGAATATACAATAGAATTAGTAGAAGAGCTATCAAAAGAAGACATGATGGCAATTAGAAAAAAACTAGAAAATGAAGAAAAAGAAATAATTCATAATATAGAAGAAAAAAATAAAGAGTTGCATGCACAAAATCAAGGTAATGAAGTTCCAGAATATCATGATATTGACTATAAAATGCCAGAAGACATAGATGGATATATTCCACAAGAAGATGTAATGCCAGAAGATATAGCATATGAAGAACCACAAGAATACATAATGGGAAAACCATCAAAAGCGAAAGAAAAACATATGAATATAAAAGATATAACAGCAAACGATGGAAGAGTAACATTAGAAGGAAGAATTTTAACAAGTGAAGTTCGACAAACCAAATCAGGCAAAGGAATGCTTATATTTGACTTATATGATGGAACAGGAACTATAACAATAAAATCATTTGCAAAAGACCTAAAAGAAGGTGAACAAATGATAGGAAAAATTCAAAACGCAAAATCAATAAAAACAATAGGAAAAGCAGGATTAGATACATATGCAGGAGATGTAACAGTTATAGCAAATACAATAATTGAAACAAATAAAGAAATAGCAGAACCAGAAGAAGTTGAAGAAGAAGAAACACCACTTATATTAGGCGGTTCACCAAACATAACAGAACCAGTAGTAAAAGTAGAAGATTTAGGTGTGGATGATGGAAAAGTTGCCTTACAGGGAGAAGTTATATTTACAGAAGATAGAACTTTAAAATCAGGTAAAACCTTATTTAGCTTTGATTTATATGATGGAACAAGTACAATAACATGTAAATCATTCTTAAACAAAGACATTGCAAAAAAGGTAATGAAAAGAATAAAAAGCGCAAGAGGACTTAAAGTAGCTGGAACAGCAAGCATGGACACATTTTCAAATGAATTAACGGTAATGGTAAATACAATTGTAGAAACAGAAGGACTAGAGAAAAAAGTAAGACAAGACAATGCAGAAGTAAAAAGAGTTGAACTTCACATGCATACTCAAATGAGCCAAATGGATGCGATGACATCAGCAAAAGACTTAATAAAAAGAGCAATGAAATGGGGAATGAAATCAATTGCAATAACAGACCATGGAGTAGTACAAGCATTTCCAGAAGCACATAAAATGTTGCGGATATGACAACAAAGATATCAAAATTTTATATGGAGTTGAAGCATATTTAGCACCAGATAAAAACAAGGTTGTAGAAAATGCAAAAGGACAGGACTTAAATACAACATATTGTGTATTAGACTTAGAAACAACAGGATTTTCAGCAACAACAGAAAAAATAACAGAAGTACGGAATAATGAAGCTAAAAGATGGAGAAGTAATAGATGAATTTTCATGTTTTGTAAATCCGGAAAAACACATACCAGCAAGGGTTACAGAAGTAACAAATATAACAGATGAAATGGTAAAAGATGCAGAAACAATAGATAAAGTTTTTCCTAAAATATTGGGATTTTTAGGAAAAGATTCAGTAATAGTTGCACATAATGCTGGATTTGATGTAGGCTTTTTAAAGCAAAATGCAAAAGCCTTAGGATATGATTTTGATTACACATATTTAGATACTCTAAGCTTAGCCAAAGATTTATTTCCAAATTATAAAAAATATAAGTTAGGAAAAATCGCAGATAATTTAGGAATAAAAGTAGAGGTAGCACATAGAGCATTAGATGATGTTGATACAACAGTAAAAGTGTTTAAAGTAATGCTTGATATGCTAGAAAAGCGTGGAGCAAAAAAAGTTGACGAAATAGACGATGTAAGCAGAACAGAAGAAGCTAAAAAAGATGAATACAAAAAATTAAAAACATATCATGCAATAATATTAGCTAAAAATTATGTTGGACTACGAAATTTATACAAATTAGTGTCACTATCACATTTACACTATTTTTATCGTAAACCGCGTATATTAAAAAGTTTATTAGAAAAATACAGAGAAGGATTAATATTACGGAAGTGCCTGTGAAGCGGGGGAATTATACCAAGCAATAGAACTTCGGGAAAACAGATGAAGAAATAGAGGAAATAGCAAATTTCTATGATTACTTAGAAATTCAGCCAATAGGAAACAATAACTTCCTAATAAGAAATGAAATAGTAAAAGATGAAGAAGCGCTAAGAGATATAAATAGAAAAATAGTTGCATTAGGTGAAAAGCTTGGAAAACCAGTAGTAGCAACATGTGATGTTCATTTTATGGATCCACAAGACGAAGTATATAGGAGAATATTAGAAGCAGGGCAAGGATATCAAGATGCCGACATGCAAGCACCATTGTATTTAAGAACAACAGAAGAAATGTTAGAAGAATTTAAATATTTAGGTGAAGAAAAAGCATATGAAGTAGTTGTAACAAATACAAACAAAATATCTGATATGTGTGAAAGAATAAGTCCAATATCACCAGAAAAATGTCCACCACATATACCAGGGTGTGAAGAAGATATAAAAAATATAGCATATAAAAAAGCTCATGAATTATATGGGGATACACTTCCAGAAATAGTACAAACAAGACTAGACAAAGAGTTGAACTCAATAATAAGCAATGGATATTCAGTTATGTACATAATTGCACAAAGACTAGTATGGAAGTCAAATGCAGATGGATATATTGTTGGTTCAAGAGGATCAGTTGGTTCATCATTAGTAGCGTTCATGACAGGTATAACAGAGGTAAATTCATTAAAACCACATTATAGATGTCCAAACTGTAAATATTCAGAATTTGAAGACTATGGTGTGGGAAATGGATTCGATTTGCCAGATAAAGATTGCCCAAAATGTGGACATAAACTTGCTAAAGATGGAATGGATATACCATTTGAAACTTTCTTAGGATTTAATGGAGACAAAGAACCTGATATAGATCTAAACTTCTCAGGGGAATACCAAGCAAAAGCACATAAATATACAGAAGTAATATTTGGAAAAGGAACTACATTTAAAGCAGGAACAATTGGTACAATAGCAGAAAAAACAGCATTTGGATATGTAAAAAAATATTTTGAAGAAAGAAATATACCAATAAATAGAGCAGAAACACAAAGACTTGCAACAGGCTGTACAGGAATAAAAAGAACAACAGGTCAACATCCAGGAGGAATAATAGTTGTGCCAAAAGGAAGAGAAATATATGAGTTTTGTCCAGTACAACATCCAGCAGATGATCCAAACTCAGATATAATAACAACACACTTTGACTATCACTCAATAGACCAAAACTTATTAAAACTTGATATACTAGGTCATGATGATCCGACTGTTATAAGAATGCTTCAAGACATAACAGGTATAGATCCAACAAAAATACCACTAGATGATAAAGAGACAATGTCAATTTTCAGTTCAACAAAAGCATTAGGAGTATCTCCAGAACAAATTCATTCACAAGTTGGAAGCTTTGGTATACCTGAATTTGGAACCAAATTCGTAAGAGGAATGCTGGTAGACACAAAACCAACAACATTTGATGAATTAATACGTATATCAGGACTATCACATGGTACTGATGTGTGGCTTGGAAATGCTCAAAGCTTAATAGATCAAGGAGTAGTAACACTACAAGAGGCAATATGTTGTCGTGATGATATTATGATATATTTGATAAAAAAAGGAGTGCCACCAAATCACTCATTCAAAATAATGGAAACAGTTCGTAAAGGAAAAGCTCTAAAAGACCCAGCAAAATGGGAAGAATATAAAGCTTTAATGAAAGAACATGATGTGCCAGATTGGTATATAAAATCATGTGAAAAAATAAAATACATGTTCCCAAAAGCCCATGCAGCAGCATATGTAACAAATGCATTTAGAATTGCATGGTTTAAAGTACATAAGCCACTTGCATATTATGCAGCATATTTCTCAATAAGAGCAGATGAATTTGATAGTGATTGTATGATATTTGGAAAAGAAAAAGTTAAAAATAAAATGAAAGAAATAGATTTACAAGGAAATAATGCAACAGTTAAAGATAAAAATATGTATGCTATACTAGAACTAGTACTTGAAATGTATGAAAGAGGATTTGAATTTCTGCCAATGGACTTATACAAATCCCATTCTACGAAATTCTTAGTAGAAGATGATAAAATACGACCACCTTTAAACAGTATACCAGGACTTGGAACTGTTGCAGCAGAAGGAATTGTAAAAGCAAGACAAGAAGGAAAATTTATGTCTATTGATGACTTAAAAATACGCTCAAAAATTGGAAATTCTGTAACAGATGTATTAAAAAAATATGATTGTTTAAAAGGAATGAGCCAAAGTAATCAAATGAGTTTATTTGGATAGAAAGGATTGAATTATATGGAAGAAATTTTTACTATGCAAAATATAATAATATATTTTTTTGCAATAAATATATTTGGATTTTTTATAATGTGGTTAGATAAGCAAAAAGCCAAAAAAGGAAAGTGGCGTATACCAGAAAAAACACTATTTATTATAACTGCAATAGGTGGTGGAATAGGAACAACTGCTGGTATGTACACATTTAGACATAAAACACAAAAAATTGCTTTCGTTATAGGTTTTCCATTTATAACTACATTAGAAATCATAACAATAATATATTTTATTATAAGAAAATAAAAAAAGTCGCATCATAATGATGCGACTTTTTAGCAAAAAATATACATAATGTGTATAAAAATAATTTTTTAAAAATAAAATTATGGTAAACAAGATAAACTGTGAACAACTTATGAACGCAAAGTGACTGTTTATAGTTATTCACAAAGTTATCCACAGTTTCCACAATAAATTATACACAGGCATAAAAAATAAAAAAAACAAAAACAAGTAACATAAAATATAAAAAATGACAGAAATGTAATGAAAATGAAATGAGAATGTAATAAAAAGACGCGAAAAAGGAAGAAAACAAGACAAAAAGTAAGTAAAATGCAGAAAAAGATAATAAAATGAGTGCTATAAAAGTTATAAATGAAATATTTATGTTACATATTTGAAAAGAACAGAAATGTCAAAAATGCCTAGAAAATAGCGAAAACAGAATAATGTTGTAGAAAATGCACTGTGGAAAACTTTGAAATTATATGTGGATAATTTTAAAACTGTGGAAAATAACTAAAAAATAAATTTTACATATAATATATTAAATAACTAAAATAGGTGATTATATGTTTTGGAAATTAAAAAAAGGATTATATAGAAATATTGAAAAAAATGAGATATCTTTTAAAGAATTTGAAAAGATGGATATGAAAAGTGGAATATTAATAGATGTAAGAAGTCCACAGGAATATAGAGAAGGACACTTAAAAAATGCAATTTTAATTCCAGAATATGAAATAATTAAAAGATGTAAAAATGAATTACCAGAAAAGGACCAATTAATTGTTTTATATTGTGAAGCTGGAATGAGAAGCAGAAAAGCAAGAAGAAAATTAAGAAGAATGGGATATACAAATGTGTACAATATTTATGATGTGACAATGCAAGATTTTAAAAAATAGATTTTGCTTGTTATTTTCTAATATATATGCTAAAATAAAGCAGAAAACGCAATCTAAAAACGGAGGAAATATGGATAATAGACAAGAAAGAATAAGAAACTTTAGTATAATAGCACATATAGACCATGGAAAATCAACACTGGCAGATAGATTAATTGAAATGACGGGAGTATTGTCTAAAAGAGAAATGGAAAGTCAAGTACTAGACAATATGGAAATAGAAAAAGAAAGAGGAATAACAATAAAATCTCAAGCAGTTAGATTAATATATAAAGCAAAAGACGGAAATGAATATATACTAAACCTAATAGACACCCCGGGACATGTGGATTTTAATTATGAAGTATCAAGAAGTTTAGCTGCATGTGATGGTGCAGTATTAGTAGTAGATTCAAGTCAAGGTGTGGAAGCTCAAACATTGGCAAATGTATATTTAGCAATAGACAATAACCTTGAAATTTTACCAGTATTAAACAAAATAGATTTACCAAACGCAAGAGTAGAAGAAGTAAAACATGAAATTGAAGACATAATAGGAATACCAGCAGAAGATGCACCATGTATCTCAGCAAAATCCGGATTAAATGTAGAAGAAGTCTTAGAAAGAATTGTAAAAGACTTGCCAGCACCAAAAGGTGATGAAAATGCTAAAACAAAATGCTTAATATTTGATTCTTTTTACGACAATTACAAAGGAGCAGTGGCCCATGTAAGAGTAGTAGATGGAAAAGTAAAAGTTGGTGATGAAATAAAATTAATGGCAACAAATAAAACTTTTACAGTAACAGAAGTTGGATATTTTGTACCAGGTTCATATGTTCCAACAAACGAAATAAAAGCAGGAGAAGTTGCATATATAGTAGCAAGTATAAAAACATTATCAGACATACATGTAGGAGATACAATAACATTAAAAAATGATCCAGCGGACAAGCCTTTAGCAGGTTATAAAAAAGTAACACCAATGGTATATTGTGGACTTTATCCGGTAGATGGAAGCCAATATGAAGACTTAAAAGAAGCATTAGAAAAACTAAAATTAAATGATGCGGCATTAGAATATGAAGCAGAAAGCTCAGCAGCTCTGGGGTTTGGATTTAGATGTGGATTTTTAGGATTGCTTCACTTAGAAATAATAGAAGAAAGACTAGATAGAGAATTTGACTTAGGGTTAATTACAACAGCACCATCAGTTATATATAAAGTATATAAAACAGATGGAGAAGTAATGGAACTATATAATCCGGAAGAATTACCAAAAGCACAAGAAATATCATATATAGAAGAACCATTTGTAACGGCAAATATATTAACACCAAAAGAATATGTAGGAAATATAATGGAATTGTGTCAAAATAGACGCGGAATATATATTGACATGAAATACTTAGACGAAAATCGAGTAACATTAATATATGAAATGCCACTAAATGAAATAATATATGATTTTTTTGATAATCTAAAATCAAAAACAAAAGGATATGCATCATTAGATTATGAATTTAAAGAATACAAAAAATCAAGTTTAGTAAAATTAGATATCTATATAAATGGAGAAATAGTTGATGCATTAAGTTTTATAGTACATAAAGATAGTAGTTATCAAAGAGGCAAAAAAATGGTAGAGAAATTAAAAACTGTAATTCCAAGAAAGTTATTTAAAATACCAATTCAAGCAGCAATAGGTGGACAAATAATAGCAAGGGAAACAATATCAGCAATGAGAAAAGATGTATTAGCAAAGTGTTATGGTGGAGATATAACTAGAAAGAAAAAATTACTTGAAAAACAAAAACGTGGTAAAAAGAAAATGAGAGAAATTGGAAATGTAGAAATACCACAAGAGGCATTTTTAAGTGTATTAAAATTAGATGATGAATAAAGGAGTGAGGTAAAATGAAAAAAGAAGAAAAAATATATGAGGATCAAGTTGAAGGAAGAAATTCTGTACTTGAATTACTAGAAAGTAAAAAAGATATAAACAAAATATTTGTAACAAAAGGAGAAAAACACGGTTCTATAAATAAAATAATTGCAATAGCGAAAGAAAGAAGAATTATAATAGTAGAAAAAGATAGAAGACAAATGGAACAAATAGCACAAACAAACAACTATCAAGGAGTAATTGCAATAGTTCCACCATTTGAATATTGCGAAATAGAAGATATTCTAGAAGAAGCGAAAAATAGAAATGAAGATCCATTTGTTTTAATATTAGATGGAATAGAAGATCCTCATAATTTAGGTTCAATAATAAGAACTGCTGAAACAGCAGGAGTACATGGAATTATAATACCTAAAAGAAGAGCTGCATCTGTAAATGCAACAGTAAATAAAACATCAGCAGGGGCAGTTGAACATATGAAAATTGCTAGAGTAACAAACATTTCAGACAGTATACAAAAATTAAAAGATGCAGGGTTATGGATATGTGGTACAGATATAAACACACAAACATATTACTATAATCAAGATTTAACAGGCCCATTGGGAATAGTTATTGGAAACGAAGGAAGCGGAATGAGCGAAAAAGTAAGAAAAAATTGTGATTTTCTAGTAAAAATACCAATGAAGGGAAAAGTGACATCACTAAATGCCTCTGTATCAACAGGAATTGTAGTATATGAAGCTGTAAAACAAAGACTAAAATAGATAACAAATAAAATCCGGGCAAATTTGAAAGGAATGAAATTTAATATGGTAACAAGAAAAAAAAGAAGAGCTTTATTAATTAGTATAATAACAATTTTTATTTTAATATTAGCAACAGTTTTTGCACTACTATATTTTACAACAGATAGTTTTAAATCAAATCAAACATTGTTTATTAAATATATGGGAAAAACAGAAGAAAACTATAATTGGATAGAAGAAACTATAAAGAATATAGTTATGGATGAAGAATTAAAAAGCACACCATATGAAGAAAAAACAACAATAAAAGTAAATCATACTAAAAATATTGGAACAACATCAGAAGATACAAGTAGCAATATCAACAAAATGCAAGTAACTATTGATGGAAAAACAGATTTACAAAATAAAGTAGACTGCAAAGATATAAAATTGATAAATGATAACAATGAAATATTCAATATGAAATACATGCAAGATGGAGATACATATGGAATAAAATTTCCAGAATTAATAAAACAATATGTTACTGCAAACAATAGTGAAGTAGGAACACTTTTCAAAAAAATAGGATATTCTGAAGAAGAAACATCAAAACTTCCAGATTCGTTAAAAATGGAACAAAGTATTTTTGATGGTGTGCAATTTTCTAACGAAGAAAAACAAGCATTGAAAGACAAATATTTAGGAATAGTAAAACAAAATGTTTCAAAAGAAAAATTTTTAAAAGAACCAAATCAACAAATAACAATAAATCAACAGAATTTAATAGCAAATAAATATACAATAAAATTAACAAAAGAAGAATTGAATAATTTGTATTTAAAAATATTGTCTACTTTAAAAGAAGATGAAACAGTTTTAGCAAAACTAGAAACATTGCAAACAAATATGGAAACAATAAACATTTTAACAAAAAATAAAACAAATATAAAAGAAAATTTTGTTTCAGAAATAGAAGAAACTATAACAAAAATAAATGAAAACAACATAGGAAGTGACGAAACAGAAATTTCTGTATATGAAAAAAACGGGAAAACAATCAAAATTTTTATAAATGGAATAGACTATGAAATAAATATAGATACTTTGGAAAATGAATATGCACAAATAGCAATATCAAATGAAGAAAATTCTAAAAACTATATATTAGAAAAGAAAGATGGAAATGTTGCTTTAATATTAGAAGGCACAAAGAAAGATAAAACAAATAAAATTACTTTAAAACAAAAGGAAAATCAAATAGATGAAACAACAAATGAAAAAAATACTAGTATAATATATGAAAATGAAACAAATAAAATAGAGGGAAGTATTGCACAAAAAATAAAAAAAATAACAAGCGTGGAAAAGCAAGAAAAATTTGACGATAAAAATAGTGTGAATTTAAGTGAACTAAATGAAGAACAAGTAAAAACGATTATTCAAAAAGTAAATGAAGCTGTAACACAAAAACTGAATGCTATAAATGAAGAAACAGGAATAAAAAATGACATTAATAATATATTAGAAATAATGGGAGTAATTAAGGATAATAAAAAATTAGAAGGTGACGGGGCTTCAGAAGCAGAAAAAAATAGATTTAACTCTAAATTTGAAATTCTTCAGGGCGAAAAACTGAATACAGATACAACTTTGAAAATGATTGATACAATAAAGAACAACTTAATTGGTATGGAAGTTGTAAATGGAAGAGAAATTAGATTAAATATTGATAAAAATAATAGTAACGAAGAAACTGTCTCAAAATTACACGCTTTTATGGAAGAAAACAAAGATTATAACTATGATGCTAAAACTGAATACGATGATAATGGATTTGTGAAGAGTATATTGTTAACAATAAATGTGGAAAGGTAGATTTTCCACATTTTTATTGTATTATAGGAAAGTTCTCTGGATTTTCCATAATATCAATATCTTTTAGTTGCCTGTAATTTTATACTATACCTTTTAACTGTCTGTAATTTTATAACAGACAGTATCAAAGTCGGTCCCCCCGAAATGTTACTCTTTTAAAAATATATATTTTATTTTTAAAAAAATAATAAAAATTAAATGTCGAAAAATGGCTATAAATGGCGCTTTTCCCAATATGGAAAATTGATAGTTGGAAATTTTCTAAAAAAAGTTTGAAAAAAGTGTTGACAAAGGAATTAAGTTCATGTATAATAAGAATCGTTCCGCACAGAGGAACAAAAAAGTACATTGAAAAGTAAACAATAAAATCCTTTAGAGAATAAACCGAAGCGGTAAATATTTTTCACGAAATATG
>CAKOWW010000019.1 GCA_934129785.1 uncultured Clostridia bacterium
ATACACGCATTTTTTATTCCTCCTTTAGCTCATAAATTTATTATAGCACATAGTATACCTTTTGTATATATAATTTTAATTTTAAATTAAAAATGCTCTATTTCCGTTTAAAGGTAAAAGAGCATTTGTTATCTTATGGTGCTGAAAGTAAGGCTTGAACTTACGACCTATGCGTTACGAGGGCATTGCTCTACCAACTGAGCTATTTCAGCAACTAATATTATTATACTACAAATATGAAAAATAACAACTTTAATTTTATATTTTTACATGTTAAAATATTGACAGGTGGTATTATGTTTAAAAATACATTAGATAATAAAAGATATTATACTTTAAATTATTTTTTTAAAAAGAAATTTGGGCAAAAAGTATTTAAAGTACCCATAGATATTAATAGTACATGTCCTAATCAAGTTAATGGTGGATGTATTTATTGTTCTAATAAGTCTACTGCAAGTATAAGTGATGGAAACTTGGATATTTTAGAACAATTTGAAAATGGTAAAAAAATCATGGAACAAAAATGGCCAGATAGTTTATATATCCCTTATTTTCAATCTGGTACGAATACATATAATGATAAAAATTTGGTTGAATGTTATGTTGATAAGTTGTTATTATTACCTAAAGTTGTGGGAATAGATATAGCTACTAGACCTGATTGTTTAACAGAAGAATGGTTAGATTATTTAGATGAACTAAATAAAAAAACTTTTTTAATTGTCGAATTTGGTTTACAAAGTAGCAATAATAATACATTAAATTTTATTAATCGTGGTCATAATAGTGAAGTATTTAAAGATGCTGTAAAAAAATTACATGAAAGAAACATATTTGTTGTTGCACACATTATAAATGGTCTTCCTTATGAAGTTAAAGAAGATATGTTAAATACAATAAAGTTTGTTAATGATTGTGGGATTGATGGAATTAAAATTCATATGCTTTACGTAGCAAAAAATACCCCTTTAGCTAGTATTTATGAAAAAGATAAATTTCATATCCTAACTAAAGAGGAATATATTGATATTGTTTGTGATCAATTAAGACTTTTAAATCAAGATATTGTTATAATGAGAATAACTGGAGACCCAACTTTAGATGAGTTGATTGCTCCGGATTGGCTTATAAAGAAGTTTGTAGTTTTAAATGATATAGATAAAGAAATGGTTAAGAGAAATATTTATCAAGGAGACTTGCTTTAGTCTTCTTTTTTTAATATTTTATAAAATTTATCAATTATTTTTTCTATTACTTCTTCTTTATTTTCTTTTCTAGTTTCTTTTGTTACTTTTAATGAATTGGTATAATTTGTATTTTTATCTTTATTATATATACTAAAGTAAACTGTGTTATTATCACCAGATAAGTTATGAGGATCCACTCTATTTAGTTTACCTGTTATACCTATTCCATAATTAGAATTGGTAAATTCAGATATTTTTTTACTCATTTCTATGGCAGTTTCTGTGCTATAAACTGAATATGTATCAATTATATCTTTGGGTACACCCATTTTTATTTTAAATTCATTTGAGTAAGTTACTGCACTAAATTTTAGAATTTCACTAGCTCCCGGGATATTTGTAATGGCATTAGCAAGAGCTCCGCCGGTACAAGATTCCATCGTGGATACAGTTTTATTTTGTTCTGTTAATATTTTTACTATTTCTTCTAATTTCATAATAACCTCAATCAATACTTACTAGTTCATATAGAGTTGTACCTAAACCTAGGCTTTCTGCTTCTTCCACAATATGAATTGCATTTTTATCAAGCATTCGCATCCTTAAAGAGTTTGCACCATTTTCAGTTAAATTCATAATAATATCATAACAACATTTATCTAAAGCAACTGGGTCTAGGGATGCAAATATTCCTATATCTGCAATTTCTGGATCTTTTGGATTATTATCGCAATCACAATCTATAGAAATATTATTGGCAACGTTTATATAAACAATATTTTCAGGATTGAAGTAGTCCACGACAGATTTATCTGCTTCAGCCATACTTTCTAGAAAATCATCTTGTTTAGTTTCTAATTTACAGCATTCATCTGGTACAGTTGTCTTTCCTGCAGAATGAATCCATGCTTTACCATTTTTGGAGGCTACTCCGATTGACATATTTTTTAAAGCTCCGCCGAAGCCACCCATTATGTGTCCTTTAAAATGAGATAACATTAGCATTGAATCATAATTTTTAATATGACTACCAACATAGTTTATGCCACCTAAATGTTTTCCACCATTTATAGGTATTGTTATTTCACCATCTTCATCCATGATATCACATGGAGCTATGTCATAAAACCCATGGTCTTTGATAACTTGCCAGTGATCACTTGGATTCATTCTTTTTCCAGCATAAGCAGTGCAACATTCTACGATTGTACCATTTAATTTATTTACTAAATCTTTAATTAAATTTGGATTTAAAAAATTATGTCCACCAGGTTCTCCGGTAGAAATTTTAACTGCAACTTTTCCTTTTAGTTCGTGATTTAAACTTTCATAAATTTTAACTAAACTTTTGCTTGTTATTTCTTTTGTAAAATATACTTTACTTTTCATTGTATCAATCCTTTTATATTTATGATAATACAATTTATTAAATATGTCTAGATGGCTTTTTATTAAAAGAATAACTAACAATGGTGTAATATTATCATAATAATGTCCCCTTTATTTTTGCGTACAATAATATTAGTAGTTACAAAAAAGATGCAATTATAGTGTTTTAAGTCGTTGATTTGAGTATAATTTTAAGTTGATTTATAACTTTAAAAAAATATTACGAGAAAACTTTTAAAAACTTAAAAAGTCATAATTTATTCAATTTCATCAGCAAAATATTGTTTTAATTCATCTTTATTAGCATTTATTTTAATGTGCATTGAAATTGAAGGCTTTAATTGTTTAACATTGTTAATATTAAATGTTATTTTATTGTTTTCTATTTTAGCATTTTTAATATCTACAAAAAAAACTTTATTAAACTTAACTCTACTTGGAGTGCTTGTTCCTCTGCCGTTAACAACTTCCACTAAATTATTATTTAATGAAACTTCGTATTCATTATCAGAAATTTTAATTGCCTCCATATCTTTTAATACTTTTTCAAATAGACCCATTGTAAATATTTTTGTATGATTTCTCCCAGAAGTTCTTATTTCGCTATTTTCAGTTGTAATAATTCTTCTACCATCTGGTAATTCTATTTTTACACACTTTGGCGTTAAAACTACCAAATCATTATCAGTAGTTGATGATATAATAACATCTATATTATGTCTTTCGAAATATTTCTCTATAGACTTAACTTTAATCTCATCGTCGAAATTATTATAATTATGTCCTATTTGTTCAATAACGTTTGTTTCGTTATTAAACTTTTCAATTAACGGAATATACTCAGGAGTATTCACCATAAAATCATCAGATATTAACAATTCTCCCTCATCGTTATATAACCCTGTTATGTCATATTCGCCAGCTTTTGCATTTCTTTCTTTAAATTCAATTCTAACTTTATTACTATTAATAATTATTTCAGCATCTCCATTGGCAGGATTTCCATATTGAAAAATAAATATATCTGGATTCTTTGTATTATAGTATAAATATCTAGCAGCAGAAAATGTTTGGTATCCAGATTTTAAATAATCTCTGCATTCTATAGGAACCTTATTCACTGGTGTTCTATCGAAATCAAGACATTTATTTAACTTAAATATCTTTGCTAATGTTTCAATATAATTACATTCTGAAAGAATTCCAGGTTGTAATGCTTTACCTTGATTATATTGTTTCTCTATTTCATATTTTCCGCTTTTTAATTTTGATATTTCATTAAATTTCTCAGAGTTATCATTACAAAATTCTTCAAATTTTTTATCAAAATTCTCATTTCTTTTAAAGAAATCATTCAACATTTTTATATCTACCTCAGGAAGAATCAAATCAGAGTTTGTATTATAAATTTTCTTTATTAGTTCATTTATTGCTTCTTTTTTATTCATAATCTTCACTCTCGCTTTCTTCAAATAAAGAACTACTATGAACTTTATTTAAAATCGATATATCTTCATTTATATTTAATACCTCAAAAAACAATCTATTAATCTCATCTCTATACTTCTTAGGAAATTTAATGTTTTCTTGTTTTTTGCCAGCATTTACTTTATATACTAAATAATCTTCTTCTTTTTTTTGCATTTCAGTTGCGATTTTATTTAATTTTTTTAATTGATTTTCATTAAATAAATCGTAGAATACAGGTATCGTATTAATAATAGTTAATGGACAATTAATTCCACCATCATACAATCTCCAATACCAATATGCAAAAGTAGAATTCATCATACAATAAACATAATTGTATTTATTTTTATCTTTAATCTTTATAATTCTTTTGCCATCTCTTGATAAATTTTTCTTAGATCCAACAGTAAAATATCTACAAGTGGTTGGTAAATATAATTCTTCGCCGTCGTTGCTTAATAAATTATTCATTTTTTTACTTGATTTTTCTTTCCAAATATCTAATACATTCAATAAATCAATATGACATTTATAAAATGCCTTTCTTCTATTATCAACAACTTGATATCTATCATTAATTAAGTCATATAACAATTTATTATTGAGCATTTTGCTTCTTTCTTCGGTCTTAAATCTTATTAAAGGGCTAAATTTAAATCCTCTTACTTTATCTTTATTTTCTACAACTGTAATAGCAGCACGAACTGAATTTCCTTTGTTAGAATTAAATATACCATGCTTTCTACCATTGAAAATATTGCCAGGGACATTATCAAATGACACAACAAAACCATTATATTTATTCATAACTTTTCTAAGCGAATAAAATTTTCCGCTACCAATAAAGCTATAAGGTGTAATTATTACTGAAGTGACACTTTGGGTAATAATTTTTTCTATAAATGCTGAATATAATTCCTTTGAATCTGAAATTACTTTAGTAATTTTCCAATCTTCACCAAGCTCAGAAATTTTATAGTATGGTGGATTTGATATAACCTTTGAATTTTTTGGTAATTTTATATTTTTACTTAAAAAATCACAATGTTTGGTATGTATCTTTCTTAAATATTGCTTTCCATACTTAATAGCAATAGAATATTTACATATTTCTAGTGCTATATCATCTAGATCAAACAAGTATATTTTGCCATTTCTAATTAAATTAATCGCTTCATGCTTTCCTATTATGTTTAAATAAGATAAAATCAAATTACCAGCACCACACCCAACATCGCATACATTTTCACCTTTTAGTGGTTTTAACCAATTTGACATAATATCTGCAACATCACGAGGTGTATAATATTTTCCCATTTCTTTTTTACTAATCTTATTTACATGTTCTAAACCAATTTCATATAATTCACCATAGTTTTCCATATTAAAAACATCTGATTCAAAATCATTATTTAAAGTTTTTGATAGTATTGTATTCCATGTCTTTTTTAGACCTTTTTTGTCAATATCAATTATATAATCATCTATCGTATACTTTTTCATATCAATACTACCTTCCTATAACAATTGTACCAAATTTCTAAAGAAAAGTCACTAATCTTAAATTAATTTATCAAATTATCGTGAATTTTCATTTGAAATTCCATTTTTAAATAAAAAACTGAGATAAGCTTGTTTATAGTATAATATAATCATTTCTTTGCCGAAGAAGGAGGAATTTAAAAATGAAAACATGGAAACATTTAACTTTTGAGCAAAGAAAAGTTATATCAAATGGAATATCACATAATTACAAATTAAAAGAAATTGCTGAAACTTTAGGATTTGATCCTACAAGTATTTCTAAAGTAGTAAAAAGAAACAGAGAAATCATTACTATTGGCTTCAACATAAAAAATTGTAAAAAAGTAAAAAGATGGCCTTATATATGTGAAGTTGTAAGATAAAAGTAGACACAAAAAAGATGTGTTTACTTTTTCTTTGGTATAATTTAGTAAAGGAGATGAAAATATGCAAGGAAGACCCAAAGGTGGTAAAAACAAATATTATTCAAAAGAAGAAAAATTAAAATATGTTGAACAAATGCTAAACGGACGAAGTTGTTGGGTCATTCTATTACTAATAAATGGTTAAACAAATATAATGAACAAGGTATTAAAGGATTAGAAAATCAAAAGAAACCAGGAAATTCTTTATGCAAATATTCAAATAAGAAAAATTTAACAGATATAGAAAAATTGGAATATGAAAATATGAAATTAAGAATTGAGAATGAACGATTAAAAAAAGGATACCTAGTGAAAGGAGATGGTTCAGTTGTAGTATTCAAGAAATAAAACAAAAAGAATTTGAAATTGTAGAAACATTAAGTAAAGAATATTCTGTTAAATCATTATGTGAAATAATGAATATTTCTAGAAGAGGTTATTATAAATGGTTAAAAACAAAGGATATATTAAATCAATATGAAATAAATCGTAGAGATTTAGAATCTTTAATTAGAGATATTCATAAAAGAAAACCAAGTTATGGCTATCATAGAATAAATTATTTAATTCGTAAGAAAACTGGTTGGGTTGTATCAGATAATTTAGTTCATAAAGTATGTAAGATATTAAAAATAAGAAGTAAAGCTAGACATTATTCCATTTATAAAAAACCAGGTGAAGAATCGATTAAATATCCAAATCTTATTAATAACAATTGGAAGACTATACGACCATTAGAGAAAATAACATCAGATACGACAATGATATGGTTTAAAAGACAAAGATATGATTGGACATATTATGTAGATGCATTTGATGATTCTATAATAGGTTCAGATGTTAAACCATTTTATCACGGAGTAAGTATGAAAAATCATAAAGATGCCTTACAAGATATGTTAAATGACAAAATAAAAAGAGGATATAAAAGCCAAGAGACGATTTTCCACTCCGATCAAGGCATAATATATTCCTCAGTGGCATTTAATAATGCACATAAAGATTATAACATAACTAGGTCAATGTCGAGAATAGGAACACCAACAGATAATCCAATAATTGAATCTAAAAATGGATGGTTAAAAAAAGAAATGTATATTGATTTTAATCAATATGATTATGATACTGTTGAGGATTATATAAATGCAATTATATATGATCATAATTATTTAAGACCAAGTTATGCTTTAAACTATAAAACCCCAATTGAGTATAGAACTCAACTAGGGTTTAAATAAATATCTTTTTATTGTCTACTTTTTGTTGACAAGTTCACTAATAATCTTGTAGCATTATTAGACTATAAAAAGATATCAAGAAAGAATATTGCTGATGATCTTAAATTATCTTATACAAAGGTATGTGATTGGACAAGTGCTAGAACTTACCCAAGTGAAATTGAATTAGATAAATTAGCTAATTATTTAGAAACTACTGTTGAACAATTAACTGATGGAGATTCATTAATTAATGACAATGGTTTTGAACCTGAGCAATCATCAAAAAAAGCCAAGATATCAGTAATAGATATTGGATCTGAAGAATGGATTATTCATCCTGTTGATTATGAGTGGGTTTCTACTAAATACTTAACACCAGAAACAGGATATTTAATGTTTGATGTTGTTGATGATTTAATGGCACCTAAATATGATATTGGTGATACTATATTAGTTGAATTTCTAAATAATAAATCAATTAAAGAAGATGGAGATTATTTAGTAAAATTAAAAGAATATGATTCTTGGTTATTCATTCATATTTATGTTAAAAAAGATGGCTACTTAGTTGCACCACTTAATAATAACAATTCAAAATCTATCTTGCCTAAGTTTTATACAAAGAAAGAATTCACAGAAAGTGCTACACAACCTCATAAAGCTATAAGGGTTTCTAAAAATATATAAAAAAAATCTCGTACTGGAATACGAGATCAATCAGAAATACCGTTTTGTTCGAGTCTGAGAAACTTTAAACAAATAAACATTATATAAATACAATGTAATGGGATTTCCTTAATTAATTATACCATTTTTATATAATATTACAAGTTTTTAACGGTATTTCCTTTGTAGAAAGGAATTTTTATATGGGTGTGTATAAAGATAATAGGCCTACTAAAGATGGTAAAATATGGTTTTATAAGACTCAATATGAAGATATTGATGGTACTCATAAAACTAAGAAATCAGGTAGATATGCAACTAAAAAAGAAGCAGAAGATGCTGAGTTTGAATTTAAATTAAAACTAAGGGAATACGAGAATACTAATAATGTAACTTTTGAAGAAATGATTAAAATGTTTATTGATTTTAGAAAAGATAAAGTTAAAGAAAATACATTATATGGTTACAACAACAAATTACCTTATTTAAAATCACTATATAAAGTTAAACTTAAAGATTTTAACTACCCTACTTTTGAAAGATGGCATGATGAAATAAATAGTACACATCTTGCTACAAGAACTAAAAACGACATTTATAAATTATTAAAAACTATTTTAAATTATGCTACTGCTTGGCATGAGTTTAACTTTGCTAAGGTATACCCTAAAATGTATAACTTTAATGATCCTAATGAATTTCCAAAAGAACAGTTATTCTTTACTTATGAAGAATTCAAACAATTTCTTTCTGTTGAAACTGATATCAAATGGATTGGTATTTTTGAGATATTATATTACTGTGGATTAAGACGTGGAGAGCTTAGAGGATTGCAATGGAAAGATATCAATTTTAAAGATAGAACTTTAAGTATATCCAAACAAATTAATGACCGTTGTGGATCCGTTAAAAATTGGCGATTCTCGGTTCCTAAAACTAAAAGTAGTATAAGAATATTAAAAATGCCACAAGTCCTTACAAACGACCTTAAAATGATGAAAAACGAGGCAGAAAAGATACCTGCATTTAATGATAATTTCTTTGTAGCTGGAGATATGCTTCCTGTATGTAGTAATACACTTACTAATCATAAAAATGTTAACTGTAAATTAGCTAATGTTAAACAGATCCGATTACATGATTTCAGACATTCATGTGCATCCCTTTTAGTTAATAAAGGAGCTAATGTTCAAGTTGTAGCAAAATACTTAGGCCATACAAAAGTTGAAGAAACTTTAAAAACTTATTCACACCTATTTACAAGTACTTTAGATGAAGTGGTTGCCGTAATAGATAATTTAGACAATAATAAAACCGATGATAATTAGTCACCGGTATTTTTTTTATTTTCATCATATATACAAAGATCATCATTTATTTTTATTACTATTAAAATTAGTAATTGCAATATGATCATATATCTGCTTGAATGTATTTCGGAATTTCTATCTCCTGATTGTGAACCATGCAAATTTGAATTTCTAATATCAAACCCATCTATAAACTCTGACATATTAAGATAATAATTAAAATAATCTTGTTCAGGTTTAGAAAATAATGTGTTTTCTGAATATAAAATTCCCTTTTCTATTAACGAATCAACTATATTTCTAAGTTGTTTAGGATATCTCCAATAATTAATAACCTCATTAAAATATAAATCGGCATATATATTAATTAACGATTTATTCTTGAGCTTTATGTAATTATTATCTACTGCTAATAGTTCTTTATCTACAAGCCAATCAATCATTTTTTGTTCATGTATATTATAATCTGAATATTTCATTTCAATATTTCTTAATAGTTCATAAAAGCATCCATAAGACTTATTCGTAATTGGATTATAATTTAGCAAACATTGATCTGAGAAGAAATAATATTGGATTAATAATGTATCGTCTATCTTATTAGCATAAATATACTTTTTATCATTCAAAGAAGGAATATCTTTAAAAAACATTTGTGTGGATGAAATATTAACTAATTCTTGATCAATAATGCCATCCTCACAATAATACTTATACTCTTTTAATATCAGGTCAAATTCAGGTAATAATGATTTACATTTTTCAAAATAATTTGAATTGGCAGAAGGCATCGATATTATATAATTATCAATATCGAATTCACTTTTTAGATATTCTTTAAAAAACCATTCAATAATATCTTCTAACCTTATATTATTTTTATTCAAATAATTATAATATGCTGCTATCTGCATATTAGCAACCATCGCCCTATTATTAAATGTTTGGTTTGGATTATAAGATCTTACTACTTTATAATTAATTCGTTCAAAAATACCAGAATAGCATTTTTTATTAATTAAATCTATTCTAAAATATGGATCTACATAGTTGAACAAATATATAAAATTATTCAATAATGTAGGATAATCATTGTTTTCTTTTATCCACTTTCCAGAATACGAATAATTTGTGTCATTTCCTTTTGATGTTATTAATGACGCCTCTTCTTGATTATCATTTATAACAACTCCTATACCAAATTCTATAGTTGTATTAGTATTCTTAAATAAATTATTTTCAATTTCTTCTCTTCTTTTTTGGGCCTTTAATTTTGTTTTATCATCTACGACTATTGAATCTTTATTACTTTGTATTTTTGCAATTATCCTAATGAAATTTAAATTTGCAAATTCATATTCAATATATTTTAATATCATTTTTTCTTTGTCGGCTAATGTTAAACTTGATGGAAAATTTAATTTGTCATATGATTCTTCATCTATATAATACTTTCCAATTAATAATTCTACGGACTCATTATTATTATTCATTAAATATTCTTTAATAATGTCATCATACTTTATTACCAATGTTTTATATTCCAATACATCTCTTATGCGTATTTTTTCACATTGAAGTAATTCTGCCATTTTTTCGTTTGAAATATTCATAGCTTCTATACAATTGGAAAATAATTCAAAGAATTCATTTTTATAATGAATATCCACTGTTTCATAAACTGATATAATATTATCTTCATTTATTTTGGTATTAAAATATTTATATGCCTTTACTTTCATTTGTTTTACTATATCTTTTAATTTTTGAATATAATCATCATCCCATTTTGTTAAATATACTTTATTATCAAAATATTTATATATATTAAAGAATTCTAAAATGTCATTAATGTCATATTCCTTATCATTATCAAAATTAAGTATTACTTGTTCTGCTTTTTCCAAATTATAACCTCCTGACCAATCGCTTGGAGAATAGTATTTTATTCTATCCATTTTACCCTCCTTATAAAAGAAAAAATTCTATAATTTTAATTGTATAGAACTCTATGATTTCATTATACTACTTTTTCACTTACATGTCTGCAATAATCATGCAATTTTAACAAAAGTTGTTCCCGAGTTGTTCCCAAGAATTATTTTCATTCTTCTATATGCTCGCAAACCCTTATAAAATGGGCACAAAAAATGAGAGCACGGTTAAATGCTCTCTTCAGGGGGCTCGCTATTTGAATTCCTGTATGTGTTAATTTTTTTATATTAACTAACAATTACAGTCTTCACAACTGCATTCTTCGCAATCGCAGCATTCGTTGCATTCGCATTCTTCGCAATCACATCCACATTCGCAAGATTCATCACAATTGCATTCTTCACATTCACAACCGCAACTGCAAGTTTCTATCTTTTCTTTATCTTCCATTATTATACCTCGTTTCTTTTTATATTATACTACTTTTTTATTATCTTACAAACCTTAATATTTTTTCTTTATGGGGAATATCACTTGATACAATGTTTGCTAACATAACATTTTTGTTAAAATCTACAAGTCTTTTTTCAATATCAAATGTTCCATCACATTTTTCTTTTAATACATAATAGCATGCGGTATCTAAATCTTTTTTAGTTTGACCCATTCCTACAGCCCTTAGAGTTTCGATTTTTGTGGTAAATAATCTATCACTTAAATTAAAATGAACATGACCTTGTAAAATAGCATCATAATCTGTTACTCTTTTACCTTCAAAAATAGGGTTGTTTAAAGCATCTAAGTATCCCGCAATTCTTGGATTACTTAAACTTTTTCCTTCAATTGCTTCTTTAATTTTTAATTTTGCTTCCTTACTATTTGTATATAAGAATTGCTTACTAGTTTTACCTCTTTTAAAGTTTCCATGATATGCCCAGGTAGAATTTTCTCCAAAATAATCCCAACGAATATCATTGGCAAAATGACATAACGCAATCTTTTGATCCCCGATAGTTAAATCTAATGATGGCTTATAAAGTTTTAAAGTTTCTAAATCACTATTACTTAATTTGCTATTTGTCCATTCTTGATTTTCTTTTCTTATTTCATCAAAGTATATGAATGGTTCAATTCCTAAAGTATTATAATATTCACTATTACCCGCTACAGAAATTACATTATAATCTTCTAACAAACCTAATACTTCGTGAGGATTTGGTCCTTCTCCAATATTATCCCCAAGTGAATAAATTTCTGTTATACCATTTTTTCTAATTTCTTCTAAAACTGCTAGAGTCGGTTCATACAATGAATGGGCATCCGTAATAACCGCTATTTGTCTGCCTGTATAAATATTTTCTAAGCAATTTATATTTAATGAGTTTGTTAATGATTTAAATATATCATCTAATTCTTTTGGCATTTTTTCAAATTCAAATTCAATATCATTTAACCCAAATACCTTTTTAACATTTGAAATTGGTTCCATAACTTCTTGTGTAATTATAAATGGTAAATTATATTCCTTATGAAGGAATAATTCTTCTTCAGATGGAATTCTTCCTCCCGGTAAAATTATACCACTTGCTTTTACTCCTTCACGATAAAGTAAAACTTCCGCATTATTAAAAGTAACTGCACTTGTTTCTAATATTCCTCTTTCAGTTCTTTCTAATTCTTTTACTTCTGCTGAATTATTAGTTATGCTAAAGTTTGTACCCATGTTTACTAAAGAGCTATGAATGAAACTACCTGTTGGTATTTTATCAATTGCAAATGTTGTAGATGTTCTATCAAAATAATATTTTTGTCCTAAATAACTTATTGGGCTTACTGATAAAAAGTTTGCTTTACTACATGATATGCCATTTATTAAATTTTCTACTTTTTCACTTCTACTTAATATGTGAGCATATAAACAGTAATTAACCTTAGAAAAGTCATATACTAAACCACCATATTTTTTTGACAATTTTTCATCTATAAATTCTTTAGCTATATTACTATCTAGTGATGTTAAATTTAACTTAGCATCTAATTCAAATAATTTTTGAATATTTTTCTTAAAATTAATAAATGATGCTTCCACAATTAAAAGATTATCTGGATGGTCTATAATAAAGAATTTAAGTATACTTCTTAAGTTTTCAATATTATTTGTGTTTTTTACTGCTTCAATTACTTGAGATGATTTTAGTAAATCTTTAATAAAAAGATTTATCTTTTCATTATCTTTATCTAGTTCTTTTAATGTAATTAAAGTTTTTGACCCTCCAATATAATCTAAAGTTTTATTTGCTTTTTGACATATTATTTCCATAAAAATTTTTCTTAATTCATCAATATTATTAGAATTTAAAATAACATTTTTATATTGTTCTAATATTTTTATTCTTATAGTTTTTATATCTTCTAGATCAATTACTTCATTCTTTTTACTATAAGTTGATGCAAATAATCTTTTTAAATTATCTCTACTTTCTTTATCTAAAGCAATATTATTATGTACTAGATTCATTATTAGTTTATAACAATCTTTAAATGCATCTATTATAGCTAAATAATTTATAATGTTATATACCATGTTTTCTTTATGACTATCTTCATGATATAATTTATTCATAAGGTATTTAACTGCTTCATAGAAATCTTCTTCTTTATTAAATTCAATTATTTCTAGGACTTTACTAAACCAATTCTTGTAGTTTTCACTTCCACATCCATATTGAATGAACGCTTCAAAACTGATACCAGATTTATTTATAAAAGATTTTATTCTATTATAGTTTTTTATTACTAAATCTATATTGTTATATTTAATTAATTCAACACAATTATCTAAATCATCTTCATTAATATTCATACTCTTTAATATTAATTTTTTAATTTCACGATGTACTTCATATGATTTTAAATATTCATATAACTCTTCTTTAGTTAATTCTTTTATTTTTTCTAATATTATTTCTTTATTTTGTAATATAACTAATTCTTTAGAATATGATGTTTTAAAATATTCAAACTCTATAATTTCTTTTAAAGATAACCCTTGTAAATAAGATTTAATTTTATCTTTTAATGTTTCTAATATTAGTATAGTTAATTCTTCATTACTTTTTTCTAATAACTCTTTTAAATTATAATTACCGTTTCTTATTAAAAACATTACATATAAATCACAATAATTACCATATAGTATTTCTGATATTATTATTGATGATGGCTTTTTTAATAAATCTAATTTTAATTCGTCTTCTTTTAATTCAATTATTAATTGTTGAACTTTTAAAGGAATTTTTTCAGAACTTCTTAGATAACAAATTTTTAAGCTGTTTATTTTTCGATCTTTAATTGCATTTTTTAAGTCATTTTCTTTCTTATCCATAATAAATTCTTTTATTTCATAAGGAATTGAATCGTTATATATCCATGATAAAACATTAATATCATTTGTGTTTGCTAATACTAATTTAGTTTTCATTGGAAATCTTTTAATAATTAAATTGGAGATCCTAATATCTTTAACTCTAACTAAAGTCTTTTTAAATTCTTCAAAAGTCATTTTATCTAATAAAGAAAAAATCATATCTATTTTATCATTTAATAAAATATCATATATTACTTTAGGAAAGCATTCACTTGATGTTATTAATTCTTTTAAATCTTTATCTGTTATGTTTGCAATTCTATCTAATAATTCTTGATTTTTTAATTCTACGATTTTATTTTTTATTTCTTCAGTTGAAGGTTTTTCTAGTACTTCTAGTATATTAGTTACATTAATGAATCTTTTTATAATTAATTCTTTTAGTTCAATATTAATTTTTTCACTATATAAAATAGTTGTAATATTATCTATATTATAAAATTTAGTTTCTAAAGAGTATTTAATTAATTCTTGATTTTCTGAAGATGATAAAAAGTCTATAAGTAACAAGTTATCAACGCCATAATAAATTATTAGTTGTTTTAATTTTTTATCTTTTTTTCTTGATGATAAAACATCTAAAATATTTTCTTTATATAAGTATTTCACTATATATTTTTTTAGTATTTCAGGATAATGTGCTTTATATAAATCACTTTCTTTATAACAATTATATTGTGCAAATAATTTTTCAAATTCACAGTATACTTCAAAAGAAGAGGATTTATAATCTATTACTTCAGATATAATTCTTTTAGCACTTTTTGGAACTTTTCCATTAAAAAGGAACTCAACTAATGTACTTGAGTTTGCATTTTCTAAAGTTTTTTTTAATAACTTGTCATATTTTTTTATTATACTTTCTTTTTCTTTATAACTAATGTTAGTACTGCATAATAAAGATAGTATATTCCCCCTAGTAACAAACATATATATCCCCCTTAATAATTAGTTATATTTTACCATAAACACTCAATTTTGTCAAATTCATGTCAAAGAAAAAGGTATTACTTTTTCTTAGTAGCTCTTTTTTGAGCAACTTTTTTAATACCTTCTTTAACTTCATTTGCAAGTTCTTTATTCTTTTTATCTTCATAAGTTGTTTTACCTGTAATATCATGATATGCTTCTTTAATACCTTCACGAACTGCCCATTTGATTAAAAAATAAATAAGTAAACTAATTATAAATACTAATAGCGCTAGTAAAATAAAACTGATTGTGTTATTCATTTTGTCCTCCTTTTTATAATTATACAATATTTTGTTAATAATTTTAAGATATTTTTTCTTTATTCAAATAATTTAATATATATTCTATTTCATAATCTATTTTTTCATTGAATATTTTAATTATTGTATCTTCATTTATCGGGATTTTTATGTCCAATTTTATTCCGCCGTCTTTTTTATTGTCACTATCTATTATTACTGTGTTTTTTTCATCACCACATGCAATACTTGGTATTGATATCAAAATATTACCAGGCATAATAATTTTCTTTTTTACTGTTGAAATACTACCGTTGGTACTAGTTAAACCGGCCACTTTTATATTTTCTTTCTTTTGTAAGTTGTAAGCTATAATTTCACCTGCACTTATGGTATTACCATTAACTATAATAACGGTTGGTATATTTATCTTTTTATAACCATTTACATATATTTCATTTATTTTCTTATACTTATTATTTTTTAAAATACTTTCCTTAATATATAAATAATCGTTTGCACTAAAATAGCTTGCAATAACACTACCTACTAAATCACTACCGCCTTCATTATTTCTTAAATCTAATATTAAATTTTTTGACTCATCTTTATTTATATTATCAACTATTTTATCCATAGTTTTCTTAACATATTTTATATCATCTTTTTCATTTGTTATTTTCAAATAAGACGTATTATTAAAAACTTTGTAGTTAAAATTTTCTTCTTCATTAGTTTTTGTAAATATTTTAATTTTTTCTTTTACATATTTATAACCATTATCAATTGATTTTAAGTTAATAACTTGTTTTCTTCCTTCCTTATTTATAAAAGTTATTTCATTTTCTTCATTACCTGTTGCAGATAAATAAATAGGAAGATAGTAATTTAAAACATTTTTATTAGAAATATTAGGACTAGAAACATTTAAATATTTTAAAGATTGTATTTCGTTATTTATATCCTTACCATTCCATTTTGTTATTATATTTCCTTCTCGTAAACCCTTTTTATATGCCATACTTTCATGGGAAACACCTGTTGCTACATAAGTCTTATTATCTAAGAAAAATATATTAAAATCATAATATCTATTATAAAAACTTTCTTTTGCTTCTTCTAATTTTGTGTTATTAATTAAACTTTTAATGCCAATGTGAGCATCATTAAACTCATTTAAATAATTTTCTAGTAATTGATAGTATTTTATTTCGTTATTTATATTTTTAAATTCTATTATATATTTCTGATATAGATTATCATAATTAATATTTTTATGCTTATTTAAAACATAATTTTTCTTTAAACTTTCATGTAATTTATTAAAAGATTCTATATAATTTAAAGAAGCAAAATTTTGTATTTTAAATGTAGTTATTGAATAGCTTACTAAAATTATTAAAATAATTGTTAATAAAGTTTGTTTTATTAATGTCTTATTTGTTAAAGATGCGATTATAGATAAAAATGCTGCAAGATAAATTGTTTTAAATAATAAGTTTTCATTACTTATTTTTATATGAATAAAACACAATATAAATGGAATAAGTAATAAGCAATTTTTCTTTTTAAATAAATATAAAATAATTACTAATAAAAACAAAATTTCTATAATTAAATCTTTTAATACCATGATTATCACATTTTTATTCTTAACAAAAAAAGTGGTTTTATCCACTTTATATTAATATTCTTCTTAGCACTTCATCTTTTTTTAGGAATTCTTTAATTGCTTCTTCATTTCTATAAATCATGTTGATAAAGTCCGTTATTGAAACTTCACATTTAAATGTTAAAACACCTTCATAAATATCTTCAAAAACTATTTTATCAATACGGTTTTCGACGGTTTTTATTTTATAATTGCCATGAGAAATACTATTTCTTATACCATTAATTATTGCCTTATTTCTTAAGTGATTTTCATTAAAATTTTCATAAAGATTTATTTCATTTAATCTTATTAGTAAAGTTTTTAATTCTTCATAAATTTTATCTCTTTCTTGATATGATTTTTTTAAATTACTTTGTAAAATTGATTTAGCTTTTAAATTACCGTTTTTAGTTACATGCAATAGACTTTGTTCATTTTTAGAAATTTTAGCATCCATTTCTGTAATTTTCTTTTTCTTACTTGCTAGCTCTATTAAAATACTATTTTTAATGCCGTTATCCTTATTTATATATAAAACATTTATAGAGCTTAAATCAAGAGTGCTATAATCTAAACCATCACTTGGTATAAATGTATATTCATTACTATTTTCTAAAAACTTATCATTTCCATAAGAGAATATGGCTTCAAAAAGAGCAAATGATGTTGTTGCTAACTCTTCTAATCCAATTGTATCATAACTACATACAGTTTTATATTCTTCAAGAACTTTTCCATAATTAACTGTTTGATTTTCATAAGCAATTTGAAGTATTATCATATTCTTTTTTAGTGATTCTACCAAATGTTTTTTGGGATTAAGTCTACTCTCTAAATCTTTTTTCATAAATCTTATTTGATGTTCATAAGGCATATTTTTAGGGTAGTTATAATAAACATAATCAGTTATTTCTTCGATTAAATCTTCTTTTAAGGGAGTTTTTTTCCAATCAAAAGAGTAACCTTGATTAGCAAATTTCTTTTTAGCTTGCACTAGTAATCCTATAGAAGAATTTGCTTCATAAGCACTGGTAACCAAACCATCAGCTATTTTAATTATTTCATCATTTAAAGTTCCACCATCATGTTTTTCAAAACTAAAGCTCATTTTACTAAATGTTCTTAAAAAACCTTTTATTTCACTTTTAGTTTTTAATGACTTAGTTCTATTTTTATCAGGCTTATTCATTACTACAATATCATTTTTATATTCGGTATTAGATGAGTTTAAATAATAACAATCTATGGATTTAGAAATCATGTTAATAACACTTGACATTCCAAGTGACATCATACAATTTTCAAGTTTAAATAAAATTTTCTTGTTTTCTAAATCTATAATAAATTCTCCATGTGCTAGTTTATTTCTAATTAAACCAACAATTTCTTCTGGATTTTTAAATATTACTCCATCAATTTCAAAACCATCTTTTGTTTGAACGGCAACTTCTTTAACACAATTTAAGATTCCTTCATCAATGGTTTTACAAATAAAATTGTTTTTTGATCCTTCGATTAATTCTTCCTTAACAACAAATAAACTACACATTGCTAAACTGAATTTAGCCATGTAAAAATAATCTTCTTTTAATATGAAATCACTTACTTTAGAGCTCCCCATAAAACAATCTGTTAAAAACATTGTGTATGCTTTAATACCTCCGTAAAGTAAAAAAAATGTATTTACATCCATTATAAAACCCCCGGTTAGAGCTATATTTTAGCACTTAACGAGGGCATTGTCAAATTAGTTTTCATACATTTTACTTTTACTATCCAGTTGAAGCTCATAGCCATATTCAAATATAAAGGAGATACTATAAATTATTAAAGCATATATTATGTCAGTTAACTCTAATTCAGCACCTAGATTTAATTCCATTATTAAACTACACATAACGCCATAAATAAAACTAAATACAATGTTAAATATAATAAAATATGATATTTTTTTGATACAAATTATGTTATCTAAAGTAAATGGTGTATCTCCATTATGAATATTAAAGAATAACTTATATAAATTTTCAAATACTTTAGCTATACAAATTATGCTAATTAAACTTCCAACTAATAATATTTCAGCATGAATGATTATTTCACTAAAAGAATGATTATTGATATATTCATAAGCTAGTTCGCCATTTGTTGTGATATTACCAACTTTGACATTTGATATAAAAAGATCAGTTCCATTAATTCTTGCAGATTTACCTATAAATGGTAAGGCAAGAATTATTATGCCTATTAAAACAGCTACACCAATAAATATCTTATTTACTATGTTTGCCATTATATAAATAATTTTGCTTATTAACTTCACTTTTATTTGCTTTTCTTTTTTGAATTTAACTACACTTTCTTTTATTTCACTGTCTAAAGATTCTATGTCTGTAAAGTCTTCATGTACCAAATCATTGATTTTACATTTAAATATTTCACAAAGACACATTATATTATTCATACTTGGAAAATTTTCTCCGGTTTCCCACTTTGAAACGCTTTGTCTTGATACTCCAAGTTTTTCTGCTAGATATTCTTGAGATATATTTTTTGACTTTCTAATATTTTTTAAGTTTTCACCAAATTTCATAAATACACCCTTTCTTTTTACAAAATAATTATATTATCAATTATCTAATTATTCTATCAACTTTTAAGTGCATTTTATTATTTTCTTGTTTTTATAATATCATCCTTCTTTACATTTCCTATGAGTAACGAAGAATTTACATCATGATTTTTAAAATTATTATTAACTATCTTTTCATCATAGTTAGCATAACAATATTTACAAAAATGTTTACAGGAATTATATACACCAATGTCAACCATCTCTACACAGTTACATTTTCTTGCTTTCCAACTTTTATACTTTTTACCTGTTAATCTATATGCAAGTTCATGTGATAAACATTCCCCTTTTGTAAAACCATATTCTGTAAGATTTCGATCTTCAAAACAAGTTTGAACTTTCATTTTGTTGAGTTTTGCTATTTTACTAAAATTTTTTCCAATTATTTTATAATCTTCTTCTGTAAATTTACGATACTGTAACACATTTTTGTTCTTTAAAACATTTTTATATTCATCTAGAAATGACACAATTATAGTTTCTACATATCCATTTAGTAACATACACAATTTTTTAAATGCTTTAATATGATAAGTAATGTTATATTTTTCACTTAAGAATATTGGATCGTATCTTACAGAAACGTTTTCTTTACCAATTGCTTGTGATATTTTTTTTACAGCTTCAATAACTTCTTTTTTTGAAGGAACGTTTGGTTCAATATCTATTTTATATGGTGTTATTGTTATTTGAAATAAATATGGAATTTTAATTTTGTTTAAATCATTTAATATTGGTATTGGATTTTTAGTACAAAATAAAATTAAATCAACATCTGAAAAATTAATTCTACTTACTAACTTAGGATTAAAAGGATTTCTTACGTCCACAAAACCCGCTTCTACTCTTTTAATTAACCATTTTTCGTAAAATGCTATAATATCTGTTCTACTACTTACATTTAATATCATTTTTCATGAGTTATTATTATTGTAAAACTATATTTTTATATTCACTATAATAATTTATTTCCTTTCATATTTTTTTATGTTGACTTTATCAATTGTCTTTACAAGCAAATTATATTATTAGATGAAATATTTGTCAAATTATGAAAAACTTATTGACAAACTTTAAAAAAAATATTAAGATTATACTAGCATGATACAAGTCATGCTAATAACCTGATCTCTCTTACGAATCTCAATGTGAAGAGATCAACCAAAACCCCCTGAAGGAGCCGAAAGGCTCCGTTTTTAATATATAAATGTACAGCTAAAAAATAATTATTATAAAAATTATTTAATAAGCTAAATTGATTCTTTCATAATCTCATTTAATATGATATCATATTAATAACTAAATGTTAAGGAAGTGATAATATGAGTTTTTTAGTAAGGGAAATAACTAAAAATGATAAACAAGAATTAGAAAGTATGGCAAAGGAATTTCAAAATGCAAATGATGAATATCCTTTTGAAGGAATAAATAATTTTCAAAACATATTAAATCATTCTTTTGAAGAGTTTTTTAATTCATTAGAAAAAAACAAACATATTAGTGATACTAATCCAAATTGGGCTAATCAAACTTCATATGTTTTAACTGATGAATTTGGAAAAATATATGGTGCAGCAAATGTAAGACATGAACTTAAAGGAAAATTATTTGAAATTGGAGGAAATGTTGGCTATGCCATTAGACCTAGTGAAAGAAAAAAAGGATATGCTACCACTTTGTTAGGTTTATTATTAAATGAATTTGATAAACTGGGAATTGAAAATGCTTTGGTTACATGTCGTGAAAATAATATAGCATCTAAAAGAACTATGAATAAGTTTATTGGAAAGTCTGATACACTAGTACCATCTATGCATGAAGGTATTATGGAATATAGATATTGGATTTATGTTAAAGATAATTTAAAAGCAAAAGAAGAGTTTACATCTAGGTAAACTCTTTTTGTTAATCTAAGAAATCTATTTCTTTTATAATTTTAGTATAATATTCATAATTTAGATAAGATTTATTATCTAAAAATTCTTTAGCATCAATATTAGCTTGAGATAATAT
>CAKOWW010000020.1 GCA_934129785.1 uncultured Clostridia bacterium
CATATTTCGTGAAAAATATTTACCGCTTCGGTTTATTCTCTAAAGGATTTTATTGTTTACTTTTCAATGTACTTTTTCGTTTCTCTTTGATGTGGAACGATTTGCATTATACTATACCTTTTTGTGTTTGTCAACACTTTTTCGACATTTTTTTAAAAAACTTTTTTGCTATTTTTAAGGCAAAATAAAAAACTAGTAATTGATGTTTTATTCTATTCATTCAGTTATTTTTTCTTACTAATTCTTATGTTTTCTTTTTTGTTTTTTGTCTGTTGCTTGGTACTCATTTATATTAACATTTTATTTTGTAAAAGTCAATACATTTTTTGAATTTTTTTATTTTTTTTCAAACTTTTTTATAATGCTTTTTTCTGCATTGCTTAATGCTTGATTATATTACCATTTTTATTCTCTAATGTCAATACTTTTTTAAAATTTTTTTGTTTTTTTGTTGCTAAATAATGGTTTGGATAAAATCTTCAAAACAAAACCTTGATATTTAAGCTTTGAATGAAATGACGAATGTACATAAAAATTTTTTCAACTTCATCTTTTATTCTAAATATCATTCATTAGCACTGCAGAATAACATTATTTTAATAATTATTTATATGGTTTAAAATCAAAATTAAATCCTATATACATATGTAGTTTTTTATTCAAATATTCTTTTATATATCTATCTGCCTGTTCTGACACTTCTGATATTCTATATACATTATTATTATAAGTAACTAAAGGATTAACATACCTTTTCTTCCCCTTAACAGATGTACAATATATTTTATCATTTGGTTTATCACTTTTATATACAGTATCTCTTGTTGCTATCTCAAATTTTTCAAATGCCCTTATTATGTATGGGTCTTTACATGTTTTTATTAATTTTATTATCTCTAATTCTGAATGATTATATAAATCATCTACATATATGTATCCTTTTTTATTAAGAGATTTTATGATGTCAGCAATAAACTGCATGCATGCTCTATCTTCATCTTCAATCCATCTAGGCCATAATCTTGAAATATCTTGTATGAAATTCTCGCATATTTCTTTATCTTTAAAAGCTAATTCATCAATATTATTTTCATTTTTCACCACAATTATATTATTATAATATCTTTTTATATCTTCAGTTGAAAATATTCTTACTTGATATAATCCGCCAGATAATGTGTATTCAAATCTATCAGCGCTTAGCATTGGTGTATCGTTGTCAGCAATTGGATATATGTGATAATCTGCAACTTCTTCAATTTTAATATTATCTCTTTCTAATAATTTCATTATTTCTTTTGAATTTCTAATTATTTGCTCTGTTCTTTCTTCTGTTGATTCTTGATGTTCTGAATCTCCATTCATAAAATCAATGCAATGTTTAAATGTTGGTGTTGCTATGTCATGAAACAATCCTGCTATGGTTTGTTTTCTATCATGAGTAAAATTCCATATTATAAGTGCAACTGCAACACTATGTGTTAATGTTGAATAAAAATATTTATCATTATATACTTTTGTATAAAATGTACCACATGACATTCCTATTTTATCTAATCGTAACATTTCTGGTGTATATATGTATTCCAATAACCATTCAGGAAAATTGGGTGATAATATTTTTAGATATTCTTGTATTTCTTCATTTAGATTTTTCATGTATTTGTTCATTTTTTCCTACATTCCTTTCTTTTAAGGTACATATTCTAATTTAAAATGCTGTATTTCTCAGTTATTCTTTAAGCTTTTTTCCATAACCTAAATCATATTTTTATTTATATCATATCTTGTAAATTTATTCAATAAATCTTTTTTCACTTTTTAAATTTCTACTAATATTAAATCATCACCTATACATTTTATATTTTTCCATGGAATTACAATATCATTATTTTGAGTAAATATATTAAGTATCTTATTGTTGCCTGGAACAATTATATGTGTTATTGTTCCAGACTCTAAATCAGCACATACATCTTGAACATATCCAAGTCTTTTTCCGTTTGTTATATTTACCACTTCTTTATGTTTAAAATCTAATCCTTTATCTGTCATAATTAAAATCACCTTATTTTTTTCTTTTTTATATTATATTCTTTATTTATTTTTTCTTTCCTTATATTGGTATTTTTATTTATATAATCTTTTTATATGTGCAATTGCACTTTTTTCCAACCTTGATACTTGTGCTTGTGATATCCCAATTTCTTCTGCAACTTCCATTTGGGTTCTTCCATTGAAAAACCTTTTATTGACTATCATTTTTTCTTTTTCACTTAATTTTTCTAGCGCTCCTGATATTGTTATTTTTTCAGCCCATAATTCGTCAGTGTTTTTTGTGTCTTTTATTTGATCAATAATATAAATGTTTTCTGTTCCATCATTATATATTGGTTCTTGTAATGAGACCGGGTCTTGAATTGCATCAAAACTTAATGCTATTTCTTCTCTCTCCACTCCTAATTCTTTTGCAATTTCATCAATTGTTGGTTCTCTTCCTTTTTCTTTTGTATATCTTTCTTTAACTTGTATTGCTTTATATGCCAAATCTCTTATTGACCTACTAACTCTTATACTGTTATTATCTCTTAAATATCTTTTCACCTCACCACAGATCATAGGTACTGCATAAGTACTGAATTGCACATTCTGGCTAAGATCAAAATTGTCTATTGCCTTTATTAGTCCAACACATCCAACTTGAAACAAATCATCTGCTGTTTCTCCTCCTCTTCCGTAAAATCTTTGAATTACACTTAACACTAATCTTAAATTTCCATTTATGAATTTAGTTCTTGCTTGTTTATCTCCTTCTTTTATTTTTACAAATAGTTCTTCTTTTTCTTTTTTACTTAATAATGGCAACTTTGATGTGTTTACACCACATATTTCTACTTTATTATTTAGCAAAAGAAAAAACCTCCTTTGAAATCATTTTTATTTCAGTATTTCCAAATTGAGGTTTTTTATTCTATTTATCCTATTTTACTAGATATCTCTTTTTTCATTTTATTTATTATTTTTTTCTCTAGTCTAGAAATATAACTTTGTGAAATCCCGTAATTCGTCCGCAACTTCCTTTTGAGTTTTCTCTTTTCCTGTTTTAAATCCAAATCTCATTTCCATTATATCTTTTTCTCTATCCTTTAAATTTGATATTGATGTTCTAAGTAATGTTTTATCTACTTCATCTTCTAAATTTCTTGATGTTATATCTGGTTCTGTCCCTAAAATATCTGATAATAGCAGTTCATTTCCATCTCTATCTTTATTTAATGGTTCATCTATTGAAACTTCACCTTTTATTTTATTATTTTTTCTTAAAAACATTAAGATTTCATTTTCAATACATCTTGAAGCATATGTTGCAAGTTTTATTTTCTTATCTGAATTAAATGTATTTACTCCTTTCATAAGTCCTATTGTTCCAATTGATATTAAGTCTTCTATTCCTATTCCTGTGTTTTCAAATTTTTTAGCAATATACACTACAAGTCTAAGATTTCTTTCAACTAATATTTGCCTTGCTTCCAAATTGTTTTCTTCTGATAGTTTTTTTATAAATTTTGCCTCCTCTTCTTGTGATAATGGTGGTGGCAATGTCTGACTTCCTGCTATGTAAAATATGGGCAAATACTCTATTTCATCATTTTCATTAAGATATTTTGCACAAATTGTATTTATGCTGTTTTTTACAAAGTCCATTAATTTCATTTTAAATCACCTTGTATAATAAAACAATTATACTCCTTTCTGAAGTTTTATATTAATTCCATTCCAATTAAAGCTTGGTATTCTCCTTTTTTTGTTAATGGCTTATTATATATTCCTATTATTACATTTTCTATTTTGTTTTCTTTCTCTTCTGTTTTTATTTTTATATAATTTGGTTTTATTCCTATTAGCATTCCATTTTGTTTTCCTAATGATGAAAATGGAATTAGTTTTAATTTTGATATGTACTCATTTTTTGTTTTTTCTGATATGTTACTAAAATCACCTCCAATTATGTTTTCCAAGTTGTTTAAAATTTCTTTTGGTATACATTCATATAAAAGTATATGTTCAACAACCACAACAGGCATGTTAGTAATTGGTTCTTTTAACATATTTCCTGTGTCTACCATTGTCTTTGTTTCTATTTTTTTATTATTTATGCATATTTCCATTTTGCATAGCAAGTCTTTTTTATGTATTTTATTTTTTGCTAATTTAAAAACTATTGTTATTATTGTAAATGCTACTATAGCTCCCAATATTGCAATTTTCAAAGGATATGTTCCTAAAAACAATCCGTTTTTCATTAAAATTTCTTGTGGTTTCACTATATATATTAGTGAAAATGCTGCTCCTCCAAATACAAATGACACTAAATAGAAAAACAATATGTATTTCCACATTTTCTTTACTGTTTGTGGGTTAAATGCTACATATACTATTATTATTGACAGTAATATTTTTAGTGGTATTTTTGAATATATCTCTAAAATATTCATATAAGCAATTATTGAATATATTGCACCTAGCAAACTTGCCAATATAATCCTTATATGTTTTGGTTCGATTTTTAGAATTTGACTTGTTGTAAATAATATAATGTAATTCATTATAAGATTTTCAAATAATACAACATCTACATATATAGTCATTTTCATCACCTGCTTACATATTGTACTATTATATTTTTAAAAATACTGTCTTTTCTTATGTGCGAAAAAAAGAAATAATCGATGCTGTTCGATTATTTCTTTTTTGTATGTATATTTTTTTAACTAATTTGATATTTAGTTTTATTTTACTACATGTTTTTATTTTTATTTTTTCTTAAAAATGCTGGTATGTCTAAATCATTTGATGAAGAACTTGTTTCTGAGCTTGATGGTATAGAGTTTATTTTCTTTTCCCATGTTTTTGATACTATGTTATCTACACCAATACTTGATATTGATGGTTCTGGTTTATCAAATCCAGTTGCAATTACTGTTATTTTGATTTCATCTGACATACTGTTGTCTGTTACTGTACCAAATATAATATTTGCTTCTGGATCTACACTGCGTTGTACTAATTCTGCAGCTGTATTTACTTCGTGTAATCCTAAGTCTTCTCCACCTGTAATATTTATAATTACACCTTTTGCTCCTTCAATTGATGTTTCTAGTAATGGACTTTGTATTGCTTCTTTTGCAGCATCTTCTGCTCTGTTTTCTCCTGATGCTGTTCCAACTCCCATATGTGCCATACCTTGATTTAACATTATTGTTTTAACATCGGCAAAGTCTAAGTTTACTAATCCAGGGATTGCTATTAAGTCAGATATACCTTGTACACCTTGTCTTAATATATCATCTGCCATTTTGAATGCTTCTATTATTGATGTTTTTCTATCAATTATTTGTAATAGTTTATCATTTGGTATTACTACTAATGTATCTACTTTTCCTTTTAAGCTTTCAATTCCACGTTCTGCTTGTGATAATCTTTTTTTACCTTCAAATGTAAATGGTTTTGTTACCACTCCTATTGTTAGTATTCCCATTTCTTTAGCAGCTCCTGCTACTATTGGTGCAGCTCCAGTACCTGTTCCACCACCCATTCCGGCAGTAACGAATACCATATCTGCTCCTCTTAATACTTCTGCAACTTCTGCTTTACTTTCTTCTGCTGATTGTGCTCCTATATCAGGGTTTGCTCCAGCTCCTAATCCTCTTGTTATTTTTTCTCCTATTTGGATTTTTGTTTTTGCTTTTGATGTTTGTAAAGCTTGTCTATCTGTATTTACAGCAATAAAATCTACTCCTTTTATTCCTGCATCTATCATTCTATTTACAGCATTATTTCCAGCTCCACCTACCCCTATAACTTTAATGGTAGCTGTTCCATCAACCATAGCTAAGTTGCTATCGTCATTATTATTGTAATCCATCATTTGGTTTGTTCCTCCCTCATTTTACTTATATAATTTTTTATATTATACATGCTAGCTATTCTACTAACAAAAAATTAATAACTTTTATGAATAGAAAAATTCTTTAATTCTTTCCATTATTGTTTTAAAGAAGTTTTCCTCATTTTGTGTATCTATACTACTAGATACTGTTTTTGCAAATGGTCTTGCTGCTATGTATCTTACTAATGCATAACTTGTTCTGTATGCAGGCTTTACTGTGCTTATTGCTCTTCCTGTTGATATTTTTACAGGTATGTTTAAGTTTATTTTTCCTGCTACATCACTTTTGTTTATATTTACTATTCCTTGACCTGTTAATATTACATTATTTATTTTTTGTTTTAGTCCTTTTGCTGTTATATCTTTGTTTATTATTGTAAACATTTCTTCTACTCTTGCTTCAATAATTTCAATTAATTCTGAGCTTTTTATTATTCTACTTTTGCTTGTATCTCTACATGTGTTTAGTATTATATCATTGTCATTATCTATGAAAGATTTTAGTGCTAGTCCATATTGTCTTTTTAGTTTATCTGCTTCTTCTTCAGATATGTTTAGTACTAGTGCTATGTCATTTGTTATATTATCTCCACCTAGTGGTATTGAATTTGTATATAAAAATGTTGATCCTTCAAATACTCCTATATCAGTATTTCCTGCTCCTATATCTAATAACATAATATTGTCATTTAATTCATGTGTGTCTAGTATTAAGTTTCTTTCTGCTAAAGTTGTTGGTACTATTCCATCTATTTCTAGTCCAGCTTTTCTAAATATTGTGTTTAATTGTCTTACATAGTCTCTTTGAGCTAGTATTACCTGTGCACTTATTGTAAAGCTTGAACTTAAATTTCCTACTGGGTCTGTTACTACTGTTCCATTTTCTAATGTAATTTTATCTGGTACAATATCTATTAAGTTTTTTCCATCAGGTATTTCTATGTCTTTTACTTGCATTATTGCATTTTGTACATCTCTTACTGATATTCCTGAATATTTATCTTTTACTTCTTTTGTTATGCTATTTTGTACTATTGTTACATATTTTCCTGGAATTGTTACATATGCTGAATTTATTTTTAGGTTTGTTTCATCTTCAGCATCTTTTATCGTTTTTGCTAGGCTTAAAATGACTTCTTCTTCGTTTATTATTTTACCTTTCTTTAGTCCACTACATTTATATGAGGTATTGCTTATTATTTCTATCTGCCCGAAGTTATTAACTTCTCCTACAACTGTGCAGACTTTACTTGTTCCTATATCAACACCTACTATGATATCACCTATTGCCAAGTTAATTCCTCCATTTTTTTGTATTAATTCTTAAATGTATATATATTACATTTTTAGACAAATGTCAATAGAAATTGTTATATTTTTGTAATATTTTTGTAACAATATCGTAACAAACTTTGAATCGACTTTTATCTATCTTTTTTGCATTTATAAGCAAACATTAAGCAGGTTTTTATTCCTGCTCATTTGCCTTTTTTTCTTCTTTTTCTTTTTTTACTTTTTCAAATTTTTCAAGCCATTTGTCTACATAGTATCTTCTTATAATTGCTAAGTTTACAAACATTCTTCCTACAAATACAACTATTGCGGCTAGATATATATCTACATTTAGTTTTTGTCCTAAAATTGTTAACAAAATTGCAAGTATTGCATTTCCAAAAAATCCTGTTACAAATATTTTTAAGTCGAAATTCTTTTTTATAACAGATGTAATTCCACCAAATACAGAGTCAAGTGCTGCAATTATTGCTATTGCTAAATAACTTGAATATGTATATGAAATCATAGGTGCATTCATTCCTATTAAAGCTCCTAAAATACAGCCTATTAATATTGCTATAAATATCATTTTTCTTCCCCCTATTGTATATATTTTGTTTTTATTTCATCATTATACTTTAATATTTTTACTTTGTTTGGCTTCGTTATAGATACATCTTGACCTGTTTTTTTCATACTATCTACATGTCCACCATTTCCAATTAATCCACTTTCTAAATATGCTGGATCTCCTATTGCCTTAATTATATATGGTGATAAAATTCTTTGCCCATTTACTTTTATAAATGTACTACTAATGTTTACTATATCACTCATATTAATAATTCTTTCGTCATTTATTGATATTGCTTCTGCTCCTGCTATTTTTAATGCATTTACTATTACTAACAAGTCATCTGCTGTTATTTTTTCTATTTCTTCATTGTCTGTATCTCTTAGAACTATTTCTATTCCTTGGCCTTCTACATCTGTTTTTCCTAATAGTAAATTTACTTGCTCTAATTCTGAGTTTACTAATTCTTCTGTTTGTTCATTTGATTCAGTTGTTTTTTTGTATTCATCTATTTTAGATATTGTTTCTTCATATTTTTGATTAGTTTCTTCATATTTAGATTTCCAATTTGCAAGTTCTGTTCTAAGTTCTGTTTCTCTCATGTTTTCTATTGATGTTATGTCTGTTTGGTTAACAATTTTAAATTGCATAAACATAACTAATGCTAAGCAAAAGCATGCAATTCCCATTGTTATGCCCATTGTTATTTTACCTTTTTTTATGTCTGTTTTCATTGATTGCTCCTTTCCTACTTAGATGTTTTTGCATAATTATATGTAAGTGTTCCAGAATATTTTGGAATAGTTATGTTGTTTGATTTTTTAAGTTCAACACCAATGCTATATCCTTTTAGTGTTTCTAAATATCCTCCTGGTCTTGACAATGCTGCAAGTTGTTCTGGTAATCCTATTGCTTTTATTACAAATGGTGCTCCTACTTTTTCTTTATTTATATCTATAATATTGCCTCCACATATAATTCCTGTTGTTGGAACTATTCTTTGATCATTTATTGATATTGCTTCTGCTCCTGCGTTTTGTAACTCATTTATTACACTAAGTACATCTAAATCATGTACTACTAGTGAACTTGGATCTAATGCACTACTTATGTCTTTTTTACTATCTGATAATGTAACTGTTACTCCCGGCCCTGTTACTTCTGATAGTCCTAGTATTTTATTTCCTTTTTTTATTTCTTCTTCTTTTGATTCTAGGTCACTGTTATTTTGTGTTGCATTTTGTCTTTGTTTCTCTAATTCTTTTTCTGCTTTTTCTAGTTCTTTATATTTGTTGTCATATTTTTCTTTATATTTTAGTACTTCTGCTCTTAAACTATTTTCTTCATAATTATTGCTTACTGCTGAATTAGATTCCTTTACAGTTCTCATTTGTATACATATTCCGACAAGTTAATGCAAAACACATTGTTCCTAAAACTACACTAATTACTTTTTTATTTAACATATTTTTGTCTCACATACTATTTTTATGTGATTTTCTCCTTTCCTTTAGATTGATTTTGTTATACTTTTTCTCTGAAGTATGGCTGAAATTTGTTATTTAAGTCTCCGTTTACAAATATGTCTCCTTCTTTTCCTTTTTCTTTTTCTATTATTGCTAATACATATAACATTTTGTTGCTTATATTTGTGCTATCTCCTAAATGTACTTTTTTCTTTTCACTTTCTATGTATATACTATATTCGTTTTTGTTACTAATGTCAATACTTGTGACCTTTCCTTCTAGCTTGTTTTCGTTTGCAGAATCTAAAATTTTTATTGTTTCCTCTAATCTACTTAAATCTTCGTTACATAGCCTATTTCCTGGTTGTATGTCTTCTTCTTTTGTTGTTGCACCTTGAATAATTGTCATTCCATTATTGGTTTCTGCAATTTCTAATATGTAACCTTGTGTGTTTATATATGCATATTTTCCCATATAGTCCACACTGAAAGTTGGTGTTCTTTCTTCTACTTTTATTTCTATTGTATTAGGCAATTTTCTGTGTATTTTAACATTTTCTATGTATGCATTTTCTTTTATTTTATTCACTACATTTTTTCCATAAAATTTGAATATATTGTCTTCTTTTTTTAATTCAGATAAACTTATTATTGTATCTGCTTGTACTTGATTATTATTTATTACTTTTATGTCTTTTATGTTAAAAATTGGTGAAGTTAATGCAAATATTATTGTTCCAGATGCTAGTCCAACAAATAAAATTAATTTTAGAAAAAATTTTATTCTTTTAATTCTTTTCTTTCTTTTTCTTTCTTTTTTTGTTAGTGCTCTTCTTTGCTTTTCATCTTTTTTTATTTTGTTTTTGTTTGTCATTTGAATTACAGTTTCTGTATCTTCTTCAAATTTATAATCGTTATCATTTGAGTTCATTTTTTGCCCTCCCAGTTTGATTTCCAAGGACTTTATATACATAATAAATAAAGTCCTTTTGTTTTATTTTACTTGTATATCTACTCCTAGTTTTTGTAATTTTTTGTCAAATTTTTCATAACCACGCAATATATATTCTATTTTAGATATCTTTGTTATTCCGTTTTGCATTGCTTGCTGCTATTACCATTGCCGCTCCTCCACGAAGATCTGTTGTTTCTACATTTGCTCCATATAATTTCCTAACGCCTTTTATTACTGCTGTTTTACCTTCTACTGAAATTTTTGCTCCCATTCTTATTAGTTCATTTGCATATTTATATCTATTTTCAAATATATTTTCTGTTATTATAGATGTTCCTTTCGCTATTGTTAAAACACTTGCAAATATTGATTGCATATCTGTTGGGAATCCCGGATATGGAGTAGTTTTTATATCTACCGCCTTAATTCTTCTTGGAGATTTTATTTCTATTTGATCTTTATTTATATTAAATTGACAGCCTATTTCTTCTAGTTTGTCTATTATTGGTGTTATATGTGTACTATCTGCATTTTTTACTATAATGTTTCCTTTGTTTATTGCAGCTAAGCATAGAAATGTTCCTGTTTCTATTCTGTCTGGCATTATATTGTAACTTACATCTTTTAGTTTTTTTACTCCTTGTATTTCTATTTCACTTGTTCCAGCACCTTTTACTTTTGCTCCCATTTTGTTTAGGAAGTTTTGTAAATCTATTATTTCTGGCTCTCTTGCAGCATTTGTTATTTGTGTTTTTCCTTCTGCTAATACACTTGCAAGCATTGCGTTTTCTGTTGCTCCTACACTTGGAAATTCTAGGTCTATTTTTTCTCCTGTTATTTTATCACATTTGCATACTATATTTCCATAGTTTTTTTCAATATTTATTCCTAATTTTTCAAATGCTTTTAAGTGCAATTCTATTGGTCTTGTTCCTATATCACATCCTCCTGGATATGAAAATGTTGCTTTTTTATATTTTCCGAATAAGACTTCCGCGCAAATATAACAGAAGATCTCATTTGTCTCATTAAATCTTCTGGTATCTCATTTTTGTTTATTTTACTTGTGTCTATTATTATTTTGTTATTTTTCTTTTTCACCTCTCCGTCCTAGTTGCTTTAGTATTTCGAACATCATTTGTGTGTCATGTATGTTTGGAACATTGTATAGTGTTGTGTTTCCTCCATTTAATATGCTTGCAGCTATTATTGGCAATGCTGCATTTTTTGAGCCTGATATTTCTACTTTTCCCTCTACTTTGTTTCCTCCTTTTATTATGTATTCTGACATTTTTTTGCCACCTTTCTTCTTTTTGTTATATATTATGTTGTCTTTATGCAAAAGGTGTATTAACATTATACAAATTGATTTTAATAATTTTCTCTATACCTTGTTAAATTATCTTTGAAAATTGTAATTCGTCACTACCTTAATAAATGATTTATTTTATATGCAAAAAAACGGAATAACTTCCGCTTTTTTATTGGTTATTTCAGTTTCTTTTTATCTTTTGCCTTTATTTGTTTACTTTTCTCTTTTTCAATTTGCTTGGCACTTTTACTTGGTGTTGGCAAATCTTCTGGCATAGTACCACCTATTCTTTTTATTGTTTGTCTAACAGCTTGTCCTACTTTATGATGGGTTTTACAAGCATCATCTTCACTTAATTGCTCATACTCTCGTCTTGTTAATTCTTGCTTTCTTGTTTGCACTGCAAAATATGTTTGGGCAAGTGCTATTGTCTTTTTTCTACTGTCTCCATTTTGTGCAATAAGATAACATGCATATCTTGTTAGTTTTAAATCATCAATTTTCTTATTTGCAACTCCCGCTTTTACCATTTTGCCGACGTCGGCAAAATGGTCTAAAATATTATTATCACTGTTTTCACAAGATTCTTTTGCTTTGTCTATTACTTTAATAAAGTTTCTCCACTTACTATATTCTAACATTATCATTAGTTCTCTAGCATATCAAAATTCTGTGCCATTCTCATCCACATGTTTAATACTTTCGAAATCTTTTTCTGTCTTGTTTACTAGATCATTTGCCATAAAAATCATCTCCTCTTTTCGACTGTTTGGTATTTCCGAATAATTGAATTATATTATTTTATTTCATCTATTTATATCATATTTCTAAAAATTTTTCAATGTTTTTGCGAATTTTTGTTCTTGCTTCTTTTCCCCAGAATATTCACCTATCATTTCATTTTTAATTATATTGTTATTTTGTTTGTACTTATTACTAAATAATTATTAAAATTTTGACTCATTAATTTTAATAATTTTCTCTATACCTTGTTAAATTATCTTTGAAAATTGTAATTCGTCATTATCTTAATAAATGATTTATTTTATATGCAAAAAAAGATATGAATTAAAATTTTAAACTCATACCTCTTTTAAATAGATTTTCTGCAATTCATGTTCTATAATTTCTTATTTTTTTCTTCCAAAAAATCTTAATATTTTATTTATTACTTTTTTAAACCATGATGTCTCTTTTATTTCTACTAATTGAACATTGTCTATTTGTATATTCTCTTCTGAACTTTTCTTCTTGAAAATATTGTCAGGATTGTATTTTTCTCTTAGTTCTGCTTCTTGTTTTTGACTTTCTTCTTTTTCCTCTTTAATAAGTTTTTCTTTTTCTTCTTCGCTTACAATATAGTCTCTATATAAAAGTGCTAATATTGCTTGTGTATCTTCTTCTATATTTTTCTCCCAGTTTTCATCATTAAAATCTATATTTGGTCTATAATCTTTATCTTCATTTTCAAACAAAAAGTCTATTAACTTTTGTGGTATTTTTTCTACGATTTTTTTATCTGTGTGCTTTAAGATTTCTATAACTTCTGAAACCGCTTTTGTATTAAATTTTTCCATTTGTAATCCTCTTTTCTTTTTTATCTTTCGTCTATTTCGTTTTCATTAACTTCTTCTTTATCTTGTTCTTTGTCTTTTGCATTTAATTTATTTTTTATAGCTGAAAGCATTCCTTTAATCTTTCCTTTTGCTTTATCGTAAATTTGTTCAAATTTAGTTTTTTTTACTATAGGCATCTGTCCTCCTTCAATTATATGTTCTGGTGTTCCCTCTATTTTATCTATTTGTTCTTTGTCATATGCTAAATCATCTTGTTTGTTTACTTGTTCTTTGTATTTTGTTAAGTCTTCTAAGAATACTTTTTCTGGTTCTAAATTGCCTTTGCGAATTTCATCAAGTTCCTTAAGTTTAGGATTAGATTCAAAAGCTGATTCTTTATATTTTGGATCTTTTCTATATTTGTCCACCATTTCATATAGTCCTTTAATTTTTTTTTTACCTTCATCTGTTTTTAAACTTTCCAATGCAGAATATATATTTGTATATTCATTTCCATAATGTGCAGGTAACTGATTTATAAAATGCGAAGTAAAATTTTCACTGCCTATCATTACATCTGGAAGTGGTACTCCTTGTGGTCCATAGTTTCCTCCATTACCATATACAAATTGTTCTGCTCCTGTATATTCAACTTCATTTTGAGAAACATGTGCATTTGCAGTAATTAAATCTTGATTTCTAACAAATTCAAATTTAGTACCGTTATCTACATATTTAACTAAGTCTTCATGTCCTAATCCTGTGTTGGCATATTTTCCTTTATTATGCTCAAATTCCCCAAAATAATATTGCCCATTTTCTAGTTTTGGTAATACTACATTACCATCATTGCTTAATCTCATTAAACGTTCTTTTACAAATTTTTCTGCACGCTCAGATTGACTATATCCTGTTTCAATTCCATTTTCTGTTATTATTTTCACTTCTTCTTTATATTCATTTCCAACTATTACTCCATTTGGTGCATCCTGTAATTTTGTATAATCTTGGAAATTTGCATCATAACTAGGATGTGTAAAATCCCTTCCTGCATACCCAAGTATACAATCTCTATTTATTGTCTTAATAGTTCTATTTTTTTTATCTACATCTATGTTAGTTTTAATTTCTTGTGTCACTCTTTGATCAAAAACATCTTTTCCATCTTTTCCTTTTACATATTCATTTTTTTGACTTCTTTCAACATAAGTAATTGAACCATTTTCGTTAACTATTGATTTTAAAATATTTTCAACATTATCCTTTTCTGCTGTATAATTAATTACATCTATATCTCCTAATGCTTCTTTTGAAATATTTAAAACTTCTTTTATTGCATCTGCATTGTGTGCTATGTTTTCATTCATTCCTAAATTCACTAAAGTATCTACTATAATACTCTCTCGTACATTTAATTTCATAATTTTTTCTCCTTTTATAATATATTTAATTTTTAATATTTTTTACTTATACCGTCTTAACCTTGTTTTAATCATTAAGTATATAACTTAAGGAAATTATTACATAATATTACATACTGTATTTTCAGATATTTACTGAATTTGCTAGTTTAACTTTATTGAATTTTTTCCTAAATTTTTTATAAAATTTTTTTTGAAAAAGTATTGCCAAAATATGTTTTTAGTGGTATACTATATTTAGTGGGAAGTCATTAAGTTATATACTTAATGATTTTTTGTATTTTAAATTCTTATTTTCATTATATTTCAAATATCACTTATTTATCATGCACATTAGGAGTATTGGATCATGCTGTCTTTATACAAAAATGTTATTGAGAAGTTTTATTCACTTGAAATCTAAGAACTGCACGTACATAATCTTTGTAACATTTTAAGTAAAAGAAAAACTTCATAACGAAGCTTCCTTAAGATTTTTGGTTTGTTTTCTTTGTTGTTTTTCTAACTTCTAAAACAACATATTTTCTTTTTTTACCATACCTTTTTTCTTTAGGGCTCTTGCACTCAAATGCCGCCGATTTAACATTTTTTACTGTTTTTTCTGTACCGCAATCACAGCACTTAAAAGTTGCAGTATACCCAGAATTTTTGTCTACCTCTAACTTAACTGGATTATTAATTGCGTCTTTCATTGTTGTACAGGTAGGAAAAACTTTGCCTCTATTTTCTGTGTCTACTCTTAAATATGAGAGATTATCCTCATATGTAGAGCACCCTGTTAAACTACAAACTGTCAAAATTAATACTAAAACTTTTTTCATTATTATTTTCTCTCCTTTTCTTTAGTATGTTTATTAGGAATTTTTTAGTGTTCCTTGAATCTATTACTAATGCATATTGCATTTAATGTTTTAGTATTTTATGTCTTCATGTAATCCCTCCTTTGTAGCCAATTAACAAAAAATCTCCTTTCTGCAATCTCACTTTTGAATTGCATCTTTATTATGCTATTTTATGTCTACTTTCTCAAGTTATTCCTTATTGTCTTACCATAAAACTTTCTAAAAACCTACTCTTTCTATTGAAATCTGCTAAAAACTATAATATAATAATAAAAATTCAAATAGTCGGAGGGATAATATGAGAGAAGTAAGCATAAGAGATTTATACAAACAAACAGAAAAATATGTAGACCAAGAAATAACATTAGAAGCATGGGTAAAAACTCTAAGAGACTCAAAAACATTTGGTTTCATAGAAATAAATGATGGAACATTTTTCAAAAATGTTCAAATAGTTTTCACAGATAAACTATCTAATTTTGAAAAAATAAAAAAACTAACAATTAGTTCAACAATAAAGGTAACAGGAAAAGTTGTTTTAACTGAAAATGCTAAACAACCATTTGAAATTCAAGCAACAAATATCGAAATATTTAGTATGTCAGATAATAGCTATCCTCTTCAAAAGAAAAAACATTCTTTTGAATATTTAAGAACAATAGCACATTTAAGACCAAGAGCAAATACTTTTAATGCAGTATTCAGAGTAAGAAGTGTTTTGGCATATGCTATACATAAATTTTTCCAAGAAAGAAATTTCGTATATGTAAATACACCTTTAATTACTGGAAGTGATGCTGAAGGTGCAGGAGAAATGTTTAATGTAAACTCTTTTGATTTAGCAAATGTTCCAAAACTTGAAAATGGCGAACCTGATTTTTCTAAAGATTTCTTTGGAAAATCTGCACATTTAACAGTAAGCGGTCAATTAAATGCTGAAACATTTGCACAAAGTTTTTGCAATGTATATACATTTGGTCCAACATTTAGGGCTGAAAATTCTAACACTGTAAAACATGCTGCTGAATTTTGGATGATAGAACCAGAAATTTGTTTTGCTGATTTAAAAGATGATATGGACTTAGCAGAAGACATGATTAAATATATTTTCCAATATGTTTTAGATAATTGTCCAGAAGAAATGGCATTTTTCAATCAATTTATTGATAAAGGTCTTTTAGATAGATTAAATAATGTAATAAATTCTGATTTTGCTAGAATAAGCTACACAGATGCTGTTAAAGAACTTGAAAAACATAATGATAAATTTGAGGTTAAAGTTTTCTGGGGACTTGATTTGCAAACTGAACATGAAAGATTTTTATGTGAGCAAATATTCAAAAAACCTGTATTTGTAACAGATTATCCAAAAGATATTAAAGCTTTTTATATGAAATTAAATCCAGATGGAAAAACTGTTGCAGCTGCTGATTTATTAGTTCCAGGAATTGGAGAAATTGTTGGTGGAAGTCAAAGAGAAGAAGATTATGATAAATTATTAACAAGAATGAAAGAACTTGATATGCCAATTGAAAATTATGAATGGTATTTAGATTTAAGAAAATATGGTTCTTGTAACCATGCTGGTTTTGGTCTTGGATTTGAAAGAGCTATTATGTATTTAACAGGTATGCAAAATATTCGTGATGTCATTCCTTTCCCAAGAACGCCAAAAAATTGTGAATTCTAACTGTTAACAAATGTTATTTAAAAAATAAAAAGTCGTAAACTAAGGTATTACCTTAAATTACGACTTTTATTTTCTATTTATTTTTTAAAATAATATTTTTATCTAAAATATTTCTTTGCCATAATAGCTGTCTAATAATATTTGTTTTAATTCTGATACTAATGGCAATCTTGGATTTGCAGTTGTGCATTGATCTTCAAATGCTCTATCTGCAAGCATATCAACTTTTGCTAAAAATTCTTGTTCATCTATTCCAGCATCTTTAAATGATTTTGGAATATTCATATTTAAATTCATTTCTTGTATTTTCTCTATTAAACTATGTATTCCCTCTTCTTTTGTATTAGCCTTTAATCCAATTTTTTTAGCTAGTTGATAGTATTTTTCATCAGCTATAAAATATTCATATTTTGGGAATGATACAAATTTTGTAGGTTCACTACTATTGTATTTTATTACATATGGCAATAAAATTGCATTTATTCTTCCATGTGGTAAATGAAATTCAGCTCCTATTTTGTGTGCTAATGAATGGTTTATTCCTAAAAATGCATTTGTAAATGCCATTCCAGCTATTGTACTTGCATTGTGTACTTTTTCTCTTGCTTGTCTATCATTTCCATTTTCATATGCTTTTTCTAAATAATTTACTATTATTTCAGATGCTTTTTCTGCTAATCCATCTGTATAATCTGATGCCATATTTGAAACATAGCTTTCTATACTATGTGTTAAAACGTCCATTCCAGTATCTGCAGTTATTGATTTTGGTAAACTCATTACTAAATCTGGGTCAACAATTGCAACATCTGGTGTTAATTCATAATCTGCTAATGGATATTTTTTATTTTTTTCCTTGTCTGTTATTACTGCGAAAGATGTTACTTCTGAGCCTGTTCCAGATGTTGTTGGTATTGCTACCATTTTGCATTTTTCACCTAATTTAGGGAATTTATATGTACGCTTTCTGATATCCATAAATTTCAATTTTAATCCTTCTACATCTGCATCTGGATGTTCATAAAATAGCCACATTCCTTTTGCTGCATCTATTGGGCTTCCACCACCTAATGCAATTACTACATCTGGTTTAAATGTTTCCATTGCTTTTACACCTTTTTTTATTGTGTCAAATGATGGATCTGATTCTACTTCACTGAATATTTGTGAATGTACATATTGTTTTCTATTTCTTAAATGGTAAAGGATTTTATCTACATATCCTAATTTTACCATTGATTCATCTGTTACTATAAATGCCCTTTCTATGTCTGGCATTTTTTCTAGATATCCTATTGAGCCTGCTTCAAAATATATTTTTTCTGGAACTTTAAACCATTGCATATTAACTCTCCTTTTACTTGTTCTTTTTATATTAATTAAATTTACTGATGATACATTTGCTGTTGTTGAATTTCCACCAAATGATCCACAACCAAGTGTTAATGATGGCATATTTGTGTTATATATGTCACCTATGGCTCCATGTGTTGATGGAGAGTTTACTATTATTCTGCCTGCTTTCATTGTATTTGAAAATTTTAATATTGTTTCTTCATTTTCTGAATGTATTACTGCTGAATGTCCAAGTCCTCCAAATTCTAGTAATTTTTCTGATTTTTCTATTCCTTCATCTTCATTATTTACAATGTAATATGTAAGTACTGGACTTAATTTTTCTTTTGAAAATGGATAATCTTTTCCAATTCCTTCTTCATAAACAACTAATACTTTTGTTTCTTCTGGTACTTCAAATCCTGCTTCTTTAGCTATTTGATATGGTGATTTTCCTGGTACATGTGACCTTAATTTGTATCCATTTTCTTCATTAAAATCAAACATACTATTTTTTAATTTTTCTTTTTCTTCTTCACTTACAAAATAACATCCGGATTTTCTCATTAAGTCTTCAAATTCTTTATATATTTCCTTGTCTACCAATACTGCTTGTTCTGAAGCACAAATCATTCCATTATCAAATGATTTTGATAATACTAAATCATTTACAGATGTTTTTAATTTTGCTGTTTTATCTATGTAACATGGTACATTTCCTGGTCCTACTCCTAATGCTGGTTTTCCACAAGAGTATGCTGATTTTACCATTCCTGTTCCACCTGTTGCTAATATTAGATTTACATCTGGGTGATTCATAAGTAATTTTGTTGCTAATATACTTGGTTCTTCGATCCACAATATGCAATTTTCTGGCGCACCAGCTTTTACAGCTGCATCTCTTAATATTTCAGCAGCTCTTTTACTACATTTTTGTGCTGATGGATGAAATCCAAATATTATTACATTTCTTGTTTTTGCTGATATTATTGATTTAAACATTGTTGTTGATGTTGGGTTTGTAACTGGTGTTACTCCTGCAATTATCCCTATTGGTTCTGCTATTTCAACATATCCTTCTTCTTCATTTTCATTTATTATTCCTACTGTTTTTTCGTATTTTATGCTGTGATATACATATTCTGTTGCGAACATGTTCTTTGTTATTTTATCTTCATATATTCCTCTCTTTGTTTCTTCTACTGCCATCTTGGCAAGTTCCATATGATGTTCTAGCCCTGCCATTGACATTGCTTTTACTATATTGTCTACTGTTTTTTGGTCCAATTTTAGGTATTCTTTTTCTGCTATTTTGGCTTTTTCTACTAGTTCATTAATCATGTTTTCAACTTTTTGTTCTTCTTGCAATTCTTGGTTTGCCATAAAAATCCTCCTATCTTGAAAACTACAATTTTTGCTTTTGTTTTCACGATAATTATATCTATAATATCCTAACATTGTCAAGGAAAAAATGTCGTAAATATAATTAACTTTATATACAAAATCCCGGAGAAATTCCAATGTTTATATTAGCTGCTGGTCTTCCTCCTACTGTTCCTCCGTACAATCACATCAAATGCATTTTTATAATAGAAATTTTATTTTTTATTTTTTTTGGTTGATTTGTTTGTTTGTTTTTTATTGATATAATAAGTAAAAAATTCATCTTAAAGTTTAATACTTTAGGAATTTTTTGCATAAAAAAACAGTATCAAAATTAAGCTTCGATACTGCTTTTGTTTATTTAAACACTTTATTTTTGTTAATATATTTGATTATAACTTTTCAATTTCTTCCTTTTGTAATCCAGTAGAGTCTACTATTATTTGTATATCAACATTCATGCTTTTTAATTTTTTAGCGATTTCAAGTTTTTCTTTTCTTTTTCCTTCAAGAGTTCCAGAATCATAACCTGAGTCATAGCCTTTATCATACCCAGCATCTTCTATTGCTTTTTGATCCATTATGTACTTTTGTCTTAATTCTGCTAAATATCTTTCATTCTTATCTTGGCTCATTTCTTCTAACACTCTCCTTGCCTTTTCTATTTCTTTACTTTCGCCTTGCATTTTCTTCTCTGGATTTATTATAAACTCTACCCAATTCTTTAATTCTTGGTTTTGAGTTTTGTTTTTATACTTTTTAAACTTCGGTAATTCTAATATAACTATTTTTTCTACCGGTGTCAATATCTTATTAGTATAATCTTTACCTCTGAGTTCCCATTCTGTTATCCAATGGTCCACATCTTTTAGATTTTTTAGTTCAAAGTCTACTATTAAAATTACTACTCCTTTTTCAAGTTCACTATAATCATGTCCTGCTTTTATGCTTTCTATATACATTTTTGACCAATAATATAATGCTCTTTTTTCTATGTTCTTTTGGTCTAC
>CAKOWW010000021.1 GCA_934129785.1 uncultured Clostridia bacterium
ATACTTTTTTATATCTTTATGTTTCAAAAAATTTATTATATTATCGGATTATTTTCCGAAACTTCTTGACACTAATGCGCTTTTCAAATTTTGCTGGTTCAATAAGAATTAATTTCTAAATCTTACTGGCCAGCTATTTTCTTATAATTTTAAATTGTTATTAAATCTTTTATTTTATTATATTTGCTATCACCTATTCCACTTACTTCCTTTATATCCTCTATTTTTTTAAATTTACCTTTTTCTTTTCTGTAATTCAGTATTTTTAATGCTGTTGATGGTCCAATTCCTGGCAAGGTTTCTAATTCTGTTTGTGATGCTGTGTTTATATTAACTTTTCCTTGTTTTGTCGTGTTATTGCTAGATGTCCCTGTAATTGATGTCCCTCCATTACTTGTTGCTCCCGTAATTGATGTGCTTCCATTACTTGTTTTTCCTCCGTTATTGGTTGTCCCTGTACTTATTGTTCCTCCGTTACTTGATGCTCCTCCACTATTTGTTTTCCCGGTATTTATTTCTGTTTCATTTGATGTAGTTTGCTTTTTGCATTCTTCTTTGGTTGGTATGTAAATTTTCATTCCATCTTCTAATTTGTATGCCAAATTTATTTCATCTATACATGCATTTTCCTTTAATCCTCCTGCTTTTTCAATTGCATCTGCTATTCTGCTATTTTCGTTTAATTCGATTATTCCTTCTTTTTCTACTGCTCCTGATAAATGTACTATTATCTTTTCTTCTTTATTTTCTTTTTCATCATCTTCTTTTTCTTCTGTTTTTGCTATTTCTAAATTCGTTTCATTTTGTTTTTCAGTTTCAGTTGCATAAGCAAAATACCCTACTCCCGCTATTATTACTGTTATTACTATTATTATTACTATTTTTTGTTTTTGGCTTAAATTTTTAATATAATCTTGCATATTGTCACTCCTTTTTTATAATTATCTCTTAAGATTCTCACATATTTAATATTTTATTTGTTATTGCTTTTATTTTTCTATTTTACTCGATTTCTTTTGTATTTCAATTTTTCTTTAGTTATTTTTACTTGAATTTTTGTACAAAATACGATATAGTATTTTTAAATTTATTAGGAGATTTTTAAAATGAAAATGAAGAAATTAATTGTACCAATATTTATACTTGTCTTTTGTCTAAGCTTTTTTAAAGATTCTTTTGTCTTTGCCAATGATGAAGATAAAAATACTACTGAACCTGCTATTTCAGCACAGTCGGCATATTTGATTGATAATAGAACTAATAAAGTTTTATTTCAAAAAAATTCAGATAAAAAAATGTATCCAGCAAGTACTACAAAAATTTTAACTGCTATTCTTACTTTAGAAAATTGTAATGTTGATGATTCTGTAACTGCCAGCTTTGATGCCGTTAATTCTATTCCTGATGGTTATTCTACAGCAAATATTCAAGTTGGAGAAACTCTTACAGTTGGGCAATTATTAGAGGTTTTACTTATTCATTCTGCTAATGATTCTGCAAATATTTTGGCTGAACATGTGGGTGGCTCTATTGATAGCTTTGTTGCTATGATGAATACTAAAGCAAATGAGATTGGGTTAAATAATTCTCATTTTACTAACGCTTACGGCAAACATGATGATAATCATTATACTACTGCACATGATTTGGCTATTTTGATGAAATATTGCTTAAAAAATGATACTTTTAGAAAAATTTCTGGAAAGGCTTCTTGCGCAATTCCAGCAACTAATATGTCTGGTACTAGGACCTATACTTCAACAAATGAACTTGCAATTCCTAAAACTAGAAATTATTACCCTTATCTTACTTCTGGTAAAACCGGCTTTACTACTCAAGCCAAAGAGTGTTTGGTTTCTGCTAGCTATAAAGATGATTTGGAATTAATTTGCGTTGTTTTAGGTAGTACTAGTCGTTTTAATGATACAAAAAATCTTTTTGAATTTGGTTATTCAAATTATTGTGTTAAAACTATTGCTAATGAAAGAGATGTTGTTTCTAACATAACTGTTTCAAATGCTACGAAAGATACAAGAAACTTGGATTTAGTACTTTATGAGCCGATTTCTGCACTTATGAAAACATCTGATTCTTTGGAAGATTTGAAACCAGAAATTTCTTTGAATGATAAAATTTCTGCACCTATTTCTGAAAATGATGTTTTAGGCAAGGCTACATATTCCATTAATGGTGTAACTTATACTACTAATGTTGTGGCTTCACATAGTGTTGAAAAGTCTAATTTTTGGACTTATATGATTTATGGATTTATGTTTTTTGTTTTCTTACTTCTTATTTATGAGTGCTTTTTCAATAAAAAGAAACGAATAAAAAGGTCTAAAAAAGTAAAATATTATTATGGAAGATAATTTTATATTTAAATTTTCGATTTTTTGAATCTAAGATTTAAAGTTTTGAGTTTGAGTTTTTCGATTTCAGATTTGAATTTTTGAGATTTAAAATCTAAATTTTGCTTTAATCTCGCAAATTACAGAGTTTAAGTTTTTTTTTAAGATTATAAATTATAGAGTTTAAGTTTTATTTTAAGATTATAAATTATAGAGTTTAATTATTATTTTAACTGTTGGCAAAATATTTTAAACATTTGCCAACAGTCTTTTTTTATTTATAGTCTTTTCCTAAGACTATTGTTATATCTATTTTACTTGAACTTGATTCACTACTTTGTATTGTTCCTACTTCAAGTATATCTTTTATATTACTTAGTAGCGAATCTCCTGCATTTTTCTTGTTTATTATGGTTGTTTTTGATGTTATATTTGTGTTTCCTGTTCTTGTAACTTTGTATCCGGCGCCTTCTAGGTCTGATACAGCTATTTGTAAGTTTCTACTTGTTCCACTTCCATTTAAAACTTCTATTTTTAAGTTTGATTTGTTTTTCGAACTTACCACTGTACTATTTGAGCTTGTAGAGCTTGAATTTGTACTTGTTGAGTTTGTTTTGCTTGTGCTTGAATTTGTTGTGTTTGTTTTATTTGAAGTTGAATTTGTTGATATTGTATTTTTGCTGTTTGTTTCATTTTCCTCTTCTGCTAATTCTTCTTCTGTTTTGTCTCTATCATAAAATAATTCTTGAATTAGATTTGCTGTTTGTTTTTTGTCATATACAAATACCCATGTTCCTGCTGTGTTTTTGTTTGTGTTTGTTCCTGGCAATGTTGCTGTTAATAAGTTTTCTGTGTTAAATTCTACTGCATACGGTATATAGTCTTTTGCTACTCCAAAATCTATATTTGTTATTACATATTTTTCTGCAACATCAAGTATTTCTCCTATTTTAAATATGTTTTCTGGTTTTGCTGTTTGTTTTATTACTTGCATTATGAATTCTCTTTGTGTTCTCATTCTTCCTGTGTCATTGTCTCCATATTCTTCCGGATATGATGTTCCATCGTTGTTGTGTCTAAATCTTACTAGTTGTTCTGCTTTGTCCCCATCTAATAGTTGTTCACCTGCTTTTAGGTTTATATGCAAGTCTTGTGATGTGTCATCATATTTCATGTTTATTGGTACATTAAATGTTACTCCACCTATTACATCTACTAGTTTTATTAGTGCTTCTGTTTGTACAACTACATAATATTGTATGTCTAATCCTGTTATTTCATTTACTGCTGCTAGTGTTTCGTCTGGTCTATGTTTTCTACTATATAGTGCATTTATTTTTTCATATGCAGTTGCTTTTGCTGCATTTTTTCCAGTGTATGTGTCTCTTGGAATTGATAGTAGCGTTGCTTTTTGTGTGTTTGGATTATATGATGCTACCATTATTGTATCTGTTAGGTCTACACCTGTTTGGTCTGTGCTTATTCCTAAAATTAGGCATTTAAATTCTCCTAATTTTTTCTTTGTATTTTCATCATGTCCTGCTACTGTTGCTAACATTCCTGTTAGTCCACCTCCATTTTTGTGGACTTTATATGCAAATGCGCTTCCTGCTATTAATAGTATTAGTAATATTATTAATAATACTTTTTTCCATCTTTTCATTTTCTTTTGTTCTTTATTTTGCTTTTTATTTAGTTCTTTATTTTTATTGTTATTTTTACTTTTATTTTGGTTTTTATTTCTATTATCTATTCTTTCGTTCGATTTATCTTTTTTCAAAATTCTCACTCCTAAAATTTTATGTTTCTAGTATAGCAAAATTATATTTAAAAAGCAATAAATAGAGACAAATTTTAAGAAATTGTCGTTACCTGTTAATGACGCTTATTATTAATACAAAGAAATCCTTTATATATAAGCTTTGAATGAAATAACGAATGCGCATGGAGAAATTTTAGAAATTCTATGCAGTTTTATGGTAAGAGTTCACGATAGTGGAAAGGACCCATAAAACAATTTAGAATTTCTTGAATTTTGTAATAAGCCGAGGAATGTAATGAAAAGCTTATATATCAAGGATTTCTTTGTAAAACTTTATTAAAGCCATTATCTGGTAACAAATTGTTTCTATTTAAAAAATACATTATATATATTATATTCTGTCATTGTTTTGGCAATAATAGATTCTTCTATTATGCTTTTTGTGTTACTTTCTGGTTTTAGTGTAATTACTAAATTTGTAATTAGCAATATTGCATATACTAAGAGAAATCCTCTTAGTATTCCATACAGTGCTCCTCCTAAGTTGTTTGCTTGTTTTATTATTGGAAGTTTTGCTACTGCATCTGCTAGTGCATTTATGAACATTAGTGCTATTCTTGCAATCACATATAAGGCTATCATTGTTATTCCATATATGATATTTATTGCTAGTTCTCTTGATGCTTGTGGTAACATTCCTTTTTTTGCACTTTCTACTAATATATTTGTTTCTTCTTTTTCTTCATTGTTTTCTGTGAATTTTTCTATGTTGGTTTGTATTGTTTGTTGTAAATTTTCATCAAAATTTGTTGTGTTTATTATTAAATTTCCTATTGGTCTATATAATACAAATGTTATAATCAATGCTGCTATAAAGGCTACCAAATGTATTCCTAATGATATTAGACCTTTTCTATATCCTAAATATGTTGAAATTAGTACAAATAAAACTATTGCTATATCTAGCATTATTCCCATTTCTACCACCATTCCTTTCTTTAATATCACAAAATTTTATTAAAATTATTATAGTTTACAATTATTTTTAAAACTTGTTCTTCATTGTATATTTTACTATTTTTTTCTCTTATAAGTTTACTATTTCAATTTTGTCTCTATAAATTATTCCAGCTAAATTGTCTGATACTACTATGTTTGTTATTTCTTGGTTTGCTACATATCTTTTTACAAGCCAGCCGTCTGTGTTTATAAATTCTATTTCTGTTCCTAAGTTTAGTGCCATTATATTTCCATATGTGTATAGTTCTTTTGCTATTGAGTCTGCTGTGTATTGTTTTGTTGATTTACTATCTATGTTGATTATATTTACTTGTGAGTCTGCAGTAAATAATCCTGATGATTTTTCCTCTATCTGACATGCATTTCCATTTAGTAATATTGATTGAAATATTACTTTTTTGTCTTTTGACTCTATTAGTGTTTCATCTTTTTCGTTTGCTATTTCGTGTATTGAATCTGTATACATACAAACTAATTTATTTTTTTCTTGATATTTTATGCTTGTTATTAGTTTGTTTTCTTCTGATTTGTATGTGTTTACTAATGAGTTTGTTGGATCTGTGCTTGCCTTGTCTATTGATACTACTTTTATGTTTGATTGTATTATTGTTCCTGATGTATCTATTTCTGCTATTGCTAAGTATTTGTTGTCATTTGAGATACTGACATCTACTGCTCTTGTTGATGATAAATATGTGTTAAATAGTTCTTTTCCTTGTGGACTGTACATTTTTATTACTGTTTTGTAGCTTGTATCTACTATTACCACTGCTACATATCCATTTTTGTTTACTAATATTTGTGAGATATTGCCTTCTACTTCTGCTTCCCATGTTATTTCTTTGTCTGTTATTAAGTATAGTTTTTGACCTTTATTTTCTGCTATTGCTAAGAATCTGTTTGCAGAATTGAATATTGGATTTGATATTTGTATTTCTAGCTCGTTTTCTTTATTTCCTGTGTTTCCATATATAGTGAATTTGGTTTTGTCTAGTATTCCTATGTATTTGTTAAATGCATATATGTTTGAATCCTGATTTTCTGCTATTTCTATTGTTACAGCTTTGTCTTGTTGAATTTCTTTTCTAAATATATTTTTGTCTATCCATGTTCTGGCTTGTTTGTTTGTGTTATATAATCCAATTGTTATGATAGCTGTAACTACTATTATTGCTATAATTATGGCTATTATTATTTTCTTTTTGTTTACTTTTTGTGGTTCAACATTTGTTATTGTTTCTCCCCATACATCTTTCATAGTTTTCTCCTTTGTTGTTTTTTTAGTATTATATCACTACTGTTTTATTTTTTCTATATTTTAATTTAATTTATAAGGAGAATTTTATAAATCTTTCTATTTTATTTTTCAAAGTCGCTTCACTCTTTCAAAATAAATAGGAAAAGGAGCTGCTTTTTTCAAAACTTGCTCCCAGAAATAGCTTGAAACCTATTTAAATTTTTGACATATCGATAGTTATAGCTGGGCGAACCCCACGAAGATCGTTACGGGAATAGTTGTAGTTGTAAGCGAAGCTGTCGTCCGTGCCCACAAGCCATACCCCGTCATTAGACGCCCCAAAAGCAGACCCAAGCCAGAATGTTGTGTTGCATAACCAAGGATATTTTGATCTATTTGACCATAACGCGTTAATATCTTCATATGATGCTAAGCTTACTTCACTTACTTTGTCTGTATTTCCTAATAATGTTTTATATGATTCTACATATTGTGATATTGTACACTTTGTTTCTGATGTATTGTATACCCAAGGGTAATTTGATGAATGTTCTGTTGTTTGACTTGGATATTTAGTTGTATCGCTCCAATACATATCACTTGAAAATGCTACTGTTCCCTTTCTTTCTCGACCATTATCCCAACCTTTCATTGTTTCGTCTTGCAATCCATAATTAGCTGTGCTTGTATTTATATCTTCTGTTTTATAACCACTGTTATTATAAATTACTCCAACTTTTAAATTCCATTCTGCCAATGCTTTTGCCTTTTGTGTACTTTCGTTATATGATAATACATAAAATTTTTCTTCCGTTCCTTTTGTTGATGTTATTGCTATTTTATCTCCTATATTTTTTCCATTACCTTCTATTATTGTCACTGTTCCAGGTATTTTATTTTCTTTAAATTCTACATTTCCCTCACTAGCTACTATAAATGATTTTCCATCTATTGTTACTGTTACTGGAAATGCTCCTCCATCTACTTGTCCACCATAATTTGTTGTTACTTCTGTTTTTAATTTTTCTAAATCTAAATTTGCGTCTTCTGATTGAGATTTTGCTGCCATTACTGCTAATTTTACTTTTTCTTCTGCTGACTTATTTGTTGTTAATGTTTTAGCTTTATTGGCTTGAGTTAGTATTCCATTATTTTCTGTCAGCATCGCAATACTTACTCCAGCAAGTATTAAAAGCACGATTATAGTTATCACCAATGCAATTAATGTAATTCCATTTTCTTTTGTTCTCTTCATTCCAAAGTCCTCCTAAATTTTATCTTTTTCTACAATTTTATTTTATAATTACTATAAAATTTTGTACACGAACTTTTTTCCACTTTAATTTACTTATTTTGCTTTTAAAATAAGTATGCATTAAATTGATTTAAATAACAACAAAATTTGAATTATCCCCAAATATCCAAAGATTGGATACAATGAAGAAATTAAATTTGAAAACCCAATTTTTGAAATTATCACAGAAGTTATACACATTATAAGCGCAATCTGTGTATAACTTTTCTCATTTTTGCTTGTATTTTGTAAAAAGCTATTTCCAAGTGATATTGTTGTTGTAAATATTGATGTTAATATTACAAATCCATACAATAGTCCAACCATTTTTGACATATGTGATGTAACATAAACAACTGGCATTTCCAATTTTGTTATATCTACATCTATTTTTACTAATAGTGTAAATATTAACACTGCTAAAATTATTGTTATTAATGTAGTTATTATAGAAATTCCTAATATTTGTTTTTTACTTGTTATATATTTTTTTAAAGTTATTAAAACTGGTATTAATAGTATGCTGTTGTAACTACAATAAATAATTCCACTTACCGCAAAATTTGAGCTATTAGTTTTTATAATATATTGGTCTAATTTTAATATATCTATTTGCTTTAAATTTATTATTCCTATTATTGCAACTATTAAAATTAACATTGGAACTAGAATTTCGCTTGCTTTTACTACTCCTTTTGTACTTGATTTAAATATTACAAAGCATATTAGTGCAAGTACTGAACTCCCAATTAAGCTGTTTATTCCTAATTCTTGCGAAAAATATGCTCCAAATCCTGCTATCATTATAAAAAATGTTATTAGTATGAATACATTTATTACTATATTTATTACATTTTCTAGGTTTGAAAACTTGTTTTTTGTTTTACTTATTAGAAATGTTTCTAATAAGTCTTTATATGTTTCTATATTGTATTTTTTTACTTTTACAAATACTTTGTATATTACTATTCCCATTAAAATACTTGATATTAGAATACCTATTAGTCCTTCTATTCCATATGAATAAAAAAACAAATACATTTCTTGACCAGATGCAAATCCTGCACCAATCAAGGTTCCTATTATAACAAATATAACTTTTAAAATATTCATATTTCTCCCCTCGCGTCATTAAGTAGACGATACCACTTAGTGTGTTTTTCCCGCACACGCAAAAAACAAGCCCCTATTATTTTATGGGACTTGTTTTCCAATTATTCTTATTTTTTTCTTCTTCTTACTTGCCATACAATAATTCCTATTATAATTATTACTAATGGTACTATAAAGATTATTGCTCTTACTATTGTGTCTTGTTCATCTGTTGCTGTATATGTTACTGTTCCAGTGCTTTTTCTTGCTGTTATATCTTCTTCTCTATCTACTAAATATGCTATTGAATTTAATACAAGGTTTTTATTGTATCCCAATTGAATAGCTCCATATTGTGAGTTTTGGTTTAGTGGGTAATCTGATATAAAATAGTTTTCTCCATATATTACTAATTTAGATTTTACTGCACTTTCATTTGTTTCTTCATTTGCTTTTTTTATTGTTTTTTCTAGTTCTGCTCCAACTGTAAATGTTCCTTTTTCTTCTCCATCTTGTGCTGATGTTGATTTGTTATCAAAATTTGTTCTGAAGTATGATCCTTCACTTGCTTTTAAAAGTTCAGTTTTTGTTACATTTTTTTCTTCTAAGCTTTTTTCATCAATGTTTATTTTTGTTGCATTTACTAATATTACTCCTGTTGTGTTATATATGTTTTTTGTTACTTTTGAATTTTCTACTTCCGGAATTATTAGGTCTGGAGAATTAGATATCATATGGCTTGAGTCTGTTTCTCTTATTATTCCTACTTGGAATGGGTTTACTCCATACATTGCTAATATTTTGTTTACATTTTCAAAATTTTGCTCTGTTGTTACAGCTGAATTTAACCATAAAATATTTCTTCCAGAGTTAATATAGTTTGTTATCGCTGTTGTTGCTACATCATCAAAGTCTTTAGATGGTGTTGTTATTACTAATGTATCACAATCATCTGGCACTTTTCCTACTGATAATACGTCTAATGTATCAATTTCATTTATTTCGTTTTTTAAATATGCTTTTAAATAATTCATGTTCTTGTCTAATGAAAAATCTGTATATCCTTGAAGGAAGTATACTTTTGGTATTTTATTGCTTGTTACAGATAGAATTGCACTTGTTAGTTTTTGTTCTGCTACGCTTATTGTTTCATATGTTGTTGTATCATATGTTACCAAGTCACTTGATGTTAGTACTTTTGACTTTTCTCCACATTCTACTATTATTCCTGTGTTTCCACTTTCGATTCCATATTTTTGTGCTAAATCTGGTCTGTTGTTTATATCTACTGCTTCTGCAACTATTTTTTCGTTTGCTTTTTTGTATTGTTTTGCTAGGTCTAGGTTTGTATCATCGTCTGTTGAACCTACAAAATATATATTAACATCTTTGTCTATGTTTTTTACTTTTTCTTTGCTTTCATCTGTTAATGTATATAGTTTTTCTTGACTTAAGTCTATAGGTGATAGTTCTAGTTTTTGCATTCCATAGTTTATTCCTATGAAAATTGCTACTATTATTGCTACTAGAAGAAATGTTTTGCTTCCATTTATTAACCATTTTTTCTTTATTATTTCTATAAATTTATTTGGCTTTTTTTCTTTTTTAGATTTTTTTTCTTTTTTATTTGGCTTTTCTTTTTGTGCTTTTTGCACTTTTTTGTTTTTTTCTTCTTTATTCTCTTTCAAAATTTTTTCCTCCTATCTTACACTTTTTCTTCTTTGCATAACTATTACAGTAAGCAATAAGCACATTATTGTAAATGTTACATATGTTACTGTGTCTGCAATATCAATTTGCCCTGATGGGAATTTTGAAAACATATTTATTAAAGAAAAGTTTGTAAATACTGTACTAAATTGTGGTAAAAACCATGTTAGTATGAAAAATCCTACTGTTATTACTCCTGCAATTATTTGGTTTTCTGTTATGCTTGATGCTAAAATTCCAAATGAAATGTAACTCATTGCAAGTAATAAAAATCCTAATAGTGTTACTAATGCTGTTGAAATATGTGGTTTTCCAAAATAGCTTAAAATTCCAAAATATAAAAATGTACATAATTCTGTTATTACAACTATAATTGTTGCTGCTATGAATTTTCCTAATACTACTTTTGTTATACTAAGTGGTGATGTTAATAATAATTGTTCTGTTCCTGTTTTTCTTTCTTCTGCAATTGTTCTCATTGTTAATATTGGTACTATAAATGTTAATATTGTTGCTCCTGAATAAAATATGTATTCAAAGTTTGTGCTTTGGTATTTAAATACATCAACATAGAAAAATATGCTGAACATTATTAAAAATAATCCTATAAATACATATCCTACTGGTGAACAGAAATATGTTTTTAATTCTTTTTTTATTACTGCTAACATTATTTGTTACCTCCCTCTATAAGTTTCATAAATGCATCTTCTAGTGTGCTGTCTGCTTTTTTCATTTCAAATATTGTTATGTCTTCTTTTGCAAGTTCTGTAAATAGTCGCTTTCTTAGGTCAATATCTTCATCTGATTCAATTACATATTGTTTTGTTCCATCTTCATTTTCTCTAGTTAGTTCAAGTTTTTTAATTTCTTTTATTTGTGTTTTTATTTGGCTTATTTTATTTTCTGGGTCTTCAACTGTAACATATATGCAGTTTTTTCCAGCTACTTTTTCTTCTAATTTTTCTGGTGTGTCTACTGCTACTATTTTTCCCTTGTTTATTATTATTACTTTATTACATATTTGACTTATTTCTGATAATATGTGTGAACTGATTATTACTGTATGTGTTTTTCCTAGTTCTTTTATTAGACTTCTTATTTCTGTTATTTGTTTTGGATCAAGTCCTACTGTTGGCTCATCTAGGATTAATATTTTTGGTTCTCCTACTAGCGCTCCAGCCATACTTACTCTTTGTTTATATCCTCTAGATAAATTTTTAGTTAGTTTGTTCTCAACTTCTTTTAGCCCTGTTTGTTCAATTATTTTTTCTACTTTTTCTTTTCTTGTTTTTCTGTTTACATTTTTAATTTCTGCCATATACATTACAAATTCTTTTACTGTTAAATCTGTATAAAGTGGCACTCCTTCGGGCATATATCCGATTTCTTTTTTTGCTTTTTTAGGTTTTTTTAGCATATTGTATCCATCTATTATAATTTCTCCTTCTGTTTGCTCAATGAAACCTGTTAGCATATTCATTGTGGTACTTTTTCCAGCACCATTTGGTCCTAGTAACCCTACTATTTCACCTTCATTTATTGTGAAGCTAATATTGTCTACGGCTACTGCTTTTCCATACTTTTTTGTAACGTTTTTTACTTCTATCACAAAAAATTCCTCCTTTTTTATTTTTCTCTTGAATCTTAACTGTTAATCATATTATCATTTTATTTTTTTAATGTAAAGCATTTCACACAAAATTCACATTTCTTACGGACATAGGCTTTTGGCAAAAAAATTGTTTTTTTGATTTTTTTGTCATTTTTTATTGACAGCCGGTATTTTTTGTGGTAATATAATTGTTGTCAATATCTTTGGGTCAGTAGCTCAGTTGGATAGAGCACAGGCCTTCTAAGCCTGGGGTCGGGGGTTCGAATCCCTCCTGGCTCACCATAAAAGAAGTAAGAGTTACAAGCTCTTACTTTTTTTATATTTAAATTGAAAAGAGGGATCTTAATGAAAATAGATGTAAATACTATACAAAAGTTATCTAAAATCAAAAATTCCGTATATGATGCAATAAAAATAGAATTTTTATATCATTCAAATAAACTTGAGGGCAGTACTTTTAGTAAAGATAATTTAATTGACTTATTAGAACAAAAACAAGTAGTCGGCGAGCACTTTTTAGATGATGTTATCGAAACAAAAAATTCATTAGAATTATTTGATTTTGTTATAAGTTCACTATCAGATCCTTTTGATAAATATCTATTATGGGAATGGCATAGACTATTAAAAAAAGGTACTGTTGATGATGAAATCGATAATATTGGCAAATGGAAAAAATATTCAAATAGGCTTTCTAAAACTGACTTGAAATTGTGTGAACCACATTTAGTTGAAAACAGTATGTTTAATCTTTTAGAAGATTGGAAAGAAAGTTCTAAAGATATTTTTGCTATAGCAGATTTTCATCAAAAATTTGAGCATATCCATCCCTTCCAAGATGGAAATGGTCGTATTGGTAGATTTGTTATTTTGAGACAGTGTTTAGAAAATAATATCGATTTGATTGCTATAGATGATGTATATAATAATGAATATAGAAAAAGTTTATATGAAGCTCAAACAACTGAAAATTTAAAGCCATTAGTTGATGTTTTTAAAAAATGCCAAAATAGGTTAGATGAAAAATTATCTGAATTCAAAGGAACTATTGAGCAAGTTTCTAATGAAAATTAAGTTATATAAAAAATAAAATGGAGGTAGAAAATTATTCTATCTCCATTTTATTTTTTATTTACTTTCTTTTTTCTTATTTCTGTAAATATCAACTACATATGTTACTGCTATCATAACAACTGTTAATGCAAATAGTATTCCAATATATTGCCATTTAAAGTTTGTTGCAGTTGGTACTAAAATTTCTTTTAGTAATTTTATTGAATATGTCATTGGTAAATATGGTGTTATTGCTTGGAAAGCTTTATTTATTGTTTCTACTGGGAATGTACCACCAGCTGCTGCTAATTGTAATACTAAAACTACTAAAGCTAATAATTTTCCAATATCACCAAAGTTTCTAATAAAGAATTGGATTATGCTCATAAATACTATTCCTAAAAGCATTGATGTTCCTAAATATAGAGCCATGTTTTGTATCTCAAATCCTAATCCTAGTTTTAGTAAAACTCCTACTATTATTCCTTCTAGAGCTCCTATTCCTAAGTAAATTGCATTTTGTAATAATTTGTTTATGTTTGCACTATCTAATATTCCAAATCTATGTCTTTGATCATAATATAAAACTACATAGCACATTAATGCTCCTACCCATAAGCCTATACATAAGAATAATGGTGTGAATGCAACCCCATATGAGTCAACTTTTCCATATGCTTCTGTTTTAAATTCTACTGGGTTTTCTGAAAATTCTTCTATTCCGTTTAAGCTTTCTAGTTGTGTGTTTGTATTTTGTAATCCTTCATCAATTTGTGCTTTAAATTCTTTTACACCACTTACTAATTGTGTACTTCCTGTATATGCTGAGTTTGTTCCATCATTTAATGTGTTTAATGCTGATTTTACTTGTGTTGAGCTATTGTTTAGTTTTGATAAGCCATTACTTAAGTTTGTGCTTCCATTTGATAATGCTGTTGTTCCTGTACTTAGTGTGTTTACACCTTCTTTTAGTGTTGTTGTTCCTGCTTTTACTTGTGATAAAGCTGTTTTTAAACTTTGTACTCCTGTTGTTATATTGCTTAGTGAACTTGAACCTGCTTGTAATGCTTGTGTTCCTGCATATAATGAAGTTATTCCTTCCTTCATTGTTTGTTCTGATGCCACTATTTGTGTTGCTCCTGCTTGTAATGTTGTATTATTTTTTGTTAAATCTTTTTCTCCTGCTTTAACAGCTTCTCCTCCTTGGTTTACTGCTGTTAATTTTGCTATTTTAGTTTGTGCTTGTTCTCCTAGTTTTTTAGCTTCTGGGTCACTACTATTTGCTAGTTTTGCTACTTCTTTTAAGTATCCTATTGTTTCATTGTTTACTGTTTGTGCTGTTCCTATGTATTTATTTACTTTTTCTATTAATGTTGTTGTTCCTTGAATATATCCTAATGTGCCTTTTGCTACATTTGTGCTTCCTTCTACATATGTTGTTCCTTTTTTATTTAGATTTTCAGCACCTGAGTTTACTTTTTCTATTCCTGATGTTAGTTTTTCAATTCCTTCTGTTCCTTTTTCTGATAGATCATTTACTCCTGAATTTATTTGTGTTATTGCATTGTCTAATGAGCTTGCACCATTTTTTAGTGTTCCTACGCCTTGGTTTGCTTGTTTTATTCCAGAGTCTAATGTTTTGCTTCCTTCATATGCTGTGTTTACTCCTTCATCAAATTCTGTGTAGCTGTTGTTTAGTTTTGTTGTTCCATCGTTTATTTGTTTTAATCCAGAATTTAGATTTTCTGAACCTTCTAGAATTTTTCCTGAACCATCTGATATTTTTTCTAAGTTTTCCGGAACTTCTTTTAATTTGTCTGATAGTGTTCCTGCTATTTTGCTGTTTATTTTTCCTTGTAAGTTTGTTTCCATTGTTTTTACTGCGCTATTTATTATTTGTGATGCTAAATAGTTTGATGCTTGATTTGGACTATATGTTATTGTTGCTATTTGTTTGTTTGTTGTTCCTGCACTGTTTAAGCATTTTGTAAAGTTTGATGGTATTATTATTGTTGCATAATATTCATTGTTTTGCATTCCTTCATTTGCTTCGTCTAATGATACTTGGCATATATTAAATGTTCCATCTTCTTCTAGTCCACTTACAAATTCCTTTCCTTGGTTTTCGTTGTTTTCACCTTCATCTAGGTTTACTACTGCTATTTTTAACCCTGTTAGGTCTCCATATGGATTCCAATAAGATTTTAAATAGAAAAAGCTGTATATTATTGGAATCAATAGGACTACGGCAAATATTATGCCATTAAAAATTTTACTTTTTTTCATTTTTATCTTCCTTTCTTTAATCCATTTTTTATAATTTCTGATATACTGTCTGCTACCATTTTTTCATCTAGTTTTTTTGATTTGTCATCCCATTCAAATATTAGTGCAATATACATTTTGTATACTAGAAATGCTGTTATGTCTAGATCTTGGAAGCTTATATATCCTTTTTCTTTTGCTTTTTGTAGTTTTTCTCTTATGTAATTTTGGATTTGCTCATCTATTAGTTGCAAGTTTTTTATTATTATTGGATTTTTTAGCCATTCTGCTTCTTTTGTAATTATGTTTAAAAAGTCTCTTTCTTTTCTGTATTTCAGAAGTTTACAAATTGCTTCATTTACTGTTTCAAAAAAGTCGTTGTTCTTTTTTTCTACTTCTTCTACTATTTCTTTCATGTTTTCTATTTCTTCTTGTATGAAGTATTTTAGTAAGTCTTCTTTGCTTTTAAAGTACATATATATTGTTCTTTTTGTAACTCCTGCTTCGTTTGCTATTTCATCCATTGATACTTTTTTAAATCCGTATCTATAAAATAGATTTCTTGCTGCTTCTACTATTTTGTCTTTACTCATTTGCTTCATCCCTTTCTTTTTAAGACTTTTTAATGTTTAATTTTTATTAGCTATTTTTGTTTTTCACTTGTATACCGTTTCAGTTATTTAGTATACTACTATTTTATTCTATTGTCAACACTTTTATGAAATAAAAAATCGTTAACCAAGGACAAATTAGCTTGATTAACGATTTTTTTATATATTTATTTTTCATTCATTTTCTTTTGCATTTTTTCCAGCTCTAAAGCTGATAGTTCTTTTGCTGAACAATAATCTCCATGGCTAACACAGGCTATTATTGCTTTTAAAAATTTCATGTATTCCTCATCTGTTATCATTTTTTTGCACAACCTTCTCTATTATATTTTTTTTGCATAACTCATTGCTGTTTAGGGTATAACTAATAGTATACCACTGTTTCACTGATGGTATCATATTTTGCCGATAAGTTCAAGTGTTTTTGTAATTTTTTGTAAATTTTTCCAATATTTTGTTCTTACTGTTACTGTGTTCAACATTTTCAGCTTGCTTGTTATACTATTACTGATACTTTACTATTCTAAGGAGAGAATTTAAATGAACAAAATTTCTAAATCTGATATTGATAAAATTTTCGGAAAGATTTTAAGAGATTACCGCGTAAAAGCCGGATTTACTCAAGAAGAGTTAGCTGAAAAAATTGGAATTTCTTTAAAATATATTTCTAGAATTGAAAATGGCAATAATGGTGTAAAAACACAAACTTTAATTAAATATATGAATACTTTAGGAATATCTCCTAATACCTTGTATGGCTCATTTTTAAGCAATCCAGAGGTAAAAGCAGATATCCAATTATATAACAAAATTAATACCTTACCAGATGATAAAAAGGACTTTATTTCTTCTGTTATAGATTTATTAATTAAAAAGTAAAAAGTATAAGCTGTAGTTTGAAAACTACAGCTTGTTTTTTATTCTTGCCAAAAAGCTTTATATGTTTTATATGCTGAATATACATCAAATTTACTTGTTACTTCATATGGTGCATGCATTGATAACACTGGAACACCACAGTCTATTACATCTGTTCCTTTGTTTGCTAATATATATGCTATAGTTCCGCCACCACCGATGTCTACTTTTCCAAGTTCTGCTACTTGATATAGAATTTCATTTTTTTCTAATATATTTCTAACCCAAGCTACATATTCTGCATTTGCATCTGACGCCTCTGATTTTCCTCTTGATCCTGTATATTTATTTAAACTTATTCCTTTTCCTAAAAATCCTGCATTATGTTTGTCTGAAACTTGCGCATATAATGGATCATAGCCAGCATCAACATCTGATGATAGCATTTTTGAGAAACAGAATATTTTGTCTAATAAATTTGGTCTGTTTACTCCTAATTTATTTAAAATTTCTGAAATAAAGAAATCAAACATATGTGATTCCATTCCTGTGTTTCCCATGCTTCCTATTTCCTCTTTATCAGATAAAATACATACTGCTGTGTTTTTTACTTTCTCTAATTCCATCATTGCTTGTAATGATGTGTATGCACATACTTTATCATCTTGTCCATATGCTGCAACCATACTTCCGTCAAATCCTAAGCTTCTTGCTTTGAATGCTGGAACTAATTCTATTTCTGAACTTGTAAAGTCTATTTCTGTTATTCCGTATTTTTGGTTTAATATGTTTAATATGTTTAATTTTACTTTTTCTGTTGCTTTTGAGTCATCATATGGAATGCTTCCAATTAATAGTGTTAAATCTTCCCCATCTACTCCATTTTTTAGTTTTCTTTCCATTTGTTCTTGCGCTAGATGTGGCAATAGGTCTGTTATTGTAAATATTGGATCATTTTCATCTTCACCTATATTTATTTCTACTTTTTCACCATTTGTTTTTACTATTACTCCATGCATACTTAGTGGTATTGTTGTCCATTGGTATTTTTTTATTCCACCATAATAATGTGTTTTTAGGTATGCTAGTCCTGTGTCTTCATATAGTGGATTTGGCTTTAGGTCTAGTCTTGGTGAGTCCACATGTGAGCCTATAATATGCATTCCTTTTTCTATTGATTCTTCTCCTATTATTGCTAAATACATACTTTTTGCTCTATTTATAAAATATATTTTGTCTCCTGGTTTTAGTGTTTCATATTCTGCTATATCTTTAAATCCATTTTCATCTGCCATTTTTTTTGCTTGTTTTATGAATTCTCTCTCAGTTTTTGCTACATTTAGGTAATTCATATATTTTTTTGATAGGTTAAATATTTCTTCTCTTGTTCTTGTATTTGCTGTTTCCCAGCCGTCTTTTTTTTGGTTGAATAATTTTTCTTTTAGTTCTTCCATTTCATTCTCATTCCTTTCTTTTCTTTATGTATAATTTTTTTGAATTGCTATTATGCTTTTCATTTTTCTTTTGTTTTCGGATTTAGTATATCACTTTATTTTTTATTTTTCCACTTTTTTTGTTATTTATGCTATCTTTTTTGCTTCTTCTTGTTGACTTGTAGTTTTTTTTTTGCTAAAATGCTTCTAGAATAAATCATATATTTATATGTTTATTTTTTGTTTATTGAACTAGATTCTCCTTAAAAGTAATCTAGTTCTTTTTTTATAAAAAATAGAGAAGAGCAATTTTAAACTCTTCCCTTTCGGTTTTACATTCCAATTATTTTGTATCCTAGAGCTTGGTAAATTAAAAGCTCATCTTCTAATGTTTTAGTCAATTTTTTGTTGACTGAATACACTACTTCTTTCATACCACTGTTTCCTACCTTGAGATATCCCATCTCATAAATAAGGAAATCGATTGAACTACAATATTTGCTGTTCATCATCATTTTTTGTAGCCTTTTACTTTGAGCTACAATGTGTTCAGCCAGCTCCGTGTGATTACCACAACCACCTATCGGAATCTCTTTACCATTGGGTAATACAAAACCTTTAAAAATAGAATTTTTTTCTGCCATATGCATTTTCTCCTTTGTGTAATTACTTATATTTTAACATATTTTATGTTACTTTTCAATTTTTTCATAATCTTATGATAGCATAAATTTTTAGTAGGAAAACTTTTTATTAAAATCATAAAATTCTTTTATTTCATGACTTCGGAGATTTC
>CAKOWW010000022.1 GCA_934129785.1 uncultured Clostridia bacterium
GTATGTATCGTTCTTATTGTACTAATAATGGATTATGCCCTATAAAAAAGCATGAATTTTACAATAATTTAATACAACTATACTCTTTCACAAAAAAAGTTATTAATGGTTACGACTACCTTTTTAAATATAAAAGTTTAAATTCATAAAAATTCAAGTGGAAAAAGTGGCTTTAAAACAAAAAACTTTTTATATTCCACTTTTTCCACTTAATATTAACAATAAGGAGAGAACAAATATGCAAATACTTGATAATTATAATGATGTATTAACATTTAAAGAATTAAAAGAGATTTTAAAAATTGGTAAAAACAAGTGTTATGAATTATTAAAACAAAATCAAATTCCATCAATTAGAATTGGAAATACATATAGAATACCTAAAATAAATGTTATTAGATTTCTTGAAAATCAAAAATAGCACCTTTACCACTTACAACCCACTTTGTTATACTAATTTTACATTAAAGTGGGTTGTAATTTATTTTAAGCATTATATGTGGTGGAAGTGGTAGGCACACAGGATTTAATAATATGTAATTTGAAAGGAGAAGATTTAAATGTTAAAAACAACAACCCAAGAATATATAAATGTTTCATATTGCCTTGTAGTTAAAAGGGGAATATACCAAATAATATTAAATTATTATGATAAAAATCATAAAAGAAAACAAGTATGGAGGAGTTTATACATACAAGATAAACCACGGTAATAAAACAAAGGCTAAGAATAAAGCTAAAGATGTTTCAAGAGAATTTGAAAATGAACTTAATACACCTAAAACTGAAATTGAAGATACTATTTCAAATAATACACTTGTAACAACAACTTCTTCTAGTATGTTGTATGGAGATTATTTAAAACAAAAATGGTTACCTTATGCCAAGAATTCTTTGGAAGTAACATCATATTCAGGTTACGAAAATAAAATAAATCTAACAGCTAAGTATTTTAATGATTTAGGAATTAAACTTAATGAATTAAAAAAATCTGATATAAAACAATTTTATGCCCATTTACAAGAAACTAGACATATAAAAAATAAAACAATTAATCATTACCATGCCAACATACATAAAAGCCTTGAAGATGCTATTACTGAATTTGAATTAATAGATGTTAATCCTGCTCATGGTTTACGAAAAAAAGAAGAAACATATATACCTACTTACTATAAGCAAAAAGACTTAGAGATTTTATTTAAAAAAGCAAAAGGAGAATTAATTGAGTTACACATTTTACTAGCTAGTTACTACGGTTTTAGGCGTGAAGAAGTTTGCGGATTAAAATGGTCTGCAATAGATTTTGAAGCACATACTATTACAGTTTCACATACTGTAACACATGCAACAATAAATGGTAAATATACTGTTGTAAAAAAAGATAGATGTAAATCACAAAAAAGTAATAGAACTCTACCTCTTATTCCTTTTATCGAAGAACTTTTAAAAGAAGAATATAAAAAACAACAACAAAATAAAAAGATATATGGTAATAGTTATAAAAATAATGAAAATTATATTCTAGTTGATGAGGAAGGGAAATTAATTAGACCTGATAGAGTAACAAGACACTTTGGAGCATTAATAGAAAAAAATAATTTAAGAAAAATAGAGTTAAGACAATTACGCCATTCTTGTGCAACATTATTATTAGCAAATGGTGTTCCATTAGACCAAATTCAGGTGTGGCTTGGACATAGTGATATAAAGACCTCTCAAATATATGCCCATGCTGAAGTTATTAATAAAAAGTTAGCAGCGAGTGTAATTGCTAATGTTCTTCCTAATGGTAAAAAACAATGTGCATAAATAAAAAAATTCCTATAACTAAGTTGTAGTTAGTTATAGGATAATGCACCATATATAAACTTCAAATTTATATGCATTGGTGCAGATGGCCGGAATCGAACCGGCACGGTTTATTCAACCGCAGGATTTTAAGTCCTGTGCGTCTACCAGTTCCGCCACATCTGCATATTTATTTAAAATTTATATATTTTTTTAAAATTTGTTAGACATTTTGTTAGACATCTAATTTTTACAAATTTTAAATTGCTTTCAATGTACTCTTACACAACACTTTTAAAGTTTTTACTTTTTGAAAAGTTGTTAAATTTTAAGTCCTGTGCGTCTACCAGTTCCGCCACATCTGCATTTAATATTTGAACTGGCTATTTGTCTAACGACAATTGCTATTATAATATGCAATTAAAAATTTGTCAATACAATTCGAAAAAAATTTTCGAAAAAGTCCAAAAAAAATTTTAAACTTTCAAAATCTTAATTTTTTCGAAAATACCTTTTTTAAATTTTTCTAAAATATTAATATAAATTAATTAATCAAAATAAAGACAATTATGAATTTTACAAACTTTACATATTTATATCGTTCATAATTGCCAAATTTTCTATTCTTCTGTTCCTGTTCCATCAAATGGTATGAACTTATTTACAACACTTTCTTGTTCTATATCATCTGCTCTAAACATCATGTAAGATGTATTTATTTTGTTTTCTACTAGCTCTTCTACTTCTTCTTGTGATGCATGTTCTGCAAGTACTAATTCACTAACTAGTATTTGCTTTGCATTATTTAACATTTTCTTTTCGCCTGTAGATAGTCCTTTTTCTTTTTGCTTGAAACTTAAGTTTCTTACAACATCTGCAATTTGATAAATGTCTCCACTTTTCATTTTGTCCATGTTGTCTCTATATCTTTTGTTCCAATTTTTGTCCATTACAGTTTCATCTTTTTCTAGTACTCCTATTACTTCATCTGCTGAACTTTTATCTATTATATTTCTAACGCCAATTTGCTCTGCCTTTGCAGTAGGCACCATTACTTTTACTTCTCCTGGCATTTTTAATATGTAATATGATTGTTTCTCCCCTAAAATATCTTTTTCCTCTATTGAATCTATTACCCCAGCTCCATGCATTGGGTATACTATTTTGTCTCCTACATTAAACATGTAAGTCCACTCCTTTCAGCATTTATATATTTTCGGCGAAAAAAAGATAATAAAGCTATGTCAATATTATACCTTTTAATAACTTTATTGGATTTTTTAACCATATTTATTATACTACAAAAAAAGGTAAAAGTCAAAGCCTCTACCTTCGTTTTTATAGTATATTTTCTCTTGTTTTGCCTGCGTCTCTAAGTTTAAAAAATTTTAATTTTTTTTAAACTTTTTATGTATTCTTTTTATTTAGATGTTGAACCAAATCCTCCAACTCTTTCACCACTTGCATTATCATCATCTGTTACCAAATATTTTTGAAAAACAGCTTGTCCAATTGCTTCTCCTTTTTTTATTGTTATGTCTTCATCTTTGATATTATAGAAAGCAAACATAATATGTCCGTCATTGTCTGGGTTTCCATAATAGTCCTTGTCTATTACTCCTACACTATTAGCTAATATTAATCCTTTTTTCTTTGGGTTTGAACTTCTGTTATATAACATTAAAACTTCATCATCTGCCATATAGGCTTTTATTCCTGTTTTTATTAGTGTAGGGTTCATCCCTTTTTTAAAACTTGGCACTACAGTGTCTTCAGCTGCCTCTACATCATATCCAGCTGAATATTTTGTTTTTCTTATTGGTAGATTTATCCCTTTATTTTCAAATCCTTTAGCAATTTCAAAACCTCTTATTTTTTCCATTTTTATTCCTCCTAATTTTTATTCTTTCCTCATTTTTTCACATAAAGTTTTAATTGTCAATATTAATTTCCAAATTGTAACGTTTGTTTTTTGTCAAAATATAATATTATAAGGTGATTTTATGAATTTTGATACATTAAACAATTTACCACTAAATAAGAAAGGTAAGGTACATGAGCTAAACTGTAGTCGGAAATATTAGAAGAAGACTTTTAGATTTAGGGCTTGTTTGTAATTCCTATATTACTCCAATTTTAGTAAGTCCTTCACAAGGATTACGTGCTTACGATATTCGCGGTTCTCTTATTGCCATAAGAGATGAAGATGCAAATTTAATACATGTTTTCTACAATTAACAATATTTCTGTTTTTGTTTAGTGATAAAGGGGATAATATTTTTGTACTTTCTTAGTTTAATATATAATATAAGAATTTCTACAATAAATTGATGGCACCCTTCCACTTAGTCCTCACTTCGTTCGACGTGAACTCTTTCCATAAATTTATTTAAGAAATTCTAATACTATATTATTCACATTCAAAAGTACAAAAATATTATCTCCTTTATCGTTAAGTTAAAACTAGAAATTGTAACATTTATTTTTTACTAACATAATTTATAATATATAAATTGGAGGTGTTACTATGGGACTTACAAAGTCTTCTACTGGAACACGCATATTGGAAGATGATTTCAATATGCTAAAAAATAAAAACGGATTTACTATTGCACTTGCTGGGAATCCAAATGTAGGAAAATCAACAATTTTCAATAGTTTAACAGGAATGCATCAACATACAGGAAATTGGCCTGGCAAAACAGTTTCCAACGCTACTGGAGAACATTTTTATAAAGATAACTCTTTTCTATTTGTTGATATTCCTGGTACATATTCTATAATGTCCAATTCTGAAGAAGAAGAAATTGCTAGAAATTATATATGTTTTGGTAATCCAGATGCAACTATTGTAGTTGTTGATTCAACATGTTTAGAACGAAATTTAAATCTAGTTTTTCAAATAATGGAAATTACCAATAATGTAATTTTATGTGTAAATTTACTTGATGAAGCTAAAAAGAAGAAAATAAAAATTGATTTAAGCAAACTTTCCTGTATGCTTGGAATCCCTGTTGTTGGAACTATTGCACGAAAAAGAAAAACTTTAGTAGATCTGATGGAAACTACTTTTAATGTTTGTCAGAAAAAGATTGTTCCAAACCCCCGCAAAATAGAATATTCATCTGAAACAGAAAATGGAATTACAATTTTACAAGATAAATTATCGCACTATTCTACTATTCCCAAAAATCTATTAAGATGGATTGCTTTAAAAATCATTGATGGTGATGAGAAAATTTTAAAATCTATTGAAGAACATTTTTCTATTTCTATTATTGATAATGTTGAAATTCAATTAATACGTATAAAAATTTTGAACACGCTACAAGATAAAAATTCTTTAAAAGATTCTATTACTTCTTCTATTATGAAAAAAGCAGAAGAAATTTGTCATAATGTTTGCACTTTTGAAAATAAAAATTATTCCACGCGTGACCGAAAAATCGACAAAATTCTAACTTCTAAAATTTTCGGTTTTCCTATTATGATTCTATTTTTAGGATTGATTTTTTGGATTACAATAGTTGGTGCAAATTATCCTTCAAAATTTTTATTTAACCTATTTACTTGGTTTCAAGGAAAGCTTATAAGTTTCGCTAACATTATTCATTGCCCCTGCTGGATTTCAGATATGCTAATTTTAGGTGTATATCAAACATTAACCTGGATTGTTTCAGTAATGCTCCCACCTATGGCCATTTTCTTTCCTCTTTTTACTTTTTTAGAAGACCTTGGTTATTTACCTAGAATTGCTTTTAATATGGATGGCTTTTTCAAAAGATGTTGCTGTACTGGTAAACAGATGATTACTATGTGTATGGGGTTTGGTTGCAATGCTGCTGGTTGTGTTGGTTGTAGAATTATTGATTCGCCTAGAGAACGACTTATTGCAATACTTACAAATAATTTTGTTCCTTGTAATCGGAAGATTTCCATTTCTAATTACTGTTGCCACAATATTTATTAGTGGAACTATGCAAGGAATTGGGGCTTCAATTGTTTCCACAATTGCTGTTATTTTTGTTATATTACTTGGAATTTTTCTTACATTGTTCATCTCAAAGTTACTATCAAAAACAATTTTAAAAGGTATGCCTTCTTCTTTTACCTTAGAATTGCCACCTTATAGAAGACCTCAAATTGGAAAAATTCTAGTTCGTTCAATTTTTGACAGAACACTTTTTGTTTTAGGCAGAGCAATAATGGTTGCAGCACCTGCTGGACTTGTAATTTGGCTTTTTGCAACTATAAATATTAGTGGAAATAGTTTACTTTTTATTATTGCAAATTTCCTAGAACCTTTTGCTAAATTAATGGGCTTGGATGGCTATATTTTAACAGCTTTCATATTTGGTATTCCAGCAAATGAAATTGTTTTACCAATAATTTTGATGTGCTATCTTGGAAAAAATTCTTTGGTAAATTTAGATGATACTTTTAAAATAGGTGAAATTTTAATAAATAATGGCTGGACCATGATTACTGCAATAAATGTTATGATTTTTACATGTTTGCATTTTCCATGTACTACAACTCTTCTTACTATAAAAAAAGAAACTGGTAGCTTAAAGTGGACTGCTATAAGCTTTTTATTACCTACTATTTGTGGGATTTTGGTTTGTATGTGTACAAATTTAGCTTATAATATTTTTGTATAAATTTTTTGTTAGGTGTTTTATTTTATAAAATTAGTGGTATAATTTATAAAAATACAAAAGAAATGGAGATGATTTTTGTGGCAAACACAAAAGATGAAGTAAATGTTGAAAAGCTCTATGGGCAAGAATGTATACTTCCAAAAGAAGAATTTATAAAAAAATATAATGTGAATGAAAGTGGACTAGAAAGCTCCCAAGCAAATGAACGACTTGAAAAATATGGAAAAAATGAGCTAAAACAAGCAAAGTCCAAAAAATGGTATAATTACTTTTTAGAAAGTCTTTTTAGTCCTTTTAATAGTATTTTACTTGGAATTGTAGCAATATTATTTTATACAGATGTATATCTTCCTGAGACTCCAAGCTATGCAAATATAATTGTAATTTTAGTTTTAGTTACAGCAAGTACTCTTCTAGAATTTTTTGAAGAATACCGTTCTAATCAAGCTGCTGAAAAACTAAAAGCTTTAGTTGCTACAACTACCAGTGTTATAAGAGATGGAAAAGAAATTCAAGTTCCTATAAAAGATATTACTTTAGGAGATGTTGTTGTTCTTTCAGCTGGTAGCTTGATTCCAGCAGATTTAAGAATTATAGAAGCTAAAGATTTATATGTTGGTCAATCTTCCCTTACAGGTGAATCTGATGCAGTAAGAAAATTAGTTAACTCTGAACTAAAATTAGAAGATTTAAATAGTATTTCTGACCTAGATACAATTTGTTTTATGGGAACAAATGTTATAAGTGGATCAGCAAAAGGTATTGTTATAAAAACAGCTGATAGTACTTATTTTGGTAAAGTTGCACATACTATTACAACCGGCAAACCAAAGTCTGCTTTTGAAAAAGGTATTGAAAATATCAGTAAATTATTAATAAGATTTATGCTTGTTTTGACACCTATAGTATTTATTTTAAATGCATGGAAACACAATCCTATAATGGCTTTTACCTTTGCTGTAGCTATTGCAATTTGCATTACACCTCTTCTTCTACCTGTCATTTTATCTTCAAGTTTATCTAAAGGTGCTGTAAAAATGTCTAAAAAGAAAACTATTGTAAAGAAATTAGATTCAATTCAAAATTTTGGAGCAATGAACATACTTTGTACAGATAAAACAGGAACTTTAACAGAAGATAAAATAGTTTTAGAAAAATACTTAGATATCACTGGTGCAGAAGATTTACGCATTTTAAAACACGCCTTTTTAAATTCATACTTTCAAACCGGTTTAAGAGGCAACATAGATGAAGCTGTTGTTACAAGAGCTTTACAAAATGATATGACAAAATTTACTAAAGAATACAAATTAATAGATGAAATTCCTTTTGATTTTTCTCGTAGGCGTTTATCTGTTATTGTTTCAGATGGTACTAAAGCACAGCTTATTACAAAAGGTGCAGTTGAAGAAATACTATCTATTTGCACTATGGTTGACTATAAAGGTCAAATATCACCTATTACAAAGCAAATTAAAGATAATATAAAAATGATTTCTAAAAATCTAAATAAAGATGGCTTAAGGGTTATTGCTGTATGTCAAAAAAATGATATTGATATTAATAATCATTTTTCAGTTTCAGATGAAAAAAACATGATACTTTTAGGATTTATTGGATTCTTAGACCCACCTAAAGAAACTGCAAAATCTTCTATTGAAAAATTAAACAAAGCTGGTATTCGTGTAGTTGTTTTAACTGGTGATAATGCAGAAGTTACTAAATGCATCTGTTCTAAAGTTGGAATAAATACTAGAAGAATTGTTACTGGTTCTCAAATAGAAAAACTTCCTGATATAGCAGTTTTGCGTTTATTAAAAAAGACAAACATTTTTGTAAAGCTTTCGCCTATACAAAAGGCTAGAATCGTAAGACTTTTAAAAGAAGATGGTAATGTTGTTGGATATATGGGTGATGGAATAAATGATGCTCCATCTCTTACAAATTCTGATGTTGGAATTTCTGTTGATACAGCTGTTGATATTGCAAAAGAATCAGCTGATATTATATTACTTGAAAAAGATTTGCATGTTCTTTTAGATGGTGTAACAGAAGGAAGAAAAACATTTGGAAATCTAATGAAATATATAAAAATGGCAACAAGTTTTAACTTTGGTGAAGTTATGTCTGTTATTATAGCAAGTGTTCTTTTACCATTTTTACCTGAAACCCCAATTCAATTGTTGGTTGAAGGATTACTTTATGATTTTGGACAACTTACACTTCCATTTGATAATGTTGATAAAGAATATTTGCAAAAGCCTAGACAATTTAGCTTAACTAGTTTAAAAAACTTTATGCTTTTTATGGGACCTTTAAGTTCAGCTTTTGATTTGATTGTTTTTGCATGCCTTTGGTTTATATTCCATTTAAGAGAAGCAGCTCTTTTTCAAACTATATGGTTTACTTATAGTATAGTTTCTAACTTACTTGGTATGCATATTATTAGAACTGCAAAAATACCTTTTGTACAAAGTAATGCTAATAAAGTTGTTTATTTTTCTTCAATTTTATTGAGTATTGTTGGAATATTAGTTCCTTATACTTGGCTTGGTAATGCCATTGGACTTGTTCCTATACCTCTTCCTTATATGAGTGTTATTATTGGTGTTCCTATTTTGTATTGCTTTGTTGCAATGTTTGCTAAAAAGATTTATATTAAAAAACATGGTGAATGGATATAAAAAAACAGCGAAATTCGCTGTTTTTTTGTTCTCTTTTATTAAATAATATATGCTTTATTATCTCCCACTATTTGTTTAAACACTAAGAAAATATCATCTGTTAAATAAATTTGTCCACATGGCTTAAGTTCTTCTCCAACTTTTATTTGAACATTTATATTATTTTTGTCACCATTAAAAAATCTTATTGCACCTCTTAATTTTTCCTTTTGAATTTCATTACAGTTAGTTATATCTAAAGTCAATATTTTTTGTTTTTGCTCGCCAAAATTACGGATATCATTTGCAATTATTGTTGCATTTTCATCTTCTCTAATGCTTAATCTGCCATCAACTATTACTATATTTTCTTCAACTAAGCTTTCTCCTGCTTTCCTATATGAATTTTCAAAACATATTATTTCTGCACTTCCATACAAATCTTCTATTGTTACAAATGCCATAATTTTATTGTTTTTTGTATATTTCTTTTTTATTGATGTAATTATTCCTGCATATCTAACATTTTGACCATCTTTGTATTTTAGTTTTTCATTCATATTTATTTGATTTTCTTGTCCAATAGAACTGCTCATTTTGTCTGCTATTTTTCTTAGTTCTATTGTATTTATATTGGTTTTTGCTTCTATTTGTGCTCTTAGTTTTTCTAAAGGATGGCCTGATATATATATTCCCAACATTTCTTTTTCTAATGCTAATAATTCTTTGTTTGGGAGTTCTTTATGTTCCACATATGTATATTTTATATCATTTAATTGTTCTTGTTCTTCTTCAGAACCTAAGTCAAACATTGAAACTTGACCTTTGAATCCTTTTTTTCTTCCACTTTGTATTATATCTATTATTGCCTCAAATGATGCTAAAAGTGTACTTCTAGTTTGTTCAAAACTTTCAAATGTTCCTGCTTTTATTAAACTTTCTATACATTTTTTATTTACCGCTTCATCTGCAATTCTTTCACAAAAATCAGTAAAACTTTTGTATTCTCCATTTTGTTTTCTTTCTTTCACAATATTGTCTACTGGTACTGTTCCAACATTTTTTATACTGCCTAATCCAAATCTTATTTTTCCATTCTCTACTGTAAATTTAGTACTACTTTTATTTATATCTGGTTTTAATATTTGTATTCCTAGTTTTTTGCATTCATCTATATATTGTGGTATTTTATCTAAATTTCCTAAAAAGCTGTTTAAAGTGGCAGCCATGAATTCAGCAGGATAATATGCTTTTAAATATGCTGTTCTGTATGCTACAACTGCATAACATGCAGCATGACTTTTATTAAATGCATATTTTGCAAATTCAGCCATTTCATCAAATATTTTATCAGCTGATTTTTCATCTATTCCATTTCTCACACAACCTGGAACTACTACATTTCCTTTTTCATCTAGTTGTCCATGTATGAAAATTTCTCTTTCTTTTGCCATTACATCCAGCTTTTTCTTTCCCATTGCACGCCTTACCAAATCAGCTCTTCCGAAGTGAATATCCTGCTAAGTCTCTAACTATTTGCATTACTTGTTCTTGGTATACCATACATCCATATGTTACATTTAATATTGGTTCTAGCCTTGGATGTGTGTACTCATTGTGTCCTGGATTCAATTTCCCTTTTACATATCTCGGAATTTGATCCATTGGTCCTGGTCTGTATAAAGAAACTCCAGCTATTAAGTCTTCTAAGCAATCTGGTTTTAACTCTTTCATAAAGTTAGTCATTCCTTGAGATTCAAATTGGAATATACCACATGTTTTACCTTCTTGCCATAATTTGTAAACCTTTGGATCTGCCATATCTTTATCAAACTGTACATCTATTCCTCTATTTTCTTTCACTAGGTCTATTGTTTCTTGTATTACTGTTAATGTGCGAAGGCCCAAGAAATCCATTTTCAATAAGCCTAGTTCTTCTAATGTTGTCATTATATATTGTGTTGAAATTTGATTATCACGAACATACAGTGGTACATATGTATCTACTGGATCTTTTGTTATTACTATTCCGGCATGCATGTGTTGATGCCTGTCTTGGCATTCCTTCTAGTCCCATTGCTATATCTAACAATTTTTTTATTTTTTCATCAGTTTTATATAAATCACCTAATTCTTTATTTTGCTCTAATGCCTTTTTTATTGTTATATGTAATTCATTTGGAATCATTTTAGCCAATGCATCTGCTTCCGAATACGGTACATCTAAAACTCTCGCTACATCTCTTATTACCATTCTTGCAGACATTGTACCAAATGTAATTATCTGTGATACATGGTCATATCCATATTTTCTTGAAACATAATCTATGACATCTTGTCTGTGTTCATAGCAAAAGTCAACATCGAAATCTGGCATACTAATTCTTTCAGGATTTAAAAATCTTTCAAAAAGTAACCCATATTTCATTGGATCTATGTCTGTAATTTCTATTGCATATGCAATAATTGAGCCTGCACCAGAGCCACGCCCTGGCCCTACTGGAATGTTGTGTGTTTTAGCATAATGAATAAAATCCCATACTATTAGAAAATAGTCTACATATCCCATTTTCTTTATTATACCTAATTCATATTCTGCTCTTTCCATAATTTCTTTGCTCGGATTTTCTCCATATCTTTTTTTTATTCCATCATCACATAATTTTTTAAAGAAATCATAATGTGTCGCAAATTCTGCTGGTACTTCATAATTTGGAAGTATTGTATGTCCAAATTCAAATTCTACATTACATTTTTTAGCAATTTCCACTGTATTCGATATTGCATCCGGAAATGCTTTAAAATATTCAATCATTTCTTCTGGTGATTTTACATATAATTCATCTGTTTCAAATCTCATTCTGTCTATATCACTCATTCTTTTTCCTGTTTGAATGCATAGCAATACTTCATGATTATATGCATCTTCTTTTTTCAAATAATGAGCATCATTTGTTGCAACTATTGGTATGTCTAGTTTTCTTGCTAATTGTATTAATTTTTGGTTTGCTAAAACTTGTTCTTGAAGTCCATTATTTTGAATTTCTATATAATAATCTTCTCCAAATACTTTTTTGTGCCATAATGCTATTTTTTCTGCTTCTTCACTTTTACCATTTAAAAGCGCTTGATTTACTGCCCCTGCTAAACATGCACTTAAGCAAATTAATCCTTCATGGTATTTTTCTAGTATTTCTAGGTCTATACGCGGCTTATAATAATATCCTTCCAAAAATCCTAATGATACTAGTTTGCTTAGATTTTTATATCCTTGCTCATTTTTTGCAAGTAATATTAAGTGATTATATTTGTTATCTATATTAGGTTCTTTGTCTTTTCTTCCTCGTGGCGCAACATAAACTTCACAACCAATTATGGGTTTTATTCCTTCTTTTTTGCATTCTTTATAAAAGTCAATTACTCCATACATCACTCCATGATCTGTTATCGCAATTGATTTCATTCCAAGTTCTTTTGCTCTTTTGGGTAAATCTTTTATTCTGTTTGCACCGTCTAATAAGCTAAATTCACTATGTATATGCAAATGTACAAATTCGCCTAAATCTCGATCCATACTGATGCTCCTTTTCCTTTTACCTTAAAATTTCCATATCCTTCGTTATCTATTATTATTTCTTCTTCACATCTTTCTAAGCAATCTATAAATCTTTCTCCTGCAAATTGAGTTCCGATATACATTCTTTTTTCTCCATCACCTGCATTTGAAATCACAACAGCTAAACCTGATTTTATGTGTTCATCATCACCTTCTCTTGTCCAACCAATATAGTTTGGATTGTCAAAATAGTCGTGTTGCTCACCATAAGCTTTTTCTTTTCTCAATTTTATTAGTGTTTTTAATTCTTCTAATGGTTTTATATTATCATGTGGTATTCCATAAAAGTCTCCATAAAATACACATGGATATCCCTGATTTCTTAAAAGAATTAAGCTGTATGCAGATGTTTTAAACCATCTTTCTACAAAGCTTTCTAATGCTTGTCCTGGTTGAGTGTCATGATTATCCACAAATGTTACTGCTTTGCTAGAATTTTCACCAACTAATGTATGTTCAAATATTTTTGATAAGTCATAGTTTTCTGTTTTTGATGCTGTTGCTAAATTATAGTGTAATGGAACATCAAAAAGTGATATTTCTCCTTCTGTTTCTGTTATATATCTGTGTAATTTGCTAACATCACCCGTCCAATATTCTCCAACTGTAAATAGTTCTTCTTTTGTTTGTTCTCTTAAAGTTCGTATCCAATCTTTATAAAAACCAGCTGGAATATGTTTTACTGCATCTAGTCTAAGTCCATTTACTTTTGTTAAATCTAAATACCATTTTCCCCATTTGGTGCATTCTTCTATAACTTCTGGATTTGTGAAATCTATGTCTGCTCCCATTAAATAATCATAGTTTCCATATTCTTCATCAACTGCTTGATTCCAATTTTTATTTTTAAATTTAAATATTGCATGTTCTTTTGATTTTTCATCATAATCTATTCCATCAAAATGTGTCCAATTCCATTCAAAGTCTGAATATTTATGTTTTCTTCCAGGAAATGTGAACTTTGTTGCAACCCTTACTGTTTCTTGTCCTGATATTATTTCATTGTGATCTCCCCAGTCTACTTTTTCAGCTGGTATTGTTTGCAACATGTCTGCTCCCATTTTGTGGTTTAATACAATATCTGCATATGATTCTATTCCACTTTGTTTTAATGCTATTATACAATTTAAATATTCTTCTTTTGAACCATATTTTGTTTTTATAGTCCCCTTTTGATCAAATTCTCCTAAGTCATAAACATCATATGTTCCATATCCTACTTCATCTTTTCCATTTATTCCTTTGTACGCAGGTGGAAGCCATATTGCTGTTATTCCTAAATTTGCTATTTTTTCTGCATTTTCTGCTATGTTATTCCATAAGTTTTGTTTGCAGTCCATATACCATTCAAAATACTGCATTATTATTCCATTTATTTGTTTCATTTTTCTTCACCTTCTGGCACATTATATCACTCATTCTAGTTTTTTTCTAGCTATTTAACTTATTTTAAAAAAACACTTTAATTTTTATTGGTTTTGTGGTACAATGTAGAAGATTTTAGAAAATTTTGTCAAAAGATAAATTAGGAGGAAAATAAAATGGAATTTAATAAATGTAGTAGATGTGGAAGTTTTTATGTATCAGAAGGAAATGTATGCCCTAAGTGTGCATCAAAAGATGGTTTTGAATTTTCAACATTTCAAACATATATACAAGAAAATGGACTAAATACTTCATTAGATGCGATTTCTAATGAGACTGGAATCTCCGTAAAAAATTTAAATAGATTCATGCAATATGATGAATTTAAAAAACAAAAAATAAACACTAAAGGTATACACCAAGATTCTATAGGATTTAATGGTATTACTTTAAATTAATTTTGAAAGGACTGATTTTATGACTAATGTTTTTGATATATTAGAGCAAAGAGGTTACATAGAGCAAATGACTCACCCAAAAGAAATTAAAGAATTATTTGGAAAGGAATCTGTTCCTTTTTATATAGGAATTGACCCAACTGCAGATAGCTTACATGTTGGACATTTTGTTTCTTTAATGGTTGCTAGTCATATGCAAAAATGTGGGCATAAACCAATTATCTTAGTTGGTGGTGGTACAGCAACAATTGGTGACCCTTCTGGAAAAACTGATATGAGAAAAATGTTATCGCGCGAACAAATAAATAAAAATGTTGAAGGAATTCGTAAACAAGTTGAAAAATTTGTTAACTTTGAAGGTGATAATGGTGCAATTATAGTAAATAACGCTGACTGGCTTTTAGATTTAAAATTTGTTGATTTTATGCGTGAAATTGGAAGTTTATTTAGTGTTAATAAAATGCTTGCAGCAGAATGTTATAAACAAAGACTTGAAACAGGCTTAACATTTTTTGAAATGAGTTATATGTTAATGCAATCTTACGATTTCTGGCATTTATACAATGAATATGGTTGCAAACTTCAAATGGGTGGAAATGATCAATGGTCTAATGTTATAGGCGGTGTTGATTTAATTAGAAAACTAGGTAAAGATGATTCTTTTGGTTTAACCTTTAAACTTCTTACAACTAAAGAAGGTAAAAAAATGGGCAAAACTGAAAAAGGAGCTTTATGGCTAGATCCAGAAAAAACTTCTCCATATGAATTTTATCAATATTGGAGAAATATTGAAGATAACAGTGTTGAAACTGTTTTAAAAATGCTAACATTCTTACCTATTGAGCAAATAGAAGAATTAACAAAATATAAAGATGAAAGAATGAATGAAGCAAAAAAAGTTGCTGCATATGAAATAACAAAATTAGTTCATGGAGAAGCTGAAGCTAAAAAAGCTGAAGAAGCTTCAAATGCTTTATTTAACGGCCAAGGTAATTTAGATAGTATGCCTTCTACTAAAATAGATAATGCTAATATTTCAATTCTAGATGCTATTGTAGTTACTGGTATTGCTCCTTCTAAAGGCCAAGCTAGAACTTTAATTAATCAAGGCGGAATTTCTTTAAATGATGAAAAAGTTTCTGATGTTTCTTATGTTCTTTCAGATTCTGATTTTAAAGATGGTTTTGCTATTTTAAGAAAAGGTAAAAAAGTTTTTCATAAATTAGAAATTTAGGATTTATATAAAAATAAAAACATCTTAATTTTACAAAAAACTAAGGTGTTTTTATTTTTTTGTAACTACATTGTTTCCAAATCTTTCCTTTAATTTATTTTTTGAATCTTGAGATGAATTTGCTAAGTTCCTTATTCATCATTTGCCTCTTATCTTAAAATATTTTGACTTCTAAATACTAAAACAAGGTGCCACACCATAGATACGACTCGCATATGTATAGTCACTACCACTACCTTCGTTGCTAACTGCACAAAAAAAACTAGTATAACTAGAGTAAGGTGAACGAAGCCACCACCAAGCATTATTGCCACTTGTATTTGTATTTGCAGTATAACTATTATATTTTACTAATCTAGAATTCTCCGTATTCCACTCCACTCCATTTGTTGCTAACACATAATATTTATATTGTTCACCTTCTTTTGTATCCGCGAGTGCATATCTACCGTTATCTGAATTTTTAATAAATATTTCTGAATCTGATAACAACCATAATTTATCTTCTGATGGTGTATTTGAATTTATTGCATTACCATTTCCTAGATTATAATCTTTTTTTACTGTTTCCACTATTGTTTCTAATCCTGTTGTCCCATCTTCTAGTTTTAATTTTGCTAACATTTCTGGCATAGTTTCCGTTTTCATTTTACTTGTTCCCCAACCACCAGTATTACTATCAGTTGTATTCATCTGAACAGTTCCTAATGTTGTTACAAAATCAAATGTTATTCCTGCTTTTTTTCCATTTATTTTTTTATCTGAATTGAATCCAATTATTCTTACTTTTTTATCTACTCCATCATATTTTATTGTTTTATAGTTTCCTACTCTTAATGTTTCTGTCTTGCCTCCCACTGTTACAGTCACAGCTGTTGTACTATTTCCTATATTATTTGTATATATAGCTATTCCGTTCGCTGCTTGTTTTAATTCTGCCCATGTTAATTCTATTTTTCTATCTTCTACATCTCCTGTTGTTACTGGATTTTTCACTATTATAGATTTGCTTGGATCTCCTATTATTGCTCCTGTTATTCCATTTACTGCTACATCATATCCGTCTATTTTTATTATTATTTCATCTTCATTTTCTACTATGTCACTATCTATTAACTTTAAATTTTTCTTTAAGTTATCTTTAAATATCGTTTTACTAAATGCTCCTGTATTGTCAAAACTCCCTGTTACTTCTAGTTGTATTTTTTCTTTTACTGTTGCTATATTAGTATTTTTTTTGGTTTCTCCAGCTTGTGTTAATATTCCATTATTTCCAGTTAACATTGCAATACTTACTCCAGCGAGTATTAAAAGTACAATTATTGTTACTATCAATGCAATTAATGTAATTCCTTTGTTCTCCTTCATCTTTATCATTTGCCTCCTCTTATCCTAAAGTATTTAACTTTAAGATAAACTACACCCTTCTAATGTGTTTATATAATAGCTTTTCTCTCTTTTTATATTATAAAAAAATATAGGAAAAGACCAAGATGATTCTTGATAATTTTCTATATTTTTTATTGATTTATTTAATATTTATTGATATAATAATTTCAGTTTTTAGTCTTAAAGTTAAATACTTTAGGATTTTTTCACATAAAAAGCAGTATTAAAATTTAACTTCAATACCGCTTTTGTTTATTTAAACACTTTATTTTCATTAATATATTAAATTATAACTTTTCAATTTCTTCTTTTGTTAATCCAGTTATTT
>CAKOWW010000023.1 GCA_934129785.1 uncultured Clostridia bacterium
AAGATATTGACACCAGTAGAAAAAATAGTTATATTAGAATTACCAAAGTTTAAAAAATATAAAAACAAAACTCAAAATCAAGAATTAAAAAATTGGGTAGAGTTTATAATAAATCCAGAAAAGAAAATGCAAGGCGAAAGTAAAGAAATAGAAAAAGCAAGGGAAGTGTTAGAAATGATGAGCCAAGATAAAAATGAAAGATATTTAGCAGAATTAAGACAAAAGTACATAATGGATCAAAAAGCAATAGAAGACGCTGGGTATGATAAAGGCTATGACTCTGGTTATGATTCAGGCTATAATTCTGGACATGACTCAGGCACCCTTGAAGGAAAAAAACAAAGAAGTATTGAAATCGCAAAAAAGTTGAAAAGTATGGATATTGACATACAAACAATAGTAGAATCTACTGGATTGACAAAAGAAGAAATAGAAAAGTTATAATTTAATATATTAATAAAATAAAGTGTTTAAATAAATGAAAAGAGACTGTAAAAGAATTACTTACTTTAAGTGAGATAGTTCAAAAAAGTCTCTTTTCTTTTTTGAAAAAAATTAAGAAAACAGATGGAAAAGTAAAGATATTAAAAAAAAACTATAAAAGACTTGTAGTTTTCTGAAATTCCTTATATAATGAGCATGTAAAAATAAAACAAGGAGGAGAAAAATGGCTTTTATAGATGAAATAAAGAAAAGAGCAAAACAAGAAATAAAAACAATAGTACTTCCAGAAGCGGAAGACATTAGAACATTACAAGCAACAGAACAAGTCTTAAAAGAAGGCTATGCACACATAATATTAATAGGAAATAAAAACAAAATTGAAGAAAAAGCAAAAACTAATAATGTAGACATTACAGGAGCAAAAATAATAGAACCTGAAAACAGTGAAAAATATGATGAATATGTAGAATTATTATACAACTTAAGAAAACACAAAGGAATGACAGAAGAAAAAGCAAAAGAATTAGTAAAAGATCCTGTTTATTTTGGAATGTTAATGATAAAAGATGAAAAAAGTATAGCAGATGGGCTAGTTTCAGGTGCAGTGCACTCAACATCAGACACATTAAGACCAGCATTGCAAATACTAAAAACAGCTCCAGATACAAAACTAGTTTCTGCTTTTTTTATAGTAGTAGTACCAGATTGTGAATATGGAGAAAATGGAACATTTATATTTGGAGATAGTGGATTAAATGAAAATCCAGATGCAGAAAAATTATCAGAAATAGCAATATCTTCAAGTAAAAGTTTCAAAAAACTAGTAGGAAAAGAACCAAAAGTAGCAATGCTTTCATATTCTACATATGGAAGTGCAAAATCAGAATTGACTGAAAAAGTTATTGAAGCAACAAAAAAAGTAAAAGAAAAAGAGCCAAACTTATTAGTAGATGGTGAATTACAATTAGATGCAGCAATTGTGCCAGAAGTAGCAGAATTAAAGGCGCCAGGAAGTCCATTAAAAGGTGATGCAAATGTACTAATATTCCCAGATTTAAATGCTGGAAATATAGGATATAAATTAGTTCAAAGACTAGGAAAAGCCGAAGCATATGGACCACTTTGCCAAGGAATAGCAAGACCAGTAAATGATTTATCACGAGGTTGTAGCAGTAAAGACATTGCTGGAGTTGTTGCAATAACAGCTGTACAAGCACAAGAAAAATAGTAAGATATATAATAAAAGGAGAAAAAAGCTATGAAAATTTTAGTTTTAAACTCAGGAAGTTCATCATTAAAATATCAAGTAATTGATATGGAAACAGAAGAAATGCTAGTAAAAGGCTGTTTTGAGAGAATTGGACAGCCAAATTCTTTTTTAACACATAAAGTAAATGGAGTAAAACATAAATTTGAACATCAAGCAAAAAATCATGAACAAGCTATAAAATTCGTACTTAGTAGAATTACGAATGCTCACTATGGTGTAATAAAAGACTTAAGTGAGCTTGCAGAAATTGGACATAGAGTTGTACATGGCGGAGAAAAATTTTCTGATTCAGTTTTAATAACTGATGAAGTAATTAAAGAAATAGAAGAATGTAGCAATTTGGCACCATTGCATAATCCAGCAGCAGTGTTAGGAATGGAAGCATGCAAAAAAGTTGTTCCAAATATAAAAATGGTAGCAGTATTTGACACTGCATTTCATCAAACAATTCCAAAGGAAAGATATGTATATCCAATACCATATGAATACTATAAAAAATATGGAATAAGAAAATATGGATTTCATGGAACATCACATAAATATGTAGCTGGAAGAGTAGCAGAACTTATGGGAAAAGATATTAAAGATTTAAAAATAGTAAATTGTCATTTAGGACAAGGAGCAAGTGTATGTGCTATTCAAGATGGTAAATCAGTAGAAACAAGTATGGGATTAACACCACTTGGTGGAATAGTTATGGGCTCTAGAAGTGGCGATTTGGACCCATCTGTTGTAACATATATAATGAACAAAGAAAAATTAACACCTGAAAAAATGGAAGAAAGATTAAACAAAGAATCAGGAGTATATGGAATATCTAATGTTTCGTTAGATTTTAGAGATATAGAAATAGAAGCACAAAGTGGTGGAAAACATGCTAAATTAGCATTAGATGTATTTCACGACTCAGTTGCAAGTTATATTGCTAAATGTATGGTAGCAATGAATGGAATGGATGTACTAACATTTACAGCTGGAGTTGGAGAAAAAGGCCAAGATTCAAGACAAGAAATATGTAATAGACTAAAAGTATTTGGAGTTGAACTTGATAATGAAATAAATCAAGCTTCAAAAGGAAAAGAAGCAAAAATATCAAGCAAAAATTCAAAAGTAGAAGTATATGCAATTCCAACAAATGAAGAATTAATGATAGCAAGAGAAACATTGAAAATTATAAATGAATAGGAGAGAATAAACAATGAAAATTTTAGTATTAAACTGTGGTAGTTCATCACTTAAATATCAATTAATAAACATGGAAACAGAAGAAGTATTAGCTTCTGGAAAATATGAAAGAATAGGAGAAGAAGAAGCTTTTATAACACATAAAGCACAAGGTAAGAAAGTAGAAATAAAAAAACCAGCTTATGATCATAAAGAAGCAATTGAATTTACTCTAGCACAACTTACAAATCCAGAATACAAAGTAATAGATAGCTTAGATGAAATAGAAGCAATTGGACATAGAGTTGTACATGGTGGAGAAATATTTAAAGAATCAGCTGTAATAGATGATAAGGTAATAAAAGAAATAGAAGAATGTGGAGAATTTGCACCATTACACAATCCAGCAGCAGTACTAGGAATGGAAGCATGTAAAAAAGTTATGCCAGGAAAACCAATGGTAGCAGTATTTGATACAACATTTCATCAAACAATGCCAAAAGAAAAATATGTATATCCAATACCATATGAATACTATAAAAAATATGGAGTAAGAAAATATGGAGCACATGGTACATCACATATGTATGTTTCACAAAGACTTGCAGAAATAGAAAATAAAAATATAAAAGATTTAAAAATTGTTACATGTCATTTAGGACAAGGATCTAGTATATGTGCAGTAGAAGGTGGAAAATCAATAGATACAAGTATGGGATTAACACCACTTGGTGGAATTCCAATGGTAACAAGAAGTGGAGATTTAGATCCATCTGTATTAACATATATAATGAAAAAAGAAAACATATCAGCAGGAGAAATGGAAGATATATTAAATAAAAAATCAGGAGTTGCTGGAATATCTGGGCTAGCACCAGACTTTAGAGTAATAGAAACTGCATCAAATGAAGGCGATGAAAAAGCTGAAATAGCAATGGAAAGCTTTAAATATGCAGTAGCAAGTTATATTGCAAAATATGCAGTAGCTATGAATGGAGTAGATTACATTATATTTACAGGTGGAGTTGGAGAAAACCAAATTAATATAAGAAAAGGAATTTGCGAAAAATTAGGATTTATGGGTGTTGAAATAGATGCAGATGAAAACAACATGAGAGGGGAAGAAAAAGTTATTTCAAAACCAGAATCAAAAGTAAAAGTATATGTAATTCCAACAAATGAAGAATTAATGATAGCTAAAGAAACAATGAGATTAGCTAAATAGAAAAATTGTGTGAAAACTATTGCAAAACAAAAAAAATGTGATATAATGTTTTACATAAGTAAAAACAAGAATAAGGACACGGCATATAATACAATATCTTATAAGAGAGCCAAAGGAAGCTGAAAATTTGGTAAGTAAAAATTATAATGTTATCACCTTATTAGTTACTAAACTGAACAAAGTAAGTTAGTCGTAAAACCTGCGTTAAAGGAAAATAAGAGAGTAAATAAAAAGCAAGATAGATTTACTAACCTAGGTGGTACCGCGGAATAAAAAACAATTTCGTCCTAATATGTATAAAAAACATATTAGGGCGCTTTTTTTAAGTAAATTTAAATTTGCAAAATATTTATAAAAAATATAAGGAGGTTTTTATATGTATAAAAAAGTTGAATTAAAAGATGGATTTGTTGGTATGGAACATGAAGTAGCAAAGAATTGGAAAGAAAAAAACATAATAAAGAAAAACTTCAACATGAATGAAGGAAAAAGATACTTTATATTCTATGATGGACCACCAACAGCAAATGGAAAGCCACATGTTGGTCATATTGAAACAAGGGTAATGAAAGATATAATCCCAAGATACAAAGTAATGAAAGGTTACAAAGTAATTCGTAAAGCTGGTTGGGATACACATGGATTACCAGTTGAACTAGAAATAGAGAAAAAACTAGGAATATCAGGAAAAGAACAAATTGAAGATTATGGAGTAGAAAATTTTGTTAAAGAATGTAAAGAAAGTGTATTCACATATGTACACATGTGGGAAGAAATGACAAACAAAGTAGGATACTGGGTTGATATGGAAAATCCATATGTAACATATCATAATGATTATATAGAATCAGTATGGTGGGCATTAAAACAAATGTGGGAAAAAGGCCTATTATATGAAGGTCATAAAGTAATGCCATATTGCCCAAGATGTGGAACAGCATTATCATCACATGAAGTTGCACAAGGTTATAAAGATGTAAAAGATTTAACATGTGTAGCAAAATTCAAAGTAGAAGAAGGACAAAAAATAGCAGGAGAAGAAGCAAAAGATACATACATATTAGCATGGACAACAACACCATGGACATTACCATCAAATTTAGCATTATGTGTAAACAAATCATATGAATATGCAAAAGTAAAAGCAAATATCGGAACAGATGATGAACCAAAATATGAAACATATATCTTAGCTAAAGACCTAATTGAATCAGTATTAAAGGAAACACCATATGAAATATTATCAACATTTAAAGGTGAAGACTTATTAGGACTAAAATATGAACAATTAATGCCATTTGCCAAGGTTGAAGGAAAAGCATTTGTAGTAATTCATGGAGATTATGTAACACTTACAGATGGTACAGGAATTGTTCACATTGCACCAGCATATGGAGAAGATGACAGTTTAGTATCAAAACAAAATGGAATAGCATTTGTTAATTTAGTTGACAAATCAGGAAAATTTGTATCAGAAGTAGAACCATGGGCAGGAAGATTTGTAAGAGATTGTAACGAAGATATCTGCAAATGGTTAGCAACTGAAAACAAATTATTCAGCAAAGAAAAACATGTGCACTCATATCCACATTGCTGGAGATGTGACACACCATTACTTTACTATCCAAAAGAAAGTTGGTTTGTTGCAATGAGCAAATTAAGAGATGAATTAGTAGCAAACAACAACAAAGTAAACTGGTATCCAGATACAATAAGAACAGGAAGATTTGGAAAATTCCTAGAAAATGTAATAGATTGGGGAATTTCAAGAGATAGATATTGGGGAACACCACTACCAGTTTGGACATGTGAAGACGAAAACTGCGGACATCAAGAATGTATAGGATCTATAGAAGAACTAAAACAAAAAGCAATTGAATGTCCAGAAGATATTGAATTACATAAACCTTATATAGACAATGTACACTTAAAATGCCCAAAATGTGGTAAAACAATGAATAGAGCAAAAGAAGTTATAGATTGCTGGTTTGACTCAGGTTCAATGCCTTTTGCACAATGGCATTACCCATTTGAAAATAAAGAAATGTTTGACAATAACTTCCCAGCAGGATTTATATCAGAAGCAATAGACCAAACAAGAGGATGGTTCTATACTTTAACTGCAATTGGAACAGCATTATTTGGAAGAACACCATTTGAAAATTGTATAGTTTTAGGACATGTATTAGATGAACATGGACAAAAAATGTCAAAATCAAAAGGAAATGGTGTAGACCCAATGACATTGTTAGACACAGTTGGAGCAGATGCAACAAGATGGCATTTTTACACAGTATCAGCACCATGGCTACCAACAAGATTAGGAATTAAGAATGTACAAGAAACTCAAAGAGGATTTTTAAGTACATTATGGAATGTATATTCATTCTATGTTTTATATGCAGAAATAGACCAATTTAATCCATTAAAATATGCAGATTTCAAACCAACAAATGTTATGGATAAATGGATAATTTCAAAATTAAATACATTAGTTAAAGAAGTAGATGAAAAATTAGCAAATTATGACATAACAAATGCAGCATTAATAATTGAGAGCTTTACAGATGAACTTTCTAATTGGTATGTACGCAGAAACAGAGAAAGATTCTGGTCAACAGAATTAAATGAAGAAAAAATAGGAGCATACTGTACATTATACAAAGTATTAACAACTTTAATAAAAGTTGCAGCACCATTTGTACCATTTATGACAGACGAAATATATCAAAATCTAGTTGTTGGATTAGATAAAAATGCTGAAGAAAGTGTTCATTTATGCTTATGGCCAGAGGTTGATGAAACAGCTATAAATAAAGAACTTGAAAAAGAAATGGATTTAGCATATAAAATAGTAAAACTAGGAAGAAGCGCAAGAAATTCAGCTAATATAAAAAATAGACAACCATTGTCAGAAATGTTAATTTCTGTGGACACATTACCACAATACTATGAAGACATAGTAAAAGAAGAATTAAATGTAAAACAAATAGAACTTGGTGCAGAAATGTCTCAATATGTAAATTTTGAAATTAAACCAAATTTACCAGTACTAGGAAAAGAATATGGTAGATTAATACCAAGAATTAAGCAAGAAATTGCAAAGAAAAATCAAATGGATTTAGCTAATACTGTAAAAAACGGTGGAGTAGAATATATTGAAATAGATGAAACACAAATAGCTTTAAACTCTGATAATCTATTAATAACAATGCAAGGAAAAGATGGATTTGCATTTAGTGGTGAAGGTGAAATAGGAGTTGTATTAGATACACACATTTCAGAAGAATTAAGAAAAGAAGGATATGTACGTGAAATTTTATCAAAAGTACAAAATATGAGAAAAGACAAAGGATTTGAAGTATTAGACAAAATAAAACTATATCTATCTGGAAATGAAATGTTAGAAAGTGTTGTAAAAGAAAATGAAGAACTAATAAAACATGATACATTAGCATTAGAAATTGTATATAATGCAGAAAAAGAAAATATGACAAAAACAAATATTAATGGAGAAGAATTAGATGTTGATGTTGAAGTTGTAAAATAGCATATAAGAAAGTCCAAAACTTATAAAAAATAAAGTTTTAGGGCTTTTTTTTTGCATAAAAATACTTGACAGTTTGTCATAATAAAGTTAAAATAGAATAGTAGGAAAAAATATATTAAAATAAATAAACATACATATATATATTTTATTCGAACATTGAAAATTAAATAAGAAAGAGGTGTATGATTATGACAATCGTAATCGTAATCGCCACTATCTTAATCTCACTTGCAATAGGTATAGCAATAGGAATTATATACAGAAAAAAAGTTGCAGAGTCTAAAATTCAAGGAGCAGAAAATGAAGCAAAAAGATTATTAGATTTAGCTAAAATTGAAGCGGAAAATTTAAAAAAAGCAGAAATTTTTAAAGCAAAAGAAGAAATAATGGCAAACAGAAAAGATTTAGATCAAGAGATTAAAGAAAGAAGAGGCGAAATACAAAAACAAGAAGCTAGATTAATTCAGAAAGAAGAAAACTTAGAAAGGCGTTCAGATAACTTTGAAAAAAAAGAAAGAGAATTAGAGAAGGAATCTAAACACTTAGAAGACAGAAAAGAAGAACTAGAAAAATTATATGAAAAAGAAATGGTAGAACTTCAAAGAATTGCAGGATTAAGCAAAGAAGAAGCAAAACAAAGATTATTATCTGAAATGGAAAAAGAATTAACAGCTGAAAAAGCAGCATTAATCAGAGAACAAGAACAAAGGGCTAAAGAAACAGTAAACAAAGAAGCCAAAGAACTACTATGTTATGCAGTACAAAAATGTGCAGCAGATCATTCACAAGAAACAACAGTTTCAATAGTTTCATTACCAAGTGATGAAATGAAAGGTAGAATAATAGGTAGAGAAGGAAGAAATATAAAAGCCTTAGAAACACTTACAGGAATTGACCTAATAATAGATGATACACCAGAAGCAGTAGTACTATCAGGTTTTGACCCATTAAGAAGAGAAGTGGCAAAAATTGCTCTAGAAAAATTAATTGATGATGGAAGAATACATCCTTCAAAAATTGAAGAAATGGTAGAAAAAGCAAAAGAAGAAGTAGAAGCAACAATAAAAGAAGAAGGAGAAAGAGCAGTTCTAGAAACAGGAGTAATAGGATTACATCCAGATATAGTAAGACTAATAGGAAAATTAAAGTATAGAACAAGCTATGGACAAAATGTATTAAATCACTCAATAGAAGTATCAAACCTAGCAAGAATAATGGCAGAAGAATTAGGGTTAGACCCAAAACTTGCCAGAAGAGCTGGATTATTACATGATATTGGTAAAGCTTTAGACCATGATATGGAAGGAACACATGTAGAAATAGGAGTAGAAGTACTTAAAAAATACAAAGAAAATCCTTTAGTAGTAAATGCAGTTGAGGCACATCATGGAGATGTTGAACCACAAACATTAGAAGCAGTTTTAGTACAAGCAGCAGATGCAATATCTGCATCAAGACCAGGAGCAAGAAGAGAAACATTAGAAGCTTATATTAAGAGACTTCAAAACTTAGAAGAAATTGCAGATTCATTTGATGGAGTTGAAAAATCATTTGCAATACAAGCTGGTCGTGAAGTAAGAATAGTAGTAAAACCTGAAAAAATCTCAGATGATAAAATGACAATTTTAGCAAGAGAAGTTGCTAAAAAAATAGAAAAAGAAATGGACTATCCAGGACAAATAAAAGTAAATATCATAAGAGAAACAAGAACAGTAGATTATGCAAAATAAAAAACACATTGAAAGTTAAAATGTAACCTATAAAGAAGATTATAAAGACAGTCTCCTTTGTAGGTTTTATTTTTTTGCAAAAAAGCTAGTATAAACTTTTAGTAGGAAAATTTTAAGAAAAAATTGAATAAGAGATACCGATTATTTTGAAAATAAAAATTTGACTAAAGTAGTTTAGTATAGTATTATAATATTTGAAAAAGACAAAAAGAAAGGAATGGAAATATATGAAAGTTTTAGCAATTGGAGACCTAATTGGTTCTGCCGGAATTAAAAAATTAAAAAAGGAATTATCTAAAATAATAGAATCAAAAAATATAGATTTTGTAATAGTAAATGGAGAAAATTCAGCAGAAGGAATGGGAATGACAGAGAAAAATTTTAAAGACATTATAGAAGAAAAAGTTAATGTAATAACAATGGGAAACCATACATGGGGAAAAAGAGATATATTTAAATTTATAGACAATCCAAAAATAATAAGACCAGCAAACTATCCTAAAGGAGTACCAGGAAAAGGATATAACATATATACATGCAAAGATAAAAAAATAGCTGTAATAAATCTTATTGGTAGAGTTGATATAAATGTGTTATCAGAAAATCCATTTTTAAAAGCTAAATCTATAATAGAAAAAATTAAAAATGAGGTTGACATGATATTTATAGACTTCCATGCGGAGGCAACAGCAGAGAAAATAGCATTAGGATATTATTTAGATGGAACAGTAACAGCAATATATGGAACACATACACATGTACAAACAGCAGATGAAACTATATTAGAAAATGGAACTGCATATATAACAGATATAGGAATGACAGGACCTAAAAAATCAGTAATAGGAATGGATATATCTGCATCAATAAAAAGATTTGAAACAACATTACCAGAAAGATATAAAATAGCAAATGGAGAATGTATTTTAAATGGTGTTGTATTTGATATTGATGACACAACAAATAAAGCAAAAAATATAGAAAGAATATATATTAAATAATATTATAAAAAAATCTGCCAAAAGCTGTCGAAATAGGGATTTTACTGCGATGAAAAACCATTAAAACTTTTTAAAAACACTTTACAACTATTTCCAAATAATGTAAAATAAAACCATAAAAGTTGCAACAACAAAAATAAAAATTTAGGAGGCAAAAAATATGGAAATTTTAAAAATTTCATCAAAATCAAATCCAAATTCAGTAGCAGGAGCAATAGCTGGTTTGGTAAAAGAATCAAACAAGGCAGAAATGCAAGCAATTGGAGCAGGGGCATTAAATCAAGCGGTGAAAGCTGTAGCAATAGCAAGAGGGTTTGTAGCACCATCTGGGGTTGACCTTGTATGTATACCAGCTTTCGCTGAAGTTGAAGTAGAAGGTGAAGATAGAACAGGTATAAAGCTAATAGTTGAATCAAGAGCTTAAAACATAAATATATAAATAAAAATCAAATTTTGGTTACTGGTTAATAGATTATTATTAATACAAAGAAATCCTTGATATATAAGCTTTTCATTACATTCCTCGGTTTATTATGAAATTTAAGAAATTCTAAATTGCTTTATGGGTCCTTTCCACTATCGTGAACTCTTACCATAAAACTGCATAGAATTTCTAAAATTTTTCCATGCGCATTCGTCATTTTATTCAAAGCTTATATATCAGGGATTTCTTTTGTAAATTTTATTAAAACCATTATCTAATAACAAATTTTCGTCAAGTGAAAAGTAAATGCAATTCTTTAAAGTAAATAAAAGTTGTAAGAGAAGAGACCAGTAACAAATTTTGTGCCAATTTTAAAAAAACTGTTGCAAAATTTGATTTTTTCTGTTAAGCTATAGAAAATGTTTTAGTTTTATTAAATTAAAGTCATATATTTAAATCTTTAAATTTTAATCATGTTTTATATCAAAAAAATCTTGAAAAATTTCCTAAATTAATGTATGATAGCATTGTAAATTTTGGGAAGGAACGAGATTTAATATGAAATCAAATTGGATAAAATATTTATTTATAATATTCATAATTATAATACTAATCTTTGCAGTTTATAAAATAAAAAAAGATGAACAAATAAAAAAGCAAGAAGAAGAATACACATCAAGTAATAATCAAGACAGCAAAACAAAAGAAATAAAGCTTGGAATAGCCAATCTAGATACAATGAATCCAATATTAAGCAAAAATAAAAATGTACAAGACATAACAAAACTAGTATATGAACCATTAGTAAACTTAACATCAGATTATAAGGCAGAAGCGTGTTTGGCAAAAGAATGGGCAAAACAAAGTGACAATTCATATTTGGTAAAATTAAGAGAAAATGTTAGATGGTCAGATGGACAAAGATTTACAGCAGATGATGTTCAATTTACTATAGATAGATTAAAAGATAGTGACACAATATATTCAGCAAATGTACAAAATGTAACTGGAATAGATATTGTAGATGATTACACTGTAAAAATAAATTTAGATACAGAAGTACCATTTTTTGAATATAATTTAACATTTCCAATACTTTCAAAACAATATTTTGAAGGAGAAGATTTTGCAACAACAGGGAAAAATTCATCACCAATAGGAACAGGAAAATTTAAAATATCAGAAGTTCAATCATCATATATAACATTAGAGAAAAACACAAACTGGTGGAACAAAGATAAAGATGCCACACTAGAAAAAGTAACAATAAATCTATATTCATCAATTGGAGAGTTGTATAATAGTTTTAAAATTGGAAACTTAGATATGATAGGAACAGATAATGGAAATGTGCAAGAATACATTGGAACACTTGGATATAGCTCAAAAGAAATGAAGGGAAGAAGTCACACATTTTTAGCATTAAATACAGCAAATTATTTCTTATCAAAACAGGAAGTGAGAAAAGCAATATCATATTCGATAGATAAAGAAAATATAAACTCAAGTGTATTAAATAACAAATGTTATAGCAGTAGTTTTCCATTAGACTATGGAAACTGGCTAGCACAATCGCAAGATGCAAGTAGTGGTTATAATCAAGAACAAGCAAAACAATTGCTAACAGAAAATGGATGGATAAATAGAAGTGGATCATGGCAAAAAACAGAAAATTATAAAACACAAAAATTAGCACTAAATTTGTTAGTAAGAGCAAGTGACACAGAAAGAGTTGCAGTAGCGCAAAATATAAAAAAACAATTAGATTCACAACGGAATTTATATAAATATAGTACAAGCTACTGATGACCAATACAATAACATGATAAACACTAAAAATTATGATATGGCACTATGTAATATGACGCTATCACCAAGTCCAAATTTATCAACATTTTTTGGCGAAAACAACATGGCAAACTATTCAAATGATGAAATAACAAACATAATGAATGAAGTAAAAAATACAAATGATGATAATGTTTTAAAAGAAAAATATCAAAGATTAATGGAAATTTATAAAACAGATATACCATATATAAGTTTATATACTAACAAATATATAGTAGCGTATAACAGTTCTTTAGTAGGAGATATAACACCTAACTGGTTTAACTTATTTTATGGAGTTGAAGGCTGGTATAAATAAAAAAACTTTTTTTAGAAAAAGTATTGACAAAACAAATATTTGATATATAATAGCAATAGCAAACAAAAGTTCAAAGAATTTAAGGAGGAAAATTATGAGCGAAAATACAGAAAAAAAGAAAGCACTAGAAATGGCAATGAGCCAAATAGAAAAACAATTTGGAAAAGGCTCTGTTATGAAATTAGGAGAATTTAAAGCAATGGAAATAGAAGCAATTCCAACAGGTGCATTAAGCTTAGACATAGCATTAGGAATTGGTGGAGTACCACGAGGAAGAATAATAGAAGTATTTGGACCAGAATCATCAGGAAAAACAACATTAGCATTACATATAATTGCAGAAGCACAAAAAATGGGTGGAGAAGCTGCATTTATAGATGCAGAACATGCATTAGACCCAGTATATGCAAAAAAACTAGGCGTAGATATAGATAATTTAATAGTGTCACAACCAGACACTGGAGAACAAGCATTAGAAATAACAGAAAGTTTAGTAAGAAGTGGGGCATTAGATGTTATAGTAGTAGACTCTGTAGCAGCTTTAGTACCAAAAGCAGAAATTGACGGTGATATGGGAGATTCACACATGGGACTACAAGCAAGACTAATGTCACAAGCATTAAGAAAATTAGCAGGAGCAATAAACAAATCAAAAACAGTATTAATATTTATAAACCAATTAAGAGAAAAAATTGGAGTAATGTTTGGAAATCCTGAAACAACAACAGGTGGTAGAGCATTAAAATTCTATGCATCTGTAAGAATGGACATAAGAAAAATCGAAAACATCAAACAAGATGGAGAATTTAAAGGAAATAGAGTTCGTGTAAAAGTAATAAAAAATAAAGTTGCACCACCTTTCAGAGAGGCTGAATTTGATGTAGTATATGGACAAGGAATATCAAAAGAAGGAAATATACTAGATATGGCAGTAAACTTAGACATAGTAGAAAAAGCAGGATCATGGTTTAGCTATAATGGAGAAAGAATAGGACAAGGTAGAGAAAATGTAAAAAGATATTTACATGAACATCCAGAAATGCTTGCAGACATAGAAACAAAAGTAAGAGACAATTTTGCAAAAGCATTTGAACAAAGCTTAGGAGAAGAACTACCAAATGAAGAAGATGACGATGAATAAAATAAAAAGTAGGTAAAAACATTGTATACAATTGAAGAATTTGATAAAGAAAAAACGAAAATATTAAAATATATATTATATAAAAAAAGAAGCGAACACGAAGTAAGAAATAAATTTGCAAAAACAACGGCAGAAGACTTATTAGAAGATGTAATACAATACTTAAAAGAAGCTGGATATATAAATGACAAAGACTATATAGACAGAACAATAAACAACTTTATGATACTAAAAAATTTATCAATACGAGAAATACAATATAAACTAATGGCAAAAGGTTTAAAACAAAATGATATAGAAGACTATTTATATGAAAATAGAGAAGAATTAGAACAATATGAAATAAAATCAGCTTCAAATATAATATATAAAAAGCAAAGTTCAATGGAACCAATTGAAATAAAGCAATTTCTAGCAAAAAAAGGATATAAAATAGAAAATATAAATATAGCAATGGAACAATAAAGGAGAAAATATAAAATGGCGATGCTAACATTAGAAACAAAAAAATATGCAATAAAAATAGATAACTTTGAAGGACCACTAGACTTATTATGCCACTTAATAGACAAAAACAAAATGAACATATATGATATAAATCTAAGTGAAATAACAGATCAATATTTAGATTACCTAAATGAACAAGAAAAACTAAACTTAGAAATAGCCAGTGAATTTCTAGTAATGGCATCGACATTATTATTTCTAAAATCTAAAAAACTTTTGCCTCAACAAGAGGAAGAAGAGGAAGAAATAACTGAAGAAGAACTGATAAGAAGAATTATAGAATACAAAAAATTTAAAGAAATAAGTAAAGTATTTAAAGAAAATTATCAGGAATATTCTAAAAGATATTTTAAAGGACAAGAAGAAATAGAATTACCAAAACAAAAAATAGAAAAAGACTATGATAATACAATAATACCTACACTATATGCAAAACTAGTAGAAAAAAATAATGACAAGATAAATCAAAATGCAAAAAACATAGAAAAAATAGCAATAACAGATAATTATACAGTAGCAAGTAAAGTAAAGGAAATGTTTAAAATACTAGTAAAACAAAAAAGTTTTGTGTTTAATAAATTATTTTCAATAAAAAAACACAATAAGCAAGAAGTGGTAACAGCATTTTCAGGATTACTAGAATTATCTAGAAGAAGTAAAGTAGAAACAACTCAAGAGACTTTGTTTGGCGATATAACAGTAGAAAAAACTAAAAAAACTTTATAATAAAATATTATATTAAAATGAAAAATTATATAATATAGATTTATTATAATAAATTAATAGTGAATCAACAATAAATTGTTTAAAAAAGAAAAAAATGGAAAAGCTAATATAAATAAGCACCACATATAATAGGGGGGCGAATATATTGGTTTTTCTTTTTATATTATTAATAATTGCAATATTAATAAATGTAATAATATTATTATCAAAAATTCAAATTCAAATAAAGAATGTTCACTTTAATTCTTCAAAGCCAAAGGGAAAATTAGATGCAAATTATAAAATAATTATAATTGTATATATATTAAAAAAAATACCTATATTAAAAATAAATGTCACACAAAGTAAATTAAAAAAGCTTAAGCTAAAAGAAAAAGTAAAACAAGCTGAGATAGATATTATTCAAAATAAGAAAAAAATTGATAAGGAAATTTTACAAGAACTAAGAAAAATAAAAGTTCAAATTAAATATTGGAACTTAGAACTTTTACTTGGGACAGAAGATGCTAAAATAACAGCTTTAATAGTTGGATATTTAAGTATATTTTTAGGAATATACCTAAACAAAAAAATATCAAAACATGAAAATAAAAAATTTAGTATCCAACCAGTATACATAGGACAAAATATATTAAAACTGATATTTGAAGGTATATTTGAAATAAAAACAGTTAATATTATAAATATAATATGGAATTTAAAGAAAAAGGAAGGAAGGAATGGAAATGAGCGAACATCCAATAGAAGGACTTATGATTACAGCTATGAATAGCATTCAAGACATGATAGATGTAAATACTATTATAGGAGAACCAATAGAAACATCAAACAATGTTGTGATAATACCAATATCAAAAGTATCATTTGGTTTTGCAGCAGGAGGAAGTGAATTTAAGGGAGAAACAGTTGATGAATATACGAAAAAAGATAAAGAAGAAGAGATTCAATATAGACTTCCATTTGGAGGTCGGATCACGGAGCAGGAGTTACAATAAATCCAGTTGCATTTTTAGTAATACAACCAAATGGAGTAAAATTAATGCCTGTAAATCATACATCATCATTAGATAAATTATTAGACTATATGCCAGATTTAATTGAAAAAACGAATAATATGATGAACACACATATAAAAAATAAAAAAGAAGAGACACAAACAATATTACAACAAATGCAAAAAAATAGTAAAAAAAATAAAAATGAAAAAAGTCATGAAAATAAAGATGTGAGACATGAAAAAAATAAAGTAAATGTAGATATAAATAAAAAATATAATGATCAAGACTCAGATATAGATTATGAATTTGAATATGATGAAACATTGGAAGACGAATAAAAATAGAAAATATATAAAAAAGAAGAAAAGCTGCTATTTAGCAGCAGCTTCTTCTTTGACTTTAATTTCGCAGCAGTTCTTAACTAACCAATTAATTGCATCTGTTTCGCTCATATCTTTAGGTATAAGCTCTTCTTCTTGCAAAATTTGTTGCAAGATTGAAATGTCCCATTCAATAATCAAATGATCCTGTTTATTTGGAATTTGTGTTGATTCACAAATTCTTGTAATCTTTTTCCAGATTCTTCTAAATTGGTTATCATTTGATATTGCTGATTTCAAAAGATCAACACTGAGATGATGCAATGCTTGATCATAGTCTAAAGAATAGTGATTAAATGTTATCACTTTTCCAAACAATACTTCGTAGTCTGGGTCGTGGCGAACTGTAGGATAAAAGTTGTCGTCATCGGACCAAATACCGTATGCTGGGTTGTGAGTGTTCATATAAAAATGTCCTTATTGTCTCGATACTCCTCGAGACACCTTTCTAAAGTTTATCATATTTATTATAGCATATAAACATTGCAAAGTCAATGATTATGTAAATCTCTGATAGCATAAATTTTTAGTAGGAAAACTTTTCATTAAAATCATAAAATTCTTTTATTTCATGACTTCGGAGATTTCCTGATTTGATTTATATTTTTATCTTTATTCTTCTATATTTCAAGGTTCACTTAATAAACCTTTTTATAGGCATTTTTAAAATAT
>CAKOWW010000024.1 GCA_934129785.1 uncultured Clostridia bacterium
TAAAGTTATGTACTTTAGGAATTTTGGGAGGCAAAAGATGAAAAAAATATTAAGATTTGAACAAGCTGGAATTACATTAATTGCATTAGTAGTGACTATAATAGTTTTATTAGTATTAGCTGGTGTTACTATAACAATGCTGACTGGAAACAATGGAATAATATTAAGAGCAAAAGAAACAAAATTTAAGACGGAACTAGCAGGTCTAAAAGAAGAACTAGAGACTTTTAAAATTAGCAAACAAATGGAAGATAAAGAATTTCAAGAAAGTAGTTTAATAGCTGGAAATAATTTGTTAAAATATAATACAAAAAAAGAAAGCGAAAATGGAGATATTAGCTTAATAATACCATCAATAAAAGAAAATCAAAAAAGTAAAATAGATATAATAAAGGGAAAAATGTATTATATAACAAAGGATGAAAATGAAACAAAATGGTTAAGCGAAATTGGAATTGAAGCTAATCCATTTGACATTGAAAATGGAGAATTAAAATCAGCAAATTCAAATTCTAATCTAGTAGACGAAAATGGAACTCTAATAATTCCGGCAAGTGTAAGCAAAATAGCAGAAGGAGCATTTACAAATGTATCAGGTTTACAAACAGTAATAATTCCAGGAACATGCAAAGAAATTGGTCCGAAAGCTTTTTATAATAATCAAAATTTAAAAAAAGTAATAATAGAAGATGGAGTTGTTTCTATTGGAGCAGAAGCATTTAAAGAATGCACATATTTGGAAAATGTTCAAATAGCGGATACTGTAACAACTATACAGCGGAAGGGCTTTTTGTAGCGATAGAAATTTAAAAAGTATCAAATTATCTAATTTTATAGAGCGAATTGATGAAATGATGTTTTATGGATGCAAAAATCTAGAAAATATCAACATACCAGAAAATGTAAAGAATATAGGAGATTCGGCATTTGGCGATTGTATATCAATAAGAAAAATAAAAATACCAAGAAATGTAAACAATATAGAATCAACTGCATTTTATAATTGTACTAACTTAGAAACAGTAGAAATAGATAAAGAAAATAGTAATTTTGTATATGAAAAAGGAATAGTTTTAAACAAAGCAAAAACAACAATGGTATGTATATTGCCTATAGCAATAAATGGTAATGAGTTTTCTGTCCCAAACACAGTTACAGAATTAAAAAATGGAAATATGGCAGTATATAAACAAATAACTAAACTAAATTTACCTGCGAGTATAAATTCAATAGATACAACAGTTTTTCTTTTTATGAATGTAACTGATATAACAATAGATCCAAAAAATGAAACATATATTGCAACAGATGAAGCGGTATATAATAAAGATAAATCAACAATGATATATTATTTTGCAAGAAAAGAGGATGTTATTGTAGAAGATGGTATAAAACGTTTGAGTTGGCTCTGTTTTTCCACAAATACTAAAATGAAAACAATAAGTTTACCAAGTTCTCTAGAATCAATTGGCTCACAAGTTTTTTGGAAATGCAACGATTTACAAGAATTAAAATTAGGAAAGAATATAAAAAAATTAGACCCACTATTTATATATCAAGTTGATAATGTGAAAGTCACAATAGATAAAGATAATCAAAATTATACAATAGAAAATAGTATTATATTTAATAAAGATAAAACAAAATTAATAACGATAATAGGGGACCCAGAGGAATTTACTGTACCGAATAGTGTTAAAGAAATTGGAGATAGAGCATTTCATGCTAAAAATATGAAAAAAATAACTATACCAGAAACAGTAAAAAAAATAGGAGAATCATTTAATTATTGTTGGAATTTAGAAAGAATAGAATTTCCAAGTAGTGTAATAGAAATTAGTCAAAATTGTTTTAATAATAGTAATAAATTAAAAGAAATAATAATAAATAACAAAAAGGGAATGATTGCAGGAGCACCATGGGGATGTTCTTATGGAGAAAAGGCAATTGAATATAAATATTAAAACTAGTAAAGAGAAACTCTAAAATTTGAATGGTAGAGTTTCTTTTTCGTTATAAAAAAATTAATAAATTATAATAAAAATACTGCAATTTTAAAAAATATATGATAGAATAGGCGTGAAAAACAAAATAAGGAGAGTGGAAATTTTGTCAGAGCCAAAATACAAAAGAGTGCTATTAAAACTAAGTGGAGAAGCACTAGCAGGTAAAAACAAAACAGGAGTAGATGCAGAAACAATAGGAAAAATATGTGATAAAATAAAAGAAATAGTAGAGATGGGAGTACAAGTAGGAATAGTAGTAGGAGGTGGAAACTTCTGGAGAGGCAGAAATGGACACCAAATGGAAAGAACAACAGCAGACTACATGGGAATGCTTGCAACAGCAATGAATGGATTAGCATTACAAGATGCTTTAGAAGCAAGAGGAATTTTCTCAAGAGTACAAACAGCAATTGAAATGAGAGAAATAGCAGAGCCATTTATACAAAGAAAAGCAGAAAAACATTTAAACAGAGGAAGAGTAGTAATATTTGCATGTGGTACAGGACACCCATATTTTACAACAGACACAGCGGCAGTATTAAGAGCAACTGAAATAAATGCAGATATAATACTTCTTGGAAAATCAATAGACGCAGTATACTCAGCAGATCCTAAAATATATAAAACAGCAAAAAGATATGATAAAATAACATATATGGAAGTTTTAGAAAAAGACTTAAAAGTAATGGATTCAACTGCAACAGCAATGTGCAGAGACAACAAAATACCATTACTAGTATTTGGAATTGAAGATCCAGAAAATATAGTAAGAGCAGTAAAAGGAGAAAAAATAGGTACAATAGTATCATAAACAAAAGAAATATATAAGAAAAGGTTATAGAAACCACAAAAATCTAAATAAAAAAAGAAGGAGAGTATGACAAAAGTCATACAAAAAGAAAAATGGACTATACAAATTTAAAAGAAAAAATGGAAAAATCAATAAGTGTTTACAGTGAAAAATTATCAGAAGTAAGAGCAGGTAGAGCAAACCCAGCAATATTAAACAAAATAAAAATAGATTACTATGGAACAGCAACACCAATAAACCAAGTGGCTGGAGTATCTGTGCCAGAAGCAAGACTAATAGTAATTCAACCATGGGATATAAGTGTTTTAAAAGAAATAGAAAAAGCAATTTTAGCATCAGATATAGGAATAAACCCAAATAATGATGGAAAAGTAATAAGACTAGCTTTCCCTGAATTAAATGAAGAAAGAAGAAAAGAATTAGTAAAAGAAATTAAAAAAATGGCTGAAGAAGCAAAAGTAGCAATAAGAGCAATAAGAAGAGAAGGAATAGACAGCGCAAAAGCAGAACAAAAAGAAGGAAATATAACAGAAGATGAATTAAAACAAGCAGAAAATGATATCCAAAAACTAACTGATAAAAATATAGAAGAAATTGATAAAATATTAGAAAACAAAGAAAAAGAAGTTATGTCAGTATAAGAAGGGAAAAAGATGGAATTTAAAGCACAACTAAAAAAATATCAAGATTTAGTAAATCAAGAATTAGAAAAATACGTTAAAAAGCAAAAATGTCCAGAAGAAATATTAAATAATTCAATGGAATACAGCTTAATGGCAGGAGGAAAAAGAATAAGACCAATTTTAGTAATTTCGACATATGAAATTTTCAAAAATGATATAGAAAAATGTATGCCATATGCAATGGCAATAGAAATGGTACATAATTTTTCGTTAATACATGATGATTTACCAGGAATTGATAATGATGATTTTAGACATGGAAAACCAACAAATCATAAACAATTTGACGAAGCAACAGCAATCCTTGCAGGAGATGGACTATTAAATCAAGCATATATTGTAATATCAGAAGACTTGAAAAACAGTCAAGAGATAGAAAGAAAAATAAAAGTATTTAACGAATTTTCACTTGCAGTAGATAGAATGATTGCAGGCGAATATGTTGATACAGAAGTTGAAGGAAAGCAAATTGATGATGAATTACTAGAATATATTCATAAAAACAAAACTGGAGCATTATTGAAACTTTGTGTTAGAATGGGAGCTATCCTTGCAGGTGTTAATGAAGAAGATTTAGAAAAATTAACAAATTATGCAGAAAAAATAGGATTAGCATTTCAAATAAAAGACGATATATTATCTGAAGAAGGTAATGAAGAAATATTAGGAAAACCAGTAGGAAATGATAAAGAGTTAGAAAAATGTACATATGTTTCCAAATATGGACTTCAAGGAGCAAAAGATATATTAGACCAAATAACAAAAGAAGCTGTATTTGAATTAGAAAAATATGGCTCAAAAGCTGAATTCTTAGTAAATTTGGCATATTATATACAAAATAGAAATAAATAACCTAGGGGGAAATATGGAATTTAACAAAGAAGCTATGCCAAGGCATATTGCAATAATATTAGATGGAAATAGAAGGTGGGCTAGAGAAAGAGGAAAACCAGCAAGTTTTGGACATAAAGAAGGAGCTAAAACACTAGAAAAAATAGTAAGATATGCAAATAAAATAGGATTAGAATACATAACAGTATATGCATTTTCTACAGAAAATTGGAAAAGAGCAGAAGAGGAAGTAAAAGCACTAATGCTATTATTGCAAAACTATTTAGATGAATATTCAAAAAGAGCAGATACAGAAAATATAAAAGTAAAAATATTAGGAGATATAAGTGTATTATCTGAAGGAATGCAAAAAAGCATAAAAAAATGTATGGAAAGAACAAAAGATAATACAGGAGTAACTTTTAATATTGCTTTAAATTATGGTGGAAGAGATGAAATTGTAAAGGCAATAAAACAAATATCTAAACAAGTAAAAGAAGGAAAAATTGCTGAAGAAGATATAACAGAACAAATGGTATCTGATAACTTGTATACAAAAGGAGAGCCAGACCCAGATTTATTAATAAGAACAAGCGGAGAAATACGATTAAGTAACTTCTTACCATGGCAATTAGTATATTCTGAATTTTTATTTATAGATAAAAACTGGCCAGAATTTGAAGAAAAAGATCTAGATGAAGCAATTATAGAATATCAAAAAAGAACTAGAAAATTTGGCGCAAACTAAAACATATGATAGAGAAAGAATCTGGATGAAAAACTTAAATTTTTCTAACCAGATTTGTGCTTTTAGAAGGGAATGAAATAAAATATGGATATAAAAAGATTAACATCAGGACTATTAGGGTTTCCGCTAGTATTAGCAATTTTCCTAATAGGAAATAAAATAGTAGTAGATATAGCATTAGTAATAATAGCACTTTTAGCAATGAGCGAATATTTTAATGCAATATCACGAGTTGCAAAACCAGTAAGATGGGTAGGATATGCAAGCTGTTTTAGTATAGGAATTATACACTTAGTACCACAAGAATATTTAAATATGATAGTAACATTATCAGTTCCAACAATATTGGTAATACTATTTTCACAAGTTGTGGCAACAGAAATGAGAACATCATTTAAAGACATAGCATATACATTTATTGGGATATTTTATGTAGTATTTTTTATAATGTTTGTAGCATTTATAAATGGAATGCCAAATGGTAAAATATTAATTTGGTATGCGATTATGGCAGCATGGGGAACAGATATATTTGCATATTTTGTGGGAAAAGCAATAGGAAAACATAAATTTAGCAAAGTAAGTCCTAAAAAATCAATAGAAGGTTGTATAGGAGGAACTGTTGGAGCAGTAGTTTTAATGCTTATATATACATATATTGCAAATAAATATTGGCAAATGAATTATTCATATTACTTTATAGCTGGAGTGGGAATTATGCTTAGCTTAGTTGGCCAAATAGGAGACTTTGCAGCATCAACAATAAAAAGATTTGTTGATATAAAAGATTATAGTAATTTAATACCTGGGCATGGTGGAATGCTAGATAGAATAGACAGTTTAATATTTTTAGCACCATTTGCGTATGCATTATTTACATTACTATAAAAATATTAGGAGGAGTAAATTTGATTAGTTTTATAATATCTGCAATAAAAATAATAATTTTATTGGGATTTCTAATATTTATTCATGAATTAGGACATTTTGCAGTAGCAAAGCTATGCAAAGTGAAGGTAAATGAATTTGCAATTGGATTTGGTCCAACTATATGGAAAAAACAAGGAACAGAAACTAAATATGCTTTGAGACTAGTGCCACTTCGGAGGATTTGTTAGCATGGAAGGAGAAGAAGAAAGGTCAGAAGACCAAAAATCATTTTCAAAAGCAAGTATTCCAAAAAGAATGGCAATAGTTGTAGCAGGAGCAATGGTAAATATACTATTTGCAATAATAGTATATTTTATATTAATGACAACAATAAAACCAATAGAAGATACATTTCAAAATAGAATTGAAAACAGCTTACACCTAACAGGAGAATTTGTAATGTCTGCTGGGGAGAGTATAAAACAATTAGTTACTGGAAAAATTGGAGTAGACCAAATGACAGGACCAGTTGGAATATCAGAAGCAGTTTCAAAAACAAAAGGATTTAAAGAATATATTTATATGATGTCAGTAATATCAATATCTTTAGGAGTAACAAACTTACTTCCAATACCTGCATTAGATGGAGGAAAATTATTACTTTTAATAATAGAATTAATAAGAAAAAAACCATTAAAAGAGCAAACAGAAATAAATATACAATTAGCAGGTTTTTCCCTATTAATTGCATTATCAATATATGTAACTTATAATGACATTTTAAAGATATTTTGATATTGACAAATAAAAATATTTAATAGATAATATAGAAAGTGAAAAAACAAAAGTAAAAAATCATAAAAAAACAAAATGAAAAGAGCTATGAGATTACGAAGGAGGAAATATAAAATGTATGTATTTAATAGAATTACAGTAAATCCACAATTACCTAAAAGAATAGAAAAATTGTCTGAGATATCAAACAATTTATGGTGGGCTTGGAATACTGAATTTTTAAGATTATTTCAAAGAATAGACAGAGATTTATGGGAACAATCAAATAAAAATCCAGTAAAATTTTTAAAACATGTATCACAAGAAAAATTAGAAGAAGTTGCCAAAGACACTAGCTTTTTGAAAGAATATGACAAAATGGTATCAAACTTTGAAGGATATATGAATAGCAAAAACACATGGTTTGCTAAAAAATATCCAGAAGAAAAAAATGATTTAATAGCATATTTTTCAGCAGAATATGGATTAGATGAAACAATTCCAATTTATTCTGGTGGACTTGGAATTTTATCAGGTGACCATTTAAAATCTGCAAGTGACTTAGGAATTCCTTTAGTAGCGGTAGGTTTATTATATAAAAATGGATACTTTAATCAAAAGATAGATGGAAATGGTAGACAAAAAACAGAATATAATAATATAGATTTATATGATTTACCAATAAATCCTGTAAAAGACGAAAAAGGTGAAGATTTAATAATATTTGTAAAATTCCCAAAAAGAAGACTATACTTAAAAGTATGGCAAATTAATGTTGGAAGAATAAAACTATATTTATTAGATTCAGATATAGAAAAAAACAATCCAGAAGACAGAGATGTAACACTAAAATTATATGGTGGTGACCAAGAAATGAGAATCCGCCAAGAAATAGTTTTAGGCCAAGCAGGAGTTAATTTATTAACAAAATATTTAGGATTAAAACCAACTGTATATCACATGAATGAAGGACATTCAGCATTTTTAAACCTAGAAATAATAAAAAATATAATAAAAGAAAAACAAGTATCATTTGAAGTAGCAAAAGACATAGCAAGTTCAAAAACAGTATTTACAACACATACACCAGTACCAGCAGGAAATGATATATTCCCAATAGACTTAGTAGAAAAATACTTTAAAGATTTCTGGCCAAGACTTGGATTAACAAGAGAAGAATTTTTAATGTTAGGAATGAAACCAGCAAAAGAATTAGATACTGGATTTAATATGGGAATACTAGCATTAAAAATAGCTGGAAAGAAAAATGGAGTAAGTAAATTACATGGAGCAGTTTCAAGAGAATTATTTGGAGATGTATGGCCAAACATAGCTGCAAACGAATCTCCAATTGGATATGTAACAAATGGAATTCACACATGTACATGGCTTGCACCAAAAATGAAAGAGTTATATAACCAATATTTAATGCCATATTGGCAAGACAATATTCATCAAGACCAAACATGGGAAAAAATAAATAATATACCAAATGATAAATTATGGTCTGTACATAATGAAAGAAAAGTAAAATTATTAAAATTAGTTAAAGAAAATACTATAAATAGATTAAGAAGAGAAGGATATAGATACGAAGAAATAATTGACTTAGTATCAAAACTAAATCCAAATGCACTTACAATAGGTTTTGCAAGAAGATTTGCTACATATAAAAGAGCAACATTAATATTTAAAGATTTAGAAAGAATAACACAAATATTAAATAATAGTGAAAAGCCAGTTCAATTAATATTTGCAGGAAAAGCACATCCACAAGATAAAGAAGGACAAGATCTAATAAAATATATTCATCAAGTGTCAATGATGCCACAATTTAAAGGAAAAATATTCTTGCTAGAAAATTACAATATAGCAATGTCTAGATATTTAATTAGTGGTGTAGATGTATGGCTAAATAATCCAAGAAGACCAATGGAAGCATCTGGAACAAGTGGACAAAAAGCATCTGTAAATGGTGTAATAAACTTTAGTGTTTTAGATGGTTGGTGGGCAGAAGGCTACAATCAAGAAAATGGCTGGACAATAGGAACAAATGCAGAATATAATTCATATGAAGAACAAGACCAAGCAGATAGTCAAAGTATATATAAAACATTAGAAGAAAAAATAATTCCATTGTATTATGAAAAAGACAAAGATGGAATGTCTAAAAAATGGTTAAATATAATGAAAAACTCAATTATAACAACAGGAGGAAAATATAGTACATCTAGAATGCTTACAGACTACGTAAATCAACTATATATGCCACTTTGCAAATTAACAAAAAAATATTATGAAGATATAGATAATGTTGCAGAATATAATGCTTGGAAAAAAGATATCACAATGAATTGGAAAGATATTAAAATAAACCAAGTAAATAATTTAGATAATATAACAATAGATGCTGGAAACAATATAGAAGTAGCATGTGAGGTGGAATTACCAAATATAAATGTTGAAAATATAACTGTAGAAGCATATTACGGAAAAATACTAGAAAATGGTGTTGTTGAAAATGTAAGTATAATTCCAATGACATTGTCTGATTCAGATGAAGATGAAAGAAAGTATTATTTTACAACAAAAATCGAATTAACAACTGGTGGAAATTATGGCTATACATTTAGAGTTATGCCAAAACATGAGATGTTATTAGAACCAGCTAATATGAATTTAATAAAATGGATAACAAAATAATTGGAAAAGATGTATTCACATAAAACTGAGTACATCTTTTTTGTTTTTTATATCAGATTTTATTGAAAGTAATGGAAAAATATGATATAAAATTAACAGTTTGAAGATTCCAAAATTATTTAAATCAAAATTATATTTTTCTTATGTTTTAATTATATAGATTAATCTTAAATTGTCCAAATTATGATTTTAGATGGGAGTAAATATGAAAAGAAATACAAAAAAAAGAAAAAATAGATTAGAAAAATTAGTAATATCAATAATTTTTGCTTTATTAGTAGCTATAGTTAGTTACATAGTAGTACCAGAAGAAAACAAAGAACAAAAAAGTGATCAACCTACTAATGCTGTAACCCAAACCAATAGTAATATTACTATTTCAGAAATACCAGAGTATTCAGGGAAAATAGTTATCGACATAAATAACAACATACCATATTTTGAAGAAAAAGACATTACAATAGAAGAATTTGAAGACTATTCAAAACTTGACGAATTAGAAAGAGCTGGGGTAGCGTTTGCAAATGTATGTAAATATACGATGCCACCAAAAGGAGTAAAAAGAGGAAATATCTCATATAAACCTACGGGCTGGAATCAATATTTATATGATGAAAATAACAGCAAGCATTTATATGAAAGATGTCATTTAATTGCATGGCAACTAGGAAATGAAAATAACAACAAACAAAATTTAATCACAGGAACATCACAAATGAATGCAGCAATGATAGAATATGAAAACAGTGTGGCAAATTGGATTAAAGAGAAAAATAATCAAAATAAGGATTATCATGTTTTATATAGAGTAACACCTATTTACAATGGAAAAAATCTGCTAGCAACAGGAGTTGAAATAGAAGCAAAATCAGTAGAAGAGGAAGGCATATCTTTTAATAAATTTATATACAATGTACAAGACAATTTTGAAATTGATTATAGCACAGGTAAAGCAAAGCTAATAGAATAGGAGGCCAAATTTGGATTTGAACTTAAATAAAATAGTTAAGAAACTAGAAGACAACTCTTTTGTAACAAATTTTATAAAGGAATTAGGAAAGTATTTAGAAAAAGACAACAATAAAAATCAAATGAGTGGTCAAGATGTAGAATTAACACCTGAAGAAGAAAAAGTGTTTTATAGAGAAAGATGGGATTTCCTTGAAAAATACTTTAATAAAGAATTATCAGATTTAAGCAAAGGAGAAGCATTTATTGTTACAGATAAATTTGAAAATGATGATGAATACCATAGATACAAAGTAACACAATATAAAAATAGCATTGAACATAAAAAAATTGCCTTTGAAAAGGATTTGCCAAACAATGTGCAAATAGGGGATATTGTAAGAAAAGTTGATGACCAGTACATTTTAGACGAACAGGCAACAGAATATGTAAGAAAATCTATGGATAACATCATCGACAATATAAAATCAGATAGATAGAAGTGTGAAAAATAATTGCAAACTACAATATTTTTCACATGTAATCACAAAATTGCACCTAAAATTAAGATCCCCAAGTTATCTTTATAAATTTGTTCAAACTGAGAAATAGGGAGTGGATTGGCTCCAAGGCCTACCTCTATTGTATACCCAGGTTTATTAAAATCTTGAATAAACCAATCCTTATAACCAGCAAAACTAGAATTATAAGGTGTAGAATCTAGTAAATATCCACTAGCTTTGGAAAATTTAGTGCCGATATTATAAGCATTAGGTGGATTATAATTTTGAAATTGCCAATAAATAACTTCACCTTGAGAATGAAAAGCAATTACAAGATTAAAGTCATATTGTAAAGTGAAATTATAAATAGCAATAGATTCAGGTTCAGTAAGAGGTGCAAAACCAACAAAATTCCTTGGAGCGGGTCCGAGTAAAACCACTAGCATATTTTATTTTTCGAGCCATTTCCCATTTTGCAGGAAATTGAAGATTTAAGTCCACAGCATTAAAATTAGCTTTCCAGCCGAGTAGGAAAAGGAATTTTTGGATACATATTAGAAATAGCTTTAAATGAACCATAAATAGAACTATTAGTTGGATACAAGCCAGTTACTAAATCCACACCATCAGGATTTAACATAGGTACAATGTAAATAGAAGTAGAATCGAAAATATCTTTAATATTATGGTCAAAGATAGAAGAATTGTTTAGATAAGCATTACAATAATCTTCAATAAATTTCATTAATAAAACACTTGTAATCCATTCATTACTATGAAAAGCTCCAACATATAGAACTTTATTTTTTCCACGACCGGAGTCTAACAGCATAAATAGGCTTATGTAGTACACTATGACCAATAATTTGAGATTGAAGAAATGTAAAATTTTTAAGTAAAGAATTTAAATTTTTAGCTAAAATATTAGATGTATAATAAACATCAGTAGGAACAATATTCATAACAGATATCCCTTCTAAAATAATATTATATTAATATATGCAAGACATCCAAAAAACGAAACAAAATATCGATATAACAGAAATACATTTTTATTAAAAATATGTCTCAAACTATGATTTCTGAATATATGTTAAAATTAATAGATAAAGAAGTAATTAAAAAATTTGCAATTGAAAATTTACTAATTGAAAATAAATATAATGATGATGAATAACAAGGAGAGAAATTAATGAATAAAAAAGAAATAATAGAATATTGTTTAACATTAGAAAATACATATAAAGATTGTCCATTTACAGATGACTTTGAATCTGTAACAATGAAACATTGTAAAAATAAAAAATGGTTTGCATTATTAATGAATGTAAATAATAGGTTATACCTTAATGTTAAGACAGATCCAAATTATTCTGATATATTGAGAAATGCTTATGATTATATAATACCTGCATATCACATGAATAAGGAACATTGGAATACAATTATTATAGATGAAAAGGTGGACGAGGATTTAGTAAAAGAATTGATAGAACAAAGCTATAAATTGACAAAATAAAGTTAAATGCAAATAGTAATTTATCGCTTAGATCTTAATGTTCAACAGTATAAAATATTTTTTAAATTTATAGATTTTAAATTGAGAAGATGGTATAATAATATAAATTGATTTATGGAGGTAATGAATATGTCAATAGAAAAACAAAGATTATATAATGAAATAGATACTTTACCAGAAGAACTTACCAATCAAGTGATAAATTTTATTGAATACTTAAAAATATCATATGTAGATACAGACGCTCCAGATAATATAATGATAAAAAGTAAAAAAGATTTAAAAGAAAAATTGCAAAAAGGAATAGATGACATAAATGCAAATAGAGTATATTCAATAGAAGAAGTTTTTAACAAAATAGACAATATCTAAGAGATTGGAGTTTTGTATGAAAAAATATATAGTTGAAGTTTCAGAAACTGCGGAAAGAGATTTAGAAAGTATTTTAAAAATTTAAAATTTGCTACATTTAATTATGAATCAAATGAACCAATATCTTTTTGATTGTCAGTAGATATTCTTACATATCTGTAATAAGAGAACTTTTAAAATTTTATATAAAATAAAAACTTACGAACATTTAAGTCCGTAAGTTGATTTCAAATGGAGCGGATGTCGTAGTTATCTACAACTTTTCTCTCTTGACGATTGATACAAATATCAATCAATTTACTAAAGTATATCATAATTTTTATAGATTACAATAAGTTTATAGAAAAATTCATGAATAAAAAAACACCTAGAATCTTCAAATAGACTCTAGGTTATATGAATGACTTAGAGCTTCAAAAGTTTTCTAAGTACCGTTCTTTATTATTATATTTATTTTCCTAATTATTATTCATAGGAAATCCCATTATTTTTGTAATATTATTTATTTCAACAGATTTTAATTTTTCTTCCAGTTTTCTAGTTTCTTCGCATATAGAATTATATAATTCCTTATACTGTTCTTTAGTCAATAACTTTTCCATACATCTTACTACCATATATAAATTTGTTATATTATCTGATTTTATATAGTTCTTATCTATAAGTTTAAAAGAAAGATAAAACTTACTAGTATAGTTATATAATCTATCAGAATGTGCTGCTACATTTCTTATGGTTGTTAAGTTTTTTAATATTTGCTTTAATAACTTATCTGATATTTTAAAATATTTTGCAATTGCCTGTCTATCACTTTGTTTAAGTAATCCATAATAGCTACTTGCTACACCAAATGTAAGAATTTTAACTAGTACAAATGGTGGAACAAATCCATATTTATCTATATAATGAGTTACAGCTGTATGAATATTATAGTCTTTTTCAATTTCATTATTAATCTTTTTTAATAAATTTTCCTTTATATCAGTATTTATACTAGCATCCCAATTAGAAGTGTTTAAATAATCTTTTACACCATATACTTTAGAAATCTGATTTGCCATAACTGATTTTATAACTGTTTCTATTTCTAAACAATATTTTAATATTATATTTTTAAGATTTTTATCAAATTCAAATAAAGCGTATATATCATCAAATGAAACATCTTCTATATAGTTTCCATTTTTATCTTTAAAAATATTCTTATAAGTATTAACAATTGAATAATATGTATATCTTTCAATTTTTTCTAATGCATCCTTTTTATTAGAAATGACTACTCCTTTTGATAATAAATAATTTATTAGTTCTTCGTTTGATTTATATTCTTTCATTAGCACTCCTTATATATAAAAAATGACCCAAGGCTTCAAAAGTTTCTTGGATACCGCTCATATATATATTAGCATATTTTCAAAGTTGTTTCAAGTATTTTTCAAAAAAAGTGTAATTAATTTTTGATAATGTCATAGTAAAATTATTATTTGATTATGTCATAATAAAGTTATATTATCTCCATTAAGGAGGTAATAATGAAAGGAAATAATTTTACGGATATGGAAATAGGAAAATTAATTGTAATACAAGAAGTAATTGATGGTAAAAAGACTGGAAAACAAGCAAGTGATAAATTAGATTTATCTGAAGATTATTGTGATACTAATTTTACTCACTTTCAAGAACTTTTACAAGAAAGAGAAAATATTAAGATTTCTTATTCTTCTGTTTATAAAACACTTACAAAATCTGGAATTAAATCAAAGAAAAAACATAAGGACAGAAAAACACATAGGCAAAGAAAAAGAACCTTTATTAGTATCATCTTAGCATAAAAACGAGCCACAATCAAGTGGCTCACTATGACATAATTAAAAAAAATTTTAATATTTTTTTATGACATTTTTAAAAATTATTGACATTAAAGTATATAACTTTTTTTGATTTTATAGTATGATTTTATTATAAAATTACTGTGAGAAATTTATCAATGAATAAACAGTTCAACTATTTAATCTAATAAGGATAGTGTAAAGTAATCTATGAAAAAATAGATTATGAAAATATTATCAAAAATTTAGAAAAAAGGACATAGAGGAGGAAAACATATGAAACAATTTAAAATATCAAAAGTAATATCAATTATATGTAGTATTATAGGTCTAATTTTATCATCATTTGGTTTAATAATGGGGATACAAAGTATTGGAGAACCTGGATGGGAAGGACTAGGAGTGCTATTTATAATGCCTTCTGTTATTGCATTACTTGTAATTCTATTTGATTTTTTGATAACATTAGACAAAATCAAAAAAGGGTTAATATATTCTTGTATCAATAGCATAATTAAAATTGGTATTATAGCATGTTTCATTTCAACTACAATCAGTGATTATAAATATGAAATGAAATTCGGAGTATCAGATTTAAAATTCGATATAATTGTAATTGTTTTATTAACAATAGTTACTATTCCGTCAATTCTAAATATAATTAAATTAATCAAATCAAAAAAGAAGTCATTACAATAATATAAAACAAATTCTATGTAATACTTTATAGATTAAATATATCTTATTATAATTAAAAGACAATGAAATCCTATCATTGTCTTTTATCATTTCTTTAAATTATTTAGTGGTATTGTATTTGTTTTTTACGTTTTATCAATTTATTATATTGGGTTTGGGTGATATCCCACATATGAATTTGTGCGGGAGTATAAATTCAGTGCTGGCTAGACATAAATTTTATTCCCATATTCAAGAAAAATAAAAAGAGGATTAAATTATTTTGATAATTTTTTCCTCTTTTTTGAAGATTA
>CAKOWW010000025.1 GCA_934129785.1 uncultured Clostridia bacterium
ACAGACTTTGTTTCTTCTCTTCCGAAATAGTTTTTTAAAAACATAATCTATTTTTACATCTAAAATATTTTCTATTCCTATCACCTTGCCTTCATGTAATTCTTAAAAATTGCTTTTCTTCTGTTTTATAATCTTTTTTTGGAAATTTTGGCTGAATTGCCATTCGAAAAAATAAAGTGTCTAAATAACACTTGTTAGATATTAACATAATTCAAATTATTTTTCAACTGTTTTTACAAAATTTTTACAGAAAATTTCAAATCAAAAATCTAAATACATTAGAATTTTTTGATATAAAAATAACAGTATCAATTGTTATTTTGATACTGCCTTCGTTAATTTAATAAGTTTATTTTGTTAATCTGTTTAATTATACTATCCATACTAGAACAAAACTACACGGAACGAATAGTCATTAATTCTCAAACCACTGTCATTATAGAAATAGAATAGACCTGAAATAATATTTATTGTATAATTACCACCGCGTAAGAAAAACGGATGACTTGTGTATGGAAAATAAGAACCATCTGCATTCCAACTATGTTGACCGTCACATCCGTTCGATGTTTCCCAGATGGCATCTCCATATTTTTCTTTATTTGCTTCATAGTTTATTGTTTTATCTGCTGTACTAGATGTTGCACCTGTTCCAGCATATGGTGTTTGATATTTTGATTTAATTTTCAAGAAATTAGATACAAATTCGTTTCCTGTTGCACTTCCTAAATAATTTGCCATGTATTCCCATGCCCCTCCTGACATGTCATATATTCCATATATATTTCTTGTTGTACTTGCTTTTTGTCCATTTTCTGTATAATATCTGTAAAATATGTTTGTATAATTACTTCCAGTTGTAGAATCATCATTTATATTTGTATAAGTTATTTCTATACTATCTCCATTGTCTTTTTTACTTTCTTCAACTAATTTTGAATAATAATTTGTATAACTCTCTTTACTACTTCCAGACATTCCTGTTAATGTTACTGATCTATTCCACATTTTATATTTATTTTCTGAAGTAGAGTATGTCATCCCTTCAATATATGAATTATTCCAAATTCCTGATTCTCCATCACTTAATTTTTGTATATTTCCATATTCGCTTTGTGCTAAATATGCTACTGCTCCCCATTGGCTATTTTGCATCATTGTTGTTGTTAATTCTGAATTGTTAAATCCATATATTTTAGCTTCATCTTTTGACATATTTTGAGAAACTGTAAACATATCATTTACAGTCGTAGATCTCCAGCTTGTTACATTTGGTCTTATTGTTACATCTGTGTTATTGCCATAACCATATAACAATTTTTCTTCACTACTTCCGTGTTATTCCTTCATTATTTTTTGGTGATTCGATATTACTTGATTCGAATTTTCCTACCCAAAATCCTTTTATTTCTTCTCCTGTTCCTCCTAAATCTGTATCTGCTGTGAACGCTGGATGAACTACATATTTTCCACCATTTGCTTCTCCATTTGTATTACTTGTTCTTATTGCTGTATCTTGCCCCTCTGGTGCATCTATAATTTTATCTGATGTTCCTATTAAAAATTTTATTGCAAATTCTCCTGTTCCATTTACGTTTTCATGATATCCACTTTTTACATAATAACTGTATCTTGGTATCCATACAAACATTGTTGTTATATCATCTTCTGGTATTGGTGTTCCTACTCCTGCATTTAAATAATCTGTTCTTGTTTTTCCATTACTACAGTTTTCTTTTACTGTTACTACATTTGCCCATTTTTTTCTATCTGTAGAATAATCATACCAGTCATTTCCTGTATTACTTTTGTCAGCTACTTCCCATGTTTTGTTAGTCGCATTCCATTTTACTGGTATCATTCCTTCTTTTAGATTTGGAATATTTACTTTACTATTAGTTGCTATCATTTCTAATTCAAGTAAATCTTCTTTTTCTTTTTGTTCCGCCTCTACAGTTGATTGTTTTGCATTTTTTGCTTGCGTTAATATTCCATTATTTCCTGTTAGCATTGCTATTGATACACCTGCTAAAATTAAAAGTACAATTATAGTTATCACTAATGCAATTAATGTAATGCCCGCTTGTTCTTGCTTTATTTCTTTTGTGTTTTTCATTTTCAAATCTCCTTGTTTTTATATATTCTATTTTTAATAATTTAACAACAAATTATCGATTATACTTTTTAAAAGCTAATCCTAAAGTATTTAGCTTTAGGATTTTAGCAATTTTACTATAAGTGTTGTGCTTAGTAGTTTTCTTTTCATCTTATATAATTATTTTTATTTTAAAAAAATTAATACATTTCTTAAAATAAATAATTTTCTTCTCATTTTTTATTGATTTATACAAAATTTATTAGTATAATAATTTTGAAAAAAGTTCCTAAAGCTAAATACTTTAGGAATTTTTGATATAAAAATATTAGATTTTATTTTCTTAACAATTTCACTACTTATCTTTATCAATTGAAAAAAATTTAAGATTACATACGAAAATAGCCTATATCCTTAGATATAAGCTATTTTCATTTTTATTGGCTGGGCTGGCTAGATTCGAACTAGCGCATGCCAGAGTCAAAGTCTGGTGCCTTACCGCTTGGCTACAGCCCAATATATTACAAATGGGGTGGAAGATGGGACTCGAACCCACGGTCTCCAGTGCCACAAACTGGCGCGTTAACCAACTACGCTACATCCACCATTGTTGCTATGTGCACTTTCATTAACCTTGAGCACAGTTACTATTATAACCAATTCCTACCCTATTTGTCAACCATTTTTTAAAATTTTTTATTTTTTTTGTTATTATAATGTTTGTGATAAAATTTTCAAAAGAAATCGTAAAATTTCATTATTTTGTTGTTAATTTACTTGGATCTATTCCATATTGTTTATACATCCATGATGTGTAATCAAATGGTGTTAATGTTTCTGGTAACCCATAATCAACTCCATTTGTTTCAACCTTTACAGATGTTATTTTTACTGTATTTACTGGAGTACTTACTTCTGTATTTCCACTTTCTGAACTGTTATCAGCTGCTTTAACTTCAACTTCTTCAATTTTATGTACTACATCCATTCCTTCTATAACTTTTCCAAAAGCTGTATAATATCCATTTAATGATGTATTTGCTTTAGTCATAATAAAAAATTGAGAACTTCCTGAATTATAAGATTCTTCTTTTAATGAAGATGAATATTGTGTATAGTCATTTCTTGCCATTCCTATTATACCTTCGTCAAATTTTAATGTATTATTTACTCCATTTGCAACAAATTCACCTTTTATTGAATAGTCTTTTTCTTCTCCACCATCTTTTAGGTCAGATAATTCTGCAGAACCGCTTCCTGTTCCTTTCTTATCTCCACCTTGTATCATAAAATCTTTTACAACTCTGTGAAATGTTAATCCATCATAAAATCCACGATTTGCTAGTGTTATAAAGTTTGCAACTGTTTCTGGTGCCTGTTCTGGGTATAATTCTATTTTTATTGTTCCAAAATTTTCTACTTCCATTGTTGCAACTGGATTTTTCACTTCCATTGTTGCCTTTTTATAATATCCATATCCTAATGTTCCAATTAGTGCTATTAACACAATTAATGCTACTATCCAAATTATATTTTTTACTTTTTTCATTTTTATTTTTGTATAGATTTTTCTATACGCTCCTTATTAATATATTTAGGTTTTTTATACCGGGTTTACCTATAAACCTTTTTTACAAATTATTTTTAAATTTACCCATATTTTTTACATTATTTAAAAATATATCTATAACCTTTTTCATTATTTTAAATTTTATCTACAATCTATCCTTTTTATATTATTAGAATTTTAACTATAATCATTTTATATTAAATTATCAAATAAAAATTGCTCTTGCATTCTTTTTAAAGATTGTTTTATGGTTCTTGCCCTTACTTCTCCTATTCCATCAACTTCGTCTAAGCTTTCTATGTCTGCTGCCAAAATATGTTGGAATGATTTAAATGAATCTACTAAGTTTTCTACAATATTACTTGGCATTCTTGGTATTTTGCTAAGCACTCTATATCCTTTTGTATAAACTCCCACTTCATCATAATTATCAAAGTTTTCATATCCTAAGAGTTTTGCAATTACATTTTCTTTTGATAAATCTTCATAGCTTAGTTCTTCCAAACTTTCTATTACTTTTTCAGGAGTTTTTTTCTTTCTTCCTGGCACTATATAATCTTTTATTATTAGTCTTTCTTCTTTTTCCAGACCTCCAATTAGCTCATTTAATTGCATTTCTACTAGTCTTCCATCATTTCCAAGCTCATATATTTGCCTTTGAATTTCTTCAACTATTTTCATTACCATTTCTGCTCTTTGTATTGCAACTATTACATTTTCTAGTGTTACTATATCATTAAATTCATATTCATTTAATATACTTAGTTTGTTATCAAATACTTTTTTGTATTTTTCTAGTGTTTGTATTGCTTGGTTAGCTTTACTTAAAACTGAGTCTGTATCTTCTAGTATGTATCTGTCATTTCCTTTAAAAACTGTTATTATGCTTCTTCTTTGAGAAATGCTTATTACTAGCTCTCCTGTTTGTTTTGCTGTTCTTTCTGCTGTTCTGTGCCTTGTTCCTGTTTCAGATGTTGCTATTTCGTGTGCTGGTATTAATTGTGCATTTGCATATAGGATTTTTTTCAAGTCTCCACTTAGTACTATTGCTCCATCCATTTTTGCAAGTTCATATAGTTTTGAAGATGTGTAGTCTTCATTTATTGTGAATCCACCATCAACTACTTCTTTTAAGACCTCGGTTTTGTCTGTTATTAATAGTAATGCCCCTGTTCTTGCTCTTAATATATTTTCTAGTCCGTCTCTTATGGGAGTTCCTGGTGCTATTAGTTTTAGTATTTTTGTTATGTTGTCTTCTTTGCCTTTTCTCAAAATTGCCACTTCTCCCTTCCTTTGCTATTTTAAGCCTATTTTTTTCATGGCTTCATTTATATTTCTAACGGTTATTATATCTAATTTATAATTATCTTTCAAGTCTTTTTTGTTACTTTCTGGAATTATACAACTTTTAAATCCAAGTTTTTCCGCTTCTTTTAGTCTTTTTTCTATTAGATTAATTCTTCTTACTTCTCCCGTCAACCCCACTTCTCCTATTATTACCATGTCTTTTGGAATTGCTATATTTTTAAAACTTGATGCTGTTACTAGCATTATTCCTAAATCTATTGATGGTTCATTTATTTTTAAACCTCCTACAACATTTAGGTATACATCTTGTGAGCCTAACATTAGTCCTGCCTTTTTTTCTAATACTGCTATTAAAAGTGCTAATCTATTATAATCTAATCCATTTGCTGTTCTTTTTGGATATCCAAATACTGTTTGTGATGTTAGTGCTTGTAGTTCAACAAGTATTGGCCTTGTTCCTTCCATGCTAGAAACTATACATGAACCTGCTGGATTATCATCTCGTTCTGATATTAGTATATCTGATGGATTTGTTATTTCACACATGCCTTCTTCTCTCATTTCAAACATTCCTATTTCATTTGTTGAGCCAAACCTGTTTTTTACTCCTCTTAGTATTCTATAGGAGAAATATCTTTCACCTTCTAAATATAGCACAGTGTCCACCATATGTTCTAAAACTCTTGGTCCTGCTATGTTTCCTTCTTTTGTAACATGTCCTATTATAATTGTTGTTATTCCTCTTGATTTACACACTCTCATAACTTGTCCGTGTTATTTCTCTAACTTGACTTACGCTCCCTGCCGCTGCAGTTATTTCATCTGAATACATTGTTTGGATTGAGTCTATTATGACTAATTTTGGATTAACATTTATTATTGCTTGGTTTACAATGTCGATATCTGTTTCTCCTAAAAATAGAATGTTTTCATTTTTTATTCCAAGTCTGTCTGCTCTTGATTTTATTTGTTCTGCTGATTCTTCCCCAGATACATATAGTACTTGTCCTTCACCTTTTACTTTGTCACATATTTGTAGTATTAGTGTTGATTTTCCTATTCCTGGTTCTCCTCCTAGTAAAACTAGCGACCCTTTTACTAATCCTCCACCTAATACTCTATCTAATTCTGCAAATCCTGTTCCGTGTTCTGAATGTTTCTTTTGCTTCATATGAACTTAGTTTTTGTGGTGTACTTGCTTGTTTGTCTATTTTTTCTTTTCCTGGCCTTGTTTCTACAACTTTTTGTTCATAAAATGTATTCCAACTATTGCAGGCTGGGCATTTTCCTAACCATTTAGTTGATTCATTTCCACATTCACTACATACAAATATTGTTTTGCTTTTTGCCATTTTTTTGATCTCTCCTTTTCTTTTTGTAAACAAAAAAAGTATAGCATATTTTGTTTTAATATTCTATACTTTTTTATAATTCACTTATTTTTTACATTTAATAAATTACTAATATTTATTTACTAAATTTTACTTCTTGGAATAAAAAGTCATGTACTTTTTCCCATGTAATTTCTTGGTGTAAAAATTCGTTTATTTCATCTTCAACTTTTTGTTGGTATGGTGTTAATTCGACTTTTATTTCTTTATTCCAATCTATATCTTGTAACCAGAATGCTTTGAATTTATTCCAGAAACCTGTTTTTGCTGGTAAATTGTCATTTCTAATTGTTCCAGCATTTTGTATTGGTTCTTCATTGTTAATTTCAACTCCGCCGAAAACTCCTGATACTCTGTTTTCTTCACCTAAATCTGCCATTTCAATTTCCTCCTTTGTGTTTTTACACTTTTACTATCTTATTTATACTATATTTTCTTTTTTTATTCAAGTATTTTTCCTCTTTTTAATATTAAATGTTTATTACGCAATTATTACAGTTTTGTTACATTTTTACATTTTTACCAATATATGGTCTTTCTCTGTTCCCACGCATTTTACTTTAATAATTCTATTTTCTATATTTTCATGTTGTTTATTATTTTCTAGAACTCCTAAAATATAATTTTTAGTATGTCCTCTAAATTGCCCATTTTTTTCTTCTTCAAATAAGATATCTACTTCTTTTCCTACAAAAGATTCATTATATTTTTTCTCATTTTCATCTGATAATTCTATTAACTTTTGGCTTCTTTCTTCTTTTTTATTTCCGTCTATTTGTCCTTCCATTATTTCTGCTTTTGTCCCTTTTCTTGGTGAATATTTAAATACATGCATTTTATAAAACTTCACTTTTTTTAGAAATTCATATGTTTTTTGAAATTCCTCTTCACTTTCTTGTGGGAATCCAACTATTATGTCTGTTGTTAAAATTACATCATTATAATATTTTCTTAATCTTTCTACAATTTCAGTAAATTCAGCTGTTGTATATCTTCTGTTCATTCTTTTTAATGTTTCATCACATCCACTTTGTAATGATAAATGAAAATGATGACATACTTTTTCTAGTTTTACTAGTCTTTTTATAAATTCTTCTGAAATTAGTAATGGTTCTATTGACCCTAGCCTAATTCTTTCTATTCCGTCTATTTTATTTATTTCTTCTAATAAGTCTATTAGCTTATAATCTTCTTTAAAATCTTTTCCATATGATGCAATATGTATTCCTGTTATTACAACTTCTTTTATTCCCTCTTTAGCAATTTTTTCAATTTCAGTTTTAATGTTTTCAGGCTTTCTACTTCTAACTCTTCCTCTTGCATATGGAATTATACAGTATGTACAAAATCTATCACATCCATCCTGAATTTTTATTACAGCTCTTGTTTTTTCTGTGTATATTACATCTCCAAAATCTACAAATTCTCTTTTATGCATAACATCTTCTACTTCTTCTATTCTTTCATTATTTTTCATGTAATTTTCCACATATTCTACTATTTGCTTTTTTTCATTGTTTCCTAAAATTAGATCTATTTCTTCTATTTTTTCTAAATCTTTTTCTGCTACTTGTACATAACAACCACATGCTATTATTATTGCATCTTTGTTTTGTTCTCTTACTCTTCTTAACATTTGTCTTGATTTTCTGTCTGACATATTTGTTACTGTACATGTGTTTATTACATATATATCAGCTTTTTCGTGATGTTCTACAATTTCATATCCTTTTTCTTGAAATTTTTGTGACATTCCATTTGTTTCATATTGATTTACTTTGCAACCGCAATGTAATAAAAGCTACTTTCTTTTTCTTGTTTTCTTGTAATTTCATATTTTTCCCTTTCATTTATTCTATTTTATGTTTCTATTTTAACACAGAAAATGTCGCTATGGAATGTTTATTTCCTAATTGCGACATTTTTTCTTTTATAGTGAATCTAAATTATCTAATGCTTTTCCTGTTCCTAGTGCTACACATGATACTGTATCTTGTGCTATCATTACATTTATTCCTGTTTTTTCTTGTAATAATTTGTCTAATCCATCTAACAAGCATCCTCCACCTGTCATATAAATTCCTTTATCACTTATATCTGCTGCTAGTTCTGGTGGTGTTCTTTCTAATACTGAGTGAACTGCATCTACTATCATCATTGCTGGTTCTATAAGTGCTTCCATCATTTCACTTGATTTTACTGTTAATGTTTTTGGTAATCCTGTGCTTAAGTCTCTTCCCCTTACTTCCATTTCTGTATCTTGGATTTTTGGAAATACACAACCTATATTTACTTTTAGGTCTTCTGCTGTTCTTTCTCCTATAATTATGTTGTGTTTTTTCTTTATATATTTTACTATGTATTCGTCAAATTTATCTCCAGCTACTTTTAGTGATGTGTTTACAACTGATCCTCCTAATGATATTACTGCTACATCAGTTGTTCCACCTCCTATATCTACTACCATGTTTCCACATGGTTTTGATATATCAATTCCCGCTCCAATTGCAGCAGCTATTGGTTCTTCTATTAGGTAAACTTTTCTTGCTCCTGCTTGTGATGCTGCATCTATTACTGCCTTTTTTTCTACTTCTGTTACACGTGATGGTATACATATCATTATTCTTGGTGCAAATATGAATTTTCCACACACTTTATTTATAAAATATTTAAGCATTTTTTCTGTTACAGTGTAGTCAGATATTACTCCTTCTCTTAATGGCCTTGTTGCTACTATGTTTCCAGGTGTTCTTCCAAGCATTCTTCTTGCTTCTTTTCCTACTGCTAAAACTTCTCCTGTTGTGCTGTTTACTGCTACTACTGATGGTTCTCTTAATACTATTCCTTTTCCTTTTACATATGCTATTACTGTTGCTGTTCCTAAATCTATTCCTATATCTTGTCCAAATCCCATTTTAAACATGCTTAAATCTTCCTTCCTTGTTGGATTTTCCTTATTTTTTATTGTTTCTGCTTTGTTACAAATTCATTACGATTATATTACAATATTTGTTTTTTATCAACCCTTTTCATTGAATTTTTTTATTTTTTATATTATAATATTTATGTCTTATATTAAACGATTATTTAACAATATAATATATATTTTTTATGTAGTGACAATTCGGGGGGACCGGCAAATTACTGTCTGTTATGAAATTACAGACAGTATGCAGTTGGGAGTCACAAATAAAAAAATATATATTATATTGCAGAAATATTAAATAAAAAATAAATACTAAAAGGAGAAAATTCATGTACAACTATACATTCACATCAAAAAATGAAAATGATACAAAAAATTTTGCAAAAAATTTTGCAAAAAACATATCAAACACATTAAAAAACAAAGCTGTAATTGTTTTAACTGGTGAACTTGGTTCTGGCAAAACCAAATTTACTGAAGGCTTTTTATCTTATTTTGGTTTAGAAAACGAGATATCTAGCCCAACATTTACAATTGTAAATGAATATCATAAAAATGATATAAATATTTTTCATTTTGATGTTTATAGATTAGAAGATTCTTCAGAATTTTATGAAATTGGTGGAGATGAATATTTCGAAAATGGAATATGTCTTATTGAATGGGGCGAATTAATTAAAGATGCATTACCAAAAGACTATATTCATATCACATTTTCAAAAAGTGATAATAATGAAAATCTTAGAAATCTTTTAATTGAAAGTAATTTAAATTTAGATAATATTATAAAATAGGAGCGATAATTATGAAAATTTTAAGTATAGATACTGCAAGCAATGTTTGTGGTGTTTCAATTTTAGATAACAAAAAATCTTTATGTTTTTTGGATACTAACACAGGCAGAACTCATTCTGAAAACTTAATGCCTATGGTTCAAGAAGCTTTTGAAAAAACAAATTTAAAATTAAGTGATATGGACTTACTTGTTTGCGATTTGGGGCCAGGCTCTTTTACTGGTATTCGTATAGGTGTTGCAACAGTTAAAGCCTTTGCTGATAGTTTAAATATTCCATGTAGTGGTATAAGTTCCTTAAAAACTCTAGCATATAATTTAATAGATAATTCTTGTGAATCAGATGTTGTATGTTCTATTATTGATTGCAAAAATGATAATTGTTATTTTGCTTTGTATGAAAAAGAAAATGAAATGTTTGAAACTTTAATTGAACCTCAGGCTGAAAGTATTGATTCAGCATTAGCTATTATCAGTAGTTATTATGAAGATTCTCTGTCTTCTCCAAAAATAACTTTTATAGGTGATGGTTCAGTTACATTTAAAAATAAAATTCAAGAGCAATTAAGTGACATTAAAAAAATAAATTTTGCAAGTGACGCTAAAAATAATTTAAGTTCATATTCCTTGGCATTAGCTGGATTAGATAATTATAATTTAGGTTTATGTAGCAAAGAAATTTTACCATTATATTTAAAAAAGCCCCAAGCTCAAAGGCAACTTGAAGAAAAGCTTAAAAATATGTAATTTAAAGGAGTATGTAAAATGAATTTAAATTTTTCAAATATGAATATATCTGATTTAGATGAAATTAAAGATATTCTTGTTTCTGATTTTGATGATTTTTGGACATATTCTATTTTAAAAGATGAGCTAAACTCTTCTTCTTCTCATTATATTGTTGCTAGGTTAAACAACGAGATCGTTGGCTTTGGTGGAATTAAGGTTGTTTTAGATTCTGCTGATATTATGAATATTGTTGTGAAAAAAAATTTTAGAAATTTAGGTATCGGAACCTCTATTTTAAATGAAATTATTGCATTATGTTTATCACTTAATTTATCTTCTATTACTCTTGAAGTACGAAAAGATAATGAATATGCTATTTCTTTATATAAGAATTTTGGTTTTGAAACTTTAGGAATCAGAAAAAAATATTATAATGGTATTGATGGATTTATAATGGAGAAAAAAATAGCAAAGTAAGTTTTTAGTTCTTACTCTGCTATTTTTTATTCATACCATTCAAGTTCCCAACCATCTAGTATTACTGTATCTCCTTGGCATACGCCCATTTTTTTTAGTTTCGCATCTATTCCCATATTTTTTAATGATTTTTGTAAATAATACATTGATTCATTATCTTCTATATTTACTCTTCCCATTAATCTTTGAATAGCTCTTCCTGTAACAATAAATACACCATCTTCTTCTTTAATTTCCCAATCATCTTTTTTATCTTCAAGTGTATATACTTTTTTGTCTTCAATTTCAAATAATTCTTCTTTAGGTAGTGTTTTTAATACATCTGTTACATGATCTATTAGTTCTTCTACCCCTTCTTTTGTTGCTGCTGATATTTTGTAAAGTTCTAAGCCTTCTTTTTTTGCTAATTCTTCTACTTGTTTTAATAATTTTTCATCTTGCATGATATCCGTTTTATTTGCAACAATTATTTGTTTTCTTGTTGATAGTTTTTCACTATATTTTTTTAATTCTTCATTTATTGCGTAAAAGTCTTCAATTGGATTTCTTCCTTCTATTCCTGATACATCTAAAAAATGTAATAAAAGTCTTGTTCTTTCAACATGTCTTAAGAATTGGATTCCAAGTCCTATGCCTTCACTTGCACCTTCTATAATACCTGGTATATCTGCTATTACAAATCCATCTCCTGTTTTTGTTTTTACAACTCCTAGGTTTGGCACTATTGTTGTAAAATGATAATTTGCAATTTTAGGTTTTGCATCTGTTACTGCTTTTAAAAATGTTGATTTTCCTACATTTGGAAATCCTAAAAGTCCTACATCTGCTAATAGTTTTAATTCTAGTATAACTTCTTTTTCTTCACCTTTATCTCCGTCTTCAGAAAATCTTGGAGCTTGTCTTGTTGCTGTTGCAAAGTGTGAATTTCCACGACCTCCACGACCACCTTTTAAGATTAATTCTGTTTGTCCTGGATTAGATAAGTCTGCAACAATTTTTCCTGTTTCTGCATCTTTTACAACTGTTCCAATTGGTACTTTTATGTATAAATCTTCACCATATTTTCCATTACAACGGCTTCCACTTCCATTTTCTCCGTTTTTTGCCTTAAATTTTCTATTATATCTAAAATCTATTAATGTGTTTTTGTCTTTATCTACTTGGAAATAAACATTTCCTCCATTTCCACCGTCACCTCCGGTCTGGTCCACCTGCTGCTACATATTTTTCTCTTCTAAATGTTGCAGCACCGTTTCCACCATCACCTGATTTTATTGTTATTTTTGTATAATCTGTAAACATTCTATTCTCCTTCAAAATAATTTAATCTCATTGCTTGTTTTATCTTTTTCATGTTTCTCTTTGCTTCTTCTCTAGCTTTATTTGTTCCTTCTATTAATATTTTATCTACTTCTTCTGGGTGATTTTCATAATATTTTCTTTTTTCTCTTATTTGTCTTAATTCTTCTATTATGTTTTTAGCAAGTTGTTTTTTACATGCCACACAACCGCGTTTTCCAGCTCTACATTCTTCACATATTGTTTTTTGTTCTTCTGGTGTACTAAATAATTTATGATAATATGAAACCATACATATATCAGGATTTCCTGGGTCATCTTTTTTTATTCTTCCTGGATCTGTTACAGCACTCATTACTTTTTTTGTTATTTCTTCTTCTGAGTCTGATAAATATATTGCATTTCCTAAAGATTTTCCCATTTTTTCATTTCCATCTAAACCTTTAATTCTTTTTCCACTAGATAATACTGCCTTTGGTTCTACTAGCACTTCTCCATATATTGAATTGAATTTTCTTACAATTTCTCTACATTGTTCTATTAATGGTAATTGGTCTTCTCCAACTGGCACAATTTCACCTCTAAATGCTGTTATATCTGCTGCTTGGCTTACTGGATATCCTAAAAATCCATATGTTACGCTTTCTCCAAATACATCTCTTTTTTGTGCTAATTCAGTTTTTACTGTTGGATTTCTTTCTAATCTTGCTATTGTTACTAAGTTAGAGTAAAACACTGTTAATTCGGCTACTTCTGGTATCATTGATTGTATGTATATTGTTGTTTTTTTAGGGTCTATTCCTACAGATAGATAGTCTATTGCCACTTCTCTTACATTTTTTCTTACTTTTTCTGGATTGTTAAAATTGTCTGTTAGTGCTTGAACATCAGCTATTAATATATATGGGTCATATTCTCCACTTTCTTGTAATTCTACTCTCTTTTTTAATGAGCCAAAGTAATGACCAATGTGTAGTCTTCCTGTTGGTCTATCTCCTGTTAATATTCTTTTTTTGTCCATAATTAGTTTTACCCCTTTCTTTTTTGTCTATCTTTTTTCTTCTCGCTTTTTGTACTTTGCTTATTATACTATATTTCCTCGCTTTTTACAAGCAATTTTGATTAAGTTGATTTTCTCTCTATGTTTTCTCTATCTTTTTAAATTTTGTATATAAAAACTAGTATTAAATTTTATTTTAATACTAGCTTTGGTTTTTAAACACTTTATTAATATATTAAATTATAATTTTTCAATTTCTTCTTTAGTTAATCCAGTTATTTTTGATATTGTAGAATTATCCATATTTTCTTCTTTCATCTTTTTAGCGATTTCAAGTTTTTCCTTTCTTTTTCCTTCAAGGGTTCCAGAATCATGTCCAGTATTATATCCAGAACCATATCCAAAGTTATATCCTGAGTCATAGCCTTTATCATACCCAGCATCTTCTATTGCTTTTTGATCCATTATGTACTTTTGTCTTAATTCTGC
>CAKOWW010000026.1 GCA_934129785.1 uncultured Clostridia bacterium
CCTAAAAGTTTTATAAAAAGATTTTGAAAAATTTTATAAAAAACTATTGACTTTTGTTAGCAAGTTTTTGTTAATATTTTGTAGAGCTATTCATATTTTCATTATTTTAATAATTTCATACTTTTATTTTTTCAAATGAATTCATAAATATAAACCTGTAGGCATCTAAGCAAACCATTCGACTAGAACAGAACTACACGGAACGAATAATGGTTGTTCCCCCATCCACTGCCGTTGCTGAAAAAGAACGGACCAGCATCAGAGCCGCTGAAGTAATGTCCCCCACGTATGAAGAACGGACGGCTAGCGTACAGAAATTCAGAGTAATCTGCGTTCCAGCTATACTGGCCGTTACCTCCATTAGATGTTTCCCATATTGCATCCCCATATTTTTCTTTATTTGCTTCATAGTTTTTTGTTCTATCATCTGCGCTTCCTGTTCCAGCATATTGTGTTTGGTATTTCTGTTCAATTTTTAAAAATTTAGATACAAATGAATTTTCTGTAACATTTTCTAAATAATTTGCTGTATATTCCCATGCTCCTCCTGACATGTCATATATTCCATATATGTTTCTCGTTGTACTTGCTTTTTGTCCATTTTCTGTATAATATCTATAAAATGTGTTTGTATAGTTATCGCCAGTTGTAGCGTCATTATTTATTTTTGTATAAGTTATTTCTATACTATCTCCATTATCTTTTTTACTTCCATCTACTACTTTTGAATAATAATTTGTATAATTATCCCTACTATTTCCTGACATTCCTGTTAATGTTACTGATCTATTATCCATTTTATATGAGTTATTTGAAGCAAAAGTAAATCCCTCATTATATGAATTATTCCATATTCCAGATTCTCCATCAGTTAATTTTTGCATATTACCATATTCACTTTGTGCTAAATATGCTACTGCTCCCCATTGGCTATTTTGCATCATTGTTGTTGTTATTTCTGAACTATTAAATCCATATATTTTTACTTCATCTTTTGACATATTTTGAGAAACTGTGAATATATCATTTACATCAATATTTCTCCAACTTGTTACATTCGGTCTTATTGTTACATTTTTCTTATCTCCACGACCATATAAAATATCCTCATTTGTTGTTGAAGCTGATATATTTCTATTATTATATTCTGATGTATAATTACTTGATTCAAATTTTCCTACCCATATTCCGGATAATTCATCACCTGTTCCACCTAAATCTGTATCCGCTGTGAATGCTGGGTGGACTACATATTTTCCACCATTTATTTTTCCATTTGTATTGTTTGTTCTTATTGCTGTATCCTGGCCTTCTGGTACATCTATTATTTTATCTGATGTTCCTATTAAAAATTTTATTGCAAATTCTCCTGTTCCATTTGCGTTTTCATGATATCCACTTTTTACATAATAGCTATATCTTGGTATCCATACAAACATTGTTGTTATATCATCTTCTGGTATTGGTGTTCCTACTCCTGCACTTAAATAATCTGTTCTTGTTTTTCCATTACTGCAGTTTTCTTTTACTGTTACTACATTTGCCCATTTTTTGCTTTCTGTAGAGTAATCATACCAGTCATTTCCTGTATTACTTTTATCTGCTACTTCCCATGTTTTGTTGGTTGCATTCCATTTTACTGGTATCATTCCTTCTTTTAAATTTGGAATATTTACATTGCTATTATTTGATAGCATTTCTAATTTTATTAAATCTTCTTTTTCTTTTTGCGCTGAGTCTGATGTTTCTTGTTTTGCTTTTTTGGCTTGTGTTAGTATTCCATTATTTCCTGTTAGCATCGCTATACTTACTCCAGCAAGTATCAAAAGCACCACTATTGTTATCACTAATGCAATTAATGTAATTCCTTTGTTTTCCTTCATCTTTATCATTTGCCTCCTCTTATCCTAAAGTATTTAACTTTAAGATAAGCTACACCCTTCTAATTTGTTTATATAATAGCTTTTTTCTCTTTTTATATTATAAAAAAATATAGGAAACGACCAAGATGTTTCTTGATAATTTTCTATATTTTTTATTGATTTATATATTATTTATTGCTATAATAATTTCAGTTTTTTAGTCTTAAAGTTAAATACTTTAGGATTTTTTCACATAAAAAGCAGTATCAAAATTTAACTTCAATACCTCTTTCGTTTATTTAAACACTTATTTTTATATAAAATTCAAAAAATTGTTCTAGGCTTTTCCACTAAAACAATTTTATTTTTAATATATTTACATATGAAATTTTCTTATTATAACCTCTTTTAAATCCTTTGCACATAATAATAAACTAATAATCAAATTTATTATGGAAATTCCTGTTGCTACAATACATAAAGCTTTGTTATTTGTTATATGTTCCGTTATTAAGATTGCTGGAAGCATACTAAATAAAACAATTACCAACTGATATATAGCATATTTTACATATTTTTTATGACTTACTATAGTAAGTATTAACATAGTTATATTAGCGATAATAATAACAATTGGAATAGCTACATTTATTGCCCAGCCTTTCATTCCTAGCTCATAATCTATTGCAAACGTTAGTAATGAAATTGCTATTGTTTGCAAAAATACATGACCTGCAATATTTACTCTTTTCTTAATTGAATAAAATACTGTAATCCAAATATAAATAATTCCCGCATTAACTAACGCTGACCATGGAATTTTAGGAGTTGTAATTTTATTTATAATTCCTAATATAAAGGCTACTAATATAGATATTGCTATCGACATTTTCCATATAAAGCCACTTTTTTTGCTATTCATTTTTTGTGGATATATCATTTAAAACACCATTACTTTCTATTTCTACTTTTATTTTATTATCTATTAAAAATTCATAAAATCTTTTTTCTATTTTGTTATTGTCTAAAATTGATGTAAATGTGAAAACCATTTTATTTTCAGAAGAACAACTTGAACATTTTATCTTTTCAACTGGTTCTGGAGCTATTAACATTAAGAAATAATCTATATAATCTTGATATTTTCCTATAATTCCTATTCTTCCTATATTAGAATATGTTATAGTTGTATATTTTCTTATTTCTATATAACTAAGCCTTACTAAAAGTTTTTTTAATTCCAATGGAACTATTTTTATAAATGGATGATTGCCTAATTTGACATTTCCTGACATTGTTTTTATTATTTCTTCTTCTGTTAATCTCTTTTTAAAGTCTTTTTTTACAAATTCTATTATTTCTTTAAATGTATCTAATTTTCCATTTTTTATATCTGCTTCTAATGTTATATATGAAAAAAAATTTGAGAGTGTCTTTGATGGAAAGTATTTTTTTAAGTTTACTGGTATACAAACCTTTATTGGCTTTTTGCCATTCACTTTTTTGTAATTTTCTTCATATATTGAATATATTAAAACAGCTGTTAAGTATTGAGTTATTGTTGCCTCATATTTTTTTGTTTCTCTTTTTAAGTCTTCTAAATCAATTATTTCATGTATTGCAGAGACTGCTCCTAGTTTTATTTTATTTCCTTTTAGTACATAGGCTTTTCTAGATGATGCATTAGATTTTGCTTTTTTGTCATAATTTTTCATATAGCTATCTTCTGTTGTATATTCTAAATTTTGACTTATTTTTCTTGCTTTTCTTGTTTCCACAAATACTTCCGGATACATTAGTTCTAAATAATTGTATATTATTTCTTTAAAAAATATTGCTCCACTGTTTCCATCTGTTAAAGAATGAAATATGTCTATGTTTATTTTATTTTCAAAATATGTGACTTTAAACAAGTAATTGTTATTTGTTTTTGGATTAATATATTTGCAAGGATAATCGCTTTCTTCTTCTATTATTGGATTTTTGGGATTATATTCAAAATAGTACCAGAAAAATCCTGTTTTCATTCTTACTCTAAAAGATTGATATTCATCTAATGCTGTATTTACCGCTTCTTCTAACACATTTGGATTTACTTTTTCTTTTAACACAACTGATAGTCTAAATACAGTACTATATTTTTTACCTGCAGATATAGGAAATATTTTTGCTGAATTGTCTAACCTTCTCCAAGGCAGTTCTTTTTCTATTTTTTCTTTCATTTTTTTCATCCCTTTCTAAGGTGTTTTGTCACTTTCCTTTATTAGATTTATTAAATCTTCATATCCTTTTTTAGTTACTTCTTCATCACTATTTTTTTCTATTAACCATATATGTTTTGCATTTTTGTATTCGTTTATTGTAATTTGTTTTCCACTTTTTGTAGCCTTTTCCTGTAATAAGTATGAGTCTGGAGTTAGTATATCATCTGTTCCAACAAATATTGTTATGTTTTCTAGTTTTGATATATCCCCATCTATTGGGTTTACCAAATAACTATTTTTCCCATCTTTCCCACTATATGCTACACCTGCTATTTTTAAGGTTTCTTTGTTTAAAACTGTATCTCTTTTTTGAAATTCTTCTATCTTAGGATTTGTTAATCTTGTGTCCAACCATGGCGATAATAATACTATTTCAGATGGTATATAGTTTTTGTTTTGAGCTGACATTTTCTCCATTAGCCCTAAAGCCATTCCTCCACCTGCTGAGTCTCCCATTACTATTAAATTTTTTGCTTCTACATTTTCTAAAATTTCCTTGTATAATGGTTCTATCATATTAAATACATCTACATATGTATATTTAGGTGTTAATGGATAATCAGGCATTATTACTGTACAACCTGTGTCTATTACCATTTGCTTTAAAAATTCCCAATGTTTTTTGCTTGCTTCTGCAACATATGAACCACCATGAAAATATAATATTAGTTTTTCTGATTTTTTTTCTTCTTTTGGTGTTATTATAAAAACTTTTCTTCCTGAATAGTCTTTTTCTTGAATTTGACATTGTTCTTTTATTTCTTCTGTTGGAGTAGATTTTATGTCTTTTATATAAAAATATGATATTATTATTGCTACTATTGTTAGTATTATTAATAATATCAGCAATATTGTTTTGGCTGCTTTTTTCATCTTTTTTTGTTCCTTTCTTATGTGTTTTATTTTATCATATATTATATAAACTTTCCACAAAAAAAAAGCCTAAAATTATTAAACTTTTATTAATAACTTTAGACTTGTTTTATTATTTTTTAGCCAAATAATCCACGTTTTTTTATTGGTGGTTGTTCATTCATTGTTTTAGCTAATTGTACTAACAATTCTCTTTGTTCTTTTGTTAGCTTTTTTGGTGTTTTTACTGTTACAGTAAAAATAAAATCTCCCACACTACTAGAATTTATTGATTTAAATCCTTTGTTTCTTATTGTAAATTTTGTACCAGTTTGTGTTCCATCTGGAATTTTATATTTTTCTTTTGTTCCGTCAACCATAGGTATTTCAAGTTCAGCACCTAGTGTTGCTTGTGTTATAGTTATTGGAACTTCACATAGTACATTGTTTCCTTTTCTTTCATATATACTATGTCTTTTTATTTTTACTGTTATATATAAATCTCCTTTTGGTCCACCTTTTTCGCCTGGTTCACCTTCTCCACGCAATACTACTGTTTGATTATTATCTATTCCTGCTGGGATTTTTACTTTTATTTTTGGTTGTTTTCTTACTTTTCCTTTTCCATGACAGTTTTCACATGGTTCACTTATTATTTCGCCTGTTCCATGACATGCTGTACATGTTCTTGTTGTTTGCATTTGTCCAAGTATTGTATTTTGAACAGCTGTTACTTGACCTGTTCCATGACATGTTTGACATTTTATTTTTGAAGTTCCAGGTTTTGCACCATTTCCATGGCATATAGTACATTCTTCATCTCTAGTTATTACTATTTCTTTTTCAACTCCTGCAAATGCTTGTTCAAATGTTATTTCCATTCTTACATTTAAGTCAGCACCTTTTCGTGGTCCATTTCTTTTAGCTGATGCATTTCTTCCATTAAATCCACCACCAAATATAGATGAAAATATGTCTCCTAAATCTCCAAAGTCTCCAAATCCATCAAATCCAGATGAACTATATGAATAATAGCCACCTTGACCGCCAAAAGGTCCACCGGCTCCACCAAATCCACCTTGTGGTCCATTAAATCCAAATTGGTCATACATTTTTCTTTTTTGTGGGTCTGATAGATTTTCATATGCTTCATTTACTTCTTTAAATTTTGCTTCCGCTTCTTCTTTATTATTTGGATTTGCATCTGGGTGATATTTTTTAGCAAGTTTTCTATATGCTTTTTTTAGTTCATCATCTGTTGCATTTTTATTTACACCTAATACTTCATAATAGTCTCTTTTTTGTGCCATTATTGATTTTCCTCCTTAGGAATATTAAGGGGGCATAATTTTTTAAATAATTCCCCCTTAATTATATTTATATCTTATTTATTGTCTCCATCATTTTCAACTTTGTAGTCTGCATCATATACATTTCCATTTTCATCTGTTTTTGGTCCTTCTGCATTTGCTGTGTTTGGATTTGCTCCTGCATTTGGATTTGCGTTTTTATATAGTTGTTCTGACATATCATAAAATACTTTTGTTAGTTTTTCAGTTGCTTCTTTTATTTTAGCTGTATCGTTTGTTTCAAGAGCTTTTTTAGTGTTATCAATTTCAGCTTCTACTTTTGCTTTTTCTTCTCCACTAATTTTGTCTCCTAAATCTGTTAATGTTTTTTCGCTATTATATACTAAGCTTTCAGCATTGTTTCTAACTTCAATTTCTTCTTTTTTCTTTTTATCTTCTTCTGCATGTGCTTCGGCATCTTTTACTGCTTTATCAATGTCAGCATCTGTTAAGTTTGTTGATGCAGTAATTGATACATTTTGGCTGTTGCCTGTTGCCATATCTTTTGCAGATACGTGTACAATTCCGTTAGCATCTATATCAAATGTTACTTCTATTTGTGGTACTCCTCTTGGTGCTGCTGGAATTCCTGTTAATTGGAATCTTCCTAATGTTTTATTATATGCTGCCATTTCTCTTTCACCTTGTAATACATGAACTTCTACTGATGTTTGACCATCTGCTGCTGTTGAGAATATTTGTGATTTTTTAGTTGGTATTGTTGTGTTTCTTTCAATTAATTTTGTAAATACTCCACCATATGTTTCAATACCTAATGATAATGGTGTTACATCTAGTAATACTAAGTCTTTAACATCTCCAGATAATACACCACCTTGAATAGCTGCACCAATTGCAACACATTCATCTGGGTTTATACCTTTATCAGCTTCTCTTCCTGTTATTCTTTTTACTGCTTCTTGTACAGCTGGAACTCTTGTAGAACCACCAACTAATAATACTTTGTGAATATCATTTGCTGATAATCCAGCATCTTTTAATGCTTGGTTTACTGGTCCTGCTGTTGCTTCTACTAAATCATGAATTAATTCTTCGAATTTAGCTCTTGTTAATGTTATATCTAAGTGTTTTGGTCCTGTTGAATCAGCTGTAATGAATGGTAAGTTGATTTGAGTTTGTTGTACACCTGATAATTCTATTTTAGCTTTTTCTGCTGCTTCTTTTAATCTTTGCATTGCCATTTTATCTGTTTTTAAGTCAATTCCATTTGATTTTTTAAATTCATCAACTAAGTAATTGATAATTGCTTCATCAAAGTCATCTCCACCTAAGTGTGTGTTACCATTTGTAGCTAAAACTTCGAATACTCCATCACCAATATCTAGTATAGAAACATCGAATGTTCCTCCACCTAAGTCGTAAATTAATATTTTTTGGTCTTGTTCTTTATCCATTCCATAAGCTAAAGCTGCTGCTGTTGGTTCGTTTATAATTCTTAATACTTCTAGCCCAGCAATTTTACCAGCATCTTTTGTTGCTTGTCTTTGGCTATCACTAAAGTATGCAGGTACTGTAATAACAGCTTGTGTTACTTTTTGTCCTAAATAGTTTTCTGCATCTGATTTTAATTTTTGTAAAATCATTGCTGATATTTCTTGTGGTGAAAATTTGTCTCCTTCAATGTTTACTTTTTCGTTTGTTCCCATTTTTCTTTTTATTGAAATAACTGTGTTATCTGGGTTTGTAACAGCTTGACGTTTTGCTATTTGTCCTACTAATCTTTCTCCGTTTTTTGAGAATGCAACTACAGATGGAGTTGTTCTATTTCCTTCTGCATTTGGTATTACTACTGCTTCTCCTCCTTCCATAACTGCTACACATGAGTTTGTTGTTCCTAAGTCAATTCCTATAATTTTTCCCATTTTTATTCATCCTTTCTTTTATAGATTTAACCAGAGAATTTAAATCTATTCTTTTTTATATCTTTATATATGTGGTTTAATGGCTTTTTCTCTGATTTGCCATTATTAAAATTAATAACTTGTTTTAGTTTGCTACGACAACCATTGAATGTCTAACAACCTTATTCCCTAGTTTATATCCTTTTCTGTATTCTTGAGCAATTTCTTTTTCACCTAGGTTGTCATCTTGTATACTTCCTACAGCCTCGTGTAATTCTGGATCAAAAGTTTCTCCTAATGCTTTTATTTCTTCTACACCTTTTGATGATAAAACATCTTTAAATTGTTTTAATACTAATTCTATTCCTTGTTTGTAATTTTCATCTGCAGTTTCTACCTTAACAGCATTTTCTAGATTATCAACTATTGGAAGCATTACTTCTACTACATCTGATAATATAGAATTGTATAATCCTTCTCTTTCTTTTCCGCTTCTTTTTTTGAAATTTTCAAACTCTGCAAGTATTCTTTTATATCTGTCATCTAATTCTTCATAATCTTTTTTGGGAACCATATCTTTCATTTTGGCTTCTTGCCCTTTTTCATTTTTCTTAATTTCTTTTTCTTGTTCTGACATTTTTTTCCTTCTTTCTTATTCTTGATTTCCATTTAATTTATGGTTTATATATTTCATTACTGAAATTACTTTTGAGTAATCCATTCTTTTTGGTCCTATTATTCCTATTGTTCCTAAGTCTTTTCCGTTTACTTTGTGTTTGAAAGTTACTACACTAAAGTCTTTTAATTCATCTTTTTCATTTTCTTCACCAATATAAACTTTTATGTCTTCTGCAAATCCTGAATTTAACATGTCTGCTACAACTTCTTTTGTATCTAATATGTTTATGAAGTTTTTGGCTACTTCTAAACTATTGAATTCTGGTAAGTCAAAGGCTTTATTTGCACCTTCTAAATATATTTTATCGTCTTCTTCTAATACTTTTTTTATTTGCTCTATTACTGGTTTTATTACATTTATACTATATGTCATTTCATCATATAAGTATTCTTCTAGCGGTCTATCTATTGTTTCTATAGGTTGATCTTTTAATTTGTTATTAAACATATAGTTCATTGTTTCTACTTGTTTTTGATTTACATCTTCATCAAATTTTATTATTGTTTCTTTTACAAGTCCTGTGTCTGTTAGTATTACTGCCATCATCATTCTTGTGCCTAATAGTACGAATTTTATTTCTTCTATTTTTTGGCTTGTTGCTTTTGGTCCAATTGATACTGTTGTATAATGTGTTACTTCTGATATTGTGTTTGCAGCAATTTTTGTTAGTTCTTCTATTTCATTTACTTTTGTTTCTAATTTTGAACTAATGTATTTTATTTCTTCTACACTTATGTCTTTGTCGTTTATTAGTTCATCTACATAGTATCTGTATCCTTTTGCTGATGGTATTCTTCCACTTGATGTATGTGTTTTATCTAAATAACCACTTTTTTCTAGATCTGCCATTTCGTTTCTTATTGTTGCACTACTACAGTCTAATCCATGGTTTTTAGTTAGTGCATTTGAACTTACTGGCTCTGCTGTGTTTATATATTCTTCTACAATTGCTTGTAATACTTGTTTTTTCCTTTTGTCTAACAATTTTTTTCACCTCATTAATAGTTTTAATTGCTAGTTTTTTAGCACTCTTTTATATTGTTTGCTAACTTTCTATATATTATACCCTTTTTTAGCACTTGTCAATACATTCTGCTAATTTTCTTTGTAAATTTTTTGTGAATTAATTTGACTTGAAGTTATGTCATTTATTTTTAAAATTTTTTCATTAATGCATTTATTTCTATTTTTTTGACAATACTAAATATAAATAAATTTTTGGAGGTCTTTATGGAAAATAACACACAATATATTTTAAATGAAGTCAATAAAGGTATTAAAATGGGAATGGATTCAATATCAACTATTTCTGAGAAAGTTCAAAGTCAAGATTTGAAAAATGATTTAAAATTTCAATATGATAAATATAATGAAATTTTGAATCAAGTTAATAACGAACTTAGTAAGTTTGGAGAATTTCCAAAGGAATTAAATCCTATGCAAAAAGCAATGGGTTGGATGTCTATTGAATGGAATACTATGAATGATAAAAGTGATTCAAAAATTTCTGAAATGATGTTACAGGGCACTAACATGGGAATTATTGAAGGTGTAAAATTATTAAATAATAACCCTGATGCACCTAAACAAACTAAAAATATTTTAAATGATTTCATTAAATTTCAAGAGAATACTGTTGAACAATTGAAAAAGTATTTATAAATATTTATTTGATATAACAAAAATACTTATTATATAAACTTTTATTTACAATTTATATAATAAGTATTTTCTCTTTATTTAATATTTTTTATATAATAAAAAAATCTTTCTTCTTTTTGTTTGGAATTACTTGAATCAAAAAATTCGATATTTCCTTCATTTTCTCCTAGCATTTTTTTTTCTTCCAATATCTCTTTTAAATGTCTTGCCAAGTTAGGCGCTCCATTGAAAAATGTAACATCTTCCCCCATTACCCTTTTTATTTCATTTTGCACTAATGGATAATGTGTACAACCAAGAACTATATTTTTAATTTTTCCTTTGTATTCACTTAAATTTTCATTCAAATATTGTTCAATTTTTTTCTGATTACCTTCTTCAATAATATCTGCTAATCCTACACATGATAGTAATTTAGTTTTATGATTGTCATACTTATGATAAAGAAGGTTAAATTTTTCGCTTTCTATGGTTCCCTTTGTTGCCATTACTAGAGTTGGTTTATCATATGCATAATCATAAACCATTTTGTATGCTGGTTCTATTGCTATAAAAGGGATTTGTGTATATTTTTTTCTTAATGTTTCTACTGCTTTAGCACTAGCAGTATTACATGCGATTACTATAGCTTTACAGTTTTTCTTTATAAACATTTTTACTATATTATCACATATTTTTATTATTTCTTCCTTACTTCTATCTCCATATGGATTATTTTTTGAATCACTGTAATATATGTAATTTTCGTGTGGCATAATTTTTATTATTTCTTTTAATACTGTTACACCACCAATTCCTGAGTCAAAAACTCCTATTGGTAAATTATTTTTTTCTTGCATTTTCTCACTTCTATTCTTTTTTACTTTTGATTTTTTCTTCTATCTTTAACTTTTTCTTTTACTTTTTTTATTTTTACTCTTATATCTTTTAAATTTGGATATGCATTTATAAGTCTTCTATGTAGCCATGATTTTTCTCTTAAAATTTGTTTAACTTTTTCTGTTATTTCTTCAGTATTATCTTTTACTAATTTTGAACCTTCTACATTTACACTTGAAATAATATTTGAAGAAATAATATTATCAACTATAAATATTGAAAATAGTGTTATTGAAATAATATGGACTACTATTTCTGACATTGATTGGTATATTTTAAATAACATAGGATTTGTAACATACATTATAAATAATCCTAAAATTCCAAATGGTATTAATGTTTCTAGACAGATACGACCATTTATATTGAATTTTTTGCTACTGTAATCCCACCATCTAGCATGATATTTTTTTTCCATAAAATAGCTTGTAAAGTATTCTATTATTGAGCATACCAATGTTGACATTATAAATAAAACTAATGGATCATATGTATATCTTTTTAAGAGAATTGTTATGGCTATTGCTCCCCAACCATATATTGGACAATAAGGTCCAATTAGAAATCCTCTGTTTATGAATTTTCCGAATTGGACATATTTGCAACCTACTTCCATACACCATCCTAAAAAAGCATATGATATAAAAAGTAAAAAGTATGTTTCAATTGTTTGTATCATTTCTTATCTCCTTTGCAAAATATTTATTTTTTGTGATATCAGCATTATACTACTTTTTGTTAAAATAAACTATATTTTGTAAGTAATATTTTAATATTTATATCCTAATTCGGAATGAATTTCCTTATGACAATTTGAACATAGTAGAATGCATTTCATTGCTTCTTTCTTATATTCTTTCCACGACATTGTATTACCTGAACCTAATTTAAATTCCTTTTCACTAGGATTCTCATGATGAAATTCCAAGGCATCAACACATTTATCATATCCACATCTAGAACATTTTCCACCTAGAATTTTTATTGCTTGCATTTTCATGCTACGCCTTAATATTGTTTTCTGATGTTTTCTTGTTTGTTTATTGGCTCTAGTGGATTCTCCACTACAATCATAACAATATATTCTTGAACTACTATTGCTGTCAAATTCTTTATTACATATTTCACAATATTTTTTCATTTTTATCACCTATATTATTATATAATATAATGTTCAAATAAATCTAGCGAACAAAAAAAGATAATAAATAATTTCATATTTACTATCTTTTATCTGGCTCCTCATGTTGGACTCGAACCAACGACCTATCGGTTACTGCACTACACTAATTTTCACTAGCATTATAATTAATAATATAATTTGTAGTCTGGACTTTCTCTTTACCATATCTTTTGACTTAGGTAGGTGGTGTAAAGTCTCTACACATAGCTTTCGCCTTGCTCGGTATTGTCGTCAACTTGACTTGTTACGAGTTTCACCGAATTAGCCACCTTCTCATCTATAAGTTTCCCTATAGAGCTGCTAACTTTTAGTCTTGGAAGACTTGCTTCACAGCCGAGCGCTCTACCAACTGAGCTAATGAGGAATATATAAAATCTGGCAACAACCTATCTTTCCAGCAGGGTAACCCACAAGTATTTTCGGCACATTTAGGCTTGACTTCTGTGTTCGGAATGGGAACAGGTATTGCCCTAAGTGTTATCATCACCAGAAAATTAATTACTTATTCATGGTACTTTCGTATTATATCCTAATTAATATAATTTTACAAGTACTTTTTAAAAATTTGTGTAACTTTTTTTAGCACACTCAAAAATACATAGATGAATTTTAGGTTAGTTTTATGATTTCTTTCGATTTTTTAATTGTGGTTAAGCCC
>CAKOWW010000027.1 GCA_934129785.1 uncultured Clostridia bacterium
GCTTAAGCCCAAAAGTGCCAGTACAAAAGCCTTCTAGGCTAAGAGCAAACCACCCGTTTTACGGGTGGTTATGATTATGCCTTTAGCTTGCGTGAAACGAAGTGGAACAACAACCGCCAGCTATGCTGGTGAGATTAAAAGCTTAAAGCAAGGCATCTCGACCTGTGATATAATATTTGGTGTTCAAGCCAATAAAATATTGAAAGGAGAGATGCCTTATGGCAAATAGTCTATCACACACAAAATGGATGTGCAAGTATCACATAGTGTTTATACCAAAATATAGGAGAAAAGTAATATATCATAAATTAAGAGCAGATATACAGGGATATATAAGAGATTTATGTAAATGGAAGGGAGTAGAGATAATAGAAGGACATATGATGCCAAATCATATACATTTATTATTATCAATACCGCCTAAACAAAGTATATCAAGTTTTATGGGATATTTAAAAGGAAAAAGCTCAATGATGATATTCAAAGATCATGGAAATTTAAGATATAAATATGGAAACAGTAATTTTTGGGCAACAGGGTACTATGTTAGTACAGTAGGATTAAATGAAGCAACAATAAGGAAATACATAAGAGAACAAGAAAAAGAAGACATATTAGAAGATAAATTAACAAAGAGAGAATATACAAACCCTTTTAAGGGTCTGCTAAAGTAGTCATTACATCAAGGATTGAACGAAGTGAAAGCCAGCGCCTTTAGGCGCTGGCAATGTTATAAGCCCTTATAGGGCAAGTTCAAACCACGCGTTTTACACGTGGTTATGATTACAAAATTTTTGGAACAGCTCAAAAGTTATTTATGCAAATACAAGAAAAATTTATGTTGACAACATGATACAAAAAATATATACTAAAAAAGTAATTAAATAGTTAAAAATAGGAGAAGAACATGTTAAATCAATTTTCAAGAACAGAATTATTAATAGGAAAAGAAAAAATAGAAAAGTTAAATAATTCAAAAGTTGCAATATTTGGACTAGGTGGAGTAGGCTCATTTGTTATGGAAGGCCTAGTAAGAGCTGGTGTTGAAAACTTTGTTCTAATAGATGATGATAAAATTTGTTTAACAAATTTAAACAGACAAATAATTGCAACAAGAAAGACAATAGGAAAATATAAAGTTGATGTGGCAAAAGAAAGAATATTAGAAATAAATCCAAATGCAAAAGTAGAAACATTTCAAGAATTTTATATGCCAGATACAAAAACAGAAATATTAACAAAAGACTTAGATTATGTTGTAGACTGCATAGATACTGTGACTGCCAAAATATTTTTAGTTACAAAATGTGAGGAGTTGGGAATTCCAATAATATCTGCAATGGGAACAGGAAATAAATTAGATCCGTCAAGATTTGAAATAACAGATATATACAAAACAAGTGTATGTCCATTAGCAAAAGTAATGAGAAAAGAATTACGAAAAAGAAATGTAAAGAAATTGAAAGTAATTTATTCAAAAGAAGAACCAATAATACCAAATGAATATAGTCAAAGTAGTTGCAAAACAAATTGCATATGTCCTCCAGGAACTAAAAGAAAATGCGCAATAAGAAATCAAGTTCCAGGAAGCATATCATTTGTTCCATCAGTTGCAGGACTGATGATTGCCGGTGAAGTAGTAAAAGATATTACAAAAAAATGTATTTGACAATTATATATAAAAGATATAAAATAAGTGCGAAAAGATTTTAAGGAGGTTTTTAAAATGAATTTAAAAGGAAGTAAAACAGAAAAAAATTTAATGGAAGCATTTGCAGGGGAATCGCAAGCAAGAAATAAATATACATATTTTGCAAGTAAAGCAAAAAAAGAAGGATATGAACAAATAGCAGCAATATTTCAAGAAACAGCAGATAATGAAAAAGAACATGCTAAAATGTGGTTTAAATTATTACAAGGTGGACAAATACTATCAACAGCAGAAAACTTAAAAGCAGCTGCAGAAGGTGAAAACTACGAATGGACAGACATGTATGACAGAATGGCAAAAGAAGCCAAAGAAGAAGGATTTGATCATATAGCATATCTATTTGAAGAAGTTGGAAAAATAGAAAAGGAACATGAAGAAAGATATAAAAAATTATTAGAAAATGTAGAAGATGGGTTAGTATTTAGTAAAGACGGAGATAGAATTTGGAAATGTAGAAATTGTGGACATATAGTAATAGGAAAATCAGCACCAGAGGTATGCCCAGTATGTGCACATCCAAAATCATATTTTGAAATTAAAGCTGAAAATTATTAAAAATAAAAGACTTTTTGTAATAGTAATTGCAAAAAGTCTTTTTTGCTGTTCTTTTTTCTTTTTTGTGTAGAAAAAATTCAAATATTATGATATAATTTAAAACATGAGAAGGAGAAAAAAATGCCAAAATTTTTTGTAAACGAGGAACAAATAAATAATCAGAAAATAAAAATTCAAGGAACAGATGTAAATCATATAAAAAATGTACTAAGAGAGAAAGTTGGAAGCGAACTAATAATATGTAATGAAAAAACAGGACAAGATTATTTATGTGAAATAAAAGAAATAAAAGAAGAAAATATAATTTGCAACATAAAAGAAAAACTTATGAATAATGTAGAATCAAATATAAAAGTAACAATAATGCAAGGATTGCCAAAAGCTGATAAAATGGAACTTATAATCCAAAAATCAGTAGAATTAGGTGTGAATAATATAATACCAATAGAAATGAAAAGATGTGTAGTAAAATTAAAAGATAAAGATAAAATAAAAAAAATTGAAAGATGGCAAAAAATCTCTGAAGTTGCAGCAAAACAAAGTGGAAGAAATATTATTCCTGAAATAAATCAAGTAGAAAACTTAAAAAATATTTGCGAAACATTTAAAAACTATGATATAGTACTTCTAGCATATGAAAATGAAAAAGAAAATACAATAAAAAATGAATTAAAGCAATTAAAAGAAAAAAATCAAAATAAAAATGAAGATGTAAAAATAGCTATTTTGATAGGACCAGAAGGTGGGATTGCCGAAGAAGAAGTGGAAATAGCAAGAAAAAAAGGAGCAAAAATAATTACATTAGGAAAAAGAATATTAAGAACAGAAACAGTAGCATTAAATGTACTTAGCATAATAATGTATGAACTAGAAAATTAGGAGGAAAACAAATGAAAACAATATTCAAAAACTTAGTAAGAGCAATTTTAGTAATGTTATATTTTATAACATTAAATTTTGCATACACAAGAATGAATCTAGAAAGACTTATTGGAGACATAGAAGTATTTTCAGGAGTTTTCTTAGTATTAGGACTATTAGCATTAGAAAAATCATATAAAGAAGAAAAAGGTTCAACAGCAATAACAGCTATAGAATTAATGGCATTATCAATGCATTCTCTTTCAATAATGAATGTAATAACAATGATGAAATATGACTTTAGAACATATCTTTTAACATCATCATATATAATTGCAATTTATTATGTATTTAAAGCAATTGTAATATATACAATGCAAAAAAGAAAAGAATTAAAAGAATTAAGTGATATATCAGAAATAGTAAAAGATGATGAGCCAATAAAAAAAGAAGCAAAAAAGAGAAAAACTGCAAAAACTAAAAAATCAAAAGCTATAAAAGAAGAAAGTAAAAAGGAAGTAAAGAAAAATGATTAAAAGTATGACTGGATATGGAAAAGCAAATTTAGAAAAAGAAAAAAGAAAATATCAAATAGAAATAAAAAGTGTAAATCACAGATATAGTGATATATCAATAAAAATGCCAAGACAATTAACATACTTAGAAGAACCAATAAAAAGAAAAGTTTCTGAAAAAATAAAAAGAGGAAAAATAGACATATTTGTAAATTTTGAAAACGAAGGAATAGAAGGTAAAGAAATAAAAATAAATACAGAACTGGCTAGTGGATATATAAGAGCTCTAAAAGAATTAGCAAAAAAAGAAAACATTTTAGCAGATATACAAGTAAATGATATTGCAAAATATCCAGATGTATTAAATGTTGAAAGCAATAATGATGATGAAATAATAAAACAAGAAATTTTAGAAACAGTAGAACTTGCAACAGCAAATCTAGTAGAAATGAGAAAAATTGAAGGATTAAAACTGGCAGAAGATATAGAAAAAAGATTAGAAAAAATTCAAGAAAAAGTAAATCAAATATCTCGGACTTTCTACTGGACTTATTGATGAATATGTAGTAAAATTAGAAGAACGAATAAAAGAATTAACAAAAAATCAAGAAATTGATAAACAAAGGCTAGCACAAGAAGTAGTAATATATGCTGATAAATGTTCAATTCAAGAAGAGATTACAAGACTAAACAGCCATGTATTACAATTAAAAGCACTATTAAAATCTGATGAAGCAGTAGGAAAAAAATTAGATTTTATAATTCAAGAGATGAATCGTGAAACAAATACAATAGGCTCAAAAGCAAACAACATAAGCATTACAAATGGAGTAGTTGATATAAAAACAGAAATAGAAAACATAAGAGAACAAGTTCAAAATATAGAATAGAAAGGGATTGATTTTATGCAATTAGTAAACATAGGATTTGGAAATATTGTTTCAGCAGAAAGAATAGTGGCAATAGTAAGCCCAGAATCAGCGCCAATAAAAAGACTAATACAAGAAGCAAAAGATGAAAAAAATGCGGTTGATGCAACATATGGAAGAAGGACAAGAGCAGTTTTAATAATGGATTCAGGACATATCATATTATCAGCAGTTCAACCAGAAACAGTTGGAGGAAGAATTGATAAAGATATATCACAAGAAGAAATAGCAAGACAAATAGCAGAAGCTACAAAACAACAATAAAATAAAAAATAGAAAAGGAGTGGATTAGAAATGATGGTAAAACCAAGCGTTTCAGAATTATTAACAAAAGCAAACAATAGATATGAATTAGTAATAGCAACAGCAAGAAGGGCAAGACAAATAGCGGCAGGTGCAAAACCAAAAACAGATGTAAAAGAAGAATCACCAGTAACATTAGCTGCAAACGAAATAGCTGAAGGGAAGGTAAAAATAGAATGTTAGTAATATTATCTGGAGTAGCAGGAGCAGGAAAAGATACAATAAAAAAAGAACTAATAAAAAGATTCGATAATGTCGAATCTTTACCTTCATATACTTCAAGACCAAAACGCGAAGGAGATGTAGAAGGACAAACATATAATTTTGTAACAAGAGAAGAATTTGAACAAAAAATAGAGAATGGGGAATTTTATGAATATGATGTACACCATAACCATTATTATGGAACATCAAAAAAACTATTAAATGCAAAAATAGAAAGTGGAAAAATAATAGTAAAAGACATAGATGTAAATGGAACAGAACATTTAAAAGACTTATTAGCAACTGATACAAAAGTTGTAACAATATTTTTAAGAGTACCAAAAGAAGAATTAGAAGCACGATTAAAAGAAAGAATAGACAAGCCAAGCCCAGCAGAAATTCGTTTGCGTTTAAGTAGATTTGAATATGAAGAATCAAAAATCAACTTATATGATTATGTATTAAAAAATGATAATTTAGAAAAAACAGTGCAAATAGTAATGGCTATTTTAGAAAATGAGTTGAAATTAGAAAATGATAGCAGAAATAATAATAAATAGAACAGCAAAAAAATTAAATAGGACCTTCGATTACGAAGTGCCAGAAGAGTTACAAGACCTTATTACAATTGGAAGTAAGGTCTTAGTTCCGTTTGGTAAAAATGGAGCTTTAGAGCAAGCATTTGTAATAAAGCTAAAAGAAAGCACAGAATATGAAGTAAAAAAAATTGCAAAAATAGAAGACAACATAACAGAAAAACAAATAGAATTGGCAAGATGGATGGCTTCTAGATATTTTTGTAATGTATCAGATTGCATAAAATTAATGTTAACACCAGGAACTAGAACAAAAGAGAAAAAGGTTCAAGATAAAAAAATAAATGTAGTATATTTAAAAAAAGAAAAGTACGAAATTGAACAAGAAATAGAAAAAGGAACAATAAAATCAGAAAAACAAAAAAGAACATTAAAATTTATATTAGAAAATGAAGGACTTACAGTACCAGAATTAGAACCTTTGGCAGATACTACAAGAGCAATAATAAATACACTAGTAAAAAATGGATATTTAGAAATATCGGAAAAAAAGATAGAAAGAAATCCATTACAAAACAAACAAATAGAAAAAACACAAAATCTAGTATTTACAGAAGAACAACAAATTGCATATGAAAAAGTAAAAGATAAAATTGAAAATAATGAATATAAAAGTTTTTTACTTTATGGGGTAACAGGATCACGGAAAAACAGAAGTATATTTGCAACTTATAGAAAAAGTAATAAAAAGTGAAAAAACAGCAATTGTTTTAGTTCCAGAAATATCATTAACACCACAGATGTTAGACAGATTTATATCTAGATTTGGAAAAGAACAAATAGCAGTTTTACATAGTAAACTATCATTAGGAGAAAAACATGATGAGTGGAACAAAATAAGAGAAGGAAAAGCCAAAATAGTAATTGGAGCTAGGTCTGCAATATTTGCGCCAGTTAGGAATTTAGGGATAATAATAATAGATGAAGAACATGACAGTTCATATAAATCAGAATCAACACCTAAATATGATGCAAAACAAGTGGCAAAATATATAGCTAAACAAAGCAAATGCCCATTAGTATTAGGAAGTGCAACACCAGACCTAACAACATATTTTAAAGCAACAAGTTTAGGAAAAATAGAGTTACTTACATTAACAAAAAGAGCAAATAATTCAAGTCTTCCACAAGTTACAGTAATAGATTTGAAAGAAGAATTAGCAAATGGAAACAGATCAATGTTAAGCCGAGAATTATACCAGAAAATTGAAGAAAATTTAACTGCAAAATTGCAAACAATACTTTTTCTAAACAGAAGAGGATATTCAACATTTATAATGTGCAGAAATTGTGGTTATACAGTAAAATGTAAAAACTGCGATATAAGCCTTACATACCATAGTTATGAAAGAAAACTGAAATGTCATTATTGCGGTTATGAAGAAAATTTAGTAACTAAATGCCCAGAATGTGGAAGTGATAAAATAAGATATTTTGGAACAGGAACTCAAAGATTAGAACAAGAAATAAGAAAACAATTTCCACAAGCTACAACAATAAGAATGGATGTAGATACTGTAACAAAGAAAAATTCACATGAACAAATATTATCAAAATTTAAAAACGAAAATATAGATATCTTAATTGGCACACAAATGGTAGTAAAAGGACATCATTTCCCAAATGTAACATTAGTTGGAGTGGTAGCAGCAGATAGTTCATTGAATATTGATGACTACAGAGCAAATGAAAGAACATTTCAAATATTAACTCAAGTAGCGCGGAAGAGCTGGGAGAGAAAGACTGCCAGGAAAAGTTATAGTACAAACATATAACCCGGACAATTTTGCAATACAATGTGCAAGCAAGCAAAATTATGAAGAATTTTATGAAACAGAAATAGCATTAAGAGAACAGTTGAAATATCCGCCATTTTGCGATATAATAGTAATTGGATTTAACGGAATAAATGAAAAAGAAATACAAGAAATATCTTTAAAAATGTATAAAGAATTACAAGTAAAACTAGAAGAATTCAAAATATTTAAGCCAATGCCAGCACCAATAGACAAAATACAAAACAGATATAGATATAGAATAATAATAAAAGGAAATATGACAGAAAAGGCAAATAAAGAATTGAATTCTATATTAAAACAAGCATATAATGAAAACTTAAAAACAACAAGAATATCAATAGACATAAATCCAAATAATATGTCATAAAAGGAAGGAGCAATTAAAATGGCAATAAGAAATCTAAGATACCAAGGTGATGAAATTCTAAAAAAGAAATCAAGAGAAATAGAAAATATAGATGACAAGCTACAAATTTTAATAGATGATATGATAGACACAATGCACAAATATAATGGTGTAGGACTTGCAGCTGTACAAGTTGGAGTGCTAAAAAGACTTGTAGTAATAGATTTATATGATGACAATGGACCAATAGTAATGATAAACCCAGAAATAATAAAAACAAAGGGAGAACAAGAAGTTGATGAAGGATGCTTAAGTTTCCCAAATGAATTTGCAAAAGTTGTAAGACCAGCAGAAGTGGTTGCAGAATATACAGCAATAGATGGAAAAAGAATGAGAGTAAAAGCAAAAGAACTATTAGCTCAAGCTATAGCACATGAAGTTGACCATTTGAATGGAGAAGTATTTATAGATAAAATAATACCTGGAACACTAGAATATGTAGAACCTGACAAATCAGAGAAATAAACATATAATAAAAATCTGGCAAATAAAAAAATAAACATAAAGTAAAAAGGAGATAAAATCAATTATGAAAGTAATTTTTATGGGAACACCAGACTTTGCTAGTGAAAGTCTAAAAAATCTGTATGAGGCAGGACATGAAATATTAGCAGTTGTAACAAATCCAGATAGACCAAAAGGTAGGGGAATGAAAGTAATAGCTTCACCTGTAAAACAATATGCAATAGAAAAAAATCTAAAAATATATCAACCTGAGAAAGTAAGAAAAAATCAGGAATTTATAGATGAGATAAAAAGTTTAAATCCAGATGTAATATGTGTTGTAGCATATGGAAAAATACTTCCAAAAGAAATTTTAGAAATTCCACATTTAGGGTGTATAAATGTACATGCGTCACTATTACCTAAATATAGAGGTTCTGCTCCAATACAATGGGCGGTTTTAAATGGTGAAAAAGAAACAGGCGTAACAACAATGTATATGGACATTGGAATGGACACAGGTGATATGATTTTAAAAGAAAAAGTACAAATAGGAGAAGATGAAACAACAGGAGAATTATGGGATAGATTATCAAAAATAGGTGGAAAATTATTAGTTGAAACTTTAAAACAAATTGAAGAAGGCACAGCACCAAGAGAAAAGCAAAGTGAAGATTTTACAATGGCACCAATGTTAGATAAAAAAATGGCAAAAATAGATTGGGAAAATCAAACTGCTAGCCAAATAAAAAATCTTGTAAGAGGTTTAAATCCTATAATGGGAGCTTATACTTTTTTTAAAGATAAAAAAATAAAATTCTGGAAGGTTGATGTTGCAAAAAATATTGGTTTAACAGAAGATATGGAAAAATTAGCAAATGGAGTTGTAGTACTTTCGGATTCAAAAGATGGATTGTATATAAAAACTAAAAATGGGATTCTAAAAGTTTTAGAAATACAAGGAGAAAATGCAAGAAGAATGCCGATTACTGATTTCTTAAGAGGAAATACAATTAAAGAATTTGAAGCGTTTTGTTAAGGACTATGTGTTGACACTGTTGACATATATGTGTTATAATTGAAAAAGCGAAAGAACAAAAATAGGAGGAATAAAAATGAAAAGAATAGTAACAATAAAAACACGCAATTTAGAAGAAAGTCAAAATAATGGTGGATGCGGAGAATGCCAAACATCATGCCAATCAGCTTGTAAAACATCATGTGGTGTTGCAAACCAAAAATGTGAAAAAGTTAATAATTAATTAAAATAAAAACAAAAGAATTGCCGAAACCAGCTAATAGTTGGACGGCAATTTGTTTGTTACAGCCAATATCTATACCACAAAGAAAAAATTATGAAGATAAGTAAAAAAGAAGGAGAATATGAAATGATACACCAATATAAATTAAATGGATTTAATATAGTACTAGATACATATAGTGGAGCAGTACACTGCGTAGATGATTTAAGTTATGACATAATAGCATTATATGAAAATACTAATAAAGAAGAAATAATAGGAAAAATGCTTGAAAAATATAAAGACATAACAAAAAAAGATATAGAAGAGACAATAGAAGAAATAGAAAAAATAAAACAAGATGGAAAGTTATTCTCAAAAGACATATATGAAGGAAAAAATCTAGATTTAAAGAAAAGGGACTCTGTAGTAAAAGCACTATGTTTACATGTTGCTCACACATGTAACTTGAATTGCGAATACTGTTTTGCAGGACAAGGAAAATATCATGGAAAAGATGCAATAATGAGCTTTGAAGTTGGAAAACAAGCTTTAGACTTTTTAGTGAAAAATTCAGGGACAAGAAAGAATCTAGAAGTAGATTTCTTTGGTGGGGAGCCACTAGTTAATTTTGATGTTGTAAAACAATTAGTAAAATATGCAAGAAGTATAGAAAAAGAAACAGGAAAACATTTTAGATTTACATTAACAACAAATGGAATGCTACTAGATGATGATGTAATAGACTTTTTAAATAAAGAAATGAATAATGTTGTATTAAGTTTAGATGGAAGAAAAGAAATAAATGATGCTAAAAGAAAGAAAATAAATGGAGAAGGAAGTTATGACATAATAGTTCCAAAGTTCCAAAATTTTGTGAAAAAAAGAGGAAATAAAGAATATTACATGAGAGGTACATTTACTCGTAATAATTTAGACTTTACAAAAGATATATTCCATATGGCAGATTTGGGATTTAAGGAATTGTCAATGGAACCAGTAGTATCAAGTCCAGACACAGACTATGCATTAAAAGAAGAAGACTTAGACACAATATTTGAGCAATATGAAATATTAGCAAAAGAGATGATAAAAAGAAGAAAACAAGGAAATCCATTCACATTTTATCATTATATGATTGACTTATCAGGTGGACCATGTATTTATAAAAGAATTACAGGTTGCGGTTCAGGAACAGAATATTTAGCAGTAACACCAACAGGAGATTTTTACCCATGCCATCAATTTGTTGGAGATAAAAAATTTCTAATGGGAAATGTAAGAGATGGAGTTACAAATACAAAATTAAGAGATGAATTTAAATTATGTAACGCATATTCAAGAAAAGAATGTAAAGATTGCTGGGCAAAATTATATTGCAGTGGTGGTTGTAGTGCAAATGCATATCATGCAACAGGTTCAATAAATAATGTATATGAATATGGTTGTAAATTATTTAAAAAGAGAATAGAATGTGCAATAATGGTAAAAATTGCAGAAGCAATGGAAGAAGCAGAAGAAGTGGAATAAAAATGGGAAATTTATATCAAAAATTAGAAAAATATAGTAAAAAAGATATTGTGCCATTACATATGCCCGGACATAAAAGAAATACTAAAATGTTGGGAACACAATTACCATATAATATAGATATAACAGAAATAGATGGGTTTGACGACTTACATCATGCAGATGGAATAATAAAAAATATACAGGAAAAAGCTCAAAAAATATATAATACTAAAAAAAGTTTTTTATTAATTAATGGTACAACATGTGGAATTTTAGCTGGAATAAGAAGTTTCGTTAAGAGAAATGACAAGATACTAGTAGCAAGAAATTGCCATAAATCAGTTTATCATGCAATAGAACTTAATGAATTAAAACCAATATATGTTATGCCAAAAACAAATGAAGATGGTATAAATCTGGGAATTACACCAAAAGAAGTAAAAAACAAAATAAAAGAAAATCCAGATGTAAAATTAGTAGTATTAACAAGCCCAACATATGAAGGAATAATAAGCAATATAAAAGAAATTGTGAAAATATGTCATGAAAACAAAATTCCAGTGTTAGTAGATGAAGCACATGGCGCACATTTAAAATTTATGAATAAAACTAAAGAACTTTCAGCAGTAGATGCTGGTGCAGACATTGTGGTTCAAAGTGTTCACAAAACTTTACCAGCACTTACTCAAACATCTTTGTTACACATAAATGGAAATATGGTAAATGAAAAAAAATTAAAACATGAACTATCAATATTTGAAACAAGTAGTCCATCATATATATTAATGGCGTCAATAGAAAAGTGCTTAGACTTTTTACAACAAAATGATAATATGTTTGAGAAATATGAAGAAAATTTGGAATATTTTTATAGCAAAACAAAAGAAATAAAAAAGCTAGAAATTTTAAAAAACAAATTAACAGATCAATATTTTGATGATGGAAAAATTGTTATAATAACAACTAAAACAAATATAACAGGAAAAGAATTATCTGAAATCTTAAGAAAAAAATATAAAATTGAATTGGAAATGTCATCTGTAAATTATGCAATTGCTATGACATCTGTATGTGATAGTAAAGAAAATGTAGAAAGATTAATAAACGCATTAATAGATATTGATGCAAAATTAGAAATACAAAAAATGCCTAAATATGAATTTGAAAATATATTACCTATAATTTCAAAATCTATATATGAAGCTGAAAAAGAAGATAAGTTTGTAAAAATTGATTACAGAAAAGTAGAAGGTAGAATATCTAAGGAGTATATGTGGGTATATCCACCAGGAATACCAATTATTACACCTGGTGAAATTATTTCTAAGGATATAATTAATTTGTTGGAACAAATTAGTGAAGCGGGATTAGAAATAAGAACAGATAATGGTACATTTCCAGAAGTTTTAGTATATTAGTATTTTTTAATCGGGCTATTCTAAAAAATAATTTTAATTTGTGATTTGTTTATTTTTGTTTGGCAAGAAGTATAAAGTAATTAAATTAATCAAGGCAGTATCAATTTTTATTTTGATGCTGTTATTTTTATGCCCAATAATTTTAAAAATGCGAAAATTTTTATGTAAAATTTTGTAGTTAGTATAAACTTTTAGTAGGGAAATTTTAAGAAAAAAATTGAATAAGAGATACCAATTTGATAGAATGTTTTT
>CAKOWW010000028.1 GCA_934129785.1 uncultured Clostridia bacterium
ATTGCCGAACGGCACGATGTGGTGGTGTGAGAGGGAATGAAAATTTTATTTAATAAAATTTTCTACTCTACTCGATTGCAAAAAAATACCTGAAAATCAATAGAAAGTGGCGAAAAAGATGAGGTTTAGTAAAATGATAAAATTATTATAAAAATAAAATAGTGAAAATAACATAAAAATGCTAATAATAATGTCTGCACTTGTGGCTATATTCCACTTAACAGTGTAAATTAAAGTGTTGATTATGGATTTTTTTATTTATATAATGCAATTAAACTATGACTATTTCACTATAAAAGTAGATTGAGAAGTTGATAACTGTATAAAGTTTTGAATTTTAAGGGATACCTTTATATAAAATGGGAATAATTAAAACAAAAGTAAAAATAAACAAAAGAAGGGAGAATTTTTTTATGAGAAAAATAGTAAAAAACAAAAAAAGACACGAAGAGAAAAATATCGTAAAAAAGCAAACAGGTATTACGCTAATAGCTTTAGTAATAACTATAATCGTGCTTCTAATACTTGCTGGAGTGAGTATTGCAATGTTAACAGGAAATAATGGAATATTGACACAAGCAAATCAAGCAAAGGAAAACACTAAAATAGCAACAGCAAAAGAAAAAGTACAAATCGAAGCAGCAGGAAGTTTAGATAATACAGGAGTATTTAGTAAAGCAAAATTTAAAGAGAACTTAAAAGAAAATTTAAAATTAACAGATAGTGATATAGTTGATAATGCAGATGGAACAATGACAGTAAAAATAGATGGTTATGATGTAACAGTAGATGGAACAACAGGAAAAGTAACAGAAATAGCAATATCAAATGGAAAAGCTCCATCAACAGGAGTAACACCAGGAACAATAGTAAGTAAAACAGAAAAAAATAATTATTCAGATGGAACAGATAAAGCAACAGTACCACAAGGATTCACAGTATCAGGAATACCTGGAGAACAAACAATAGCAAATGGATTAGTAATATATGATATACCAGAGTCAGAGATATCAAGTGTAGATTGGAATACAGCATCAACAAAATATAATCAATTTGTATGGATACCAGTAGCAAGTGAAGAGGCATATCAAAGAGATTTTACGTATCCTATTAATTATTATGTTAATGAAGGATTTAGATTATTAGAAACAACGCCAAAAGATTCAATAACTACAGATACAGGATATTTGCCAACAGACATACAACCAGAGATAGACGATGCAACTAATAACGAAACAGCTGAGAGAACGGCAGTATTAAAATATAATGGATTTTATGTATCAAGATATGAAATTGGAAATGAAAAAGAAAAACCAGTAAGCAAACAAAACTTAACTGTATATACAAGTAAAAGTCAAACAGAGTTTAAGACAATAGGAAAAGATATGTATGGAGATAGTAGCAATTATGTAAAAAGTGCAATGTGTTCAGGAATACAATGGGATACGGTAATGAAATTTGTAGATGGAAAAAAAGATGGAAAAGAAAATACTTATGATGTAAAAACATATAATCCAGCTAGACATACAGGAAACAAAGCAGAAGCTGGTAAAAACCTAGCAGATAAGGTGCAAAATATATATGATCTTGAAGGAAACTATGGAGAATATGTAGCAGAAAAAAATAACAGTCGCTGGCCGTTTGTCCATCGTGGTGGTTATTGCTATAACAGCAGCTACTACAGAGCTAGCTTACGTAATAGCGATTATGCTTTTGGTTACGGCAGTAATGGTAGTCGTTTCACACTTTACATTAAGTAGGACTGAACTCTGTGAAAACCAAAATCAGAATAATAGAAGATTTTGAAAAAAATAGTTAATTATGAATTAAATAATATTAACGAATGCCACTAATGTGGCGTTTTTTTTGCGAAAAAAACACCTGAAAATCAATAGAAAGTGGTGAAAAATATGGGATTTAGTAAAATGATGAAATTATTATAAAAATAAAATAGTGAAAATAACATAAAACACGAAAATAACATAAAATCCCCTTGAAGTAGCGTGATATATGTGTTATAATAGAAAATAGCTTTGCATAAATTAAATTTTAAATAAAATTTGATAAAGGATGTTGATAAAATGAATAAAACAAAATGTATACAGTACTATCTAGACTCTAGAAAATACAGTAGCAAAGAAGTACTAGAAAATATAGAAGAAACAAAAAAAGAATTCCCAAAAAAGAAAATACATGTAGAATATAAAATAAATGATTTTGGAATGTATGAAATAACATTTTTCTTTGAAAACAAAACAACAATATTTGGAAAAATAAAATTATATTTTAAAAAGAAAAAAACACCATTGTTATTAGCAAACAATGTAGAAACCAAAAAAAATAAACAAACAAAAGTAGAAAAACGAAAGCAAAAATATTATAATCATCAATATGGGGCATATAAAAACACAGGCACATATAGGCCATACTAAACTAAGTGGAAAGGAGTATATGATATAAAAATATCATAAAAATAATATGAAAGAAGAAATTTTACAAATCAAACAAAACTCATTAGAAAGTATAAAAGAATGTGGAAGCTTAGAAGAACTAGCAAACTTAAAAGTAAAATACTTAGGAAAAAAAGGAGAACTAACAGTAGTTCTAAGAGGAATGGGAAAATTAAGCCCAGAAGAAAGACCAGTAATAGGAAGTTTAGTAAATCAAGTGCGTGATGAACTAAACGAAATTATAGAAGAAAAAGAAAAAGAACTAAAAAATGCAGAACTACAAAAAAGGCTAGAAACAGAAAATATAGATGTAACAGAACCAAGCAAAAAGATAAAATTAGGTTCACTACACCCAATAACACAAATAATAAATGAAGTAGAAGAAATATTCTTAGGAATGGGATATGAAATAGCAGATGGACCAGAAGTTGAAAAAGCAATATACAACTTCGACAAATTAAATACACCACCAGATCACCCAGCAAGAGACATACAAGATACATTTTATATTAATGATGATATAGTTTTAAGAAGTCAAACATCTCCAGTACAAGCAAGAGTAATGGAAACACAAAAACCACCAATCAAAATAATATGCCCAGGGGCAGTTTATCGTTCAGACAGTGTGGATAGCACACACTCACCAGTGTTCCATCAAATCGAAGGACTTGTAGTAGACAAAAACATATCAATGACAGACCTAAAAGGAACATTAGAAATGTTTGCAAAGAAATGTTTAGGCGAAAATACAAAAATAAGATTTAGACCACACCACTTTCCATTTACAGAACCATCAGCAGAAGCAGATGTATCATGTTTCGTATGTGGTGGAAAAGGTTGTAAAGTATGCAAAGGAGAAGGTTGGATAGAACTTTTAGGATGTGGAATGGTACACCCAAATGTATTAAAAAACTGTGGAATAGATCCAGAAGAATATTCAGGATTTGCATTTGGATTTGGTGTAGAAAGAATTGCAATGGCAAAATTCGGAATAGAAGATATGAGATTATTGTTTGAAAACGATGTAAGATTTTTAAAACAATTTTAAAAAAATAAAAATTTAAGCATAAAAAATAAAATTAAAATAATTTTATAAAAAATATTAATTAAAATTTAGTTAAATATAAGGAGTGTTGAAATAGTGGGATTTTTTAGTAAAAAACCTAAAAAAAATGGAGTATATTCATTACAAAATGCAATGGAGTTAATAGAAAAATATCCAGAATATAGTGCAGTAGAAGTTAAAGGCGGTTTTAAATTAATGCATAGTGAGGAAACTAAGCAAGAAATAAATAGATTAAAAGAAAGAAGAAAAGAATTTATAAATAAGATAAATGGAAATGGAACATATAATAGCGATGAAAAAATCAATGTTAGAAGATATGAGCCATATAATTATCAAAATAATTACCAAAATTATGATAATGTTAGATAGGAGAAAAAATGAAAGCAAGTATTGAATGGTTAAAAGAATATAGTGATATAGATGTAGATAGCGTTAAATTGGGCGATATTTTAACAATGACAGGTTCAAAAGTAGAAACAGTTGAACAAAAAGGAAATGACATAAAAAATGTAGTTGTAGGAAAAATACTAGAAATAAAAAAACATGAAGATTCAGATCATCTTGTAGTAACACAAGTAGATTTAGGAAATGAAAAAGTACAAATAGTAACAGGTGCTAACAACATAAAAGAAGGAGACATTGTACCAATAGCAAAAGATGGCTCAGAATTACCAGGCGGAGTAAAAATAAAAAAAGGTCTTTTGCGTGGAGTAGAATCATGTGGAATGATGTGTTCTGTTGGAGAACTAGGATTAGACATTTCAAACTATCCAGGACAAATTGAAAATGGAATAATGATATTAGATAAAAAATTAGAAAAAGACTTAGGAAAAGACATTGTAGAAGTTCTAAATCTAAAAGAAGACATAATAGAATTTGAAATAACACCTAATAGACCTGACTGTTTATCAATAGAAGGACTAGGAAGAGAAGTTTCAGCATCATTAGGAAAAGAATTTAAAAATCCTAGAAAAAATATAGATGAAAAAATAGTTGAAAACAAGGAAGAAATAGAAGGTCTAAAAGTAGACATAGAAGCACCAGACTTATGCTATCGTTACATTGCAAGAATGGTTAAAAATGTAAAAATAGGACCATCTCCAGAATGGCTAACTAGAAGACTAAATGCTTGTGGAATGAGAAGCATAAACAATATAGTAGACATCACAAACTATGTAATGCTAGAAATGGGACAACCTATGCATGCATTTGATATAAACTCAATAGAAGGAAAACACATAACAGTAAGACGCGCTAAAAATGGTGAAAAAATAACAACACTAGATAAACAAGAAAGAATATTAGATGAAAATGACTTAGTAATAGCCGACACTAAAAAACCAGTTGCAATAGCAGGTGTAATGGGTGGATTAAACTCAGAAATAGAAAAAGACACACAAACTGTAGTATTTGAATCAGCAGTATTCTATGGTGGTGGAGTTAGAAAAACAGCAAAAAAAGTAGGATTAAGAACAGAAAGCTCAGCAAGGTATGAAAAAGGATTATCATCAGAAAATGCCATAAGAGCAGTAAATAGAGCAGTGGAATTAGTTGAATTAATAGGCGCAGGACAAGAAGTTGAAGGAAAAATAGATGTATATCCAACAAAACAAAAAATAAACAAAATAAAGCTAGATGTAGAAAAAATAAATAATTTATTAGGAACTAATATAGAAAAAGAAGAAATGATAAAAATTCTAGAAAAATTAGATATAAAAGTAGAAAATAATATGGCAATAGCACCATATTTTAGAATGGACCTAGAATTTGTAGCAGATATAGCAGAAGAAATAGTTAGATTTTATGGATATGATAAATTAGAAACAACATTAATAAAAGCAGATACAACATTAGGAATAAGAAACAAAGAACAAAAAATAGAAAAAACAATAAAAGATATGTTAGTAAATAATGGACTTTCAGAAATTTATACATATGGATTTGTAAGTGAACAAGACTTAGAAAAATCAAATATAAGCAAAGAACTAATAGAAAAATCAATAACAATAATAAATCCATTAAGTGATGAATATAAATTAATGAGACCAACAACAATTCCAAGTATGATGCAAATACTTGCAACAAATGCTAATAAGAAAAATCAAAATGTAAAATTATTTGACATCTCAAGAAATTATAGAAACTTAAACAATGAAGTTGAAAATGGAGAAGTTCCGGAACAAGAAAATATTTTAACATTAGGTATGTATGGTGATGATGTAGATTTCTATACATTAAAAGGATTAATTGAAAATGTATTAGAAACAGTTTCAGTAAATCGTTATGACATAATAAAAGAAACTAAAAATGGTTCATATCACCCAGGCAGATGTGCAAATATAACAGTAGGAAAAGATATAATAGCAACAATAGGTGAAGTTCACCCAGCAGTTCTAGAAAACTATGGGATAGAAAAAAGAGTATACCTTGCAGAAGTAAATGTAACAAAAATTGTAAAATATTCAAGACAAAATAAAAAATATGTTGAAGTACCAAAATTTCCAGCAGTTGAAAGAGACATAGCTGTAATAGTAGATGAAAAAGTAGAAGTAGGACAAATAGAAAAAATAATAACAAAGAAAAGCAAAAAACTACTAGAAAGTGCTACACTATTTGATATATACAGAAATGAAAAAATTGGTAATAACAAAAAAAGTGTTGCATATAGCTTGATTTTCAGAGATAAAAAGAAAACACTAAGTGATGAAGAAATAAATACTACAATGGAAAATATTATTTCTGAATTAGAAAAAGTATTAGGAGCAGAATTAAGAAAATAAAAGAAAAATGCTAAGTTTTAAATGGACTTAGCAATTTTCTTGTAAATTGCAAATTTTTTAAAATAATTAGTGTCAAGAAGTTTCGGAAAATAATCCGATAATATAATAAATTTTTTGAAACATAAAGATATAAAAAAGTATC
>CAKOWW010000029.1 GCA_934129785.1 uncultured Clostridia bacterium
ACACTTGCTCCTGCTTCAGATACTATTATGTATTCTGTAGGTAATTTTTCTTCTTTTATTACTTGTGATACAAATTTTTCTGATTCTCTTGACGCTGTACCATTTCCTATTGCTATTATTTCTATTTTGTATTTTTTTATTAAGTCTGTAAGTATTTTCTTTGATTCTTCATATTTATTATGTGGTTCGTGAGGATATATAACTGCAATTTCCAGTTTTTTTCCTGTTTGGTCTATTACCGCAAGTTTACATCCTGTTCTAAATGCTGGATCAAATCCTAAAACTATTTTATCTTTCATTGGTGGGGTTAATAGTAATTTTTCTAGGTTTTTACCAAAGTTATCTATGGCACTATTTTCTCCAGTTTCTGTTAAATCTGCGCGTACTTCACGTTCTACACTTGGTAATATTAATCTTTTTAAGCTATCATTGATTGCATCAATTACGATATCTGATACATTTGATTTTGCATTTTTTATTATTTTAGTTTTTAAAAATGTTTCTATTTCTTTATTATCTATTTCGATATTAACATTAAGAACATTTTCTTTTTCTCCACGATTTATTGCTAGTATTCTATGTGGTTTGATATATTTTACTGGTTCGTTATAGTCATAATACATTTCATATGTTTTTGTTTCATCTTTGGCGTTTTTCTTTAATTTTGATACTATTTTTCCTTTATAATACATATTGTTTCTTATCCATTTCCTATAACTAGCATTGTCGCTTATCCATTCTGCAATTATATATTTTGCTCCTTGAATTGCTTCTTCGATTGATTTTACTTTGTCATTTAAATAGTTTGATGCTGTTTTTTCTATGTCTAAGTTATTTGGAAAACTCATAATTATTTTTGCTAATGGTTCTAGTCCGTTATTTATGGCATCGGTTGCTTTTGTTTTTTTCTTTTCTTTATATGGTCTATAGAGATCTTCTACTTCGACTAATTTATTGCAATTTAGGATATTATTTTTTAATTCTTCGGTTAATAGTCCTTTTTCATCGATTAATCTTATTACATCTTCTTTTCTTTTTAGTAATGATACTTGATAATCATATACTTCGTTTATTTTTCTTATTTGTTCTTCATCTAAGGAACCTGTTTTTTCTTTTCTATATCTTGCTATAAAGGGAATGGTATTTCCTTCTTCTAATAGGGTTAATACTGCTTCTACTTGTTCTATTTTGATATTTAATTCTTGTGCTATTTCTTTAATTATTTCTTTGTTCATAATGTCCTTCTTTCTTTATTTTGTTTGCATAAGTAATTATACCTTTATATTTGCTATTTAACTCATCTACTATTTTATCTAGTTTTTCATCATGTTTTGTTACTTTTTGCTTTGATATGTTATTGTTAAATAAATTTAATTGTACTGCACTTGTTTTGCTAAAACTTGATATTGCTACGCATAATGCTCTTATTGGTTCTTCATTCCAAATACTATTAAATAATTTTATACTATTATTATATATATCGTTTATTTCATCTGTTGGATTATTTAGTGTTGTTTGTTTGCTTATTTTTGTAAAGTCTGTATATTTAATCCAAATACTTACATTTGATGTATACATTTTTTTGTTTTTTAATTTACTTGTTATTTCTTTGGATAATTCTAATAATATGGGATATATTTCTTCTTTAGTTTTATAGTTATAAGCAAATGATGTTGAAGATGATATGCTTTTGGGGTCGGTGTATTCGTATTCTACTTTGGAGTTATCTATTCCGTTTGCACTTTCTATCATTTGGTTTGCTCTATTTTTAAAATATTTATAGAGATAAGATGAATCAATTGTTGCTAAATCTTTGATTGTTAGTATTCCTAGTTCATTTAGTTTTTTGCTTGAACTTTTTCCTATCATGAATAGGTCACTTACTGGTAAGGACCACATTTTATCTTTTATTTCGTTTGTAAATAATGTATGTACTTTATCAGGTTTTTCAAAGTCTGATGCCATTTTAGCACATAATTTGTTGTTTCCTATTCCTACATTTACGGTGAATCCAAATTTATTTTTTATGTCTTCTTTTATTTTATATGCTGTTTTTATTGGGTCTCCAAATAATAGAACTAAATCTGTATAATCTAGGAAGCATTCATCTATTGAGTATCTTTCTATGATATCTGTGTAGTTAAGCAAATATTTATACATTTCATCAGAATAGTATTTATATATTTTATAGTTTGGGGGATATATTTCTAGATATGGACATTTTTTTCTTGCTTGGAATATTGGTTCAGCGGTTTGAACTCCTTTCTTTTTACAGGGGTTACTTTTTGCTAGAACTATTCCTTTTCTTTCTTTTTCGTTTCCTGCGATTATTGCATATCTAGTTCTTATATCTATTTTACTTCCGTTGTTTAGCATATCTACGGCACTCCAAGAAAGAAATGCGTTATTGACATCAATATGTAAAATTATTCTTTCTTTCATATGACCACCTTAAATTATTATAATATAAATTGTTTTATTAAACAAGAAAAACTAAACTATTTTTTAGCTTAGTTTGTATATTTATCTGTAAATATTTTTAATACATTATATACTTCTTCATTTGTATCTAATCCAATGATATATTCGTTATTTTTTTCATTTATTAGTTTTTTTACAAAGAAATCTGATGGGTTATCTAAGTCTGATAATATTACATAAGTATTATGATTATAGTTTACTCTATCTATTTCAGTGTATTCTTTGTTGTCTCCTAATTCTATTACATTACATAATTTTTCGTCGGTCATCTACTTTTACCTCCGGAATATTTTTCTATTGTTTTTAAATCTTTTATTTCTTGTCTTTCATTTTTTTGGTATTCTTCCCAGTTATCATATTGTAATTCTTCAAGAAAACCGTTTGATCCTTTTTCTATTAAATCTCTTGTATCTTCAGACATGTTTTCGTTATTTTTGGCTATTTCAAATGCTTTATCAAAAGTTTCTTCTCTATATGGTGAATTAATAATATTATATGCTGCGATTATTACACATCTCATTTCTGATTCTGAAACTTGTGATGCTTCAATAATATGCTTTGCTAAATTTGAATAATTATAATCAACATTTAATTCATTTGTACTTTGATTTCTTCCATAAGCGTTTTCGATTCTGTTTTGTTCATCGCTATAGATATTCATTAAGTTTTGATAATAATTTATTTTATTATCTATTTCGTCTCCGTATTTATTATCTCTACTTATAATTATATTATCTCTTTCCATTGTTGCTCTTGTTATCCTGTTTGCAGTGTATGCTGAAATTAATGTTGTTGTTATTAATGTTGCAGTAAAAATAGCTGTTTTTATTTGTTGTTTCTTTTTTGCTTTTTTTTGTCTATATTGTCTTGTTTCTTTTGATTTTGAATTTTCACATATTTTTCGAAAATTATTTAATGCTTCATTTAAATCTGGATTTCTTAGTTTGCTATTTCTATTTATCATATCAAACATACTTTTATTTTCTTGTTCAAATGCTTCCATATGTTCACCTCTATTTTAAGTATATAATTAAATAAAATATTAGTCAATTGTTTTGATACTTTTTTTCTTTTTGCTGTAAAGTGTTTTTAATATTTTCCCATGGTAAATTTATGTCTGTTCTTCCGAAGTGTCCATATGATGCAATGTTATAGTATTTTGTGTTTTTTAAATTTAATTCGTTTATTATGTTTTCTACTGAGAAGTTAAAGTTTGTTTCTACATATTTATATATTTCTTTAATGTTTATTTTTTCTGTATTAAATGTTTCTATAAATAATGATATTGGTTT
>CAKOWW010000030.1 GCA_934129785.1 uncultured Clostridia bacterium
GTAGACCAAAAGAACATAGAAAAAAGAGCTCTATATTATTGGTCAAAAATGTATATAGAAAGCATAAAAGCAGGACATGATTATAGTGAACTTGAAAAGGGAGTAGTAATTTTAATAGTAGACTTTGAACTAAAAAACTTAAAAGATGTAGACCATTGGATAACCGAATGGGAACTCAGAGGTAAAGATTATACAAATAAGATATTGACACCAGTAGAAAAAATAGTTATATTAGAATTACCAAAGTTTAAAAAATATAAAAACAAAACTCAAAATCAAGAATTAAAAAATTGGGTAGAGTTTATAATAAATCCAGAAAAGAAAATGCAAGGCGAAAGTAAAGAAATAGAAAAAGCAAGGGAAGTGTTAGAAATGATGAGCCAAGATAAAAATGAAAGATATTTAGCAGAATTAAGACAAAAATACATAATGGATCAAAAAGCAATAGAAGATGCTGGATATGATAAAGGCTATGACTCGGGATATGACTCAGGATATGGTTCTGGCTATAATACTGGACATGACTCTGGAACCCTTGAAGGAAGAAAAGAAAGAAGTATTGAAATCGCTAAAAAGATGAAAGCTAAAAAAACAGATATAGATTATATTGTTGAAATAACTGGATTAACAAAAGAAGAAATTGAAAAGTTATAATTTAATATATTAATAAAATAAAGTGTTTAAAAAACTAAAACTAGTATTAAAATAAAATTTGATGCTAGTTTTAATTTTATTCTATTTTAGAAGATATAGAGCAAGGCGATAAGAAAAACTAAAAATGAAAACTAAAGAATGATTTTATAATAAAAAAGAAGGTATAAAAACAAACGGATTTGGAAAACATAGTTGTGGAAGAAAATTCGTGTACAAACTTTTAGCACAAATATAGAATATACTCAGAGAAAAAGAAAATTATGAATTATAAAAAAATAGGAGTGAATAAAATGCTGAAAACAAAAGAGGAAAAAGGAATTACATTAATTGCATTAGTGATAACAATAGTGGTACTTTTGGTACTTGCTGGAGTAAGTATAGCGATGTTAACAGGAAATAATGGAATACTAACACAAGCAAAAAAATCAAAACAAGCGACAGAAGAAGCAGCACAAAAAGAAAAAGAAGATTTAATAAAATTAGAAATGCTAGCAAATAATAGTAATGTAAATATTCCAAATTTAAAAGAAGGAATGATACCAGTAAAATGGAATGCAACTAACAAAACATGGGAAGTAGCAGATAAAAGTAATACCGGAAATGACTGGTATGACTATTCTATAGAAAACAAAAAATGGGCAAATGTAGTAACAGTAAAAGAAAATTGCAGTAATGGAAAAACAAGAAAAGATTATTTAAGTGCAGGAGTAGGAACACCAATACCAGAAGATGATATAACAACAATGTTTGTATGGATACCAAGATATAGCTATTATGTAAAAAGTGGATATCATGAAAATGCAAATGGAACAGGAGAATTTGCAATAAAATTTTTAATAGGAACATCAGATAAAATTATAGATGCACCAGAAGGACAAGACACAGCAATAAGAACAAGCAATACAAATGGAGAAACAAATGGTGGAAAATATATAGTTCACCCAGTATTTACAGCAGATACAGACTTAGGTGGAACAGGTAGTGAATTATCTGGAATATGGGTTGGAAAATTTGAATCAAGTAATTATACATCAGAATATAATAATAGAAATATATCAGCATCAACAACAAATGAAGATATTTTATATGGTCGTGGAGATAAGAAAAATGTAACAATAAGACCAAATGTAACAAGTTGGAGATTTACGGATGTAAATGAGATATTCACAGTTTCTCAAAATATGGCAAAAGATGAAACTAAAATATATGGATTTAATAATTCAGAAATAACAACAACAATGATGCAAAATAGCCAATGGGGAGCAGTAGCATATTTGGCACAAAGTGAATATGGTAATATGCAAAAATCAAATGATGGACAATCTGGAATATGGAATAATTCATATAATGAAGGAATAACATATCCTACTTCAGAGAATGGATATAAAATGTATAATAGATCAGTAACATTAACAGGAATGTCAGGAAATAGTATGGATAATTACACAAATTATTATTCAAAAGTAGTAGATGGAAGTAAAAAAGATAATGGAGACAGTATAGAAATAACTTATACAAATATAAATGAGAATGCTACAACTGGAGGCAATTATACAAACACATATTATAGATATTATACAGAAAATGGACAAAAGGCAAGTACAACAAGAAACATATATGGAATATATGACATGTCAGGTGGATCATGGGAATATATGGCAAACTATTTAGGAAGTTCTATAGAAAATACATTTGTATCTAATTTCTTAAAAATTGAATCAAAATACCAAACACAATATGCTGGAATAGGAGTAACAGATAGTACGGAAGATAAAACAATGAATTATGAAGCAAATAAAGGAAAATATGGAGATGCAATATGGGAAACATCTAATGGTTGTGACGGTCAGTATAGCTGGAACGCAGATTACTCTAGCTGTCCATACGCTAGCCGTCCGTTCTTCATGCGTGGGGGCGCTTACTACCACGGCTCTAGTGCAGGTCCGTTCTATTTCGACATCAGCTACGGATGGGGAGGCAACCACTATTCGTTCCGTGTCGTTCTGTTCTAGTCGGCCGGCTCACTTAGATGCGTACAGGTTTATATTTATGAATTCATTGAATAAAAATAAAAATATGAATAGTTCTTATATTAACAAAAACTTGCTAACAAAAGTCAATAGTTTTTTATAAAATTTTTCAAAATCTTTTTATAAAACTTTTAGG
>CAKOWW010000031.1 GCA_934129785.1 uncultured Clostridia bacterium
ATAAATGTATAATGCAAACATAAACAAACAACACACAACTTTAAATTATCGGAGGTAAAAAGTTATGACAAATGCAAGACTGAAAAACGTGTTTTCACTGAGTAGTAAAGTTACGGTTTATGTACCGGCAACAATCAATATCAATGAAGAAATTGATAATAGTAAATATGTAGACAAGGCAGCAACGCTTTTATCTGATTGCTTCGGAGGTGCAACCTCAACAGATGCCCTGGGTTACTGGACAAGCCCAACAGTCGGACTTGTAAAAGAGAAAACAACAATGGTTTTCGCTTATGCAAGTGAAAAAGATTTAAGAAACAAGCTGGATCAAGTTATTGATTTATGCGAGGATCTTAAAAAAGAAATGACGCAAGACGCTATAGCATTAGAAATCAACGGCGAAATGTTTTTCATCTAGTAAAAACAAACTATAATAAATGGGGCAAGCTGTAAATGGCAAGCCCCTATAAATTGGAGGGCGTGCAATGTATCAGGAATTTAACGAAATCTATTTGAAATATAAAAAGTTTTTACCTCAGAAATTAGCTTTTAAAATGGCATATAAAACCATTCAAGGGAGAAAATAACATGTATACAATTCAGGCAACAGACGGAGCAAGAACGCAAGAAAAGCGGTTAAATTGTACAGAGTCGGAAGCAAGAAAGAGAATGCAAGAATATTTTGAAAATGACTATTTAGGTCTTGACTATTTTTTATATGATGCGAACGACAACGAAATAATGAGATTAGAGCAATAACGGGAGGCGTGGCAATGTTAAAAGAAAATGATCTTGTAAAAGTGCATTTATACGGATGCAGCAGCAAAGAAATCAAAACGGGGAACTATAACAAGGTTTTCCGGGTATATCGCAAAAATGGCGTTTTAGGCATTGACTGGAATACATCTAGAAGCCCATACACGAACCACGGCGATATATTTACACCTTTTCGATGTTTTGCGTCTTGTGTGGAATTTGAGAAGGTGGAAACGGGCGAAAAGTTCCATTTTGATAATATTATCAATGGAATTTCAAAAATTGCGTAAAAGTCAAAATTAGAGGATCGTTCCGGCGGTTCTCTTTTTTATTACACTAAAATAAAGAATTTTAAAATAATACTTGACAATCAAACAATAATAAAGTATAATACAATTAACAACAAACAACACAACTTATAAACATGGAGGAAATACAATGGAAAAGATCAGAGAAACAAAATACAATGAATGGTTTAGAAATATATTTCTTGAAAGTTTCGGACACTGCAAAAATAAACAAATTTCAGAAAAGCAAGGGTTGATTTTTGAGAAGTATTTAAAAGAAGATCCTGAAAATTGGAGACATGCAAACGCTTTTTATTATAGTGGTATCATATCAGGAAAAAAGATTCGGCTGCAAGAATCCAGTGTGTATAACGGAAGTACAAAAGGACATACGAAGGTATTGTATAGAACTGTATATTATATTACGATTCAGACAGATAATACAAAAGAAGAAAACGAAATTCGACAAGAAATAGAGCGGTTAAACAAGAAATTTGATATTTCTATAGAATCTGGTGCAAGCGATGAAGAACTTGACGAAATCGAAAATAAAATTGATCTTTTGTGTGATAAATTAAATGTTTTGAGGTTTCCAGGGTAAAACCTGGGAATTTCTCAAAATCGTATTAAATGGGAGGTATTACAATGAGTAAAAATAAAATTATGGGATATAATACGGAAATCGTTGACGAATGGGAAAACGTTTTTGAATTGGCTATGATCGTGCCAGGTTTCGCATATTATGCAAATTATGAAGAATCAGACGAAAACGGTAATACGATAGTTATAAATGATAAAAACGAAATTTTATCGAATAACATTTTTGCAAATAATGATTTTATGCAAGCATTGGAGCAAGTGAACGCCGGAAAGTTACAAGCGTTATATATTAGCGATAAAATGAGAGTAAATATTGATTTATTGCGTGAGTCTGGTTATTTTGATTCATAATCAATCAAAAATAAATGAAAAACACTATTGACAAACAATCAAAAATAATGTATTGTATTTATAACAACAAACACAACTTTAAATCATGGAGGTTTTAGAAATGGCAAAAATAACAAGAGATCAGTTAGAAAAATTCAATGGAAAATGCAAAAACGGCTTTTCTTTAGATTTATTCTTCTTTTGCACCTGGGGCGAAAAGAGATGCAAGAAAATCGTGAAAATTGGCGATGATTCAATTATTTATGATGTAATCGTTGAATTTTATGATAAATATGAAAATTTCAAGAAAGCCGGAAGCGTGCCGACACTTATTATTAACAAGTGTGTACCGACTGGTACAGAGGGCGTTTATAGTGTGCATGAGATCCACCGGGAGGAAGTCGGGGAAATGGTAACAAGAAAGACCGTTAAAATCCTTCAGGAGCTTACAGAAGGATATACAGACGAAAAACTTGTTGATATGATTAAAATGCTGATTGTAGCATAAAAAATGGAGGTTTTG